>JBDHIS010000020.1:0-71381 GCA_039587315.1 Gemmatimonadota bacterium | reverse complement strand
CCGCCACCGGAAGCGGCAGTGCCGGAGAATGTCGGCGAAGCCGCGCAGGTCGCAGAGGAACCGCAAGCCGACGCGGGCACGCAGCTCGTGCGCGAGGTCTTCGCGTTCCGCGGTTCGGGGCGGGACCCGTTCATATCCCTGTTGAGGTCCGGCGACGTGCGGCCCCTGCTGGAGGACCTCCGGGTCACATCGATCAACTTCAATCCGCGGTATCCCAGCGCCAGTGTAGCGGTGCTGCGTGATACGACGGTTCACCAGCGTTACACGGTACGTGTGGGAGATGAGGTGGGACGCCTGCGGATCGCAGCGATCCGGGAGTCCGAGGTGATGGTGATTATCGAGGAGTTTGGCGTCGAGCGGCAGCGGGTAATTCGCATGCGGCGCAGTCGGGAGGAACAACCATGAAGCGGTCACTGATGCTCGCACTCGCCGGGCTCGTGCTGTTGGCCCCAAGTGCCCTTGCGGGGCCGGGCGAAGTCACTGCCGTGAGCGTGTTGCCGGGTCCCGGCCGCGTTCACGTGATCATCGACATTCGGGGTAGCGTGAGCGTGCAGGACTTCACGCTGCAGAATCCGTCGCGTCTCGTGATAGACGTGCTCGGAGCCCGACTGAACGCACCCGGAATGATGTACGATGGCCAGAATCGCGGCGGGATTCAGAACATCCGCTACGCGCAGTTCCGGCCGGACGTGGTGCGCATAGTGCTCGAACTCGAGTCTCTCAAGGACTACGAGCTGGAGTACGCCGATGACGCGGTGCGGATTACCCTTGGGTCGGACCGGAGCTTCACGGCCTGGTCCTCCTCGGCGCCGGCGCTGTACGCAGCGCCTGCTGAGCCCGAGGCGTTCGCCCCCGCGCCCGAGAGCGCGGTCGTGGTGCCCCCGGCTCTGCAGTCACAGCATGCCGCGGTGACCGCGTCCTTCGACTCCGCGACCATCGCCGACGTCATGTCCGGCTTTGCGGAGCTGTCCGGCAAGAGCATCATCCTCGGCCGGGACATCGAGGGCTACGTAACGGCCGACATCCGCAACCAGCCGTGGGACGTCGCCTTCCAGGTGATTCTCGAGGCGCAGGGATTGGACGCCGTGGAGGATCCGCCCGGCATCATTCGGGTGGACTCGCGCGCGGCATTGCTGGCCCGTGACTCCACGGAGCCGCTCGAGACGCGGATCATCCCGATCAACTACGCGCGTGCTGCATCGCTCGTGGAGGTGGTGGGCTCGATCGTGACCCAGGGCCGTGGCCGCGTCATGGCGGATACCGGAACGAACACCCTGATCATCACGGACATCCGGAGCCGGATCACAGAGGACGTGGAGTTCGTGGCTCAGTTGGACGTGCCTACCCCGCAGGTGTCGATCCAGGCGAAGCTGATCTTCGTCAACCGGACCGACGTCGAAGAGCTGGGTGTGAAGTACGACATCGGCAGTCCGACTCAGTTCTTCAATACGCTCGTCGCCCGACCCGACCCGCGCACGTCGCAGCCCGTCGACACGGATGGTGACGGAGTGCCCGACGCGACGGCCCCGACGGACTTCTTCGATCCGGAGGAGGTTCCCAGCGTCGTGGATCTGGGCGGGAATACGCTTTCGATGCTGGGCAACGCCGGCGCCTCGGTCATCTCTCCAGCTCTGGACCTGATCTTCTCTACGGCGATCGGGAACTTCAGCGTCACGTCGTTCGTGAGCGCCTTGCAGAGAGTCGAGCTGGCCGACCTGCAGGCCGAGCCTTTGACGTCCACGGCGGACAACACGGAAGCCTACATCCTGGTGGGTGAGCGGACCCCGATCCGTGTGCTCGACCCGAGCGCGCAGTCGGAAGCCGCGCAAGCCACGGTGGACTATCAGGAAACCGGCATCAAGCTGCGGGTCACGCCGCACGTGACGAACAACCGTCAGGTCCTGATGCAGGTCCACGCGGAGAACTCGTCGATTCAGGCGGCTCCGAGCGACCTCGGCTTCACGTTCCAGACGCAGGAAGCGCAAGTCCAACTGATGGTTGAGGATGGCCAAACGGCGGTGATCGGAGGGCTGACCGTGACCTCAGTCACGGTATCAAAGAGCGGAATACCGTTTCTTGTAGACCTGCCGATCATTGGCGGCCTCTTTGGCTTCACGCAGCGTTCGGAGACGCGTCGTGACCTGTTGATTCTGGTCACGCCGCACATCATCGATAATCCGGCTGCGGCGGAGGAGGCCCAGTAGCCTCGGAGGCGGGCAATGAGAAATCGAGTTATTGGAGCCGGCGCAGCCGTCCTGGCGTTCGCCCTGGCAGCCGGATGCAACGAGCAGGCGCTCTCGCCGGGTATCCAGCCGGACGTGACGCCTCCGTCGGTGTCCGTCCTTACGCCTGGTGACACCACCGACCTTGCGACCGGGGTCCAGTTCCAGGTAGATGCCAGCGACAACCTTGGCCTCAAGGCCGTCTCCATCCTGCTCGAGGGCGGGCTGGACGGTCAGGTGGACACCGTCTTTACCGGCCAGGTTCTCACCTTCTCGCAGTCAATCCAGATCCTCCTGCCGGAGGGTACCGCGGCCGGAGGGTGGATCATCATCACGGCGTCGGCGTCTGACGGCAACAACAACGGCAACTTCGACAAGGACTCGGTCTTCCTCAAGAACGAGGACGCACTGATCGTCGAGATCCTCAACCCGTCGAACGCGGCGGTCACCTCGCCAGGCAAGGACATCCCGATCGTGATTCACGCGGCCCAGAAGGACGGCGTGAAGCGCGTCGGCTACCTGCTCGAGGGAGTGATCACCGGCGGCGACTCGATCGGCGATTTGCGGCCGATGCCGGCTGACACGATTCTTGCCGATACGGTCACGATCTCGGCGAGCGCTCCTGAGGGCACTTTCACGGTAACCGGCTTCGCGGTGGATTCCGCCGACCGGCGCCGGCTGACGTCGCCCGTGACGGTTTCGATCCAACTGGCGATCAACGACACTGATCCTCCAGCCATTACGGTTACTGTCGCGCAGCGGGTCGAGGTCGACGACTCGATCATAGTGAGGGCTACCGACCCCAGCGGCATCATCGAGGTGGGTTGGCAGGCGTTCGATCTCGCCGGAATACAGGTCGGGGGCGACTCCGTGACACTTGCCGGCAACCTGACCGACGTGATCGAGTTCTGGGACCTTGGCTTCAGCTTCAGTGAATTGCCGCAGGCGGTCGTGATAATCGGGTTCGCGGAGGACTCCAACGGCAACCGTGCCACGACCGCGAACACTGCGTCCCCGGAGCGACCGGTTGGTTCTGTATGGACTCGAGCGTGGGCCAAGACAGGCCGCGGTGACGCGGGAGGTGGACGATGAAACGGGCCGCAACTGGAATGCTGCTCGCCGTGGCGCTGAGCGCCTGCGGTGAGGAGGCCCCGGTTCAGCCGCAGCTCCCGACGTCGCAGGGCGTGACCTACGGGATCGCATCCAGGGTCGAGGTGGACGACTCTATCCTGGTGGCGGCGAACGACGAAGCCGGCATCGCGAAGGTTGGCTGGCTCGCGCGTCTCGCGGACGGCACGGTTTTCGGTGGAGACTCGACCGACCTCGGCGACGGTGGCAGTGAGTACTACGAGCATCTCTACGACCTCGATTTCGAGGCGGAGTTCTCGATGCTGCCCGCCACCATTGAGGTGACGGCGTTTGCGGAGAACAAGCTGGGGGCGAGGATCACGTCGGATCAGCCCAGCCTGCTGAGCGCCAGCGTGTCGGGCTACTCGCTGTTCGACGGGGAGGCCGCGCTGTCGGCCGCGCCCGACACGATCATCGTGGTATCCGGGGTGACGAGAACCCTGCCGGACGGCGGCACCATCGCCGACGCGATCTACAACGCCAACCAGAACGAGGTCTATCTCACCAACATCGATTTGGATCGCGTGGAGATACTCCGGCTGGCGGACACGAGCTTCGTCGCGGGCGGGGTCTCGACCGGCGCGAGCCCTTGGGGCCTGGCGCTGTGGCCGCACAACGGAGCGGGGGGCTACGCGGACACGATCGTGGTCGCGAACTCGGGAGGTACGAACTTCTCGATTCTCGACATGACGCCCTCGGCACGCATCGAGGTCAGGCGGCACCATCTGCCGAACTTCCTGATCCAGAGCGTCCAGACCGAGATCGACGAAGCCACCGGCTTCATCAAGATCAAGATCACCGAGTACGACTTTTCGGATCGGCCCGAGTTCGTGGGCATGACCTGCATCCAGGACGGCGGCGGCAACTGCTTCTCCGACAGCATCTACGCCGTCTACTCGACTACCCCCACCCAGGGGCAGCCGGGCGATCCGGTTGACTTCGTTCTGCGCGGCACCATGCGCTGGGAGAACCTGACCAGCGGCACGCCGGAATCCCACTTCTGGTGGGAGCAGGCGGCGGTGGCGCCGTCGCCCGACTCCGACACGCTGCAGGTGATTGTGGATCGGGGGCCGGGGATCGCGCAGGAGTTGATCCTCTCGGCGTCATGCGGCCGCACGGTGAACATGCCCGAGCTGGCCTTCCTCGACACGACGTTCGTGCGCAACTCGGGTGACTTCACCCACGCGCTGGTCGGAGAGGGCGGATCCAGCGCCAAGCCGCCCAACCAATTCGCGCGCGCCATCGGCTACAGCAGGACGGCGGGGCATACGAGTGTGCTGTGCCCGCCAATCAACATTCAGGGCGTCGTGTTCACGGGCCCCGAAGTGATCGACGACGGGATCTCGCGCGCCATCCGCGTGCGTGACTTCATCGCGAACACGGCGATCCCGGTGCAACAGGTGGCGCTCAACTTCAACGGGCTCACCAACATGGTCCGGGCCGACTCGATCTACGTGTTGGACGAGGGGCTCAGGCTGATGGGCATCATCGATGCCGGCGGCGCAGTGCCCGGCATGGACCTCAATTTCGATCATGCGTTCGACGCGCGACTCGCCGGCACGCCCACGTTCGGCGGCACCGGCGATCCGGATGACCGGATGATCTTTGCCGCTACGGCCGACCCGTTGATCAACGTATACGACACGTACTTCTACGGTCAGGTCGCGACTGTCCCGGTTCGCGACCCGATCATCGGACCGCTGCGGACCGCCGAGACGGTCGGTGGGCAGCAGCTTCTGATCGGTGTGACTGCCGTCGGTGTGGTGGTCGTTGCGCTGCCGCCGATAACGAACTCCTTCCCGGTGGCCCCCAACTGAGGGCTGCCCAACACGAGAATCAGAGAGCCCGGCTGCAAAGCCGGGCTCTTTTTCTTGGCTCCTGCCGTCCCATCACGCGCGGGTGGTGGTTTACACGGGTCAGGGGGCGGGTAAGTTCCGTTCTCTGACGAACACTCTGCGTTGAGAGTCTTGCATACATGATCCGCTTCACGACCGCCGGCGAGTCCCACGGGCGTGCCCTCGTTTCGATCCTCGAGGGCGTGCCCGCCGGCTTGCCGCTCGTGGCCGAAGACGTTGACCGGGAGCTCAGACGGCGGATGGCCGGCTATGGGCGCGGCGCGCGGATGAAGATCGAGCAGGACGCGGTTGAGTTCCTGAGCGGCGTGCGCGCCGGTGAAACGCTGGCTTCCCCGATCGCGATGCTGATCTGGAATCGCGACTGGGAGAACTGGCGCGACGTGATGGCACCCGAGCCCGACGCAGCTGAGGCCGGCGCGCGGCGCCGTGAGGTGAAGCGGCCCCGGCCGGGACACGCGGACCTGGTGGGGAGCTTCAAGTACGACCGCTCCGACGCGCGGGACATCCTGGAGCGGGCGAGTGCACGCGAGACCGCGGCGCGGGTGGCCAGCGGTGCGGTGTGCCGCCGGCTCCTGGCCGAGTTCGGCGTCGAGATCGGAAGCCACGTGGTGGAGTTGGGACCCGTGGCCGCTCCTGCCCCGGACCCGCTACCCACACGGCTCAACGAGGCGGCCGACCAATCTCCGGTGCGCTGCCTGGACGAAGACGCCGGCGCGGCGATGGTAGCCGCGATTGACGAGGCCACGGCGGCGCGCGACTCGCTGGGCGGAGTCGCGGAGGTCGTGGTGCGAGGGCTCCCGCTGGGGCTCGGCTCACACGTGTCGTGGGATCGGAGGCTGGACGGCCGCCTCGCAGGAGCCGTGATGTCGATTCCCGCCGTGAAGGGTGTCGAGATCGGCCTCGGCTTCGAGTCGGCGCGCCGTCCCGGATCTAATGTTCACGACGAGCTGGAGCCGGGCGGTGAGGCTACCCGCGGGGGCGTCACCCGATCCAGCAATCGTGCCGGCGGCCTCGAAGGTGGAATGACCACGGGTGAGCCGCTCGTGGTTCGGGCGGCGATGAAACCGATTGCCACGCTGCGGCGGCCCCTCAAGTCGGTGAACCTGGATACCGGAGAGCCGGAGCAGGCGCAGTCGGAGCGGGCGGACATCACGGCCGTGCCGGCAATGGGGGTCGTGGCCGAGGCGATGACGGCGATCGTGCTCGCGCAGGCGTTGGCGGAGAAGTTCGGTGGGGACAGCCTGGCGGACATGAGGGCGGCGTTCGAAGCCTACCTCGCGCGGCTCGAGGGCGGCCGAAAGTAGGCTCGGTGAAGCGGCACCTGCTGCTGGTGGGGCTTCCCGGCTCCGGGAAGACGGCGGCCGGAAGGCGCGCGGCCGAGATGTTGGGCGCCCCGTTCGTTGACGTGGACGAGCAGGTGGAGGCCGCCGAGGGGATGGCGATCCGGCAGATCTTCGCCGAGCGCGGCGAGCCGGCGTTCAGGGAGCTCGAGCGCCGCGCCGTCGAGGCGGCTCTGGCGGGGCCGCAGGGGGTCGTTGCCCCCGGCGGAGGATGGGCCGCCCAGGGCGCTAATATGGAATACGCTGCCGGGCGCGCCCTGGTGGTGTATCTCAGAACTGCGCCCTCCATGGCGGCCACACGAGCGGCTCCTGAGGGCTCCAGGCCGCTTCTGGACGCCCCTGACCCGGCGGTCCGGATGGAAGAGCTTCTGGCGGCCAGAGGGGGCTTCTACGAGGGCGCTGAGGCGGTGGTCCCCACGGATGGGTCGTCCGTGGAGGAGGTGGCCGCGGCTCTGGTCCAGGTTGCGCGATCCAGGGCCGGATGGTAACTATGCGCCCCCTGCGGGGGGGCTCGCGGAACCAGGAGCCAGTCTGTAAGGTGTTGAGAATCATCAAGTTATGATGTCGGCCTGGGTGGGAGCGATGCTCCCGTCTGGGCCGTGCGGCGTGAGGACGGAGCCGGCCCGAGGGGGCACGGTACTCGGTTGATTGGTCGTTGAGCGGCCGCTTACTCAGTTGGCGGCCTGGAGCATAGAGCAGGGTTATGGCGACAAAGAAAGCCAAGAAGAAAAAGAAGACTGCCAAGAAGACTGCCAAGAAGGCGTCCAAGAAGGCGGCCAAGAAGACCGCCAAGAAGACGACTCGCAGGGCGGCCAAGCGCTCGACCGGCAAGGGGGGCGCTCTGGTGGTGGTCGAGTCGCCCGCCAAGGCGCGAACGATCGGCAAGTACCTGGATTCGGGCTACACGGTGAAGGCGACTGTGGGGCACCTGCGCGATCTGCCGCAACGCGAGCTCGGCGTGGACGTGGACAGGGGCTTCGCGCCCAAGTACGTCACGATCCGCGGCAAGGGAAAGCAGCTGGCCGAGATCAAGCGCGCGGCCAAGAAGTCCAATCAGGTGTTGCTAGCTACCGACCCGGACCGCGAGGGAGAGGCGATCGCGTGGCACGTCGCGGAGCAGTTGGGCGATGGATCGACGATCCGCCGCGTGCTGTTCCACGAGATCACCAAAGACGCCATCGGCGAGGCGATCGAGAACCCCACCGACATAGACGATCAGAAGGTCGAGGCGCAGCAGGCCCGGCGCATCCTCGACCGCTTGGTGGGCTACAAGGTGAGCCCGCTGCTGTGGCGCTCGGTCAAGACCGGCCTCTCGGCGGGCCGGGTCCAGACTGTGGCGCTCCGGATCATCGTGGAGCGAGAACAGGCGATCCGCGACTTCAAGCCGCAGGAGTACTGGTCCATCGACGCGGAGCTCGAGGCCAAGCGGAAGCGCTTCGACGCCAAGCTGCACAAGATCGACGGCAAGAAGCCGGAGCTACACTCGCAGAAGGACGCGCGCGCAGTGGTGAAGGCCGTGAAGGGAAAGCCGTTCGTGGTGACCGCGGTACAGAGGAAGCAGCGCCGCCGCCGCCCCGCGCCACCGTTCATCACCAGCACCCTGCAGCAGGAAGCCGCCAAGCGGCTCGGCTTCGCCTCCAGGCGCACGATGCGTGCGGCGCAGCAGCTCTACGAGGGCGTGGAGATGGGCAAGCAGGGCGCGGTCGGGCTCATCACCTATATGCGCACCGATTCTCCCCGGGTCGCGCCGATCGCCATCGACGCAGTGCGCGAGCACATCACGACGCACTACGACGAGCGCTACCTGCCGGCCAAGCCGAACACCTATCGCACCAAGAAGAGCGCGCGGGCGCAGGAAGCGCATGAGGCCATCCGGCCCACGGACGTCGCGCTGGCCCCCGACAAGCTCCGCAAGCACCTGACCGGCGACCTGTTCAAGCTGTACCGCCTCATCTGGCTGCGTTTCGTGGCCTCACAGATGACGCCCGCAATCTACGACACGACGACGATCGACTTCGACATCGACAAGTACCTGTTCCGAGCCACCGGATCGGTGATGGTGTTCGACGGCTTCCACGTGCTGTACG
Source organism: Gemmatimonadota bacterium (assembly GCA_039587315.1). Classification (GTDB taxonomy): domain Bacteria; phylum Gemmatimonadota; class Gemmatimonadetes; order Gemmatimonadales; family GWC2-71-9; genus WVYX01. The sequence continues at coordinate 62,748 of JBDHIS010000020.1, read as the reverse complement.
CAGACACGAAGGAGGCCGGTGAGGAGCAGACGTTCGAGGACCTGGCGCCCGTTCCCGCGCTGGACAAGGGCGACGAGGCCGCGGTAGAGAAGATCACGCCCAACCAGCACTTCACCGAGCCGCCGCCGCGTTTCAGCGAGGCCAGCCTGGTGAAGGAACTCGAGTCCGACGGCATCGGGCGGCCCAGCACCTACGCGAGCATCGTGTCTACGTTGCGCGAGCGCGACTACGTGCGGCTCGAGAACCGGCGGTTCCACCCCACCGATCTTGGCGAGGTGGTGACCAAGGTGATGGTGGCCCGCTTTCCGGACGTCTTCAACGTCGAGTTCACGTCTCAGATGGAGTCGGAGCTGGACAAGGTCGAGGAAGGCGAGCTCGGGTGGCAGGCCGTGCTGCAGGACTTCTACGGGCCGTTCTCCACGGCGCTCGAGTCCATCGACACCGCCGCGATGATCCGCGAGGCGCACGACGTTGGAGAGATAGAGAAGGAGCCGTGTCCCGAGTGCGGCGGCAAGCTCACCGTGAAGAGCGGGCGCTTCGGGCCGTTCATCGCGTGCGCCAACTACCCGGATTGCCGCTACAGCAAGCCGCTCAAGCGCGACAAGGTGCCCGACAAGCCCACCGACGAAGTCTGCAAGGAGTGCGGCGCGCCGATGGTCATCAAGACGGGGCGCTACGGAGAGTTCCTCGCCTGCACTCAGTATCCCAAGTGCAAGCACACGCGACCCATACCGCTCGGCGTGAAGTGCCCCAAGTGCGGCGGTGACCTGGCGCAACGTCGCACGCGGCGCGGCCGCTCGTTCTTCGGGTGCTCCAATTATCCGGATTGTGATTTCTCGACCTGGCACCGCCCGGTGCCCGACCGCTGCACGGAGTGCGGTAACGAGGGAGCCGAGCAGCGCTCCACGAAGGCGCGCGGCGATTACCGCCGCTGCCTCAAGTGCGGCAACGAGTTCCCCGTCGAGGAGGCCGTCGCCGACGTAGCAGCAAAGTGAACGCCACCGTGGTAGGAGGAGGCCTCGCCGGGTGCGAGGCCGCGTGGGCGCTGGCCGAGCGCGGTATCGCCGTGAGGCTCCACGAGATGAGGCCGCTCGTGAAGACGCCGGCTCACCAGACGGACCAACTCGCCGAGATCGTCTGCAGCAACACCTTCAAGTCGTTGGAGCTCGTCAACGCGCACGGCCTACTGAAGGCCGAGCTCGGCGTTCTGGGCAGCCTCCTCATGGAGGTGGCCCAGACCGTGCGCATTCCCGGCGGGTCGGCGCTCACGGTCGACCGTAAGGAGTTCAGCGGGGAGGTGACCCGGCGGATCGAGGGACACCCGCTCGTCACCGTCGTGCGGGAAGAAGTGACCGAGCTGCCGTCCCCGGGGATCGTCGCCACGGGGCCGCTCACATCCGACCGGCTTGGCGCTGCCATAGCTGCGCGGCTGGGTGCCGACTCGCTCGCCTTCTACGATGCCATCGCGCCGATAGTCAGCGGCGACTCCCTGGATCTCTCGGTGCTCTACAGGCTGTCACGTTACGGCAAGGGCGGCGGCGACGATTTCCTGAACGCTCCGCTGTCCGCGAGCCAATACGAGGAGTTCATCGACGCACTCATCGCGGCGGACCAATTCGAGGGACACGAGTTCGACGCGGTCCCCTACTTCGAGGGCTGCCTCCCAGTGGAGGAAATGGCGCGGCGCGGGCGCGAGACGCTCCGGTTCGGACCGCTCAAACCGGTGGGGCTGCCCGACCCGAGCACGGGACGCGAGCCCCATGCCGTGGTGCAGCTGAGGCAAGAGGATCGCGCCGGCCAGATGTGGAACCTCGTCGGGTTCCAGACCCGGCTCCGCATTCCGGAGCAGCAGCGCGTGTTCCGGACGATTCCCGGACTCGGCGCGGCCGAGTTCTATCGCTACGGCAGCATCCACCGGAACACATATCTCAATGCACCCGCGTCACTGACGCCCCACCTCTCGGCGCGAGACGACGTCAACCTGCTGTTCGCCGGTCAGCTGGTCGGGGTGGAGGGCTACACCGAGTCGCTTGCCACCGGACTCCTGGCCGGAATTAACCTGGCTCGCCTGCTCGAGGGGCTCGAACCCGTCGTGCCACCCCCCGAGACGATGCTTGGTGCGCTGATGGCGTACGTCCACGGGGCCGACCCCGGGCGCTTCCAGCCGATGAACGCAAACTTCGGATTGCTCCCGCCCCTCGAGAAGCGCGTCCGCGACAAGCGACGCCGCAAGGAGCTACTCGCGGACCGGGCCATGACGCGGATGCGCGCATTCGCGGCTGACGCAGCGGTGGTGGCCACGTGACGAAGCGAACGCCCGCCACGCGCCGCGAGATTGGTGAGTTCATCACCTATCTCGAGAAGGAGCGAAACGACTCGCCGAATACGATTCGTGCCTACGGCCGCGACCTGGTCGCGTTTCAGGTGTTCCTGGACGAGTACTACGGCGGCGCACGGCGCTGGCGCTGGACGACGGTGGATCGGCTGGCGGTACGGAGCTTCATGGGGGAGCTCAAACGACGCGGGCTCGCCAAGCGCTCCATCGCGAGGGCAGTGTCCGTGCTGCGCACGTTCTACCGGTTCCTGAATCAGCGCTACGGAATCGAGCAGAACCCCGCCAAGGGAGTGCGGCTGCCCAAAGCCGAGCAGCGCCTCCCGGCGGTGCTCGACCGACGCCAGGTCGAGGAGCTGTTCCGCCATGCTGAGACGATGGCCTCCGAAGGCGGATTCCAGGGCACTCGTGACCTGGCCATGCTGGAGCTGTTCTACGCCACCGGAATGCGACTATCCGAGCTGGCGGGCCTCAACCTGGCGGATGTCGATGTCATATCCGACCAGGTGAAGGTGCGCGGGAAGGGGAGGAAGGAGCGCATCCTCCCGCTCGGCGGGTACGCGACGCGGGCGCTCCGCGTCTACTTCATGGAGCGCGAGGAGCTGCTGACGGGGCTTGCCGCGGGGCGCGGCGACCAGCGGGCGGTCTTCCTGTCGCGGCGGGGCAAGCGGCTCTCGGCGCGCGGAGTGCAGATGGTAGTGAGCCGGTTCATGCGGAGCCTGGGCGAAAGCGCGGGGCTCAAGGTCCACACGCTGCGCCACAGCTTCGCCACCCACCTGTTGGATGCGGGTGCCGACCTCAGGGCGGTGCAGGAGCTGCTGGGGCACGCGTCGCTGAGCACGACTCAGGTGTATACTCATACGAGTGTGGAACGACTGAAGCAGGTGTACCACAAGGCGCACCCCCGGGCGTGAGCCCCGGTGCGAAGAGGTCAGGGAGCATGACGCGATTGGAGATTCACGCCACCACGATCCTGTGCGTGAGGCAGGACGGGAAGGTAGCGATGGGTGGCGACGGACAGGTGACCGTCGGCGACACGGTCATGAAGGCGCACGCGAACAAGGTGCGCACGCTGGCCTCCGGCAAGGTGGTCGCTGGGTTCGCCGGAGCGGCCGCAGACGCATTCACGCTGTTCGAGAAGTTCGAGGAAAAGATGGAGCGCTTTCCGGGCAACCTGTCGCGCGCCGCGGTCGAGCTGGCCAAGGACTGGCGCAGCGACCGGGTGCTGCGGCGCCTGGAGGCGCTACTCGCGGTGGCCAATGCGGAGCACGCCTACGTGCTGAGTGGAAGCGGAGAGCTGATCGAGCCGGACGACGGAATTCTGGCCATCGGGTCCGGCGGCAATTACGCGCTGGCCGCGGCGCGGGCGCTGGTGCAACACACCGACCTCTCGGCACGCGACATCGTGCAGAAGGCTCTTGATATCGCGGCGGAGATCTGTGTCTTCTCGAACCAGAACATCTCGATAGTAGAGTTGAGCAAGTAATAGTCATGACGTCGGAACCGAAGCCAATCGAAGAGAAGCTGCAGGCGATAGACAGCGGCCCCGAGGCATTGCCGTGGCTCGAGGAGCTGCCGCCCAAGCAGATCGTTGCGGAACTCGACCGTTACATCGTGGGGCAGGGCGCGGCCAAGAAGGCCGTGGCCATCGCCATCCGCAACAGGTGGCGCCGGACACAGGCGCCCGAGAGCATCCGCGACGAGATCCTCCCCAACAACATCATCATGATCGGCCCCACGGGCGTCGGAAAGACGGAGATCGCGAGGCGGCTGGCGCGACTGGCAGGCGCGCCCTTCATCAAGGTCGAGGCGTCGAAGTTCACCGAGGTCGGGTACGTGGGCCGCGACGTGGAGTCCATGGTACGCGACCTGGTGGACGCGGCAGTCAACATGGTGCGCAGCGAGCGGGAGGAGGAAGTCTTCCCGAACGCCGAGCGGCGGGCCGAAGAGCGCATGTTGGACCTGCTCCTGCCGGCGCCTCCCAAGCCACGGCCGAAGATCGAACGCCAGCCGATCGCCGAGCCGGACGATGAGCAGCCGGACGCCGAGGCGCAGGGCGCGAGGCAGCAACTGTTCGTGGTTTCCGCGGCGGGAGAAGTCCGGCGCGACGAGTCCGACACTCCCGAGGAGGGCGACGACGAAGAGCGGCGAACCCGTACGCGTGAGAAACTTCGCAAGCTGCTCCAGGACGGGAAGCTGGAGGAACGGGAGGTCGAGATAGAGGTTACGCAACAGGGTATGCCCGGTCTCGAATTGATGCCGCTCACGCCCGGCATGGAGGGGACGGACATCAACTTCTCCGAGATGCTGCAGGACATGCTGCCCAAGCGTACCAAGAAGCGCGTCGTGCGCCTGAGTGAAGCGCGCCGCATTCTCGTAGACGAGGAACTGCGCAAGCTCGTCGACATGGACGACGTGGTAAACGAGGCGCTCGACAGAGTCGAGAACCACGGCATCGTTTTCGTGGACGAGCTGGACAAGATTGCGGGCGAGCGGAGTCAGATGGGTCCGGACGTTTCCCGCGAGGGTGTGCAGCGTGACCTGCTCCCGATCATCGAGGGCTCCACGGTGCAGACGCGCTACGGGTACGTGCGCACCGACCACGTCCTCTTCATAGCCGCGGGTGCGTTCCACGTGTCCAAACCGTCGGATCTCATTCCGGAGATGCAGGGGCGCTTCCCAATACGGGCCGAGCTGGGGCCGCTGGGTCAGGACGAGTTCGTCCGGATCATGACCGAACCCGAAAACTCGCTGATCAAGCAGTACCAGGCGCTGGTCGCGGCCGAGAGTGCGGAGCTCACGTTCACGGACGACGGCGTGGCCGAAATCGCGCGCATAGCGATGATCATGAACGAGCGCACGGAGAACATCGGAGCGCGGAGACTCCACACGGTCATGACCACCTTGCTTGAAGACGTCTTGTTCGAGCTGCCCGACCTGCCGGAGAAGAAGATCGTGTTCGACACCGAACAAGTGCGCGAGCGCCTGATGCGGATCGTCGAGGACGAGGACCTGCGCAAGTACATCCTGTAGCCTGGGGGCGCGAGGGAGTTCGAGCGGCGGGTGCGGCTGATGCTGCCCCGCCGCTGCTCGTTTTGGGGTAGTTACCTGGAGGGCCAGCCCGGCAGCCCCGCTTCCAGGATGGGCCTTGGGACCGAGAGCGTAGACGCCCTTTCTTCCCGTCACCACTCACTTTACACCCCGGTGCCCGGCGGGTAGAATCAACCTGCTAGCCTGTCATTTTGACCTACCGCCCGGATTCATATGTCCAAACGAGATTTCCTAAAGGTCTCCGACTTCAGCGCCGAAGAGATCGAGAAGTTGTTCGATCTGGCTGCTGCCATGAAGTCGGGCCAATACGACGAGAAGCCCCTGGCGGGCAAGACCCTCGCGATGGTGTTCACCAAGAGCAGCACGCGAACGCGCGTGTCGTTCGAGGTGGGCGCCTACCAGTTGGGTGGTAACGCCCTGTTCCTCTCGAGCCGCGACCTTCAGCTGGGCCGCGGCGAGCCGATCAAGGACACCGCGCGCGTGCTGTCGCGCTACGTGGACGGGATCATGATCCGGACGTTCGCTCATGCGGACGTCGAGGAGCTGGCGCACTTCTCGACCATCCCAGTGATCAACGGGCTCACCGACTTCCTGCACCCGTGCCAGGCCCTGGCGGACGTCATGACCGTTCGTGAGGAGTTCGGCACGTGGGAGGGCAAGGTGGTGACGTGGATCGGAGACGGGAACAACGTCGCCAACTCGTGGCTCAACTCGGCGGGTGTCTTGGGCTTCGAGCTCAGGCTTGCCTGTCCGGAGGGGTTCGAGCCGAATCACGACATCTACGAGCGCGCTGACGGAGTCACCACGGTTTCCATCCACGACGATCCCGAAGAGGCGATCGAGGGAGCGCACGTCGTGAACACGGACGTGTGGGCTTCGATGGGGCAGGAGGGCGAGGCTGACGCGCGCAAGCTCGCCTTCAAGGGTTACACGGTGGACGAGAACATGATGAAGCTGGCCGCGCCGGACGCGATCTTCCTGCATTGCCTGCCCGCCCACCGCGGCGAGGAGGTCACGGAGGAGGTAATCGAGGGGTCTCAGTCTCGAGTGTTCAATCAGGCCGAGAACCGGCTGCACGCCCAGAAGGCGCTGATGGCGATCCTCATGGGTGGGGAGAGCGCATGATGAGTGGGAGTCTGAAGCGAACGCCGTTCTACGAGAGGCACGTCGAGGCCGGGGCCAAGATGGTGCCGTTCGCGGGGTTCGAGATGCCGGTGCAGTACCCGTCGGGCATCACGAAGGAGCACGAGGCCGTGCGCAACGGCGTGGGCGTATTCGACGTGTCGCACATGGGCGAGTTCGAGTTCACCGGTCCGGATCGCAACGCCTGGGTGAACCGGCTCACGTGCAACGACGTAAGCGCCCTGAAGGACGGGCAGGCACAGTACTCGGCGCTACTCAACGAGAGCGGCACATTCATTGACGACTGCATCGTGTACCGCTTCGACGACAAGGTCATGATGGTCGTGAATGCAGCCAACCTGGAAAAGGACTGGCAGCACGTTGTGGCGAGCAAGGAGGGCGTGAACGCCCGCGTCAAGAACATCTCCGACGAGGTGGCGCTCCTGGCGGTTCAGGGACCCGAGAGCGAGCGGCTGGTGCAGTCGCTCACCAATGAGGACCTGGCCAGGGTGGGTTACTACCACTTCACCGTGGGGCAGGTGGCGGGGGTCGACTGCTTCATCGCGCGCACCGGGTACACGGGTGAGGACGGATTTGAGCTCTACTTCCGGCCGAAACACGCTGATACCATGTGGGATGCGGTAGTCGGGCAGGGACGGGGTGAACCCATCGGTCTGGGCGCGCGCGACACGCTGCGGCTCGAGGTCGGCTACCCGCTCTACGGAAACGACATCGACGACACGACCAACCCGTACGAGGCCCGGCTCGGTTGGATCGTGAAGTTGAAGAAGGGCTCGCCCTTCGGCGGGCAGCATGCCCTGGAGCAGATCAAGGCCAAGGGAGTGACACGGAAGCTCGTGGGGTTCACTACGGAGAAGCGCGTCCTTCCGCGGCACGGTTACGACGTGTATCTGAAGGACCATAAGGTGGACGTCGTTCGCAGCGGCGGTTTCAGCCCCTCACTGGGCTGTGGCATCGGCACCACCTACCTCCCGACGCACTCTACCGACCCGGGCACGGTGATCGAGCTCGAAGTGCGCGGCAAGCGAGCACAGGCGGAGGTGGTGAAGCTGCCGTTCTACGCCGAGGGAAGCGTCAAGAGGAAGTAGCTGCGTGGAATTGCGCGTAGCGGTACTCACAGTCTCCGACCTCGGTGCGGCGGGCGAGCGCGAGGACGCGTCGGGCGACGCGGTTGCCGAGTGGGCTGGGCGCCGGGGCTACGAGGTGGCAGAGCGCGACCTCGTCCCCGATGAGAGCGACATGATTGCCGCCGTGTTGGCCCGCTGGGCCGACGACGGAGCCGCCGACCTGATCGTGACGACGGGCGGTACCGGGCTTGCCCCGCGTGACGTCACGCCGGAGGCGACACGGGCGGTGCTCGAGCGCGAGGCGCCGGGCATCGCCGAGGCGATCCGGGCCGTCGGGAGGGAGAAGGTGCCGTACAGTTCCCTTTCGCGCGGAGTCGCCGGAGTTCGTGCCGCAGCGCTAATCGTAAATCTTCCAGGAAGCCCGGGCGGGGTCAGCGACGGCCTCGCCGTGCTCGAGCCGCTGGTCGAACACGCGGTGGAGCTGCTAAAGGGCGAGCCGACGGAGCACGAATGACCGATCGGGTGCTCATCACGATGGATGACCTCGAAGCCGCGGTGCAGTCGAACGCGGCCTTCGAGAGAGCCGGTTTCGGGACCGTTCTGGTGTCGTCGCAAGACGACACACGGGACGTCTTCCGGGGGGCGGACGCAGACGTCGTGATCATGACCGGCGCACTGTCGGAGCAACGAGCCGAGACGCTCGTAGCGCTGGCCCGCGAAAAGCCCATCTCCACGCTCGGTCTCATCGAAGAGGCAACCCCCGACCCTGCGAAGCAGGCGCGCCAACTCGGCCTCACCGCCTGGATGGTGAAGCCGGTGGATGCCGGTGAGGTCGTTGCCGCCGCCACGCGGCTCATTGCGCGGAGGCGGCTGCAGGAGCATACGGGGATACTGGGCGAGAGCCCGGCGATACAGCAGGTGTTGGTGAAGATCGAGCAGATGGCGCCGGTCTCCAGCACCGTGCTCGTCGAGGGCGAATCGGGGACCGGCAAGGAGCTGGTGGCCAAGGCGATCCATCACATCTCGCCGCGGCGTGACGGGCCGTTCATAACGGTCAACTGCGCCGCGTTGCCAGAAGCGCTGCTCGAGTCCGAGATGTTCGGCCACGAGAAGGGGGCGTTCACCGGTGCGGCGGAGCGCAGGCTGGGGCGGTTCGAGCTCGCCGACGGTGGGACCATCTTCCTGGACGAGATCGGGGAGATGCCACCGCCGCTCCAGGCAAAGCTGCTGCGCGTGCTCGAAGACCGTACGTTCTTCCGTGTTGGCGGCACGCAGCCGATCAGGGTGGACGTGCGGGTAATCGCAGCCACCAATCGCGCGCTCAAAGAGGCCGTGGCGACCGGCGATTTCCGCGACGATCTGTTCTACCGACTCAACGTGCTCAGCATCTACCTCCCGCCGCTCAGGGAGCGGAGGAGCGACACCCCCGTACTGGTGAAGCGGTTCGTGCGCGACCTGAGCCGCGAGCACGGGCGCTCGTTCCGCGGCATCTCACCCGACGCGATGCAGATGCTGATAGACGCTCAATGGCCGGGGAACGTGCGCCAGCTCAGAAACCTCATCGAGTCAATGGTCGTGCTGGCTCCCGGCCGGGAGATCCAGGCGAGCGACATCCCGCCCGATGTGCGCGACGAGGGGAGCCGGCTGCTGCCGATTCCGGTGCCCGGCAGCACGCGCAGCGTGCCGGGGCAGGAGCTCGAGTACATCTTCCGCAGCCTGGTCGAACTCAAGCTCCAAATGGAGGATCTCAGGCGGCGGATGGACGACGAGCCCCACCGCGTAGAGGTGATGGAGGTGAGCCCGCGGTCGTCGTTTGAGGACTTTGAGGTGGGTGAAGTGGTCGAAGTCGGCGCGCCAAGGGAGTCGCTGGCCGACGAGATCCGTCACCGGGTGGTCTACCAACCCGGGATGAAGATGGCGGACGTGGAGCGTGCCGCCATCGAAGCGGCCCTGCAGGAGACCCGCGGCAATCGCCGCCGCGCGGCTGAGAAGTTGGGAATCGGCGAGCGGACTCTCTACCGCAAGATCAAGGAGTTCGAGCTGGGATAGGGGGATCAGTTCACCCCACAGCGTCCCAAACACGCCCAAGACCACCCAAGCGACTCCAGATTGGTCGAGGCCGGTTGGGGCTGTTTCGGAGCCTCTGGAGGAGTGGCCCGCCCCCCGTCGCCCGAAATAGTGATATACCTCACAGGCCGGCCCCCGGATTTCCGCTATCCCAGTATGGGGCAGGCCCGCTATCGAGCCGGGCCCCGGAATGGTATGTTCTGAGGCCTCGATGCACGGTGGGGTCAGTTTGGCCGTTGAGGCCCTCCGCCTCGGCCCTCAGAAACAAGCCCCAGAAGCTGCCAAGCTATTGACATACAGTAACTTGAAGCCCATAGTGTCGGTCGCCCTTCGAACCTCAAATGGTCGGGTTGCGTGCCCGGGCCGGCGTCGTCGTGCGGTTTGAAATAAACGACAAGTGCGTCAGCTGCCTGGCCTGCGTGCGCGCGTGTGCGGCGCAGGCAATTGAGGTCGACGGCAGCAACGTTCGCATCATCGAGGAGTCGTGCATCCGGTCGGGCGCGTGTGTACCGTCTTGCCCGCACGGTGCGATCGATGCGGTTGGAGATCTCGCCGAGGCGTTGAAGCTCGCCGATCGCGGCAACGCGGTCATGGTGCTGAGCGTGGAATCGGAGGTGCACTTCCACCCGTTCGCACCCGAGCAAGTGGTCAACGCCTGTTACGCCGCGGGATTCCAGGCAGTGCACCGCGGGGTCCTGGGAGACGAGCTGGTCGCCGACGAGTACCAGCGCCTGTTCCAGGATACCGGGTGGGGGACGATGATCCGGTCCACCTGCCCCGTCGTAGTGGAGCGAGTGCGGCACGACTTTCCGGAGCTGGTACCGTATCTGGCTCCGGTGAAGACCCCGCTGGCGGCCGAGGCGGCCTACCTGCGGGAGGTGCATGGCCCGGACGTCCCCATCGTGTACGCGGGCGTCTGCGTGTTCGACGCGAACGGCGACGTGGACGCGCTGGTGACGTTCGACGAGTTGGACGAGCTGTTCCGGGCGCGGGGAGTGGAGCTGGGGCGCCAGGCGCGCTACTTCAGCCGCATTCCCGAGGTGCGCCAGCGCTACGTAAGCACTGCCGGCGGGTTGCCGCTTCCGGTGCTGAAGGTTGAGACCCAGACGAGCCGGCGGTTTCGCAAGGTTCGTGGGCTGAGGGCGCTGGACGTCATCGCCCGGGCAGTGACGGTGGACGAGGTGGACCTGGGGTTCGTAGACCTCCTGCCGTGTGAGGGGTGTCTCGACCACCCCCTGCTGGGGCCCCGTGAGGAGTTGTTCCTCCGGCGCCGGGTGGCTCAGGAAGCCGAGCCGCCGCGCAGCGGGTTCCCGGTGCTGGATCCGGCTGTCCAGTGCAGGGTTGGTGCCAGTTTCGACTTCGTGCGCAACGGCCACCGGCCGAGCGACAGCGAGCTGGACGATGTGATCGGCAAGATCGGCACGGCGCCCGGAGATGTGCATTGGGACTGCGGGGCCTGTGGATACGACACGTGCGTCGCGTTTGCCACGGCGCTGCTGAGCGGGCGGGCCACCTATAGACAGTGCCCGCCGTACCAGGAGCGCAGGGCGGAGGAAGCGAGGCTACAGGCCGCGGTGGACGAGCTCACCGGGCTCGCCACCTATCGGGTGCTCCAGGACCGGCTGGCCCAGGAGATAGCCCGAAGCGACCGGACGCAGGAGCCGTTCGGCCTGGTGTTCCTGGACCTCGACAAGTTCAAGCGGGTGAACGACGAGTTTGGACACGAGGCTGGAAACCAGGTGCTGGCGGCGGTGGGCCGGGAGTTGATGCGGCTGGTTCGTAAGACCGACGTTGCAGCCAGGTACGGCGGCGACGAGTTCGTAGTGGTACTGGTAGGGACCGGTCCCGAGGGTGTGAAGCACGTTAGCGAGGTGGTGCGGGAATCGGTCGAAGCCGTAGGTCGCGCCCTGGGATACACGGACGGCACGGTCGCCGTCTCGGTGGGCGCGTCCGGCTATGACCCGCGCACCGGCGGTCCTCTCGACGTGCTGGACGCCGCAGACAAGGCGCTGTACAGGGCGAAGGCGGAGGGCGGGAACCGGGTGGTGATGGCGGCGAAGGAGGCTGGGTAGGGCAGGCGACAGCGTGGGACTAAGCCAGTTTTCACGAATTGTTAATACTCTGGTCGGTTAATTCGGCTCAGGGGTGTGCGCCCGGACGGAGCATATGGCAGCTATCACGGGCCAGAATGGAGCAGAGGTGAGTCCGAGCGACCCGAATCTACAACCCGACGTGGCACCCGCCGCGCCCGATATGGCGCGGCCGGACCCCTGGGGTGTCAAAAGAGCCGAGAACCTGCTGACCAGCCTCCAGGGCGTGCTCTCCGCACGCGTGGAGGTGTCGCCCGTTGGTGAGGTGACCGCCGTGCACGTGCTCACGCACGCCGGCTCGCCTCCGAAGCAGATGGTCCGCAACGTCGAGAGCGCGCTCCTGGCGCAGCTCGGGCTCAAGGTGGACCATCGCAAGATCAGCATCGCGCAGACTGCCGAGGTGAAGCCCATCGAGGCGCTCGAACAGTCGGCGGTGCGCGACGAGGCGCAGCGGCGCAAGGTCGTATTCCGCGGCATCGAGATCGCGCCGGCGGGAGAGCGCCGTGTGACGGTGAGCGTGACCCTGGTCGCGCAGGGCGATGAAGCCTCGGCCGAGGAGGAAGTGGCCGACACGCCCAAGGCGCGGATGCAGGGCGCGGCGCGGGCAGCCCTGGCAGTGCTCGACCGTTTGCTGCAGGCCGGAACGCTCGAGTTGGATGCCGTGAAGCTGCTCGACGAGTTCGACGCGAACGTAGTGATGGTCGCGGTGCACGCCGTTGAGGGCCGCGAGACGAGCGTCGTGATGGGTACGGCGGAGACGAGAGACAACCCCGAGCGGGCCGCCGTGCTCGCAGTGCTGGACGCCACCAACAGGTGGATCCAGTTCAGGACCTAGGTACCAGTCGGGCCCCGCGTTAGGCGCGGCTCGCGACACATAGCTGCAATTGGTTGAGGCCGCCTCCTAGAGGCGGTGACGGACCAACCGAGAAAGGAGAAAAGGGAGCCCCCGGGAGAGGTCTACTGGACTGCCGTTGGGCCTAAGCGGAGCGAATCGGTCAGCAAGTTTTAGCGGAGCCTCGGGCATACCATAGCGGGGTATGCTTCTCCATGTGTGCAGTCGGATCGGCTGCCGAAAGGAGGTGAGGCTACCATGGCATTCGGCTGGCTCGGAGCGTTTCTCGCTGCTTTGGCGAAGTTTTTTGTGGCCACTGGCGGTTCAGCTAACTGGTAGTCGTCTCTTCGGGGGTTCTCCCCTCCTCTTCATCGTGAAACGCACAGGTATCGTCCGAACATACGTATTCGCGGTTTGCGCGATGGCGTCGCTGCTCTTGTTGTGGGCGTCGCCGGATCTCGCGATAACGCAGAGCGATGCCAAACTGCTGAACGCGCTTGCTGTTCTCCTCTTGACAGGACTGCTTGCAGAGATCTTTGCTCTCCGGCTCGGCGTCGGGACGGGATCGACTACGAGTTCGGTGGTGTTCGTGCCCAATCTTGCCGCCATAATTCTGGTTGGCCCGGGCTGGGCGATGCTGATCGCGGGCACTACAGAACTAGTTGCGGAGGGGTTCTTCAAGCGGAAGCCCCTCATCAAAATTCTCCACAACACAGCTAAGGAGGTCATTGCTGTTGGGGTAGCTGGGTACTTGTATGTGATTGCTGGCGGGTCTCCCTCATACCTGAACTTTGCGGGGACGTTCAACATCCCTGCGTTCCTGGCTGCATCACTCACATATTTCTTGGTCGTTAACGGCCTTGTCTCTCTTGCTATCGTTCTCAGTACTGACGCAGATTTGTCGGACACATGGAATCATGTGGTGAGCAAGGGGCTGGTTGAGAACGTACTGTCGAGTTCCATTTCGGTCCTGCTGGCATATCTCTACACGGCACTCGGTACGTTTGGACTTGCACTTGTCATCGCGCCGTTGTTCTTCGTACGGAACGCGCACCGGGTTACGCTCAGCCTCGAGCAGGCGAACCGCGATCTTCTTGAGCTGATGGTAAAATCCATCGAAGCTCGAGATCCCTATACCTCAGGGCACTCCGTGAGGGTTGCTACTCTCGCCAAGGCCCTAGCTCGCAGTCTGGGACTCACGTCCAAAGAGACAGAGCAGATCGAGACTGCAGCTCTTCTGCATGACGTAGGGAAGATCTACGAGGAATTCGCGCCGCTTCTCCGCAAGCGAGGGAGGCTCACCGAGGGTGAGCGACTTGTGATGCGGACACATCCTATCCGCAGTGCAGAGTTGGTCGGCACGATCTCGAGCTTGCGCGGGCATGTGGAGCATTGTGTCCGCGCGCACCATGAGAGTTTCGACGGCGCGGGATACCCTGATGGGCTGGCAGGGAACGAGATCCCGATAGGTGCGAGAATCATCATGGTTGCGGACACGGCCGATGCGATGATGACTGATCGCCCGTATCGGAAGGCGCTGAGCTATGAGCATGTGGTTGAGGAGCTTGAGAAATACTCAGGTGCGCAGTTTGATCCAGAGGTAGTGCGATCCTTCCGTAGTAGCGCTGTGATCCGTCGGATGATCGGAGAGAGGCGGATTCCCGACATCTCTGATGCTGAGCAGGATGCCTTCGCGGCTTCAGGGGCGCGCGTCGCTGCCAACTTGGCGAGTATGCGCAGATCGCCCGGCCTGAGGCAGTCAGCCGGGGGGGGACGCTAGGGTCCAGCTGCTCTTTCGCTCGCTACCGAGCTTCGTCCTTCCAATCCACTGATCCTGGTACTCGTTCCGCGAGCGGCGGGGTCACGGCTATTGGGGCCGGTATCCCCTCTTTGATGAAGTCAGGGAACAACCGTTTCACGCACTCAGCACCGGACTCGTTGCCCATGCGAGGATGAACAGCCTGCGGTGCGAATCCGATGGCTACAGAATAACCCAGCACGCCAACGAGCCCGAGGTCTAGCGCACTGCGCAACGCAGTCGCCGGTCGTCCCAGCTCTCGCCCCTCCCGCGCAGCTGCCCACTCTTCAAACAACGCAAACTGGATACGGTAGGTCACGTTCTTGCTCTTTGGCGCGCTTAGCTGTTCATTGCGCAGGCGCACCATTTCGGTGAAGCCGTGCCGGTCGAGACAGCAATGCGCTCTAAGGCGATCGTAGCGGGCGACATTGGCAATGAAGTCGCCGCCTGTCCACATATGCTCTGCCTCCTCCAGTGCCTGCCATGCTGAGTCGAATTCTGCACTTGCGAGGTGCAGATCTGCCCGTACGGCCCATATTGCGGCGAGCAATCGAGGATAAGCAGAGACTTGAGCATACCTTGCGGCTGCGTTGAGGTGGTCGGCACTTGACGCTAGGTGTCCGAGGTTGATTTCAAGGCCAGCGATGTTGAGATACAGCTCTGAGATGCACCGCGGGCCGGGCTCGAGCCGTGTGAACCGCAGTGCACGCCGGTACGCATTTGCTGATGATGTGAATGCCCCAACGTCACCACAGACGACACCGATGTTCGACCAAGAGCTCACGATTCCGTGTAAGTCATTGATCTGTTCGGCAATTGCTGCCGCTGATTTGAAACACTCAATGGCCGTGACGCTCCGGCCCGCTGCCCAGTGTGCCCATCCGAGACCGGTATGTGCC
Organism: Gemmatimonadota bacterium; assembly: GCA_039587315.1. Taxonomy (GTDB): domain Bacteria; phylum Gemmatimonadota; class Gemmatimonadetes; order Gemmatimonadales; family GWC2-71-9; genus WVYX01. Next base: position 47,469 of record JBDHIS010000020.1, on the reverse strand, counting down.
TGTCTCCGCTCTCGTTCCAATGACCCTGGTTCTGAGCCAGCAACGAACTCTGTGAAGTTCTCGATCGCGAGTACCGGGTCTCCGGCGACCAACGTCGAATAGCCAGCCGTTAGAGCCGCAAGCGACTTAATGTCTGCTCGAGTTGCTGACTCCTTGATTCGCCGTGCCGCATCGGCGATTTGGGCCAGTTCTTCAAAGTCACCAGACTCCGCGGCAGCCTCAGCGCTGATTTGGAGGACGTGCATTTGCGTTGCTTGAGAGGCTGATGTGCGTGCCAACTCACGAGCGCGAGTTGTTGCGTTGTGAAGTTGTAGGCTGTGTCCAAGGCGCCCACGCAGAAGGGACTCTGCTTCCACAAGTGCTGCGACCGCGTGCTCGGACCGTGATTCGCCTGACGAATCCCAATTGGCCAACGCATTGAGCGCCTCCTGGTACTTCCCCTGCGCTGCAAGCGCCTGCGCGAGGAGAAGGTGCATCCGATTGATATCCTCTTCGGGCTCGACTCCCAGCACCCTTTTCAGCGCTCGCTCTGCCTCCCCTGGAGCCCCGTGTGTCACAGCCAGCTCGGCACCGATGGTCACTGCTTCGATGGCCCGATGGATCATGCCTGCCTTCAAGCAGTGGTGTGACTCTTCGAGTGCGCTTTGGAAATCGTCTGGAGCACCACGCTGAGCTGCCACCCGAGCCAACAACCCATGCAGATAAACCCGACTCTCTTCCGCTCGCACGATGCCACGCTTGATCAACTCGAGCACGGCGCGGTCTACGTGTTGCGGTGTAATGGCGAGCAGAGACGCGACTTCGGGCACGGAGATCCTTCGCTCCGCCACTGCCAAGAGGTTGACGATCCGCTCGGCGTTGCCGAAGAGCCCACGATACTGTTTGTCGAACGCCTGGCGCATGGTGTCGGGCGGGCGCCACTTGGCTGCCGTCGGCTCACCGCGAGCCTCTGCTGCTACGAGCGAGTCTGCAGGATCGCTCAGCCAGTCGGATACCAGCATCTCGACGAGATAGGGATTGCCCTCTGCGAGTTGGGTAATCGTGGTTCGGGGCATAAGGTCCCCTTCAGGCTCATCCCCGAGAAGCGTGTCCACGAGCGCGAGTGCGTTGTCGACATCGAGTGGAGGTATGTCAGCAGTCGCCTGCCAATCGAAGTCGTGCAGAGCCGCTTCCCCCGAGATTCCAATGCTGCGTACCTCAGAGGTGCGGGCGGCAGCAACGACCATCGCCGGCCCGGGTTCTATGCGCCGCAGGAACACACGCAGCACATCGCGACTGGCGGGGTCCATCTGTTGGATATCATCGAACACGAACAGGGTTGGTCCGCCGTCCGACACGGCCTCGTGCATTCGCGCGAGGGCCTCGGCCACTCTCAACCGAATCGCCTCGGCTGGGGCGGGAGTGGGTTCCGGCACTCCTGGGTAGATGGTCCGGAGTCCGGGGGTCACACGGCTGGCCTCAGCGAGCCACCTGGGGTCGGTGGCGCTCGCCCCTGGGTCCCGCGCGAGAGCCAGAATCAGCTCTGACGCGGCGGCGAACGGAATGTTGATACCTATGTCCTGACAGGAGACCTGCCACACGGGCCACGCCCGGGCGGCTACGGACGTGGCGAACCTGCGGATCAGAGATGTCTTTCCGATACCGGCCGGTCCCGTGAGGAGGCAAGTCTTGAGAGCACCGCTCCTGGTTTGCTCCCACAGGGCTTCGAGCCGGCCGAGCTCGGCCTCTCTACCGACGAAGACCTCGGGCCGCGGGTTGGCCCCCGGTTCGATCGATATGGCTCTGGGCCGCTTGAGTTGGAGTGTTCCGTTCTCGAGCCTGCGCAGCAGCCGCTCGACGTCCGGATGTGGGTTGCATCCCAACTCCTTCTTCGCGCGCTTCACGTGACCCTGAAGTAGTCGAATTGCACCGACCAAATCGTGCTCCAGCAACAACCGCTCCGCCAAAGCGTGCACCGCCGCGTCGGACAGTGGATCTACCGTGTACAGCTGAGCTGCCCGTTCGTGCACGAGTTTGACGTCGCCCTCGGAACGTGCTGCCTGGAGTTGCTCCGAGAGCGCATGTCGCGCGGCTTTGAAACAGCGCACGCGCGCACTGTCCACCCAGTGCGCAAAGGCGGGACCGGCACAGTTCTCCAGTTCTCTCAGCGGATGCTCGAGGTCGATCTGGAGAGGCTCGCCGGCGACGACCAAATCGAGATCGGTCGGCAACTCACAAAGAAGGTGCACAGGGCCGGCTCCTCGGGTCACGGCATCGTTGCCCAGTTTGTCCCGGATCGTGGAGAGCCCCTGAGACAGGGAGTGCCGCGCCCGCTCAGGCTGCGCGTCGGACCAGAGGAGCTCGATCAGGACGTCCCGCGGGGCACCGCGCTGCTTTGCCTCGAGCGCGAGATACACGAGGAGCCCGAGCTGCTTCTTGGTCCGAAACGGGAGCGGCCGGCCTGCGGCGTCCCGAAGTTCCGGATTACCGAAGATGGCCAGGTGGAGTGGTCGTTTCATGGCGCCCTCTTTGGGGAGCGTCCAGCTGCTTGTTGTGGGCGCAATCCAAGCAGTGGGGCCGCAGCCTCAACAACTGTTCAACACGTTGCATTGCAACGTGTTATGTGGCTGGCTCCAGGGCGGGAATCGACCGAGTTGGGCTACTCTCAACAACAATGCGGCCTCGGCGCGGGTATCGGCAACCCGTCCGAGGTGGATCTACCTCCCCCCTGCCTCCCCTCTCGCCATCAGTACGGCTTTCGAAGACAACTCTCCCAGCTCCATTCTGTCGCAGGCTTCACTGAGGTCGCGCCCTACTGTGACGGCGCCATGGCGCTCGAGGAGCACGAGCCCCGCTCCGTTGGCCACGGCCGCTCCCACGGAGTCGGCCAGCCCCTCAGACCCTGCCGGCGCGTGCGGTACCCGCGTGATCTCGCTGAGTGAGTGCTTGACCTCGGGCAGAACCTCGCCGAGGTCGATGTCCAGGAGCCCGATCGCGGTGAGAGCGGGAGCGTGGGTATGGATCACCGCTCCGATCTCCTTGCCTGTGCTGTAGCACGCGCGGTGCATCGGGAGCTCTACGCTCACACTGGCCCCATCCGGTCCGTCGTCCTCGAGCGGTACACTCCGGATGTCCGACCGGCGCAGGAACGCCTTGCTCGTGGCGTGAGAGGTGATGTAGATGGCGTTGCGTCGGTGCAGCCTCGCCGAGAGGTTGCCGCTCGAGCCCGCTATGAGGCCGGTCTGCCACAGGCGCTCGCCGTAATAGCTGAGCAGCAGCCGCAGCAGCTCGTCGCTGGCCGCCGCCGCCGGTTCGACGATCGCGCGGCGTATGGGCCCGGTCAGCAGTCCGCCCCGCCCCACGTCGAGCATCAGCCGACGCGATCCACCCAACCATGACGAGAATGTAGACACGTCCCTCTCCCTCGAGTGAATCCCTAAGATAGACGCCGGGACCTGGGGCGGCGAGCGGCGACCCGAATCCCTACTTACTTGGTCGGGATTTGGCGCGTCTATTTGTCCTGGCGGGTTGTTTCAGAGGTTGATCCACGGGGGACGGGAGCGGCTCGCTACATTTCTACTCGGCGGCACTCCAGGGGGGGCAGAATGCACCAACGCTACGAGTACAAGTTCGTCCGCATGGGCGAAGGATGGATGGGCGTCAAGAAGTCCGCCCAGCGGGAATACCAGGACATCGTGAAGGAGCACGCGAGGCAGGGGTGGAGGTTGGTCCAGGTCTTCGCGCCGAGCCTCGGTGGGTACGGAATGTCCAAGTACTTCGAGCTCATACTCGAGCGGCCGGTCTAGACCGCGAATCGGGAGAGGGACAGGATGGAGCACGCTCTAACACTCGATGGCATCACCAAGCGCTTCGGCGACGTGGTCGCGGTCAACGACGTCTCTCTGCGCGTGCCGCAGGGATGCATCTACGGCTTTCTGGGTCCCAACGGAGCCGGCAAGACGACGACTATCCGCATCATCATGAGCATCTTCTATCCGGACGCAGGGCAAATCAGCGTGCTGGGGAGTCCCAATCCCGAGGCCGTGAAGGACCGGCTCGGGTACCTGCCTGAGGAGAAGGGGCTCTACAAGAAGATGAAGACCGGCGAGCTGGTAGCCTACTTCGGCAAGCTCAAGGGGCTCCCCGGCGGTGTGGCGACCGAGCGTGCGGAGTCGCTGCTGGTCGAGTTCGGTCTCGGTGACTGGATCGACAAGAAGACCGAGGCCCTGTCGAAGGGGATGGGCCAGAAGGTCCAGATACTCTCGACGCTGATCCACGAGCCGGAGTTGGTGATACTCGACGAGCCGTTTGCCGGACTCGATCCGGTGAACGTGCAGGTCGTGCGCGACATGATCCTCGAGATGAAGCGCCAGGGTCGCACCGTGATCTTCTCGACTCACGTGATGGAACAGGCCGAGCAGATCTGCGACTACATCTTCCTCATCAACAAGGGCCACAAGGTGCTGGACGGCACGCTCGCCGAGGCACGGGCGAGCGGGGACAAGGCTGTAGTCATCGACTACGAGGGAGATGGCTCGATCCTGAGGCGCCTGCCCGGGGTGCGGCACGTGAGCGACGCCGGCAAGACGGCCGAGATCTTCCTGGCCGAGGGAACCAATCCGCAGGATATCTTGGCGCAGCTCGTCGGAAAGCTGCAGATCAGGCGCTTCGACATGCGAGAGCCCTCACTGCACGAGGTGTTCATCAGGGCGGTGGGAGGTGACAACGATGCGTAAGATCGTCCTGGTCGCCCAGCGCGAGTACCTGGCCAATGTACGCACCAAGGGCTTCTGGTTCGGCATCCTGTTCTTCCCCGTCCTGCTCTCGGCGTTCATCGTCGTCCCGATGTTGCTCGAGCGTACCAAGGGCGCCCGGCAGTACGCCGTCGTGGATCGGAGCGGCTGGTTGCTCGAGGCGGCGGACCGCGCGATCGCGGGCGGTGACATGTGGGAAGCGCTCGGCACTTCGATCGAGCGTTACAGGAGTGAGCCGGAGGAGTTCGTACAGCTCCCAATGGTGGTGCAGGATGTCACGCCCCTGCTGGCCGAGCTCGAGCCGTCTCAGGTCGGCGTGTTCGCGCGGGCGGTGGTGGCAGAGGACTGGTCGGGTGAAGGCACCGGGCTACCGCCCGAGGCCCTGCGTACGCTCGCGGATTATGGACCGGCGCTCCACGAGTGGTGGAGCACGCTTCCGCCCGGGATAGCTGGGGACATGTTCTCCGACGTGTCCGCCAACTACTACCTTCGCGTGGACGTTGCCGACACGAGCCAGGCTGCCCTCAACCGACTCGTGAGCGAGGGTGCGATCTTCGCGTACTTCGTGATTGGCGAGGATCCGCTAACCGGCTCCGCCGGCTCCAAGTACGTCTCAAACAACCTCACGGACAATGACCTGCGCCGCTGGTTCGGCCGCCGAGCAAGTCAGGCAGTCCAGGCGCGGCGCATGACGTTGGAGGAGATAGACCCTCAGGTCGCGCGCTGGATCCAGGAACCAATCACCTGGGAGCAGCTCAAGCTGTCGGATACCGGGGAGGAGCAGCAGATCGAGGAGCGTGACACCATGCGGCAGTGGGCGCCCGTGGCGTTCGTCTACCTGCTGTGGATCTCTGTGTGGGCCGTGAGCCAGATGCTCATGACGAACACTGTCGAGGAGAAGTCGAACCGCGTGATCGAGGTGCTGCTTTCCTCGGTGTCCTCCATGGAACTGCTGGCCGGCAAGATCCTGGGAATCGCTACGACCGGCCTGACCTTGGTGGGCTCCTGGCTGCTGGTGTTCTTCCTGGGCACGAAGTACATCCCGCAAATGCTCGGAGCACCGCCCAGTCTCGACCTGTCGGCTCTGGCGAGCGATCCGATCTTAATCGGTTCGTTCCTGGCGTACTTCATTCTGGGCTACCTGCTGTACGCGGCTGTTCTGGTATCCATAGGGTCTGTGTGCAACACAGTCTCTGACGCCCAGAACATGATGCCGGCCGTAATGCTGGTGCTGATCATACCGCTGATGGCCATGATGCCCATCGGGCAGGATCCCAATGGCGGATTGGCCAAGATACTTTCGTTCATTCCGCCGTTTACGCCGTTCGTGATGATGAACAGGGCGGCGGGCCCGCCCCAGCTGTGGGAATACGTTGCCACTACGCTGTTGCTGATCGTTTCAATCCTCGTGGCGTGGTGGGCTGGCGCAAAGGTGTTCCGGATCGGCATTCTCCTTACGGGCAAGCCGCCCAAGGTTCGGGAGATACTGCGCTGGGTGCGGGCGCCGGTGGGAGCGGTACCCGAGAGGAAAGAGAGTTAGGAGGAGGGATGCGGGGTCGCAAACTGTTCCTACACGAGGAGGTCATGCTCCTTGCCCTGCGCGACAAGGAGGGCACCGTCGCGGGGGGCACGTATTACACCTACGCGCTGGGTGGGGCCATCCTGGCGGAGCTGCTGCTCCTGGAGCGGCTGAAGGTGGACGAGTCGCGTCGCAAGAAGTTCCTCGCCGTAAAGCCGGGCGCGAAGCCCACAGGTGAGCCGCTGCTCGATGAGTGCCTGGAGAAGGTGAAGTCGGCCAAGCGCCGCGCTACGCTTCAGACCTGGGTCGCGCGCTTCGCGGGCGTCAAGAAGCTCAAGCACCGGGTAGCTCTCGGGCTTTGTGAGAGGGGCATCCTGCGGGCCAACGAGGACACAGTGCTGCTCATCTTCAAGCGTAAGGTGTATCCAGAGGTGGACCCCAAGCCGGAGCGCGAGCTGATCGCGCGGCTGCGCCAGGCGGTTTTCACCTACACCAACGAGCTCGATCCGCACACGGTGGTACTGGCGGCACTCGCGCACGGGTCGGGTCTCTTGAAGGTGGTGTTCGACAAGAAGAAGCTGAAGGCACGCAAGAAGCGACTGGAGCAAATCACCAAGGGCGACGCAGCGGGGAAGGCCACGAAGGAAGCAATCGAGGCGATGCAGGCTGCGGTCGTTGCAGTAATGGTGGCCACTACCGTGGCCACGACTGCGTCGCACTAGGGGGAACAATGCCGAACCCGAGGACGGTCAGAGCGGGTGTTGTGCTCGCTGTGTTGGCTGGAGCAGCGTGTGACCCACTGTCACGCGAGCCGAATCCGGTGCTGACACAGCAAGAGAGCGGCACCTCGGTGCGGCTTCAGGCGGTGAGCGCGGTGAACGACAGGGTCGCCTGGGCCAGCGGTGTAGGGGGCACCTATGCGCGCACTACCGACGGCGGCGCTACCTGGACCACTGGCGTGGTTCCCGGCGCCGACTCCCTCCAGTTCCGCGACGTACACGCGGTGGATCGCAACACCGCGTACTTGCTGGCGGCGGGTCCCGGTGACCGTTCGCGTATCTACAAGACAACAGATGCAGGTGACACGTGGGCACTACAGTTCACGAACGAGGAGCCGAATGGGTTCTTCGACTGCTTCGACTTCTGGGATCCTGTGAACGGAGTGGCGTTCAGCGATGCCGTCGCGGGCCACTTCTTTATCATCACGACGAAGGATGGTGAGACCTGGGAGCGGGTACCGCCGGAGATGGTCCCGCTCGCGCAGCCCGGAGAGGGCAGCTTTGCGGCGAGTGGTACCTGTGTGACGGTGGGCGGTGACAGCACGGCGTGGATCGGAACCGGCGCGGCGCACTACGCACGAGTTCTCAAGACGTCGAACCGCGGGCGCACCTGGTCTGCGTTCGCGGGTCCGTTGGGGCAGGGCACGCCTACCTCAGGAATCGCATCAATCGCGTTTCGCGACTCACTCCACGGAGTGGCTGCGGGTGGAGAGATCGGAGAGCCCGAGGAGCACAACGACAACGTAGCGGTCACGACGGACGGAGGAGAGACCTGGGATGTCGCCGGGCGAACCACTTTCCCCGGAGCGGTCTACGGGATCGCATGGGTGACCGACGCTCCGATTCCGACTCTCGTGGCGGTGGGCCCTGCTGGAGCCGACTATTCGGTGGACGAGGGCAAGACCTGGGTGCCGCTCGACTCGCTCAACTACTGGGGCATCGGGTTCGCCGGGCCGAGGGCAGGTTGGATCACGGGACCGGACGGGAGGACGGTCAAGGTGTCGATGTTCTGACGTGCTTCCTGGGCAGTCGACTCGAGACCATAGCGCCCGGCATTCCAGTTAGTCAAGACTGGTCTGGCATGCGCATTCGTGTTGCCGTCCTGGTTGCTGCCATTGCCGTTAGCGCGGGTGCCTGCACCGACTCCCCTGTAGCCTTTGAGGGTATTCCCGGCGTATGGGAGGCCATCTCGGTGAACGGCTCGCCGGTACCGGGCTTCGTCACAATCAACATTGGGATGGAAGAGGAGACCCTCAGCGCCCGCTACGAGTTGTACACCTTCCTTGACGACGGCACCTGCCGTGTCGTGCTGAACTACAGCCAGGGTGAGATCTCACACAATCTCTGCAGATGGGAGAGGCACGAGGATCCTGCGGCCATCACGATAGTGCTGGGCGACGGTGATCCTGAGCTGTTCCTTTCCGGAATCGTCAACGGCTCTCTATTGACGGTCTCAACGCCGAACCCAGGAGGGGATCCGAACATCCGAGTGTATCGGAAGCAGTAACGCAAAGCGCCGCGGGGGACCTTCCCGCGGCGCTTTGCATGGCTTCGCTTCGCTTGGAGCGTTTCGGCGAGAGCTCGCCGTAGCGCGCCCTCATCTTCCTAACCCATCAAGTCACCCAGAGGTTCCCGGCACCTGGAGTGGAACTCCCGGGGAGGTCAGGGTACGATGTAGATCGTGATCAAGTCGAATCCGCTCACCGCTGCCACCCTCATGGCCTCGATCCTCGCGGCCGGTGCGGCTGCGTGTGGCAACGAAGCGCTGGCCCCCGGGGGCGGCACGACGGACACCCTCACGTTTGACACCAAACTGAGGGTTTTCGACGTCTATGTGTCCGACAAGGTCGAGCGCGACACTCCCGCGCCCCTGCTGTTCGTGATGCACCAAACAACTCCCCCTTCGGACGGGGAACAGATGCGTGAGCTGTCGGGGTTCGACGCGGTCGCCGACAGCCTCGGGTTCATCGTGGTTTACCCCGACGCGATCGTTGATTGGGCGGAAGGCTGCGATTGCGCCACCTCCGATCTCGGGGGAGTCGACGACGTCGGCTTCCTGCTCGCCCTGATCGACCGCATGGAGCAGGACTGGTCGGTGGATCGCGGGCGGGTGTACGCCGTCGGATTCGCTCAGGGTGGGCTCTTCGCGAATCGGCTGGGATGCGACGCCGCCCAACACTTTGCTGGAGTCGCAGTGGTCGCGGCTACGATGTCCCGGCCCCTGAGCGTCGCGTGCGACCCCTCTCGGCCGATGAAGTACGCGCTAATGGTGGGCACGAGAGATGAGGTATTCCCCTTTTGGGGTAGTTCCGACCGGGGGCCGTTTACCACGATCTCGGCGGAGGCCACCCTTCGGTTGTGGCGCGGGCTCGTAGGATGCTCGGACCTTCCGGTTGTGAGCACTGTTCCCGACACGGTGGATGACGGCTGGACCGTGCGGGTGGACGGCTACAGGCAGTGCACTACTGACGCCAGCGTGGTGATGTACACCATCCAGGGCGCTACGCACGTGTGGCCCAAGGGCGACATGGATCCGGCCCTGGAGCTCGGGGAGTTCTTCCTGGGTGACGGCCGTTAGGAAGTGGCCCGGGACGAGTCGTTCAAGGACTACGTGCTGGATCAACTGCGGGAACTGGAGGGCGCCCGTGCCAGGGGCATGTTTGGAGGCTTCGGGCTCTACGCCGACGCCACGTTCTTCGGCATCGTGGCGGACGGCAGGGTCTACTTCAAGACCAACGACCAGACTCGCGGCGAGTACGAAGAGCGGGGCATGAGACCGTTCAGGCCCACCGAGAAGCAGACCCTCAAGAAATACTACGAAGTGCCGGCCGACGTGCTGGAGGATGCGGAGTTGCTGGTGGAGTGGGCGCGCGCGGCGGCGCGCTAGCTACCGCATCCACTCCTCGTCCTCGACCAGCTCCCTGCAGATGTCCTCTGCCGAGCGCCCCGCCGCCTCTGCTGCGAAGTTCACGACCACGCGGTGGCGCAGCACGGAGAGGGCGACGGTGCGGATGTCGTCCAGGTCGGCCATCGGGCGGCCGTCCAGGGCCGCCTGAGCCTTGGCGCCGAGCACCAGGAACTGTGACGCGCGCGGCCCCGCGCCCCAGCTCACGTACTGCCGGATGGCCTCGGGGGCGTCGTCGTCGGGCCGGGTCATCCGGGCCAGCTTGACCGCTGCGCCCACCACCGGTTTGGGCGCGGGGATGCGGCGCACTAGGTGCTGGATCTCCACCAACTCGGCGTCCTCGAGCACGGCCTCGACCGGGTGCTCGTCGTCGCCCGTGGTGGTCTCCACGATGCGCTCCTCCTCGTCCCGGTCGGGGTACTGAACGGCGATCTCGAGCATGAAGCGGTCGAGCTGTGCCTCGGGCAGAGGGTAGGTGCCCTCTTGCTCGATCGGATTCTGCGTGGCGAGGACGAAAAACGGGGCCGGCAGGGGATAGGTCTGCCCCGCGGCCGTCACCTCGTGCTCCTGCATCGCCTGGAGCAGAGCGGCCTGAGTCTTGGGCGGAGTACGGTTGATCTCGTCTGCCAGGATGATGTTGGCGAAGATCGGCCCGTGTACGAAGCGGAACCCCCTTCCGCCCGTGGAGGCGTCCTCCTCGATGATCTCCGTGCCCGTGATGTCGCTCGGCATCAGGTCCGGGGTGAACTGGATACGCGAGAACTTGAGATCCAGGGCGTCGGCTATGGTGGAGACCATCAGGGTCTTCCCCAGGCCGGGAACGCCCAGCAGCAGTGCGTGGCCACCCGACACGACGGCGGTGAGGACGCCCTGGAGCACCTCGCGCTGGCCCACGATCCGCCGCGCGATCTGTTCCAACAGACGGTCCCTGGCGGCCGTCAGCCTGCCCAGGAGCTCGACGTCCCTGTCCTGGTCTACTACTCGCACCGGATCAGCGTTCACGACCTCTTGTCCCCCCTGTCGAATGATGAGCCTTCGGACCCGCGATCCGCCCCGGACCGGCGCCCATACTGGTACGCCTGGAGGGCTGCGTAAGTTGCACTGATACCCCCCGAAATCCTACCCGAGAACCCCCTTGGGAGCCACCGCTATCCTTAGTTGATTATTCCCTTCGGCCAGGTACATTTCGGGCGCCCATGAGCCCTGTGAACATTCCGCGGCGCTCCCTGGTGCACGTATACCGGTATTCCGGTCTGGGGTGTGCATTCGCGGCCGGTGTGATGGTCTTCATGGCCGGTGGGTGGTTGCTCGACCGCTGGCTGGGCCTGCTGCCGCTGTTCACGGTGATCGGTGCCTTGGTTGGAGCTACGCTCTCGACGCTGAGCATCTACCGCAGGCTGATGGTGGGCGAAGCCGAGAACGAGGGCCCGGAAGGGGAGGGGCGGTGAAGGACCTCGGGGTCGGGATGCTGCTGACGGCGGCTGTCACCGGCCTCATGTACCTGGTTTGGGGGAGCGAGACGCTGGTCCCGGGTCTCACTTTCGGGCTCACTGCTGCCGTACTGAACGCGGTGGCGGTCGCCCTGCTCAAGTCGGGCCTCGAGGGCGCCTACGCGAAGACGATGGCGCGCTGGGGCATGGGGATGGGCCTCAGGCTGTTGGGTGTGGGTCTGTTCACGTTGGCCGTGGTGCGGGAGCCGGAGCTGTTTCCGGCGCTGCCGACTGCGATCGGGTACGTCGGCGTGTTGCTCCCGCTGCTGTTCTACGAAATGCGATTGCTCAGATGATACTGCAGGAACCAGAAGTCGATATCGGCGATCTCCTGATGCATCACACGGCTGATGCATACGGGCTCGATTTCACTCCGTTCTTCCACGTGGAGTGGGGGAAGTTTCTCCCCGACATGCACCTCTTCGGGGTCACGTTCAACCTGACGCCGACGAAGCACGTCGTGTACATGGTGTTCGCGGCTGTGCTGCTGTTCCTCATCATGTGGCGCGCGGGCCGGGCGCTCGAGCGGCAGCGCGCCGCCGAGAATGCCCCCAAGGGCTCGGCCAACGCGATCGAGGCGATGGTCCTCTGGGTGCGCAACGACATCGCCATCCAGAACATCGGGGAAAGCGGAGCCAAGTTCGCGCCATTCATCATGGCGCTGTTCTTCTTCATCCTGATCTGCAACATGCTCGGGCTGCTGCCGTGGGGGGCTACCCCGACGGGCAACATCGGTGTCACGGCCGGGCTGGCTCTCATGTCGCTGCTCACCATCGAAATCAGTGGAATGGTGAAGTTGGGATTCAAGGGGTACATGCGGACGATCTTCCCGGTGATGCCGGGAGTGAGTGGTCCCGGCGCGGTGGCGCTGTCCATCGCGATGGGCCCGATCGAGCTCCTGGGCAAGCTTGTGAAGCCGTTTGCGCTGTGCGTTCGGTTGTTCGGCAACATGACCGCGGGACACTTCGTGATCCTCGCGCTGTTTGGATTGATCTTCCTGTTTGCGCACATCGAGATGTGGCGCTGGGCGATCGGGTTCGGTTCGGCAATGATGGTGCTGGCCATCATGCTGCTCGAGCTCATCGTAGCGTTCGTGCAGGCATACGTGTTCGCGCTGATCACCGCCGTGCTCATCGGGGTGAACCAGCACGCGCACTAGGACGGTTGGAGGGAGCGGCCCCGCGCTTGGCGCCGCTTCGACACGTACCCGGCCGGATGGCCGGGGAAGCCCGCTGGCCGAGAGGCCGTTGGCGGGTCGCCACGGCGGCGCCGTTCGGGAGAAACGGTGCACGGACGTGGGAAGCGCAGACCTGAAGAGAATCTCCCTGAAGAACGAGGATAACGTAGATGCTGACGAACATGCTTCCATTCCTGGCCGCAGTGCAGGAGAATGCGCAGGCCGTCGCTAGCGACTCGACGCTGGGCGTCGGAATCGGTATCGGGCTAGCGCTGGTCGGCGCCGGTATCGGACTGGGCCGGATCGGTGGGGAGGCCGCGCAGGCGATCGCACGGCAGCCCGAGGCCGCGAACGACATCCGCGGCACTTCGCTGCTGATCGCGTTCCTGATGGAGGGAGCGACGATCATCGCGGTTATCATGGCGCTGGTCGCGAAGCTGCTCTAGGCCGTCCATGACAATCGCTACGCTGTTGACATACGCGCCGTTGTCCGAAGAGACGGTAGAGGGAGGTGTGGGTGGGCCCTTTTCCATCGAGCCCGGCCTCATCATATGGACCTGGCTGGTCTTCATCGCCCTCTTCTTCCTGCTCAGGAAGTACGCGTGGCCGCCCATCGTGCGGCTCACCGAGGAGCGTGAGAGGCTGATCGCGAAGCAGCTCGAGGAAGCGGAGCAGGCAAATACCCAGGCGAAATCTGCGCTCGAGGAGCACAAGCAGTTGCTCGCCGGGGCGAAGGACGAAGCGCACAAGCTCATCAACGAGGCGAAGGGTCTCGCTGGCAAGGAGCGTGAGCAGCTCCTGGCGCAGGCGCGCGAAGAGCAGCAACAGGTACTGGAGCGCGCCAAGCGTGAGATCGAGGTCGAGCGGGAGCGGGCCATCACCGAGCTCAGGCGCGAGGCGGTGGACCTGTCGCTGGCTGCCGCCAGCAAGCTGATCGAGGAGCGGCTGGACAGTAAGGCCGACCGAAAGATCGTCGAGGAGTACCTCGACACCCTGGAGGAAGGCGGCCGGTGAGAGAGCCGACAATAGCGCGCAACTACGCTCAGGCGCTGTTCGAGTTGGGTGAGCGCTCGGGTGAGACCGAGCTGTTCGCCAACCTGACGGAGGCGTTGGCTGGAGCAATCACCTCGCAGCCGAAGGTGCGCGTGGTTCTCGAGTCGCCGCGGGTACACAAGGAGAAGAAGCTCGAGATTCTGAGGAACGCGCTCGAGGACTACGCGCCGGAGCCGTTCATCAGGTTTCTCCAGGCTGTAGTGAAGCGGGGGCGGCAGGGGATGTTTCCGGCCATTGGCCGGGAGTACCTCGCGCTCGTGGACGAGAAGTTCAACCGCGTGCACGCCGGCGTCACGCTGGCGCGCGAGCCCGACAAGGCGCTTCAGGAGTCGGTTCGCGCCAAGCTCAGCGAGGTCTTCGGGAAGGAAGTCATACCGCACTTTCGTGCTGACCCGACCATCCTCGGCGGACTCATACTCCGCATGGGCGACCGCATCGTGGACGGCTCCGTCAGGCGGAAGATGGCCGCGCTCAGGCGACAGCTGTTGCGCACCTGATCAAAGCGGGGCAGCGCCGAACTCGAGATGTAAACCTGACCCCGGGCATTGCTCCGGGGTCAGCCGTAAGGAGGAGGTTGAATGGCGCCGAAGGTGGGTTTCATCGGACTGGGGGCCATTGGCACCCCGATGGCAGCGCATGTTGCCCGGGAGTTCGAGACCACGGTCTGGAACCGGACGCTCGAGAAGGCGTGGACGTTCGGGGAGCGGCACGGAGCGGCGGTTGCTGAGACTGTGCCGCAGCTTGTCGAGTCGGCCGACGTCGTGATCACCTGCCTGCCACTGTCCGAGGACGTGCGTGAGGTGGTTGAGCAGGGCGGCGACGCGTGGCGCAATGGGCAGCTCCTGGTGGATGCCACTTCTGGCGATCCGGCCGCGTCGCGCGCCACCGCGGAGTGGCTCGGGGACCGCGGCGTTGGATTCGTGGACGCCCCCGTGAGTGGTGGCACGAGCGGTGCGGAAGCCGGGGAACTCACGGTGATGCTGGGTGGCGAGCAGCCCTGGGTTGCGGACGCCGGCAAGGTCGTTGCTCCCTATGCCGGCAAGGTCGTGCACGTAGGACCCGTGGGTACCGGACACGCGCTCAAGGCGATCAACAACGCCCTCTTGGGTGTAAACATTCAGGCGGCCGGAGAGGGACTCGCAGCGCTGGTCAAGCTCGGGGTTCCGGCCGAGCGGGCGCTGGAGGTGATCAACGCCTCGAGCGGCAGATCCAACGTGACCGAGAACCTGATCCCCGAGCGAGTAGTGTCGCGCGCGTGGCCGCGCACTTTCCGCCTCGCGCTGCTGGACAAGGACATCGGGATCGCTCTCAAGGTGCTCGAGGACACCGGAGTGCCGAGCGATGCGATTGGAGTGACCAAGCAGGTGTTCGGCGCGGGACGCGAGGCGCTCGGTGAGGAGGCCGATCACGTGGAGTTGATCAAGGAGATCGAGCGGGCGGCTGGGGTCGAGATTCGGTAGTTCGTTACTGGACCGCAAGGAGCACCATACGATGCGATTCACTGCAACCGCGCTGGCCCTGGCCCTCGTCTCCGTTGCCTGCTCGGACAGCACCGGCAACAACGGAGAGGTGACGCTTGCCTCGTTGAGCGAGCCCGCTCCGAACACCGCCGTCGTGGTAGTCGTAGGCTCCAACATCAGCGACGTGCCGCAGGGGCAGGAAGTCGTGTACGACTACCGCCAGGAGGTGGACAAGCACGAGGTCGTGTTCGACAACGACGCGGGCGCCGGAGAGGGCTACGTGCTCTTCAGGTTCTCGGTCGTGGACGGTACGGGCACGGTGTTCACCCACGGGACGAGCGAGCTGTTCCGCTGGGCTGCGCCGAACGGAGACGTGTGGGTCACTGCTGTGAACTGCCCGATGACCATCACGTCAGCATACACCGGGCCCGGCTCGACCTTCACCGGCCACGCGGAGTGCGTCATGACGTTCGACGGCACCACAGCTACGGTGCTCGCCAAGTTCAACGTATCGGACTAGCAGGGACCGCCGGGGCGGAAGAAGCGATGGCGACGGGGGCTAAGGATCGAGAACGCGAGCGCCTAAGGGTGGTGGGGGGACCTCGTAAGGCGGGTCTTCCGGGTGTGGCTGGGTGGGGAGAATGGGATGAGCGGGGGGTGGGAGGATGCGTCGGAAGTCCTGCCCGAGAGGTCCCCCCACCACCCGTAATCGCAGTTGTTACTGACTGAAGTCCACCGTCGGCACTTCTTCAGCACCCTCCTCGGCTTCGAAGTACTCCCGCGCCCCCGCCCCGATAGCCTTCGCCGTGAGCACCTGCGGGAACCGCCGGATGTAGCCGTTGTACTCGCGCACCGCAGCGTTGTAGTCGCTCCGCGCCGTCGCGATTCGGTTCTCCGTTCCCTCCAGCTGATCCTGCAGCATTCGGAAGTTCTCGTTGGAGCGGATTTCCGGATTGTCCTCGACCACCGCGATGAGCCTACCCAGTGACCCCGTCAGCGCCTGATTGGCGGCCGCCATCTCCTGGATGTCGCCTCCCTCGATCGCGCCGCCGAGCGCCGCACGAGCCGAGCTCACTTCCTCGAAGATCGCCAGCTCCTGCTGCGCGAAACCCCGCACGGTGTTCACGAGGTTGGGCACGAGGTCGGCGCGCCGCTGGAGCATCACCTCGATCTGGCCCTTGTAGCCGTTGACGTCTTCGTCGAGCGTCTGGATCCGGTTGTAGCCGCACCCGGATACCAGGATTGTTGCGCAAGCCACTGCGAGTACACGTTTCATGCTGTCGTTCTCCTGCTCGTTCGCGCCCTAGGCGCGGCTGGGGTCGTATGTGTCCACGAAGCGTACGAGCTTCTCGACCTGCTCCACGTAGTGGTCGCCGATCGGGTCGTACGGTTGCAATGCCTGCACGTTGTGGCCGACTATCTTGTCGAGGACCCAATCGAAGGCTGACGCGTCGAGATCCGCTACGGCAGCCACGTCGTGCAGCAGGGCCTTCGGGGTCTGCGCCGGATCGCGTCCGGTGAGGCGCAGCACGGCGCGGAACAACACGAAGAAGGTGCCCGCCGAGTCGAGCAGCAACGCGCCCAGAGCCTTCCCGTTGGGCGCCGCAGCCACGAACTCGGTGCGCAGGCGCAGCAACTTGCCGCGCACCTCGCGCTCGAGCTCTCGCCGCAGGTCTTCCTTCGTGGTCGTGATCCCCTCGAACGGGTTGCTCCCGGCCAGAATGCGATGCGCTTCGCGCATGTCCTCGATCTCGATCGGGAACACATCCGTGCTGGCACGCCATCCCGCCTCGTCGAAGATCAATGGGGGAGGGTGCGCCTTCTTGGTCCAACCCGCGATGTCGGCCTCGATGGACCGCAGTGCCGCCGGCGCTGCATCGCGCACGATGAGCAGCGTCGTGAGCTCGCGGTCGGCTTCGCGCGTATCGTGACGCACCGCCGGCCCATACAGCGCGAACGTCACCAGGTTGTCTCCCAGCTTGTCTGAGAGTCGGGTCGCCAGGTCTGTCAGCTGCTGTCTTGAATCTCGTGCCATCAGAAACTCCCTCCGGCTCCTCCTCCACCGAAACCACCGCCGCCTCCAAAGCCTCCAAAACCGCCTCCTCCGAAACCGCCTCCTCCCCAATTTCCTCCGCCTCCGCCGCGCCCGCCGGAAAGCAGGACCCACAGGAGAACCTCGGCGGCGCCGCTTCCGCGCCCGTACCTCCCGCCGACGCGGCCCTTCGCCGCGATCAGCCCAATTACGGGTATGATGACGAAGAACAAGAGGAACATTATCAGTATGCCGAACGCCGCGGGCCCGGGGCCCTGCTCGGTCTGTGTCGGTGGGGGCCGGCGTGCGCCGCCGCCGGTCAACTCGAAGTCGAACTCGCGGGCGTACGCCTCCGCCAACAGCTCCACTCCGATCTCGAGACCCGCCGCGTAGCTACCGGTCTGGACGGAGGAGCGCCCTATCTGGTCGCGGATGGATCCGGCGCGCGCGTCCGTAATGAAGCCTTCGGCACCGGTTCCGGTCGAGATGAACAGATCCGCGCGCCCGTCTCCGGGGCGATCGCCCGGCTTGAGCAGCACGACCACGCCAGCGTTGCGTGCGGCGTCGCCGGGACCGCCACGTGCGCCCACACCCCACTGCCGACCGATGTCTCGTGCCACCTGCATCGGCGAGCGTCCGCCCAGGTCCGCCAACGTCACGACTGCGATCTCGCCACCCGACTTCGCGCGCACCTCCTCGATGAGGGCGGTCATGCGCTGCTCGGTCGCCGGGTCGAGGACTCCGGCGAAGTCGTTCACGTACCCGGTCGGATCGGGTATCTGGAACTGCAGTACGAGGGTCAGCAGTATGGCGATCATGAGGGGGAAACTTAACCCGTGGGGAGTGCCGCCGTAGGAGTCTCGTTACACGTCCCGCAACAGCACGCGGAGCTGGGCCGGCAAGGTGCGCTCATCCAATCGCGTGAGGCCCGCATCGCGTGCGATCCGCTCGGCCTCGGCGAATTCAGCGGATGACACCCCACGGTTGATCTCCGCGAAGCGCCGCTCGCTCACCTTGGCAGACGGGCGGTACTGATCCATCAGGTTCACGTACGTGTTCGGGCTCAACTCGGTGGCTATCCACTCGAGAATCGCTTGCGTCTCGTCGAGCTGGCCCGGCATCACGAGATGCCGCAGCAGCAGGCCCCGCCGCGCGAGACCGTTGGCGTCGATCACGAGGTCGCCGACCTGGCGGTGCATCTCTTTAACCGCGGCGCGTGCCGCATCGGCGTAGTCAGCGGCCTTGAGGTACGTCCCACCCCGCTCGGACGACCAGTACTTGAAGTCGGGCATGTATATGTCCACGATGCCGTCCATCAACTCCAGGCTTTCCATCGCGTCGTAGGCGCTCGTGTTGTACACGAGGGGCAGGCTCAGACCCTGCTCGGCCGCGATCGCGACGGACTCGATCACCTGGGGAACTACGTGCTCGGGAGTGACGAAGTTGATGTTATGGCATCCCTCCCGCTGCAGCCGGAGCATCGTGGCGGCGATCTCCTCCGGCGGCGAGCCCCGCTCCGAGGCGCCCGGCCGCACCGCCTGGCTGATGTCGTAGTTCTGGCAGAACACGCAGCGCAGGTTGCAGTGCGAGAAGAAGATGGTGCCGGACCCGCCCCAGCCGCGCAGGCAATCCTCCTCGCCGAAGTGCGGGAATGCTGAGCTGACCACAGCGTGGCGTCCCGTCTTGCAGGCCGCCCACTTGTCCTCGAGACGGTTCACGCCGCAGTCGCGTGGGCAGGCGCGGCAGTCGGCGAGGGCGGCTACCGCGCGCTCTGCACGGGCCGTGAGTTCACCGCTTGGGAGTTGGAGGTAGGCGGGTCGGAAGCCGGCCTGGATCACGGAGCGCCGTTAGCGGCCCTCGACGCGTTCCGGGGCGCCGGCCGTGACGAGAAACCTGGAGAGTTCCTCGCGCCGCTCGTTCTCGGTCTGGACCTGCTGCAGCCGTCGGGCGTAGTCGGTCCGCACCGAATCGTTGTACGCGATATTCTCGGGAATCGGCTTCCCCGGTTTCTGCAGGATGAACCCCACGAGGCCGGCGAGCGTCACTGCGCCGCCGACGGCGATCCGGACTTCCCGGTTCTCGGCGTCGCTGCCGAGGGCCGGGAGGATGAGGACCGCGCCGATCACCGTGGCCGGAACGAGGAACATTAGTCCCGACGTAACCGAGCGCTTTTCGGGCAGGAGCAGCGAGTCGGGCGGCGGCGCGGGCTGGGAGAGCGTGCGCAGCGGGGCGTTCTGGAATCGGAGCGGTACCCGAACCGAGCGGATCGGCGTATCGGCTGTGACCATTGACGCTGCTTCGAGAACGTACCGTCCGGCGGACGGTGCGGAGCCGGCCGCCGTGAGCCCGTTCCAGGTCAGCACCACGCTGTCGGCGAGCTGGCCGTTGTAAAGGCGACGGATCGAGCGGCCCGACTGGTCGCGGATACGCACCGCTACGTGATGGCCGGAGGACACCCAGAGCCTCACGCGCCACCGGGAGGAGCCCGCCACCAGTACCTGCTCGGCCGGCACCTCTACGACGAGCGCCTTCGTCGTCCTGCGCGCCTCGTCATACACTTGGGTGATCCGGGGAGGGAACACCAACCCATCCGGCCGGTAACGGGGGTTCAGGAGCACCAGGTCGCGAAAGACCTGGAGGGCCTCGTTGCGCCGGTCCCGCAGGGCCTCGGTGGCTCCGAGGTAAACCAGAGCGCGCTCGCGCTCTACCGTCGTGAGAGGTGGCTGGGCGTCGCTCTCGACCGCCCGGCGCAGAATGCGGGACGCGAGGCCGAACTCGAGGTCATTGTACGCGCTCACCCCCTCCTCCAACAGCGCCGCGGGCGTCTGCGCATGCGCGGCGGCCGGAAGCAGCAGGAAGAGCCCCAGCAGAAGCGTGGCGAAGCCGGCTCGGCGCTGGATCACTGCGAGTTCTGGGCTTCCAGCAGGATGTTGGTCAAGCGCATCTCCTCTCCGGCAACCACCTCGACGGCTTCCTCGTACGGCTGGAAGCCCTCCTGGACGATACGGATGACGTGTTGGCCAGGCGTGAGGGCCACGGCGGCCTGTGGCGATTCGCCCACGAGTGAGTCATCCACATAAACGTAGCCCCAGGGAGTGGAGCTGACGAAGAGAAGCCCGGGCTCCGTAACTGAGTCCACCACGGCCTCGGTCGGAGTCGGGTCGGGAGTCGAAGCGTCCGGTCGGGTGATCCAGGTGATCGCGCCCACACCACCCAATACGACGGTCGTGGCCGCGGCCGCCACCCAGAAACGCCAGCGGCGCTTCGGGCGCACTCCGTCGACCGGCTCGGTGGGCGCGGTGGCCACAGTGTCCTGGAGACCGGTCGTCGTCACGAAAGTCGGTGTGGGCCGGATCGGGGCGCCGCCGAGCGCCTGCGCGAACTGAAGCACGTCGTCGAACCGGTCTCCCGGGTTCTTGGAGAGTGCCCGTTGCAGAGCCTCGGCCACCTGGCCGGGGAGCTCCGGGCGCTTCTCGGCCAGCGGCGGCGGCAGCTCCAGGCAGTGCTTGCGCACGATCTCGCCCAGCGACTCGCCCGAGAATGGCGGAGTGCCGGCGAGGCACTCGTAGGTCAGAGTGGCGAGGGAGTATTGGTCGGACCGCCCGTCCAGAGCCTGCCCGTAGCACTGCTCGGTGGACATGTAGGCCGGAGTGCCGAGGGTGCCGCCGGTCTGAGTGAGAGGGACGGTCCCGAACGCCTTGGCGATGCCGAAGTCGCACACCGTCACCCAGCCCGATTCGTCAATCAGGACGTTCTCGGGCTTCACGTCCCGGTGCACGATGCCCCTGCGGTGGGCGTGGTCGAGCGCCGCGGCCACCGGCTCGATGGTCTTCACGACGTCGTCCAGGCTCATCGGGCCGGTCTCGGCGAGAATGTCGCGCAGCGAGCGGCCCTTCACCCACTTCATCGAGTACCACATGAAGGTGGGCGTGGCGCCGATACGGTAGATCGGGACGATGTGCGGGTGATCCAGCGACGCGGCGATCTTGGCTTCTCGCTTGAAGCGGTCCACCGCGTCCGGGCCCATCGTGAGCTGCAGCGGGAGCACCTTGATGGCGACCAGCCGGTTCAGGTCCCGCTCGCGCGCCAGATACACGATGGACATCCCGCCCCGTCCCAGGACGCCCTCGATGCGGAACTCGCGCTCCAACTCCCGCCGGACGTTTGCCTCCATGAGCGGTGGAATGCCGTCCTGATCTGCCGTTTCCTCGGCCAGCGAGAAGCCGCAGGCGGGACACATCACGGTGTCCTCGTCCAGGTCCGGCAAGCCGCATTTTGGGCAGACTATGTTGGAATCTGACACGTGGCCGTCGCCGTCGGGTTCAGGCATTTCGCGGGTTCGGGGAGGTGTTGGGAACATTAGGGCACGCGGGCGGTCGCAGCAAGAGACCGGAGCTAGTAGTTTTCGCCGTCGCTACCCCTTGCGAGTCCGATGGCCGAGCGCTTTACAGACGAGTTCCTGGATCCCGAGACCAAGGGCGACCGGCGGGCGTTCTTCCGGCGCACTGTGGGACGTCTTGCGGAGGAGTTGGTGCAGCGGGCCGAGCGCCGGGTCTCGCCGCAGCCCGTACTCCGGCCGCCTGGCGCGCTCGAAGAAGTGGCGTTCCTGGCGGCGTGCACGCGTTGCGGCGACTGCATCGATGTGTGCCCGGCGGGGGCCATCTTGAAGGCGCCGCCGGGGGCTGGTCTCGCCGCCGGGACGCCCATGATCGATCCGAACGTCCAGCCCTGTACGGTGTGCGACACCATCCCGTGCATCGAGGCGTGTCCCACGGACGCCCTGGAGATGCCGCCGCAGCTCTGGGAGGGGTACCGCATGGCGGCCCTCGAGCTGGTGCCGGAGCGGTGCATCGTGTTCGAGGGCGTGACGTGCGGTTTATGCGCGCGCGTATGCCCGCTCGGCGAGCGGGCCATACGGCTCGACGACAAGGGGCGGCCGGTGCTGCTGGCGGAGGGGTGCGTTGGGTGTGGTGTATGCGTCCGGGCCTGCGTGACGACGCCCTCATCGCTGAAGCTCAAACTGATCTGACGAAGGGGAGAGTCGTGGAGATACCGCATCGAGTGGAGAAGCCCTGGGGACACGAGCTGATCTGGGCGCTCACGGACCGATACGTTGGCAAGATCCTGCACATCGAGCCGGGACACCTGCTCAGCCTGCAGTATCACGAGAAGAAGGACGAGACGATCCACGTGCTGAAGGGCGAGATCATCTTCAGGGTCAAGGAAGGCGACGAGTTGGTGGAGCGGCCTATGCGCGAGGGTGAGAGCTACCACATCACACCGCATACGGTGCACCAGATGGAAGCGGTGGTTCCGAGCGACCTGTTGGAGGCCTCCACACCCGAGATCGACGACGTGGTCCGGCTCGAAGACCGCTACGGGAGGGTCTAGGTGAAGGTCATCCTGCCCGTGGCCGGGAAGGGCACGAGGCTCCTTCCGATCACCAAGCACGTTCCCAAGCCGCTGTTTCGAGTGGCGGGCCGGCCCGTGCTCGACTACGTGCTCGACACGCTGGACGGCCTGGACGTGGAAGAGCTGATCTTCATAACGGGCCACCTCAAGGATCAAATCGAGGAGTACGCCCGCGCGACGTATGACGTTCCAGCGCGGTTCGTGGAGCAGAAGGTACAGGACGGAACAGCCGGCGCCGTCAACCTGGCGCGGCCGTACGTGGACGGACCGATGTTGATCGTGTTCGTGGACACGCTGTTCGACGCCGATCTCTCCATCGTGAACCGATCGGATGCGGACGGGATCATCTGGGCCAAGGAGGTCGAGGACTACCAGCGCTACGGGGTCGTCGTGAAGGACGAGGATGGCTACATGCAGCGCATAGTCGAGAAGCCGTCCGAGCCCGTCTCGAGGCTGGCGAACATAGGGCTGTACTACATCCGGGACTGGGAGGGTCTGTTCGAGGGTATCGACCACACTCTGTCGGGACCCAAGATGAAGGGCGAGTGGTTCCTGACTGATGCCTTCCAGTACATGATCGACCACGGCAGGAAGTTGCTCACGGCCGAGGTGGGCGGTTGGTACGATTGCGGCAAGGTCGAGACGGTCTTGTCCACCAACCTGCACTTGCTTCGGCACGGCAGGAGCAATCGGCCCGAGGTCGCCGAAGGCGTCACCCTGGTGGAACCAGTTCGCGTAGGCGAAGGGGTGAAGCTGCAGAATTGTACGGTCGGCCCCAACGTTTCGCTGGATGCGGGGGCAGAGGTGAGGGACAGCACGCTGCGCGACGCTATCGTGGGAAAGGGCGCGCGAGTGCACGACTCCACCGTCGTCCACACACTTATCGGCGATGGTGTGGCGGTCACGGGTGACACTCTGGACAACATGGTGGTGGCGAAAGACGAGAGGGCACCGGCGCCCTAGCACGATGGGACTCCTACTCTTCCTCGTCGGACTGCTTGCCCTGCTGTCGGGCAGCCTCAAGCTCCGGGAGCGGATGCGGGCTACCATGGGCTTTGCACCGTTCGCCGTTTCCGAGGTGATCGCGGGGGCCCTGGTCGTCATTGGATCGGGCGTTGGGCTCGCGCGGACCCCGCTCGCGCCCTGGGTGGCGGGGCTGACCCTTGGAGTCGTGCTCGTGTCGGCGGTCGATCAAGCGCGCCGCGCGGCGCGCCTGAGGCGGAGCAGGGAGATGTCCGAGGCCGAGCGGCTGCAGTCGTACGTCGAGTTCCGGGCCCGACGCGAGGAGGATCCCGAGTGAGGTGCAGGCCCTCGTGAAGCGCTTCTTCCCGTACGGGTTCCTCGTTCCGCTGGCCATCATCTTCGGATTCGCCCCGTTCGTGTCCGAGCCGCACCTGATCGGGAAGCTCCGGATGCTCGTGGCGGGGGAGCTCTCGCGCCCCATAGACATCTTCGATCTCGTGCTGCACGCCCTCCCCCTCGTTCTCCTGGGCATTCGGGCGGGCTACGACGTTGCCGGCCGGTTGCGTCGAGGGGGTCACGAGCACCCGTGAGCGAACTGCCGGGCCTGAATCCAACCGAGCGCTTCACCGGCCGCGTCGCGGCCTATGAGCGCTATCGCCCCTCCTACCCGCAGGCCGTGCTTTCATACCTGAATGACGAGGGGCTGACGCCCGGCCACGTGATTGCCGACGTCGGATCGGGCACCGGTCTCTTGAGCCGCCTCTTTCTCGGGAACGGCAACCGCGTTTATGGTGTTGAGCCAAACCGGCAGATGAGAATCGCGGCGGAGGCCGCGCTCGGGTCGAGCGGACTGTTCGTGAGCGTGGATGGCCGTGCGGAGGCGACGGGCCTTCCCGACGGCAGCGTTGACCTCGTGACCGCCGGGCAGGCGTTCCACTGGTTCGACGTCGAGCCGACCAAGCTCGAGTTCCGACGGGTGCTCAAGCCAGGCGGCCGGGTCGCGCTGATCTGGAACACGCGACGCACCGAAGGTGCGCAGTTTCTGGCGGCGTACGAGGCATTCTTGCGGGAGTGGTGCCCCGAGTACGGAGAGGTTAGCCGCCACTACGCCGACCCGGAGAGCCTGGCCGTGATGTGGGGCCCGGATGGTGGGCGCAAAGCGGGGTTCGAGAACGTGCAGGAGCTGGACCTGGAAGGTCTCGAGGGGCGGCTCGAATCCAGCTCATATGCTCCGGGACCCGGTCACGCGCGACACGACGCAATGGTAGCCGCGCTGCGCGATCTCTTTGCCGATCACCAAGTCGAGGGAACCGTTCGCTTCGAGTACGACACCGATGTCTACCTCGGGGTCGTGAGCGACTGAATTTGGCTTGACGCCTCCTGGGCCGAGGCGCACACTAGGGTTAGATGATGAAGGTGGCATCGCTTTGAATTCAGATCCCCTCGCGAAGCTGGTCGATTCCTACCTCGACCTCAGGTGGAACATGGATCCCGTGGAGGCCACCGCCGCGGGTGTCACGGAGTACGACAGCAAGTTGGGCGCTCACGGCGCCGACGAGATCCGCCAGTACCTGGCCGCCCTCAAGTCGATGACCGCCGCGCTGGAGGAGTGCGACGTCGAGTCGCTCGACGACGAGATAGACCGCACCGCGGTCCTCGACGACGTCAGGATGGCGATCCACCGGTTCGAGGTGGAGCAGCCTCAGGTGCGGAATCCGACGTTTTGGGTGTCGCACGTGTTGGAGGGGTTGTACCTGCTGCTGCTCGCACGGGATCGCACGGACGAGAGCCGTGCACTCGCCATTCTGGAGCGGCTCAAGGCGATACCCGGATATCTCGATACTGCAAGAGCCACGTTGCGGGAATGCCCGCGCGTGTTCGTGGAGACCGCGGGCGAAGTGGTCCAGCGAGCTACGTCCCTGTTCGACGAGCTGTCCTACGAGTTCGACCCCGGAAGCGGCGAGTTCGCGGAGAGGTGCGAAGATGCCGCCGCCGCGCTGGCTGGGTTCGGAGACTACCTGAAGGAGGAGTTGCTGGAGGGCGCCAACGACGACTTCGCCGTGGGGGAAGAGGCGTTCAACTTCCGATTGCACTACGAGCACGCTCTGCGCAGCACGGCCCCTGAGCTGTGGCGCTACGGCATGCACCTCGTGGAGGAGGTAGAGCTCGAGCTGGAGGCCACGGCGGCGGAGATCGAGCCCGGCGCGCCATGGAGGGACGTGGCCGAGCGCCTCCGGTCTGAACACCCATCCGCACCGGAGCTGGTGGAAGCGTACGCCGGCGAGATGGAGCGGGCGCGGCGCTTCGTGGAGGAACGCGGCCTGGTGACCATTCCCGAGGGCCCGCTGGCCGTGGTGTCGACTCCCTCGTTTCTCAGGCCGCTGGTATCGTTTGCGGCGTACCATCCGCCGGGCCAGTACTCGAGCGACCGCACGGGTTGGTTCTACGTCACGCCTCCGGATCTGGATGACGATCCGGACATGGTGGACAGCTTCCTGTGCGACCACAACGTATACGACATGGCCACGGTCTCCCTCCACGAGGGATACCCGGGACACCACCTCCACTTCCTGACGACGCAGAGTGGGCCGCGGCTCGTGCGTCGGATGATCGGGTCGTCCCTCACCGACGAGGGCTGGGCTCTCTACTGCGAGGGGATGATGGAGGAGGAGGGGTACTTCGCCACGCCGGCGGAGCGACTGTTCCGCCGAATCGCCCTGCTCTGGAGAGCGACCCGCGTGGTCATCGATGTGGGGCTGCACACGCGCGGCATGACGTTCGAAGAGGCCGTGGACTTCCTGATGGAGCGTGTGCCGGTGGAACGCTCGCACGCCGAAGTGGAAATACGTCGTTACTGCGCTACACCGGCATACCAGATCTGCTACGCCGTGGGCAGGCGCGAACTGCACCAGCTGCGCGATGCCTACCGAATTGCCCAGGGGAGCGACTACTCCCTGAGGGCGTTCCACGATACCGTGCTCAGTTACGGCAGGCTGCCGATCAGCCTGATGCGTTGGGGCATGGGACTGGATGACTAGCGGCACACCGGGCCTTTGGGGCCGCTTGCGTCGGCGCCTCCGCGCCGCGCGCGAGATCTACGAAGGCATCTTCATCGCCCCCTACCGCGCCGAGATCCACCGCCAGTACCTCGAGCAGCGCGACCTCTTCCTCCTGCTGGGATTCTCTGATCTCCTCGGCGCCCCGAACCCGGTGGCGTTCTACACCCTCGAGCTGTATCCGGAGTTGATCGAGCAGTTCCATCAGTGGCATCTGCGCATGGGCATGGAGCACGCGCCGGAGGGCGGATTCCGGTGTTGCTAGAGCGCCAGATCCTCTTCTTCGGCGGCAAGGGGGGCGTTGGCAAGACGACGCTCGCCGCCGCACACGCGCTGCTTTGCGCCGAGCGCGGGTTCCGCACTCTCCTCGTCTCGACCGACCCCGCCCACTCCACGGGAGACATCCTCGAGGCCGAGCTGGGGCCGGAGCCCCGCGAGGTGCTCGCGAACCTGTGGGCCATGGAGATCGATCCGGTACGGGAAGCCGACCTGTACATCCAGGACGTGAAGGCGCGGATAGCAGAAACCACTCCGCCGCGGCTCGTATCGGAGGTCGAGCGGCAGATCGACATCGCGCGGCTCACGCCGGGGGCCGAGGAAGCCGCCCTGTTCGAGCGCTTCACTCGACTGATGGAGGAGGCTGGAGGGCGCTTCGATCGTATCCTGTTCGACACGGCACCGCTCGGTCACACGCTACGGCTTCTCTCGCTTCCGGAGCAGATGACCTCCTGGATGAGCGCGTTGATCGGACGCCGCAGGAAGGTGAACGCGCTGGGCCGCATGTGGCGCCGGGTCGCCGGGTCAGCTGCGGGGGAAGCCGGCCGCAAGGAGGATCCGGTGCTCTCCGCACTCGAGGAGCGGAGAGCCCGGTTCGAGCGCGCCCGGGACACGGTCAGTGATCCGGACCGCGTTGCGTTCGTGTTCGTGACCATTCCCGAGCTGCTTCCCATTCTCGAGACTCAGAAGGCGGTGGAGGCACTCGGCAGGTACGGCATCCCGATCGGCGCCGTGTATGTGAACCGGGTACTCCCGGAGAGCGGGGACGGCCGCTTTCTGGAGCGGCGCCGGGAGCGGGAATCGGAGTACCTCGACCGGATCGAGAACGCGTTCGAGCGCCAGGCGGTGCACCGCATCCCGCTGTTGGAGACCGATGTCCACGGCGTCCACGTGCTGCGGCGCGTCGTTGCCGCGCTACCCGAAGCATGAGAGATCGCCCCGCTAGGCTTGGTCGCAGCCGGCCGGCGGCGGCCGTACATTATGCGCCGGAATCCACCGGAGGTCGCGAGTGAGCGCGATAGCGCTGCTGGTTGTGGGTGTCTTCGCCTTCCTGACCGGCTACCAGGTCTACTCTCGCTACATATCCAGGCGGATCTATCGCCTGGACCCCGACTTCGTCACGCCCGCCCACGAGTTCGAGGACGGGGTGGATTATCTCCCTACGAACCGGCACGTGCTGTTTGGGCACCACTTCACGTCGGTCGCGGGCGCGGCGCCGATAGTGGGCCCCGCGATAGCCGTGATATGGGGTTGGCTGCCGGCGTTCCTGTGGGTGGTGCTGGGCACCGTGTTCGCGGGCGCAGTGCACGACTTCGGCGCCCTGTGGATCTCCACCCGCCACAAAGGCAACTCGATCGGCACGCTCACGGAGCAGATCGTGGGCGCCCGTGCGCGCGTCCTCTTTCTGCTGATCATCTTCTTCCTGTTGTTGCTCGTCAACGCGGTCTTCGCTGTGGTGATCGCCAACCTGTTCGTGGCCAATCCGGGAGCAGTGCTTCCCGTGTGGGGAAGCTTGGTGGTGGCGGTGATAGTGGGGCTCCTGATCTACCGCACCGGAGTGGGAATTCTGTGGCCGTCCCTGGCCGCGCTCGCGGTGCTGTACCTGCTCATCTGGCTTGGCCAGTACGTCCCCTTCACGCTGCCCGACTTGTTCGGGTTTGCGCCCGGTGCGGAGCAGATCGAGGCCTCGCGGGGCGACCTCGCCGCCGCTCAGGCCGCGGCCCACACGGACGGCATGCGCGCCGGCTGGGTGATAGTCCTGTTCGTCTACGCGTTCTTCGCGAGCGTCCTTCCGGTCTGGCTGCTGCTCCAGCCGCGCGACTACGTGAACAGCCACCAACTGTTCGTGGCGCTCGCCATCATCTTCCTCGGTGTTCTGATCGTGAACCCGAAGGTCGTAGCGCCGGCGATCAACACGGCGCTCCCGGCAGACGCGCCGAGCTGGTTTCCTCTCCTGTTCATCACGATCGCGTGCGGGGCGATCAGCGGCTTTCACGGCCTGGTCGCGTCCGGTACCTCATCGAAGCAGTTGGACAAGGAGACCGACGCCCGCTACGTGGGATACGGTGGGATGGTGGGCGAGGGTACGCTGGCGCTCACCTCCATCCTCGCCACCACCGCCGGCTTCGCTCTCGTGGTGGGGGTGGACGGGTGGCACGCCCACTACGGCAGCTGGGCCAGCGCGTCGAGCGGCGCCACGGCGGCGTTCGTGAGCGGAGTGGGGGTCCTGGCGGAGGGAATCGGCATCCCGCAGGGCGTCGCCGTGATATTCGCGGCGGTGGTCGTGATCTCCTTCGCCGCCACCACGATGGACACCGGAGTGCGGCTGCAGCGCTACATCATCGCGGAGCTGGGCGCGCAGTACAAGGTGAAGGCAGCCCAGAATCGCTGGGTCGCGACCTTCGTCGCGGTGGTGGCCTGCGCGGTCCTGGCGCTCGGGTTGGACCGGGGAGCCGGGGGCATGCGCCTGTGGCCGCTATTCGGGACCACGAACCAGCTCACGGGCGCTCTCACCCT
Source organism: Gemmatimonadota bacterium (assembly GCA_039587315.1). Taxonomy (GTDB): domain Bacteria; phylum Gemmatimonadota; class Gemmatimonadetes; order Gemmatimonadales; family GWC2-71-9; genus WVYX01. The sequence goes on along the minus strand of JBDHIS010000020.1, from coordinate 18,097 downwards.
GCTGGTGGTCACGCTGTTTCTGGTGAAGCTCAGGCGCCCCATATGGGTGACCGTAGTGCCCATGGTGTTCCTGCTGTTCATGACCACCTGGGCCATGGTGCTCAACCTGGTCCGCTACTACACCGACAGCCAGGCAGTACTGCTGGCGGTGGGTGGGGCGATCTTCGTGCTCGAGTTGTGGCTCGTGTTCGAGGCGGTCGGTGCGATACGAAGCGCGCTCGCTGCTCGGCGTGGCGAGCGGCGCGATTCCGGAGAGCCGGCGAACGCCTAGACGGGCGCCATTTTGGTTGCTCAATCGGTTGTCGAGGCGTACGTTCGTGATTCCTGAGCAGCCGAGAGTGACCGATTCCCTACGAGCCCCCTGAACCGTCCGAATTCAGCCCCCGCAGGCAGCGGTCCTCCGGCTCCATGCTGGCGGAGCAGCCGGAGGCTCAGCGCGTACCGCGGCGTGACATGCGCGGCTGCACGGCCATCGTAACGGGTGGGGCGTCGGGCCTGGGGCGGGAAATCGGGCTCGAGTTCGCGCGCCGCGGAGTGAACGTCGCCTTCAATTACATAGAGCTTCCCGACAGAGACATCGGCGCGCAGGCCCTGCTCACGGAAACGACCCTCCGGGCGCATGGCGTAGAGGTGTTCGGCGCGCACTGCGACGTGCGCAACAGGGATGGGGTGGAACGGTTCGTCACCCAGGCACGTGAAGAGCTGGGCGAGATCCACTACCTGGTGAACAACGCGGGGATCCACCACGACGGAGCGCTGTGGCGGCTGTCGGAGGAGGCGTGGCGCGAGGTGGTGGACACGAACCTCACCGGGAGCTTCAACTGCATCCAGGCGGTGAGCCCGCACTTCAGGCAGCAGCACTACGGCAAGATCGTCAGCATCGCCTCCCACCAGGCCTACCTCCCGGGATTCGGCGTGGCCAACTACGCCGCCAGCAAGGCGGCCGTGGTCGGCCTCACCAAGTCCGCTGCCGTGGAGCTGGGCGCCTTCAACGTCAACGTCAATGCGGTAGCCCCCGGATTCGTGCGTACCGAGCTCATCGGGACCCTCCCCCCGGAGGTGCTCGCGGACGCCGAGGCGGGATCGGTGCTCGGACGGATAGCCGAACCCGAGGACGTGTCGCATGTCGTGGTGTTCCTTTGCTCCGACGACGCTCGACACATCACGGGACAGGTTATCTTTGTGGACGGGGGACTCACCCTCCACTGACCCCGCCCGCCAGGGCCGATTACAGGCAGGGCTGGGGCAATTGGTTTCCACTCAGACGGAATCAGACGTGTCAAAGAGCTTCGTCAAACTCACATTCCAGGATAGTGTCGCGACACTGACACTGAACCGCCCTCCGCTCAACGTCCTGAACATCGAGATGATGGACCAGATCAACAGCTCCCTGCTCGAGCTCAAGGGGCACACGGAGCTGAAGGTCCTGCTGATTCGAGGTGAAGGGAAAGCGTTCAGCGCCGGCGTCGACGTGGCGGACCACACGCGTGACAAGGTCACTCGGATGATACAGGTCTTCCACCGCATCTTCGAGACGCTCCGACTGCTCGACGTGATCGCCATCGCGGCCGTTGACGGGCACGCGCTGGGCGGCGGATTCGAGTTGGCCATCGGTTGCAACCTGGTGGTGGCGGCCGAGTCGGCGCGCTTCGCCCTGCCGGAGATCAAGCTGGGCGTCTTCCCACCGCTGGCGTGCGTCGTGCTGCCCCGCGCCGCGCCGCGCCGGAAGGCGATGGAGTGGATTCTCACGGGCGAGCAGATAAGCGCGCGCGAGCTGGAGTCGTTCGGGCTCGTGAACCGCGTCTTTCCCGACGCGGAGTTCGAGGCCGGCTTGGAGAAGTTCGTGGGGCACTTCACGAGCAAGTCCAGGCCGGTGCTGATGCTGGCCAAGCGAGCACAGATGGAGTCCTACTACGCCGCGTACGAGGAAGCGCTGTACAAGGCGGAGAACCTGTACCTGCACGAGTTGATGACCCTGGACGATGCCCAGGAGGGGATCCAGTCCTTCATCGAAAAACGGGAGCCCAAGTGGCAAGACACCTGAGACTCTCGCTGCTGTTCGTCGGAGCGCTGGCAGCGGCCGGCTGCAGCAGCAACACGCAACAGGCGGACGAGGAGCCGGTCGAGCCGGAAACGGCCCCTCTGCCCGTGTCGGGCCTCGCCAGCCAGAAGGTCGCGCTGTACCCGATCACCATGGTCGTTGCCGAGCGGCAACTCGACTGGGGTGAGTTGATGGGGTCGCGCGAAGAGGCGCTGCAGATGGCCGACTCGATGATCGCCGAGTTCCTCACCGAGCGGGTTCCGGAGGCGGATTGGGTGATGCCCTCCGAGCTGCGTCGCCTGGCGCGGCAGGCGCCCGGGATCCTTCCCGATCCGGACAGGATGGGTACCGCACTGCTGCGCGAGGAGTTCATCACGCAGGTCCCCGACCCACTGCGCAGCCAGCTGCGTAACATGACGGGAGTCGCGGGAGACAGGTACGCGGTCATACCGTCCGCACTCGGTTTCTTCGCGACCGAGGAAGAGGGCATCGCGCGGGCCGAGCTCTATATGGTGGTCGTGGATGTCCGCAAGGGCTTCGTCGAGTGGCGCACCACTGCCAGGGGCGAGGGGGACGACCCCGGCGACGCGCTGTGGGAGGCTCTGCGAGCACTCGTTCCAGGATTGCCGTGAGCCCACGCCGCGTCACGCTCATTCCGGGAGACGGGATCGGACCGGAAATCACTACCGCTGTATGCGAGATCCTCGCGGCGGCCGGCGTGGCACTGGAATGGGACGAGCAGCTCGCGGGGGTGGCCGGGCTGGAGGAGACCGGCACCCCGCTGCCCGATGCGACGGTGGAGAGCCTGAGGCAGACGGGATTGGCGCTCAAGGGTCCGCTCACGACCCCGGTGGGGACGGGATTCCGCTCGATCAACGTGGCGCTCAGGAGGGAGTTCGATCTCTACGCCAACGTGCGCCCGGCCAAGTCCCTGATTCCGGGTGGCAGGTTCGAGGACGTGGACATCGTCCTGATGCGGGAGAACACCGAGGGTCTCTACATCGGGTTCGAGACGTTCATCCCGGTCGGAGACGACCCCAGGGCGGTGGCGCAGTCCAACGCCGTGGTGACCCGCCGGGGCTGCGAGCGCATCGCGCGGTTCGCTTTCGAGTACGCCGTGAAGCACGGTCGCAGAAAGGTCACGATCTGCCACAAGGCGAACATCCTCAAGGCGGCGAGCGGCCTGTTCCTCGAGACCGCGCGGGATGTATCGCGGGAGTATGAGGGCAGGATCGAGACGGACGACGTGATCATCGACGCCGCCGCAATGAAGTTGGTGCTCGATCCCTCCCAGTTCGACGTAATCGTCACGACCAACATGTTCGGCGACATACTGAGCGACGAGATCGCCGGACTGGTGGGCGGCCTCGGCATGGCGCCGGGTGCCAACATTGGCGATCGCGCGGCGCTGTTCGAGGCGGTGCACGGCTCGGCGCCCGACATCGCGGGGCGCGGAGTCGCGAACCCGTCGGCGCTGCTGTTGGCGGCGTGTCTGATGCTGGATCACCTGGGGGATACCGCCGCCGCCGACAGCATACGGAAGGCTCTCGAGGCTACGCTCGAGGACGGCAGCTCCCTCACCCCCGACCTGAAGGGCAATGCTACGACGATCGAGTTCACAGACGCCGTTAAGCGGCGCCTTGATTGAACACGAGTGCCCGCGCTGCCACCAACCGGTCCAACTGCCGTTGGGGGAACTGTGCGCGGAGTGCCGCAGGGACATCGAGCGCCGCGCCGGCCGCTTGGGACGGCTGATCGCGGCTGTCTCGACGATCCTGATTGCGATCTACGTAGTAGTGCGGATGCCGGCCGACCCCACCGCGCGATTGGTGGGGGCGATGTCGATAGTAGTCTGGTATCTGCTTACATTCCTTGTCGCGAAGCGGGTGTTGCGGGAATACCTCAAGTGAGGCAAGGGGAGCCGTGACGTTCAGCATAGTGCATCTCTCGGACGTGCACTTCGGCGGGGTCGCAGACCTCGCTCACATTCGGGCGGTCGAGGACCTCGTACCGGATCTCGAGCCGCGGCTCGTGGTGATCTCGGGCGATCTCTCGCAGCGCTGTCGGCACGGCGAGTTCCAGGCCGCGCGAGCGCTGGTCCGCGAGCTGGAGCGCACCGCTCCGGTGTTCGTCATTCCGGGCAACCACGATGTGCAGTGGTGGTGGCGCCCTTTCATCCCGTTCGCCTCTCAGATCAAGTACCGCAAGTACACTCGGTACTTCGGACCGGTGCGATCCCCGACGGTGAAGTTCCCCGAGGCCATCGTCACCGGAGTGCTCACGTCGCACGGGGTGACGTGGGGCTCGCTCACCTGGCGGCTGCGCGACATCGCGGTGAAGGGGCACCTGCCCAAGAGTCAGATGGAGCACGCCCAGCGCGTGTTCGCCGCCGCCGCCCCGGAGCAAGCTCGCGTGCTGGTGCTGCACCACAACGTGCTGCGTGGAGACATCTCGCGGCGGATGGGGCTCGCACGCTGGAAGCAGGCGCAGCGGCGCATTCTGGAGTCCGGGGCCGATATCGTGCTGTGCGGTCACGACCACCAGGAAGGCGCCGACCTGTTGGGCGGCAAGGTCGTGGTCTCCACGGCCGGCACGCTTTCCACCCGCTCGCGGGGCGGACGGCCCTCGGTCTTCAACCGTGTCGTGATCACGGACGATTCGGTCAGTGTGGAGTACTATCGCTGGGAGCCCGACCGGAGACTGTTCAAGCGCTCCGACGTGTACACCTACCCGCGGCCCGCGAGGGCGAGTGCCCAAAAAGTTGCGGCGGGCGTGGGCTGAGGCGGCTGGCCGGGAGGCCGACGAGGCGCTGCTCCGCCGCCGCCTCGCCGAGGCCGGTCTCGGGCCGGAACGCCCCATCGAGATCCACCAGAACCAGACAGTGCTGGTGAGCCTCACGCCGCGCGGTGTGCTGCGGCTGCACCGCGGCTACGCGTACTCGTCCGATCGCGTGATCCGGGCGCTGGTGGAGTTCGCGCACCCGGAATCCCATTACGGTGTGCAGCACCGCGCCGAGCGGGTGATTGTCGACTTTCCGGTGGACGAATATGTGCGCGCGCGGCGGCGGCCGCGGCGCAGCGATCGCCCCCGGCGTGGCGACAGGAACCTGCTGGCCCGGCTCAGGCAGTTGCACGAAGAGCTCAATCAACGTCACTTCGACGGTAAGCTCGAGCCGATCGTGCTCCGGCTGTCGGGGCGGATGCGGACGCGCCTGGGCGAGTTGACTGTGGACGTGACCGGGCATACGCCGCTGGAGGTCGCGATCAGCCGGCGGCACATCGAAAGGGACGGGTGGGACGAGGTCGAGCACACGCTGCTGCACGAGATGGTGCACCAGTGGCAGGTGGAGTCGGGACAGGAAGCGGACCACGGTGCCGCCTTCCGCCGCAAGGCCAGGGAGGTGGGAGTCGAGCCCGTAGCCACGAGGGACATTCGGGAGGAGCGCCGTCCGGCCTGAGGGCCGGGACGCGAGGAGAGCAGATGCCATTTCAGGGTGTTGATTTCTACGACATGGACTCGCTGCTCAGCGAAGAAGAGCGCGCCGTGCGCGACACGGTGCGGCGCTGGGTGGACGACGCCGTAATGCCGATAATCGGCGACCGCTACGTGGAAGCGAGATTCCCGCTGGAGCTGGTGCCGCAGATGGCCGAGCTCGGCGTGTACGGGGCCAACCTGCCGGCCAAGTACGACTGCGCCGAGCTGAACAACGTTGCCTACGGGCTCATCATGCAGGAGCTGGAGCGCGGTGACTCGGGAATCCGCTCGTTTGCCTCCGTGCAGGGGGCTCTGGTCATGTACCCGATACACGAGTTCGGCAGCGAGGAGCAGCGCAAGGAGTGGCTGCCGCGACTGGCGAGCGGCGAGCTGATCGGGTGTTTCGGGCTCACCGAGCCCGACTTCGGCTCCAACCCGGGCGGTCTGATCACCGTGGCCCGGGAAGACGGCGACGAGTGGGTGCTCAACGGAGCCAAGATGTGGATCACCAACGGCTCCGCGGCCCACGTCGCGATCATCTGGGCGAAGACCGGGGGGTTGGACGACGTAAAGTCCATCCGCGGCTTCATCGTCCCCACCGACATCAAGGGCTTCACCGCCAAGGACCAGAAGGGAAAGCTCTCGTTGCTGGCGAGCGACACGAGCGAGCTCGTGTTGGAGGACGTCAGGATTCCCAAGGACTACATCCTGCCGAACAGCAAGGGACTCCGGAGCCCGCTCATGTGTCTCACGCAGGCGCGTTACGGGATCGCGTGGGGCGCAATCGGGGCGGCCATGGCGTGCTTCGACGAAGCGGTGAGTTATGCCAAGGAGCGCGTGCAGTTCGACCGCCCGATCGCGGGCTTTCAGATTCAGCAGGCACGCCTGGCCGAGATGCTCACCGAGATAACCAAAGCCCAGCTCCTCTGCCTCCAGCTCGGCCGCCTCAAGGACCGCGGGGAGTACACGCCGCAGCAGGTGTCGCTGGCCAAGCGCAACAACGTGGACATGGCCGCCGAGTGCGCGCGCGAGGCCCGGCGCCTACTCGGCGCAAGCGGGATCCTGGCCGAGTATCAGGCCATGAGGCACATGGCGAACATCGAGAGCGTGTACACGTACGAGGGCACTCACGACGTCCACACGCTGATTCTGGGAGAGCAGATAACCGGCCTGAGCGCCTTTTCTGGCTGACCGAGCCGGACGGAAACGACTCGCGGAGGTAGCGATGTACCTCTTGCTTACCATGTTCCTGCTGCTCGCCTGCGGCGACAGCACGGACCCGGACCCCGGCAACGGGAATGGTAACGGCGACGGTAACGGCAACGGAGACACGCCGCTGCAGCTGGCCGTAATGGAGGTCGTGAGCGGTCTCAACCGGCCGGTTCACCTCAGCGCGCCCGTCGGCGACCAGCGGCTCTTCGTGGTGGAACAGCCTGGACGGATCCGCATCGTCCAGGACGGCCAGCTCCTTCCCACGCCGTTTCTCGACATAGACTCGATCGTGCGCAGCACCGGCAACGAACAGGGGCTGTTCTCGCTGGCGTTCCACCCGCAGTACGCTACCAACGGCTTCTTCTACGTGAACTTCACCGACAACAGCGGCGACACGCGGGTGGCGCGCTACAGCGTATCTGGAAATTCAAACGTCGCCAATCCGGGGTCCAAGAAGGTGATCCTTGCGATAGACCAACCGTTCGGCAACCACAACGGCGGGCAGATCGCGTTCGGCCCCAACGGCATGCTCTACGTCGGCATGGGCGATGGGGGTAGTGGGGGCGATCCCCAGGGCAACGGACAGAACCTGAGCACGCTGCTGGGCGCGCTGCTGCGCATCGACGTGGACGGCGGCGATCCCTACGCGATCCCCGGAGACAACCCGTTCGGCGACGAGATCTGGAGCTTCGGGCTGCGCAACCCGTGGCGTTTTTCGTTCGACGCCTCGTCGGCCCTGATCTACATCGGCGACGTCGGACAGAACGCCTGGGAGGAGGTCAACGTCGCCCCCGCCAACTCCGCCGCGCGCAACTACGGTTGGAACGTGATGGAGGGCAACGTCTGCTTCGGCGGCGGCGGCTGCGACCAGACCGGCATGACCCTCCCGGTCATCGTCTACCCGACGGGTTCCGAGGGATGCTCGGTGATCGGTGGGTACGTGTACCGCGGGGCCGCCCTTCCCGACATTCTCGGCCACTACTTCTACTCCGACTGGTGCGGCGGTTGGCTGCGCAGCTTCAAGTACGTGGGTAGCGCCGCGACCGAGCAAATGGAGTGGGACGTCGGCGACATCGGGAGCGTGCTCTCGTTCGGCGTGGACGGGAACGGCGAGCTCTACATTCTATCGCAGAACGGAATCGTCTACCGCCTGGTCGACGGCACCTGACCGGGCGGTAGCCGCCCTCATGGCGAACGCTTTGCGACCGCTCCTGCGCGACTCCAATCTCTACGTCGTCTTCAGCGTCACGCTGATGGCCATGCTGGGCGTGTCCAGCATTACTCCGGCTTTCCCGCAGGTATCTCAGGCGCTGGACGTCACGCCGCAGGCTGTGGGGCTCCTCATATCCGTGTTCACTCTGCCCGGCGTGGTGCTCACGCCCTTCCTGGGCATTCTGGCCGACCGGGTGGGGCGCAAGGCGATCCTCGTGCCGTCGCTGTTCCTGTTCGGTATCGCCGGCGCCTCGTGCGGGCTGGCGCGCGAGTTCGAAGTACTGATGGGGCTCCGGTTGCTGCAGGGAGTGGGCGCCGCCGCCCTGGGATCGCTCAACCTCACGATTCTCGGCGACCTGTACGAGGGCCACCGTCGCACAACCGCGATGGGGTACAACGCCTCCGCGCTGAGCGTGGGGACCGCGGTGTACCCGGCGATCGGCGGAGCCCTTGCAGCCATCGCCTGGCACGTGCCGTTCTTCCTTCCGATCCTGGCGGTCCCGGTGGGGCTGATCGTGCTGTACGTGTTGGACATTCCAGAGCACCAGGCGCCGAGCAATCTCAGGGCGTACCTGACGGGTGCGCTACGGATGATGAAGAACCGCGTCGTGCTGGCGATGTTCGCCGCGGGCGTCGTCACGTTCATCCTGATCTACGGGGCCTTCCTCACCTACCTGCCGTTCGTGCTGGAGGGATCGTTCGGCGCGGACTCGGTTGGGATCGGCCTCGCCATGGCGGCGGCGTCCGTCACGACTGCCGTGGCGTCGTTCTACCTGGGACGGTTGGCGCGGGCATGGGGAGCGGGCCTTCTGGTGAAGGCGGGTTTCCTGCTGTACGTGGCCACGCTCCTCGCCATGCCGTTCGTGCCGCAGCTCGGGGTGCTGGTGCTGCTCATCATGGTGTTCGGGCTGGGAAACGGGATCAACATCCCCAGCTTCCTGACGATCGTCGCGGGTTCCACCCCCGGCCAGTATCGGGCCGTCTTCATGTCGGTGAACGGGATGCTGCTGCGGCTGGGCCAGACACTGGGGCCGCTCGTGGCGGGCGCGGCCTACGCCGGTCTGGGCCTGGCTTCCACGTTCCTGGTGAGCGCCGCTTTGGCCGCGGCAACGCTCGTGATGCTCGTTCTGGTGGTCCCTAACCGCGCCGTGCAGCGCGTGTAGATTTTGAGTGTCATGAATCGCAAGCAGGCTGAGCAGCGCACGCGCGAGCTGCATACCCAGATCCGTCACCACGACTACCTGTACTACGTCAAGGACGCCCCCGAAATCTCGGATGAGGCGTACGACGGGCTGTACCGGGAACTGAAGGATCTGGAGGGGCGCCATCCCGAGCTCGTGACCCCCGACTCGCCCACGCAGCGGGTGGGCGGGTTTGCGCTCGACAAGTTCCCCAGCACGGAGCACACAGCGCCGATGCTGAGCCTGGACTCCAGCCAGGAGGCGGCCCAGCTCGAGCGGTTCAATGAGCGCGTACGCAAGGCGGCCGAAGGGGAGATTGCATACGTCGTCGACCCGAAGCTGGACGGCGCATCGGTGGAGCTGGTGTACGAAAACGGGGTCCTGGTGCGCGCATCCACGCGCGGGGATGGCTTGACGGGCGAGGGAATCACCGAGAACGTGCGGACCATACGCTCCGCCCCGCTCCGGCTGCACGACGAGAAGCGTCCCGTGCCCGGCCTCCTCGCCGTGCGCGGCGAGGTGATCATGCGCGTCGCCGCGTTCGAGCAGTTGAACGAGCGACTGTTGGAGCAGGGCAGGGAGCCGTTTGCCAACCCTCGCAACGCCGCGGCCGGCTCACTCAGGCAGCTGGATCCCCAGATCACCGCTCAGCGCCCGCTCGACCTCTACGTCTACGACGTGCTCGCGAGCGACGGTGTGAAGGTGGAGACCCAGTGGGAGACGCTCGCGGTGCTCTCCGATTGGGGGTTCCCGGTGAACGAGCTGGCCCGCCGGGTGGGCTCGGTGAAGGAGATCGTGGAGTACCATGCCGAGCTCCACGAGCAGCGGGACGACCTGCCGTACGAGATCGACGGCGTGGTGATCAAGCTCGACGGATTGGCGCAGCGCGACGAATTGGGCGAGACCTCGCACCACCCACGCTGGGCCTACGCTTTCAAGTTCCCGCCGCGCAAGGAAGTGACCCGTGTCCTCGCCATCGCGGCGAGTGTGGGCCGCACCGGCGCCGTAACGCCTATCGCGATGCTCCGGCCGGTCGAACTCGGTGGTGTGACCGTGAGCCGGGCCAGCCTGCACAACCGTGAGGAGGTGGCGCGCAAGGACGTCCGCGAGGGCGATCGCGTGCGAGTGCAGCGCGCGGGCGACGTGATCCCGCAGGTACTGGAGCGCATCGACGAGCCAGGCCGCAAACGCAAACCCAGGTTCCGCATGCCGGCGAAATGCCCGTCGTGCGGCACGACCTTGATCGAGCGCGGCCCGTTCACGGTCTGTCCCAACGGTTTCGAGTGCCCGGCGCAACTCGCAGGGCGGATCCAGCATCTCGCGGGGCGTGACGCACTGGACATCGAGGGACTCGGCGATCGGACGGCCATGCTGCTCGTCGCCGAGGGATTGGTGAAGCAGCTACCGGACGTGTTCGATCTAACCTCCGAGCAATTGGTCGAACTGGAGGGGTTCGCCGAGAAGTCAGCCGGCAGTCTCGTGGATGGAATCGCGCGCGCGGCGTCCGATGCGGAGCTGCACCGGTTCCTCATTGCGCTCGGGATCCCCGAGGTGGGTGTCGCCGTGGCGCGGGACCTGGCGCGGTACTTCGGCTCCCTGGGTTCACTGCGCGACGCATCAGCGGAGCAGCTCGAAGCCGTACCGGGCGTGGGGCCGATAATGGCCGAGCAGATCTGGGGTTTCTTCGACGATGCCCACAACCGCGCCGTGGTAGACCGGCTCCAAAGTCAGGTGACGGTCGCGGAAGCCGAGGGCGCCGCCGCGGACATCCTCGCCGGCCTCAAGATTGTGTTTACCGGCAGCCTGGAGCGCATAGCCCGACGCGATGCGAAGCAGTTGGTGGAATCACTCGGCGGGCGCGTCACCTCGTCGGTGAGCAAGGAGACCGCCTACGTAGTCGTGGGCGCGAGCCCGGGCTCCAAGCACGACGACGCGCAGCGACTCGGCGTCACGATACTCACCGAAGACGACTTCCTCGACCTGCTCCGCTCCAAGGGAGCCGAGTTCTAGGTGGAGAACCTGGAGATCTCCCGCGTCCTCGAGGACGTGGCAGTGCTGCTGGAAATCCAGGGAGCAAATCCCTTCCGTATCCGCGCGTACCAGAACGCGGCGCGAGTCGTGGAGGAGCACTCCACACCCCTGAAGAGAATGGTCGAGGAGGAGGCCGATCTCACGGAGCTGCCTGGCATCGGCAAGGGAATCGCAGCCGACATCACGCAGCTCCTGTCCGAGGGCAAGCTCGGCACGCTGGAGGAGCTGGCCGAGACCGTGCCCCTTTCGCTCATCGAGCTCACACGGCTTCCCGGCGTGGGCGCCAAGCGCGCCCGCAAGCTGTGGGAGGAGTTGGAAGTCGTGACGATCGACCAGTTGGAGGCGGCGGCCGCGGCCGGTGATGTCGCCGCGCTCGCCGGGTTCGGAGCCAAGAGCCAGGAGAAGATCCTGCGCGGGATCGAGGCGCACCGGAGGCGCACGGGACGCTTCAAGCTCTCCGACGCGGACCAGTACGTGGGGCCGCTGCTGTCCTACCTGCAAGCGCTACCGGCGGTGCAGCGTCTCGAGGTGGCGGGCAGCTACCGCCGCCGCCGCGAAACGGTAGGCGACATAGACCTTCTGGCGATCGCGACGGAGCCGCAGGAGGTGGTCGAGGGGTTCACGTCGTACCCGGACGTGAAGACCGTGGAGCTGGCCGGCGACACGAAGGTCACCGTCGTGCTGCGCTCGGGTCTGCAGGTGGATCTCAGAATCCTCCCGCCGGAGAGTTACGGCGCTGCGCTGCAGTACTTCTCGGGGTCCAAGGAGCACAGCGTCAAGCTGCGCAAGCGGGCGGTAGCGCAGGGGCTGAGCATCTCCGAATACGGCGTCATCAGGGTGGGGGAGGGCGAGGGTGAGCGCGGCGAGCTGGTGGCCGGACGGGAGGAAGCGGACGTGTACGAGGCCGTGGGGCTGCCGTGGATCGCTCCGGAGCTGCGCGAGGACCGTGGCGAGATCGAGGCGGCGTTGGCCGGGGAGTTGCCGGAGCTCGTGACGCTCGAGGACATACGCGGCGACCTCCAGATGCACTCCACGTGGTCCGACGGCAAACAGACCATAGAGGAGATGCTAGAGGGCTGTGTGGCGCGCGGCTACGAGTACTTCGCCATGACCGATCACAGCAAGGCGCTGGCCATGACCGGCGGACTCGACGCGGCGAAGCTGAAGGAGCAGTGGGACGAGATAGCCGAGGTGCAGGAACGTCATCCGGAGATCCGGATCCTGCGCGGCATGGAGGTGGACATCCTGGCCGACGGGGAGTTGGATCTGGAGGACGAGATGCTGGCCGAGCTGGACGTGGTGCTGGTATCGGTGCACTCGCGGTTCGATTTGCCGGAGGCTGAGCAGACGGAGCGCATGCTCAAGGCGGTGCGGCACCCCGCGGTGAACATCCTGGCCCACCCGACCGGCCGGCTCATCAACCGGCGTGACGAGATGAAGTTCGATTTGGAGGAGGTGCTCCGCTGCGCCGCGGAGCATGAGGTCGTGGTGGAGCTGAACGCGCACCCGGACCGGCTGGACCTGAAGGACTCACACCTCATTCGGGCCCGGGAGCTGGGTCTCGAGGTCGTGATCAGCACGGACGCCCATCGCGTGGACGACCTGGCGCTCATGCGCTACGGGGTGGAGCAGGCGCGGCGGGCCTGGCTGACCCCGAACGACGTGATCAACGCCTTCCCCCTGAAGCGGTTGCTCAAGACGCTCTCTCGCGGTTGATTCTCAGAGAGGGTGGGCGCCGCTGGTAGGCAGCCCCGCCCCACGTCCAACCTCCCAGAAGGAGCAGGAAATGGCGACCATCAAGGTCCGCAAGGACGGCCCATATCTGGTGACCGGCGGTGCGGAGATCACCGACGCCGAGGGGAACCCGATCGAGGCCAAGAACAAGGAGAACTTCGCGCTGTGCCGCTGTGGCAACTCACAGAACAAACCGTTCTGCGACGGCGCGCACAAGGACACCGGGTTTGTGGACGGGTAGCAGCGCGTTGCAGCGCTCCGGACGCCGGGATAGCTTCCGCACGCGGCCGGCCGGCCGCGATCAGTACGGACTGTCAGCCACGAGGTAGTCGTGAAGATCGCCGTATGTGTGAAACGGGTTCCCGATTCGGAGGCCCGCATCAAGATCGGGGCGGACAAGACCTCCATAGACGAGGGCGGCGTCAAGTTCGTGCTCAATCCGTACGACGAGTACGCCGTTGAGGAGGCCCTGAAGCTCAAGGAGGCGGCGGGGAGCGGCGAGGTGGTGATCGTCTCCGTCGGAAGCGAGGCGGCTCAGGAGACGATTCGCACCGCGCTCGCGATGGGCGCCGACAAGGGTGTGTTGCTCAAGGCCGATTCGGTGGGGCTCGATCCCCTGCCCGTCGCCACGGCGCTAGCTGCCGAGCTGAAGGACGGTGGCTACGATCTCGTGCTGTTCGGCAAGCTCGCGAGCGACGACTACAGTCACGCGGTTGGCGTGATGGTGGCGGAGCTGCTGGAGCTGCCGTGCGCCAGCGCGGTGACCAAGCTGGAGATAGCCGACGGCAAGGGGAGAGCGGAGCGGGAGATCGAGGGGGGCGTCGAGGTCGTCGAGTTCGCGCTGCCCGCGGTCGTGACCGCGGACAAGGGGCTCAACGAACCGCGCTACCCCGCACTGCGCGGAATCATGATGGCCAAGAAGAAGCCGTTGGAGGTGAAGGACGCGGCCCTCGATGCCGGCGGCATCGAGGTCGTACAGCTCACGCTTCCGGCGGAGCGCAAGGAAGGGCGGATCGTGGGGGAGGGCGCGGATGCGGTGCCCGCTCTGGTGGATGCACTCCGTAACGAGGCGAAGGTGCTCTGATGGCGAACGTGATCGCAGTGCTCGAGCAGCGCGACGGCACGCTCAAGCGTGTATCGCATGAGGTGCTCACCGCCGCGCGCACCCTGGCGGATGCCATGGGCGGCGAAGTTCACGCACTCGTCATCGGTCCGAGCGGTGTCAGCGGCGACGGGCTCGGCGACTACGGCGCCGACAAGGTGTTCGTGGCCGCCGACGACGCGTTGGCTCTGTACCAGTCCGATCGGTACGCCGCGACCGCGGCGGAGATCGTCCAGGGCGGTGACTACGGCGTCGTGATTCTGTCGGCCACCGCCATGGGCAAGGACCTGGCGCCGCGTCTTGCGGCGCGGCTGGGGTGCTCGCTGGCCACCGACGTCACGGCCATCCAGTACGACGGGGGCGTAGTGGTCACGCGCCCGGCCTACGCCGGCAAGGCGGTGTACACGCTCAAGCTCACCGGCGCGCCGAGCGTGGTGTCGCTGAGGCCGAATGCGGTCGCTCCCCAGGAGAAGGCGAAGGCGGGTTCTGTCGAGGCCGCTTCGGCAGCGTCCGGTCCGGCCCGCTCTACGACGGCGGAGGTGAAGCAGCCCGACAGCGCTGCTCTCGACGTGGCGGAAGCTTCGGTGGTCGTGAGTGGCGGGCGCGGTCTCAAGGAGGCCGAGCACTTCAAGCTGATCGAGGATCTGGCAGCCGCCGTCGGCGGTGCGGTGGGCGCATCCCGCGCGGTGGTGGACGCCGGTTGGCGCTCGCACGCGGAGCAAGTGGGGCAGACGGGCAAGACCGTCAGCCCGAGCCTCTACTTTGCGGTCGGCATCTCCGGCGCGATCCAGCATCTGGCCGGCATCCGAACAGCCAAGGTGATAGTAGCGATCAACAAGGATGCTGACGCACCGATCTTCAAGGTCGCCGACTACGGAATCGTGGGAGACCTGTTCGAGATCGTCCCGCGGCTCACTGAAGAGATCAAGAAGGTCAAGGAGGGTTGAGGGCATGGCGGGGCGGCTCATACCGGCGGATCATCAGCCCCCACTCCCGCGTGACCAGCTCGTCCTAGCCGAATCTCCCGGCGAGGAGCGCATCGACGTCGATGTCGTGTTCGTCGGGGCCGGGCCTGCGGGACTCGCCGGGGCGATTCATCTGGCACAATTGGTCAAACAGGGGAACGAGGCCGGCGATGGCCCGGGCGACGTCAGCATCGGGGTGCTCGAGAAGGCTGCGTCGCTGGGCGAGCACTGCCTCTCGGGAGCCGTGATCAACCCCCGGTCCCTCAGGGAACTGTTCCCCGACCTCCAGGACAGCGACTTCCCGTTCGGCTCGCGCGTCGAGAAGGAATCGGTGTACATGCTCTCGGCGAAGCGCGCGCGCCGCATCCCCACGCCCCCCACGATGAAGAACCACGGTAACTACGTGGTCTCGATCTGCGAAGTCGTGCGTTGGTTGGGCGAGCGGGCCACCGAACTGGGAGTGGATGTGTTTGCGGGCTTCCCCGCGGGCGCTCTGCTCACCGAAGGCGACCGCGTGACGGGAGTGCGCACGGTGCCGTCGGGGCTGGACCGTGACGGCAACGAGATGTCCAACTACATGCCGGCCGCGGACATCGTTGCCAAGGTAACCGCGCTGTCCGAAGGGACGCGCGGAATGTTGTCGCAGGCGTACCTCGAGTGGCAGGGCGTGGGCTCCGAGAACCCACAGATCTACGCGCTCGGTGTAAAGGAGTTGTGGGAGCTCAAGCGACCACTCGACAGGGTGATCCACACGATGGGCTGGCCGCTCCCCAACGACGCCTTCGGCGGCAGCTGGATGTACCCGCTGGAGCCAAAGGTGGCATCACTCGGCCTCGTGGTGGGACTGGACTATCCATACCGCACGCTCGACGTACACGATCGGCTGCAGCGCATGAAGCAGCACCCGCTGTTCGAGCAGTACCTGAAGGGCGGGGAGCTGGTGGAGTGGGGCGCCAAGACGATTCCGGAGGGCGGATACTACGCGATCCCTCAGCGCCTGTCCGGCGACGGGGTCGTGATCCTCGGAGACTCCGCCGGCCTCGTCGACGTCCCGTCGCTCAAGGGAATCCACTACGCGGTGCAATCCGGGATATTCGCGGCGCGGGCGATCTACGAAGCGCTGAAGGCGGACGACACCTCGCGCGCGCTGCTCGGTAAGTACGACCGGCTGGTGAGCGGGTCGTACGTTCGCGACGATCTGTACCGCACTCGCAACATGCGTCCGGCGTTCAAGAGCGGATTCTGGAAGGGCGGCATCAAGGCGGCCCTGATGTCGCTCACCGGGGGCCGTTTCCCCGGGAAGCGCATCGACATGGAGGAGGACGCCGCCGCCCCGCGCCGCGGCGGCGCGGCCGACCGAGTCGTCACGGACAACGTGCTCACGTTCAGCAAGGTGGACGCCGTCTTCAAGGCGGGGAACGCAACGCGCGACACCGTCCCGCAGCACCTGATCGTGGGTGACGACGTGCCGACGGAGCTAGCCGAGTTCTACGCGCACATGTGTCCGGCAGGCGTGTACGAGGTGTCGGACGGCAAGCTCGTCGTGAACGCACCCAACTGTGTGGATTGCAAGGCGACTGACGTCGTGGGTCCGCGGTGGACGCCGCGGGAGGGAGGGGCGGGACCGAGTTACAAGAGGATGTAGGAGGCCGCAGCCGCAACAATCGGATTGTCTCCCGCGTTGTAGTCATGCAGGTTCCGTCGTGGCGCCCGACCCGGGGTGCCAACGGCGTCAACTCCTCGCACGTCCGAGTCTCAGATGAGCGAACACCCTGCAACACCCCGCAACGCCCCCCTCGCGATGTCCGGCGACGAGTTCCGTGCGCTCGGGCATACGCTGGTGGATCGCATTGCAGAACTGCTGGACTCGATACCTGATCGCCCGCTCACACCGGGGGCGCCCCCGAGTGTAGTCCGTGAGATTCTGGGTGATTCCGCGCTACCAGCCGAGGGCACGGAGGCGGCGGAGCTGATGGATGAGGCGACGGGGCTGTTGTTCGACAATTCCCTGTTCAACGCGCATCCCCGGTACTGGGGCTACATCATCGGCTCACCCGCTCCGATCGGAGCGCTGGGAGATTTCCTTGCGGCCGCGGTCAATCCGAACCTCGGTGGCTGGCGGCTGTCGCCGATGGCCACCGAGATCGAGGCGCAGACGGTGAAGTGGATCGCAGAGATGATTGGCTACCCCACCGACTGCGGTGGTCTCCTGGTGAGCGGCGGCAACATGGCCAACTTCGTCGGCTTCCTGACCGGCCGCCGGATGAAGGCACAGTGGAACATCCGCGCGGAGGGACTCCGCGCGGGCAGCGGCAACCTGCGCGCCTACGTGTCGCGCGAGACTCACACCTGGGTGCAGAAGGCGGCCGATCTGTTCGGGCTGGGAACGGAGAGCATCTGCTGGATCTCCACCGACTCGGAGCTGCGGATGGACCTGAACGATCTCCGGCGCCAGATCGAAGCCGATCGCGCCGCCGGGAAGGTGCCGTTCCTGGTCGTCGGCACCGGAGGCACGGTCGGGACGGGCGTGGTCGACCCCCTCCCCGAGATCGCGACGCTGTGCCGAGAGTACGACCTGTGGTTCCACGTGGACGGAGCTTACGGCGCCGTTGCGGCGGTCCTGCCCGAAGCGCCCGAGGACCTGCGCGGACTTGCGGAAGCCGACTCGGTCGCGCTCGACCCACACAAGTGGCTCTACAGCGCCGCGGAGGCCGGCCCCGAGTACTACGAGTTCGAGGAACGCGACGCACCGATCAACTACTTCGAGCTGGGGCCGCAGAACTCTCGCAACTTCAGGGCGCTCAAAGTGTGGCTTGGTCTGAGGCAGGCAGGCAGGGCGGGGTACGAGCGGATGGTTCGCGACGACATAGCAATGGCGAAGGCCATGCACGCGGCGCTCAAGGCGAATTCCGACATAGAGGCGCGTACGTGCAACCTGAGCATCGTGACCTTCAGGTACGTACCCAAAGGCGTGTCCATCGGTGGCGAGCGTGACGAGGCATACCTCAACGAGCTGAACCGGGTTCTGGTGGACCGGCTGCAGGTGGGTGGTGAACTGTTCGTATCGAACCACGTCATCGACGGCACCTATCTGCTGCGCGCGTGCATCACCAACTTCCGGACCACCGTCGCCGATGTGGAGGCG
>JBDHIS010000050.1:0-12621 GCA_039587315.1 Gemmatimonadota bacterium | reverse complement strand
GAGCTTTCGCCTGAACTTCGAGTTCAATCTCGAGTGCTATGACCGCGACCTCGCCAGCCACCTGGCCCGCCTGGCCGACGACAAGGTCACACGGGGCCGACCGGTCACGCGGGACGAGGTGGCGGGGCGTGGTTTCGCTACCCGACTCCGTGATGGTATCGCCAGGCTGGCATCGCCCTATCTGTGACCCGACGACGGTGTGATCGGAGCATCGTCTGCTCTTTCCGTTCCCGCGAGAACCGCCAGCGATCACGGTCTGGAGCGCGATGAACTCCGGCGTTTGCGGCTGGACGTCACGGACTCACTCTCCGGCCGGCTCCAATTCGCGTCTTGGACGGTGTCGGTGATGCCCGCTCGCCGGGCGATCGCGGCCTGGTTGGC
Source organism: Gemmatimonadota bacterium (assembly GCA_039587315.1). Taxonomy (GTDB): domain Bacteria; phylum Gemmatimonadota; class Gemmatimonadetes; order Gemmatimonadales; family GWC2-71-9; genus WVYX01. The sequence continues at coordinate 12,240 of JBDHIS010000050.1, read as the reverse complement.
GACGTCGCCGGACTCGATGAGGCCCTGCCATTCAATGGCCTTGCCCAGCAGTTCCACCACCCGGGCGGCTTGGGCTCCCTGGGCGGTTTGGGCTTCCTCCGGCGCGGCATGACAGCGGATACGACCCGGTCGGCGGCCACCCGGCGCGTCAGGGTGCCCACGTTGCCGTTTTCGAACGCCCCCTTGGGCCCCAGCGTGATCTCGACCGTCTGTTCGCGGTAGGCCGCCGCGGGGACGCCGTTCCGGGCGTCCATCGCGACGTGAACGATGCGGAACCAGACCTCGGGCTCGGCCCATCCTCGGCCGGATCTAATACTGTTACATTCGGGGAGCTCCCAACAGTCCCCCAACGACGACACCAGCGGGCCGGCTTTCCTGACCGGCCCGTTCGCTATTCAGGCCCCACGACCGGCCGTTCGACGGGTGGACACGCTCCGTCACCAGCGTTACTTCCCAAGCGAATCCGCGGAGAACGAGATGAGCCGTACCAGCCATCCAGTCAGGCCCGATCGCTTCGATGCCGTGCTGTTCGACCTCGACGGTGTGCTCACCGCCACGGCCTCGGTCCACGCCGCCTGCTGGAAGCAGACGTTCGACGAGTTCCTGGAGCGGAGATCCGGGCAGACCGGTGGCTCCTTCGAGCCGTTCGACGCCGAGCACGACTACAAGCCGTACGTTGACGGGAAGCCCCGTTACGACGGTGTGAAGAGCTTTCTGGCATCGCGCGGCATCGAGCTTCCCTGGGGCGACCCCGACGACCCGCCGGGCGACGCCACTGTCTGCGCGCTCGGCAACCGCAAGGATGTCCTGTTCAACGAGGCGCTGCGGCGCGACGGGCCCGTGGTGTACCGACGCTCCGTGGAGTACGTGCGCCACCTCCACGGCTTGGGAATCAAGACCGCGCTGGTGTCCGCATCCAAGAACGCGCAGGCCATTCTGCGCGCCGCCCGGATCGAGGACCTGTTCGACGTCCGGGTGGACGGCAATGTCGCGGCCGAGCTCGAGCTGGCCGGCAAGCCCGCCCCGGACACCTTCCTCGAGGCGGCGCGGGAACTGGACGTAGAGCCCGTCCGGGCCGTGGTGGTCGAGGACGCGATCTCAGGGGTGCGGGCGGGCCGCGCCGGTAACTTCGGATTGGTGATCGGGGTGGACCGCAAGGGTACCGGAGCGGCGCTGCTCGAGAACGGCGCCGACATCGCGGTCTCCGACCTCGGGGAGCTGCTACCCTAGCCCGGGAGCCGACCTCTATATGGAAAGCACGAGCGAGTTCGCGGTCCTTCGGGCACCGATGCCTGATGCGAAGGAACTCGAGATCGCGAGCCTCGGAGCCTGCGAGGTGGAGTCACCGCTGGAACCGCGCGGCACGCCCTTCGTGGACGAGGACAGGCGTGTACTCACGTGCAGCGACACCGTAGAGCTGCGTCCGTATCTCGATTCCGGACGGATGCCCCCGGCGTTCGAACCTGCCGGTGCTCGCAGGCGAATATTCTTCGAGCCGCCCCGGACCACTGCCGGCATCGTCACCTGCGGCGGGTTGTGTCCGGGCCTCAACGACGTGATCCGCTCGTTGGTAATGACCCTCACGTACGCGTACGGCGTGCAGCGAATCGTGGGGTTCTGCTATGGGTACGCCGGCCTGGCCAGAGAGCCGATCGAGCAGCCCGTCGAGCTCACCCCCCGAAAGGTCGAAGACATCCATCAGAAGGGCGGCTCGCTGCTTGGCTCATCCCGCGGTCCCCAGGACACGGCCGAGATGGTGGACACCCTGGAGCGGCTCGGGATCAACGTGTTGTTCGCCATCGGAGGGGACGGGACGCTGCGTGGCGCCACGGCGATCGCAAAGGAAATCGCCGAGCGCGGACTGCCCATCGGAATCGTCGGTGTTCCCAAGACCATCGACAACGATCTCGCGTGGACTGTGCGCAGCTTCGGCTTCAACACGGCCGTGGAAGAGGGACGCAAGGCCATCCAGGGTGCGCACAGCGAGGCGCGCGGTGCCTGGAATGGAGTCGGACTCGTCAAGCTCATGGGCCGGCACGCGGGGTTCATCGCCGCCCACGCGAGCCTGGCGAACGCGGACGTCAACTTCTGCCTCGTTCCTGAGGTGCCGTTCGACCTGGAAGGTGAGAACGGCTTTCTGTCGTCACTGCGCAGGCGCCTGGAAGAGAAGCACCATGCCGTCGTGGTTGTGGCCGAAGGCGCCGGACAGGATCTCATCGGGAAGGCGGGGACGGAGTACGACGCTTCGGGTAACGTGAAGCTGGGTGACATCGGCGTGTTCCTGCGCGACGAGATCAGGCGCCACTTCTCAGAGCTTTCCACTCCGGTGGACGTCAAGTACATAGACCCCAGCTACATCATCAGGAGCCTGCCGGCGAATTCGGTGGACTCCGAATTCTGCCTGATGCTGGGGCAGGACGCGGTGCACGCCGGCATGGCGGGTCGCACCGACATGGTTGTGGCGTTCTGGAACCGCCACTTTACGCACGTGCCCATCCCGCTCTCGGTGGCGGCGCGGAAGCAACTCGACCCCGACGGCGCCATCTGGCAGGGAGTGCTCAAGGCGACGGGGCAGCCAGCTTCCATGACCGGATGACCCTCAACCTCCCGGGAGGACGGCATGACCGCAGGTAACACATCTGGCTTCCTCGCGAGTGTCGAACACATGATCGGCGCCGCCATCGAACGCTCGGACCTCGCCCCCGGACTGGGCGACGTGATCAAGCGCTGCCGTTCCGTGTACCAGGTCCGCTTCCCCGCGGAGGTACGCGGTGAGTGGCGAGTGTTCTACGGCTGGCGGGCCAACCACAGCGAGCACAAGCTGCCGGTCAAGGGCGGGATCCGGTACGCGACCGCGGTCGATCAGGACGAGGTCGAAGCGCTGGCCACGCTGATGACATTCAAGTGCGCCGTGGTCGACGTGCCGTTCGGCGGCTCGAAGGGCGGCCTCAAGATCGATCCGCGCGAGTATGACGAGGAGGAATTGGAGAGCATCACTCGCCGCTTCACGATCGAGCTGGACCGACAGGGATTCATCAGCCCCAGCCAGAACGTGCCGGCGCCCGACATGGGAACGGGCGCACGTGAGATGGGGTGGATCGCCGACACATACCGCACGCTGCACCCCGATGACATCAACGCCGCAGCCTGCGTCACCGGCAAACCCATCGAGCTGGGCGGCATCCGTGGGCGCGTCGAGGCGACCGGGCGCGGTGTGCAGTACGCGATCCACGCCATGTTCCGCCATGCAGAGGACGTCAAGGACGCAGGGCTCGAGGGAGGTCTAGAGGGCAAGCGGGTCGTGGTCCAGGGCCTGGGCAACGTCGGTTATCACGCCGCCAAGTTCCTCGAAGAGGAGGACGGCGCCCGGATCGTGGCGATCATCGAGCGTGACGGAGCGGTCGTGAACAAGAAGGGGCTGTCGGTTCAGCAGGTCTACGAACACATGCGCGAGCACGGCGGTGTGAAAGACTTCCCCGATGGGAAGCACGTGGCGGACGGCGCGACCGCGCTGGAGCTGGAGTGCGACATCCTCATCCCTGCTGCTCTCGAGGGTCAGATCACGGCGGAGAACGCATCGAGAATACGGGCCCCGATCATCGTCGAGGCGGCCAACGGCCCAGTCACGTACGAGGCCGACCAGATCCTCCGCGAGGCCGGCAAGATCATCATCCCCGACATGTACGCGAACGCCGGCGGCGTCACGGTCTCCTATTTCGAATGGACCAAGAACCTTTCGCACATGCGATACGGACGCATGGACCGCCGCATGATGGAGATGCGCTCGGAGACCGCCATCCAGTTGCTCGAGACTATGCTGGAACAGAAGGTGCCGGCCACTCTGGAATCGGCACTCCGGAAGGATGCCGACGAGCTCAACCTGGTGCGATCGGGCCTGGACGACACCATGCGCGACGCCTACGAGCAGATCCGCGAGACCTGGCGCTCCCGCAAGGACGTGCCCGACTTGCGCACGGCCGCATACGTCGTGGCAATCGAGAAGATCGCGCACTACTACACGCACTACGCGTTGTAGGGCCCGACGGCCACGAACAAGACCGGAGAGGACGCGATGAACACCGAGATGACCAGGAGCCGGCTCGCAGGGTACGTGCACCTCGCTCACAACGCGTGGAGTTACGTCGGGCTCTTCCTGATCAACGCTGCGGCGGTCCTGTGGCTGTTCGTGCTGCCGGTGTACATACGCGAAGGCGCACAGCACCCCTATATGAGTCTGTTCTTCATCGTCGCCCTGCCGATGTCGTTCATCGGCGGTTTCGTGCTGATCCCATTCGGTATGTGGCTGCGCTACCGGGGTGAGAAGCGCAGAGGATCCTATACCGGGGAGTTCCGCGCTCTGGGGTGGCAGAACCGGGAGATGCGGAACATTGGTGTCTTCGTGCTCGCGGCCACCGGTTTCAACGTGCTCGTGGGTGGCTACTTCAGCCACGCCGCGGTCAAGTACATGGACTCGCCCAACTTCTGCGGGACCACGTGCCACAGCATGACACCCGAGAACACCGCCTACCAGGACTCGCCACACCGCAACGTGCAGTGCGTGGAGTGCCACATCGGCTCGGGTACGGGCGCCTACATAGAGGCCAAGATGAGCGGCATACGCCAAATGGTCGGCGAGTTGCTAAACAACCACAGCCGTCCGATCCCCACGCCGGTACACCAGCTGAGACCCGCCAGTGAGATCTGCGAGAGCTGCCACTGGCCGCAGAGCTTCAACGGATGGCGGCTGCACATATTGGACAAGTTCGCGCTGGACGAGGCCAACACGCGCACGATGACCGTGCTCGCTCTCCACGTGGGCGGCGGGCCGGCTGGCGGAGGCATTCACGGCTTCCACGTGGATCCCGGAGTGTCCATCGAATACCTCGCCGACCCGAGCCGGCAGCGCATCCCGTGGGTGCGCTACACGACGCCAGAGGGGGAGGTCACGGAGTACGCCAGGACCGACTTCGACTCGGCGCAGGCAGCGGACCTCGAGCTTCGCACAATGGACTGCCTCGACTGCCACACCCGGCCGTCGCACCGCTTTCAGGTGGCAGGCCGAGCAATCGACGGGGCACTCGCACGCGGTGATGTCGACTCGACGCTACCGTGGATCAAGCGGCAGGGGCTGGAAATCCTGCGTGCCGGGTACGAGACGAGCGAGGAAGCGGCGGAGCGGATCCCCGCCGCCCTGCGCCAGTACTACGAGCAGGACTACCCCGAACTTGCCGAGTCGCGGCGAGCCGACATCGAGGCATCGGGCGAAGGGCTACTGGCTCTCTTCCAGCGGAACGTCTACCCGGAGATGGCCGTGGACTGGGGCACCTACCCGGACAACACGGGTCACTCTGACTCCCCCGGCTGTTTCCGCTGCCACGACGGTGGGCACCGCAGCTCGGCGGGCGCCCCCATCAAGTCGGACTGCCGCGCCTGCCACGAGATCCTGGCTCAGGGCGAGCCCCGGGCGGACGTGATGCGCCGGTTCGGGATCGAGCCTCAGTAAGCGGCGAACGGGCAACTCGGCATCGAGGTGCACGCCGTGACGGGGAACCATCTCGGCGGCGGCGCGGTATTGATTGCATTCGCTGGCGGCGAGTCGCTCTACCCGCTAACGTGTCTCCACTGTCTCAGTGCAAAGGAACTCCATGGTCAGGCCCGCAGTACTGACGCTATCCCTGGCGCTGCTCGGGGCATGCGCCGGCAAGCCGCCCAACGTCCCGCCCGTGACTCCCGAAGCCACGGGCGTCCACCACATCGGCAAGTTCGTGTGGTACGACCTCATCACCGACGACGTTGAGGCGGTGAAGCAGTTCTACGGAGAGCTGTTTGGTTGGGAGTTCGAGGCCGTCGGCCCCGAGAACGACCCTTACGTAGAGGTATATCACGACGGTAATCCAATCGCCGGCATCGTGTACATGGAGCCGGTCGAACAGGAGCACGACATCTCGCAGTGGGTTAGCTGGATGTCGGTGGGGGACGTCGACGAGGCGGTGGAACACGTGGAGCAGGCCGGCGGCGAGGTCCACCGCAGCCCGCGGAATCTCCCGCAGCGCGGTCGCTACGCCATTGTGAGCGACCCCCAGGGAGCGCTCTTCGCCATGGTTCGATCCGAAGCGGGCGACCCGCCGGACACACGGGAGATAGTCGAGTACGGCTGGCTCTGGACCGAGCTGTGGACGCGCGACAAGGACGCGGCGATCCGGTTCTACCAGGAGCTGGCCGGCTTCGATACCGAAGACACGGACACCGGCGTGAACCGCCCGTACACGGTGCTCATGCGGGATGACCGAGCCCGGGCCGGAGTGGGCGAGCTCGACCCGACGAGCGAGTTCCGGCCCAACTGGCTGCCATACATCCAGGTGAGAGATCCGGTGGCCGTCGTGGCTCGGGTGGAAGGGCTCGGCGGCAAGGTCTGGATGGCGCCCGACCCAGAAGTGCGCGGAGCCACGGTCGGCGTAATCCAGGACCCGGCGGGCGCCGTGCTCGCAATTCAGAAGTGGCCCCTCGACGAAGAAGAGGGAGAGGACCGATGAAGCCTAGACTCCTAGTTGCGGCAGCTGCCTGCTGCCTCGCGATTGGCGCACTGGCCTGTGGCGGCGGCGGTGGCAACGTCTACGTGGGCGTCGGCGTCGTGGGTCCCTACTGTTGCTACGGCGGGTACGGAGGTCCCTACGCGGGGCGTCCACCGCGCTATTGGGACGACGACGATCTCACGCTCGCGCCACTCGAGGGGCCTTTGCTCGGTGAGTACGCCGCGGGCGGGCCGGATCCGGCCGCCGAGGCAAAGGACGGCACCGCGACGCGGTAGCACCCCGCTGGACGAGGCGCGCCGAGCATGGCCACCGTGGCCGAGGTTCAGCACGCCTCTGAGTGCCCGCATCCAGCCCGAAACTTCCCAAACGGCCCTGCGTACGGAGATTCGACCGCGGCGGAAGTGCGCGTTAGCTTCCGGGCGAGGGAGGCGTGGGCCACAGGGCACACGCGGAATTGGTGGATGTTCGACTCCGGAGAGTGATAGATGAGAGTTGTGAGAGTCGCAGCGGTTCTTCTGCTGGTAGCGACGTTCGGCGCCGCCACGGCGGTGGCGCAGAGCATGGCATCCATTGGGCTTCAGGGCGGCGTCAATCAGGCCACCGTGAGCGCCAGGGTGGGCGGCAACGACTTGAACCCAGGCTACCGTACCGGCGCCTTTGGCGGAGTGACCGCCGGATATCACTTCAGCCACAAGTTCGCCCTGCAGGGCGGCGCGCTGTACATCGGGAAGGGGTTCGAACCCGGCGGGTCGGTGCAGGCCAATCTTGACGTCAACTACGTGGATTTCCCGCTGCTCGCCATAATGACGTTCCCGATCGGAGAATCGTTGTTCGCGCCCCGCGTGTTCGCGGGTCCGGTGTTCTCGTGGCGCACCACGTGCAACCTCGCGACGGAACCCGGAGACACGTCCGGCGTAACCGACTGTGAGCTCGATGCCGCCAAGTCGTTCGACTTCGGTGTGGAGGTCGGCGCGGGGATCAAGATCGGGAAGGGCGTGGGAGGGCTGACGCTGGACGTAGCCTACAACTACGGCATTACGAACATCAGCAACGTCGAGGGCGACAAGATCAACAACCGGACGTTGATGTTCGCGGTAGGCTGGCTGTTCCCCATCAAGTAGCCTGATGGCCGGCACCCGGGCCCGCCCCGGGTGCCAACCGCTTCTCCCAAGCGGTTGCAGGTCAATCAGTTGCACCACCCACCTGGTGCTGCCCCCCCATCCGGGGGCATCATTATGTCATGACCGCTGGCAGGACGGACCTCACGCGGAGTGACGACATGGCTTCGGCCGATCCCAACCCCCTCCACGAAGACATCGACGTCTACGGAATGACGCACGTGGGCAAGGTGCGGCAGTCCAATCAGGACCATTTTCTCCTCTGCTCCCTGCACAAGCAGATGGAGATCCACGGCACGAGCCTCCCGGACCCGGGGCAGCTGCCGGTCCGCGGAGAGCGCCTCGCCTTCATGGCGTTCGTCGCCGACGGGGTGGGCGGCCACGCAGCCGGGGAGGAGGCCAGCCGGATCGCGCTGGAGACCGTAGCCCAGTACGTGACGCAGAGCATGCAGTGTTACTACACGAACGACACGCACCAGGAACACCAGTTCCTGGAGGAGCTCACCGACTCCGTGATGGAATGCCACGAGCAGGTGTCCACGGAGGCGGAGTCCAACCCGGCGCGGCAGGGCATGGCAACCACGCTGACCCTGGCCATCGTGATCTGGCCCTGGGCGTACGTGGTCCAAGTCGGGGACAGCCGCTGCTACCAGCTGCGTGACGGCGAGTTGATCCAGATCACGCGCGACCAGACGGTTGCGCAGGAGCTGTACGACAAGGGAGTGCTGAGCACGGCGGAGGCCATCGATTCCAAGTGGGCGCACGTGCTGGCGAGCGCCATCGGCGGGCCCGAGGCAACGCCGGTGATCAACCGCATCGCCATGCAGCGCGACGACGTGATGATGCTGTGTAGTGACGGGCTCACGGGTTACGTGTCCGAGGAGCAGATCCGCAAGCGGCTGGTCGAGATGGAGTCGTCGCAACAGGTGGCGGAGGCGCTTGTAGCCGACGCACTCGAGGGGGGCGGAGGGGACAACGTCACGGTGGTAGTGGGTCGCTCGAAGGCGCCCGTAGCCAGCGCGGTCTGACTAGGAGAAGCTGTAACCCAGCGTGAGGTATATGCCGTAGTCGGACCTGTTTGCGGTAGTGCTTCCCGGCCGGCTGTCGAAGGTGTGGAACCCTCTGAGTCCGACGGTGAAATCGCTGATTATCTCGTAGCTCACCCGCCAATTGAAGTCCGTCCTGACTCGCCCCAGGTCAACCAAGCCTACGAACACGGTGAGATCGGTCTGGATATCTGTCTTGGGGCTGTCGTACCGGAAGAGGGAGTAGTCCCCACCGACGCTCAGCTCGACATTCATCGACGCGTCGACCCCGACGTACTCCTCCATGTTGCCGGTCAGGCCTCCGGTGAGGATGAGCATCGAGCTGTTGCTCTGAATGAGGTTGTGGTTCCCCGTCAGCCCGGTTTGGAGACGAAGGTCCAGTTCCAACTGTTGGTTCTGCGCAGCCGTGACCACCCCACCAGCCGACCACTTGTGGGCCAGGAACCGCTGGAGATTGAAACCCACGTCGTTGCGGCTCGTAGCGTCGGAGCTGTCCTGGTTCTGGTAGTAGGTGTTCCCCGACAGCTTGGAGAACCACTTGCGCCCCCGGTACTTCACCTCGAACCCGGTCGTGAGCTCCAACAGGCTGTTGGCTCGCGTGAAGTTGAACCCGACGTCCACGTAACCGCTCAGGCGTTGCCAGAATGTGGCCTCGACCGGTGTGATGCGCACGACGGATATGAGGGGTAGTGTAACGGGACGCGTGAGCACGACCACGAGCTGCCCTGGCTCCTCAGTACGCCTCAGCTGCCCAAAATACTTGGCGCCCGACGACTGCTCGACCTCGAAGTAGTGGTTGCTGGTCACATGAAGGACCTTGTCCCACTCGATGGAGATCCGTCCCATGTCGTCGGTGGAGTAGTCGAGCTTGCCCCGTTCCAGCTTCTTGATCTCGCCCGTAATCTCGTTGCCGTTCCGGATGACGACGACGTCCGTCTTCTGGGCGAAGGCGGGCGCGGCCCACAGCACCAATAGGGCCGTGGCGGCGGGCAAGCTCGGTCGAGTCAGGGACCACATAACGCCCCCGAAGTTAGCGAGCTTTCCCCGAACCTCAACGGGACGGAGCCAGCTCGGGGAATCCGAGAACCGGGGGGCCCTAGGAATCCGGGCTGGAGCGCTCGGACTTGGCTCCCTAGGGACCCCGGTGGGAACAGCCAGCCCTTGCAGGGAACCCCTCCCCACCCACGCGGGTAGGGGGTTTGATTTCGGGTGTCCCAGCTTAGGTTTAGCGTCCAGGATGATGGCCGGCGCCCGCAACCTCGAGGCTGCCTGAGCCGTCTTAACATTCGATGGATTCTGGGTATCAAAGAAGGAGGTCGACTGTGCGGCGGCACACCCCCGCGCCCCGCGCCGACCTCATCACGTAGGAGGGAGTTAATGCACCAAGCGCAGTTTGCCCGAGGCTTGAAGTCGGCCCGCGCGTGGCTCGCGGGTGCGGCGCTCGGCCTGGGCGTGATCTTCGCCGCTTGTTATCCCGGCGACCTCACGAGCATCACCCAGACCGACGTCGTAGCCACTCGCCACGACTCCACAGCAGACTTCTCACAGCCGACATATTTCCTGCCGGATACAGTGGTCCAGTTGTACGAGGACTCGACGGGTTCGATCCCGCTTTCGCACGAATTCGACGATCTGATCATCTCGACGATCGTCACCAACATGACGAATCGGGGTTACACGCGGGTCACGGACACCACGGCCGCTGAGCTACCAGACTACGTCCTGTTCGTCACCTCGATCGGCATCGAGTCCACGTTCTACGTCTACAGCCCCGGCTGGTGCAGCGGATGGGGTGGATGGGGCGGCTGGGGCTGGTGGGGTGGCTGCTGGGGCGGCTACTGGCCTCCACAGGTCGGAAGCGGCACGTACGAGACCGGCACCGTGTACATCGACATGATCCCGGGAACCCTCGACACCAGCGTCGAGCCGCCGCAGTTCACGATCCAGTGGACCGCTGCGTTCCGCGGACTGTTGGGAACCCAGCAGAGCGTGACCGCGTCGCGGATCACCGGCATGATCAACCAGGCGTACGCGCAGTCTCCGTACGTCACACGTAACTAGGGGAGCGAACCATGACGAAGACATTGCGTATCGTTGCGGCCGCGCTCGCCCTGACTGTGGCGCTGAGCGCGGAGAGCAAGGCACAAGAAGGACAGTGGTTCTGGGGAATGGAGTATATGGTGGGGCTCGCTACGAGCGACACCAAGGACTTCGCGGGCGGCAGCCTCAGCTTCCGGAACTTCGGAATCGAGGGACGCTACGTCGCCAGCCCCAACATGTCGGTCGGCCTCTACTTCGGCTGGAACGTGTTCTTCAATGAAACCAGCGACGTGATCCAGCTGGATGAACTGGATATCAGCGGCGAGCAGTTCCGCTACATCAACGCGTTCCCGATCCTGGCGACTGGCCACTACTACTTCGGCATGCCCGGAGGGTTCAGGCCGTATGTAGGGGTTGGAGTCGGTACCTATTACGTCGAGAACCGGCTGGACATCGGGTTGAGCTCCATCGTGGTCGACGGCTGGCACTTCGGTGTGGCGCCCGAGATCGGCGTCGTGATCCCGGTGGACTGGCACGTGCGTTCGTTCCTCAACGTGCGCTACAACTGGATGACCAAGACGAACGACATCCAGCCGTCGTACTTCACGTTCGGCGTCGGATTCGCCTGGATGTAGCCGAAACATGCGCGCTTCCCTGGTGGAGGCTGCGTAGCAGGAACAAAGAGAGCGGGCGGCTGGTAGGTGGACTCCTGTTCCACCCCCCGCCCGCTCTGTACTTTTAGTTCCCGAACGGGTGCGCTGCGGCGCGCCCCACCAAGGAGCCGCACAGTGAACAGGTTGAGTTGCATTGCAGTGGCCGGCGGCGTTGCGCTCGCGGGATGCTCGTCAGGCGTCAGCGTGACGAGCGACTACGATCCGGGCGCCGTGGGCGTGATGGAGCAGTACGAGACGTACTCCTGGATGGCCCTGGCGCAGGGCGACGATCCCCGCGTGGACGACGACGTCCTGGAGCGCCGGATCAAGGAAATAGCCAACGAGATCCTCGGAAAACAGGGCTATCGGGAGGTCTCCGGCGAAGCGCCCGACTTCCTGATCGGCTACCACGCGGCCGTACAGGGCGGGATGGACGGCACCACCGTAAACAGCTACTACGGATACGGGTGGGGGAGCTGGTACGGCGGCCATTACAGTGCCAACTACGTGCGCTACTACGAGAAGGGCTCACTGATCATCGACATCGTCGATGCCAGCCGACGGGAGATAGTGTACCGCGGAACCGCCGAGGCCGAGGTGGACCGGACGATGTCGCAGGAGAACCGGGACTCGCGGCTCGAGGCGGCGATCGAGAAGATGCTGCGCAAGTTCCCACCACGGTGAGGGAGGAAGCGATGAGAATGCGCACAGTGCTCGTGGGGGCGGCGCTGGCCGTGACCGTGGTCGCGTGCGGCTCCGGTATGGGCGTGCTACACGAATACAGTCCGACGACGTCGCCCAAGCTCCGCGCCTACGAGACGTTCAACTGGCTGCCGCATCCGGGCGGCAG
>JBDHIS010000049.1:0-12703 GCA_039587315.1 Gemmatimonadota bacterium | reverse complement strand
AGGGGAGGGGACTGACTCCTCCACTACTCGAAGACCAAGTCCACGCACCGATCCCACTGGTCCCGTCTCGTGGCGGGACCTCGTCCTTTGTGTCAGATTTCGACTCTAGGCCAGTCACGCAAACCGATTGACAAAGCTCTTGGGAGGATGTGATGCGGAAGATCAGGCTCCTCGTGTGTCTCTCAGTCATAGCGCTTCTCGTTCCTGCCGCCATGAAGGCGCAGCAGGAGCTCACTCCGCTCGACGTCGTGACGATGAAGAGCGTGGGCAGTGTCTATCCCAGCCCCGACGGAACGTGGATCGCGTTCACCCGCACAGAGCCGCGGGGTCCCGACGACTCGCCCGGCTCCGCCCGCAGCGTGCTCAACATGCTCGGCGCGAGCTTCAACGAGCATGAGATCGCGAGAGGCGTGGGCGGCGTGTCGTGGTCGCCCGATGGAGCATCCATCACCTTCCTGGAGCGCCGCGAAGGGGACGTGGGCAGGCAGCTCTACGCGCTTCCCATCGGTAGTGATGAGGCGACGCGCGTCTTCGTGGCAGAGCGCGGCATCAGGTCATACCGCTGGAGGCCGGACGGAGGGGCAGTCGCCTTCACCGTAGCCGATCCGACCCCGCCGCAGCGGGCGGCTGCCCGAGAGCTCGGCTTCCGCCAGCGGGTCGTGGACGAAGACTGGGACCCGATTTCGCTCTACATCTGGACGGCCGACGGCGACGAGACCAGACGGGTGGACGTAACCGGTAGCGTGCTCGGGCTACAGTGGTCCCCCGACGGTAGCCGGCTGGCACTCGCTCTCGCGCCGCGCCCCCTGATAGACGACGTCTACATGTTCCAGCGGATCCACGTGCTCGACGTGAGCACGGGCGAGGTCGAGAAGCTCGTGGACAACCCGGGCAAGCTGGGCCAGTTCGCTTGGTCACCCGACTCCCGGAGCATCGCCTACATCAGCGCCGCCGACGTGAGAGACCCGCATGCGGGGATGCTCTACGTGGCGGACGCCGAGACCGGAGACGTTACGAGTCTCACGCCCGGCTTCGAGGGGATGGTCCACGCAATGGAGTGGCTCGACCCCAACCGGCTGCGCCTGCGCATCAGCCGAGGCGTCGAGAGCCGGGTGAGCGACTTCGACTTGAGGAACCGGAGCTGGGCGGATCTGCCCGCAACCGACATGGCGTTCGGGTCAGTTCACTCGGCCGGCGCCACGGTGGCGGCAGTGATGTCGGGCCCGACCCACCCAACGGAGGTCTTCACCTTGACCGGGGGCTCCTGGGTTCGCCGCACGAACTCCAATCCGTGGCTCGACGAGGTGCGGTTGAGCCGCCAGGAGGTCTACAGTTTCGAGGCCCGTGACGGTGTGGAGATTGCGGGGATTCTGCTCTACCCGCTCGACTTCCAGGAGGGCCAGCGCTATCCGCTCGTGATCGTGGCCCACGGCGGGCCTGAGAGCCACTACACCAACGGATGGAGGACGAGTTATTCGACCTGGGGCCAGCTCCTGAGCCGGAAGGGGTACTTCGTGTGGTTCCCGAACTACCGCTCCAGCACGGGGCGTGGCGTCGAGTTCGCCAAGGCGGATCACGGCGATCTCATGGGGACGGAGTTCGAGGACCACATTGACGCGATCGCCCACTTCGCCGAGAGGGGCTGGGTGGATCCCGATCGAGTCGGTATCGGCGGGGGATCGTACGGCGGGTATACGGCTGCGTGGGCTGCCACACGCCAGACGGAACACTTCGCGGCGGCCGTGAGCTTCGTGCCGATAACACACGTCGCCACCAAGTGGCTCAACACCGACATCCCGTGGGAGTACTACTACGTGCACTACGAGGAGAAGTGGCCGCACGAGCAGTGGGAGTACCTCGAAGAGCGCAGCCCCCTCACCTACGCGCAGGACAGTCGCACGCCACTCCTGCTGCTGGGTGGGACGAGCGACACCAGGGTGCACCCGAGCCAGCCGTTCATGCTGTATCGGGCGGTCGAGGCCACTACGGAGACCCCAGTGCGCTACATCCGCTACCCGGGGGAGGGACACGGCAACCGCACCAATGTATATCGTTACGACTACGCGCTGCGTACCCTCCGTTGGTTCGAACACTATCTGAAGCCGGGTGATCACCGCAGCGATCCGTTGCCGCCGCTGGATCTCGATTACGGGGAGTGGAGCGAGGAGCGGTAGGTCACCGCCCGTTCATCAGCACTGACCAAGAAGAAAGGCCCCGTCTTCAGGACGGGGCCTTTCTCTTACGCGCGAGCGAAGCGCGCTACTAGACGAACACGTTGGTCTCGAGCCACTCCGTGAAGAGGCGCTCGAGCACGTCGCCGTCCTGGCCAGGTTCGTGCGGCGCCACTTCCCACCGTTTGCCCGCATTCATGAGGAACCATGCGGGCGCAATCGCCGGCTGCTTGCGCTTCTCGTTCGCGGGCTGTCCCTCATACGACACGAAGTGGAACTCGCGTCCGCGGTGGCTGATGCGGTGCTGCTCGACGGTGTACTTGCCCATGTGTGATTTCGCCGTGTTTGTTGGGTTGGAGAAGTTTAACTGGTATGTCAATAGTACGGCGGTTCTTCCGGTGTGGCGAAGGGGTTCGGCGTTGCATAAGGGGACCGCGGATGATACATAGTGGCGACCCAAAGGTTAATGCAGACCCAAAGGGAGTTCGTCGATCATGTACCTCACCCTCGCACTGATCTCCGGATTCATCCTGCTGTACGCTGGGTTCGCCGGCCGTGTGGAGCGCTCCAAGGTGAGCGGCGCGATGGTGTTCGCCGCGTACGGCCTGCTCGTGGGTCCGTCCGCGCTCGGGGTTCTCGACCTGCACGTGGACGGTGAGATCGTGCGCACCCTCGCCGAGCTGGCCCTGGCCGTCATCCTGTTTGTTGACGCAGCACACGCAGACAAGGGCGTCGTCAAGTCGAGCTACGGGATCCTGATCAGACTGCTGGCGGTAGCCCTGCCGCTGACGATCCTGGCCGGCTTCGGCGTCGGCACGCTGCTGTTCCCAGGCTTGACCGTGGTAGCGGTCGCGCTCATCGCCACCATGCTCGCGCCCACGGACGCGGCGCTGGGCAAGCCCGTCGTCACCAACCAGAAGCTCCCCGCCCGCATCCGTGAGGGCCTCAACGTAGAGAGCGGCCTCAACGACGGCATCTGCGTGCCGATCATGCTGTTCTTCCTCGCAATGGCCACGCGCACGGCGGGAGAGGCGCTGACCCTGGGCCACATGTGGGACCTGTTCCTCGAAGAGGTGGGCATTGGTGTGGTCGTCGGCATCGGCGTTACCCTGGTGGCTGCCTTTGTCCTGAAGTGGACCGCCCAGCGAGGCTGGATCACGGATCTGTGGTCGCGGCTGGTCGTGGCATCGCTGGCGGTTACCTGCTTCGCGGCGGCACAGTGGGTGGGCGGCAGCGGGCTGATCGCCGCCTTTCTGGGCGGCCTTGTGTTCGGCTCGCTCGCCAGGAAACGCAAGAAGGAGCTGCTGCACAGCGGAGAGGTGGTGGGAGAAGTCTTCACGCTGCTCACCTGGGTCGTGTTCGGTGCCGTGGTAATGGGGCCGGTGCTGCGAAGCCTGTCGTGGCAGACGGTGCTGTACGCGGCACTCAGCCTCACGGTCGTGCGCATGGTGCCCGTGTTCCTGAGCCTCACCGGCAGTGGCGTCTCGACCCATGGCAAGCTGTTCATTGGCTGGTTTGGCCCGCGCGGGCTTGCCAGCATAGTCTTTGCGATAATCGTGGCGCAGGCGGAGCTGCCAGGCGGGGACGTTATCTCGCTGGCAGTGGCCGTGACAGTTATCATGAGCGTCATCGCCCATGGCATCTCGGCGACTCCGCTCAGCGAGAGGTTCGCGTCGCGGGAGGGATCGGGTTGAGGCAGGGGACTCGGACCATAATCCGAAACGGCTGAAAGACAGGAGTGAAGATGATTGAACTGGCTACGGCGGCTGAGAAGAGCAGGGCCTTCGACATATCGGTGAACGTGGCCATCCGCCTCGCGCTGATCGGCGCTCTGCTCCTGTGGTGCTTGATGATCTTCGAGCCCTTCCTCATGCCCCTCGCATGGGGCGTGATCATCGCTGTGGCGATCCACCCACTGTTCGGGAAGCTCACTACCCTCACGGGCGGGCGCCGCGGCCTCACCGCGCTCCTGTTCACACTGCTCGCGATAGCGCTGATCGTCGTTCCATCGTGGCAGGTTACCGACTCGGTGGTCCGCAGCACCATCGAGCTGGATCAGAGGATCGACGAAGGCACGCTCACCGTGCCAGCTCCCGCGGAGAGTGTGCGTGACTGGCCGGTGATCGGCGATCAGGTGTACGGCGCGTGGGACGCGGCCCACGCAAACCTGAGCACGGCCAGAGAGCGGTACGAGCCGCAACTCGATGCGGCCCGCAGGTGGGCGCTCGGCACGGCCCGAGGGCTTGCGGGCGGTCTGCTGCACACGATCATCGCGTTGATCATAGCCGGCTTCATGCTGACGTTCACGGAGAGCGGTGTGAGGAGCGCACGCTCCGTGGCAGGCCGCCTCGGCGGCGCCATGGGGGAGAGTCTGGTGAGCACGACCGGCGCCACGATCCGCAGCGTGGCCCAAGGTGTGCTGGGCGTGGCCTTGGTGCAGGCGCTGGCCGCAGGGTTGGGGATGTTCATTGCAGGGGTCCCCGGCTGGGGAATCTGGACGGTTCTAGTTCTGGTGCTTGCGGTCGTCCAGCTGCCACCGCTCGTGGTCTTGGGGCCGGTGTTGGTGTGGTACTTCACGTTGGCCGACAGCACCGTGGCCGCGGTCATCTTCGCGATCTGGGCCCTCATCGTGAGCATCAGCGACACGTTCCTCAAACCCTTGTTTCTGGGACGTGGCGTGGACATACCGATGCCGGTAATCCTGATCGGCGCCATCGGCGGTGTCATCCTGCACGGGATCATCGGGTTGTTCGTGGGCGCGGTGGTGCTCGCGATCGGATACGAGCTGTTCAAGGTGTGGATGGCTGAAATCGAGGGCGGTGAGAGCGCGGCGACGAGCTGAGTCGTTGGCTGAGCGAAGCGACTGCGCGGTGAGGTAGACCTGAGCGACATATGAGCGACAAAGCGCAAGGTAGGCTAGAGCGGTTGAAGAACTGGGTGCGCGATCCGGTACGCAAGGTCACGCTCATCGTGCTGGGCGTGGCCTTCGTCGTGTTCGTGTGGTACATGCTCGCCGACCGCATCACGCCCTACACGACGCAGGCGCGGGTAGAGGGCCTCGTCGTTCCGATCGTGCCACAGGTGTCGGGCTACGTGATGCGGCTGGACGTGCGGCTCCACTCGATAGTGGATGACGGCGACACACTACTCCAGCTCGACCAGCGGCCGTTCGACATTGCGGTGCAGTCCGCGCAGGCGGCCCTGGACGACGCGTTCCAGCAGATGGGCGCGCAGAGCGCGTCAGTGCAGGCGGCGGTGGCCGGGGTCGGAGTGGCAGAGGCCACGCTGGACCGGGCGCAACGCAACTTCAACCGCGTGGAGGCGATTCAGGAACTGAATCCGGGAGCGCTGTCCCAAGCCGACCGCGACCGTGCCGAGACGTCCCTGTCGTCGGCGCAGGAGAGGCTCGCCTCGGCCCAGGCGGAGCTGACCCGGGCGCAGGAGCAGCTGGGCATCGAGGGGCCGGGCAACCCGCGCATCCGATCCGCGGTCGCGGCACTGCAGCGGGCCGAGCTGGACCGGGTGTTCAGCACTCTGATCGCTCCGTTCAACGGGGGAATAGAGAACTTCACGATCGATCTGGGCTTTTACGCGGCGGCAGGCCAGCCGGTGGGCACCTTCGTATCGACACGCGATGTCTGGATCCAGGCCGACATGCGCGAGAACAACATCGGCAACATGGAGATCGGTAACAGGGTGGAGCTCGCGCTGGACGTGGCGCCGGGCCGCATCTTCCGCGGCACGGTGCGCAGCATCGGGTTCGGCGTCAGCACCGGGCAGGGCGGCTCGCGGGGCGAGCTCGAGCAGGTGTCGCAGGCCAAGGGATGGCTGCGCGACCCACAGCGGTTCGCGGTGATCATCGCGTTCGACGAGGGTGAGGCGGTGGGGTACAGGCGGGTCGGCGGTCAGGCCAACGTGGTGGTCTACACGAGCGGGAACTTCGTGTTGAACTCGATCGCGTGGCTGCGCCTCCGGCTGTCCACCCTGCTCTCGTATGTCCGCTGAGTCCGCCGCGGCACAAAGCACGGCGGCGACCACAGACCTGAGGCTGGTTCGGACGGTCCGCTACGCCGCCGGCACCACGCTGGCAGTGGCGCTGGCGATGGGGATCGATTGGCAGCTCGCCTATCTGACGCCGGTCCTGGCGCTCATGTTCCTGGCGCCACCGGCGCAGCGCCCCAATCCCAACAAGCTGGTCGGGTTCATTGGGATCGTGGCCGTGGCCTCGATGGCAGGCGTCGCAATGAGCGGCACGATCCTGATGTACCCCGTAGCCTTCCTGCTGCTAGAGGGACTCATTCTGTTCCTCCTCTTCTATCGCCACGCCCGCGGGGCGCCGCCGATGTTGACCATGTGGCTCATGATCGCCGTCACCGTGATTCCGGTGGTGGCGCTTCAGTCCATGGACCTCACACTTGCCGTGGCGCAGGGCCTGGTAGTGGGGGCGGCCGTGGCGGTGGCCGTGGTGTGGATCGCGTACGCCCTGATCCCCGATCCGGCCGACGCGGAGCCGGGCGCGTCCGCTGCGACGGGTGCGAAGGAGAAGCCCGCCCCGCCATCCCGCGAGCGTTGTATATCCGGGGCAACGGTCAACACGATTGTCGTGTTTCCGGTGGTGGCGCTGTTCCTGTATCTGGGACTCACCTCCGTGCTCATCCTGGTGTTCGTCGCGCTGCTCAGCATGCAGCCCGATTTGGCGACGGGCAAGAAGGCCGGGAAGGCGCTCATAGTCGGCAACCTCATAGGTGGCGTAGCGGCCATCATCGTGTTCGAGCTCCTGGTGATGGTCCCGGAGCTCTACTTCCTTCTACTGCTCACGCTGATCGTCGGGTTGTCGTTCGGCGGCAGGCTCTTCTCGGGGTCCCCCACGGGGCCTCTGTTCGGACAGGCCTACTCGACGATGCTGCTCGTGGTCCTGTCGGCAACGAGTGCATTCGGCGAAGCAGACGCGAAAGCGTGGACCCGGGTGCTGCAGATCATCACGGCAGTCGTGTACCTGGTCGCGGCGCACGCCGCGGTCAGGAGCCTCGTAGGCAAATCGGAGACTGATCATGCGACGACTTAGCGTCCTCCTCCTGGGAGCGACCCTACTGGGCGGGTGCCTGGTGGGGCCCAACTACGAGCGGCCGGCGACGCCCGAGCAGGCGGCCTACCGCCAGGACACCACCCTCAGCGACAGTGCCCGGGGTGCGATTCCGGACGTCGAATCCGTCGCCGACCTGCGATGGTGGGAGTTGTATCAGGACTCGGTGCTGCAGGGCCTCATCACCACGGCGCTCGAGAACAACAAGGACCTGCAGGTGGCGCTGGCGCGCATCGAAGAGGCTCGGGCGGCGGTGGGTTTCTCCAGGGCCGACCTGTATCCGTTCGTGGATGGAGTGGCCGGAGGAGCCGTTTCCGGGGACACCGAGGACGACTTCACGGCGAGCGGTGTACTGGCGGGTACCGTGTTTTGGGAGGTTGACCTTTTCGGGCGCATCCGACGGACCAACGAGGCCGCGCTCAACGAGTACCTGGCCAGCGAGCAGGCGTACCGCAGCGTAACCATCGCGCTCGTTGCTCAGGTCGCCGAGCTCTACCTGGTGCTGCGCGACCTCGACAACAGGCTGGCGGTCTCAGAGGCCACAGTCGAAGCACGGCGGGAGAGCGCCGACATAATCAAGGCGCGGTTCGACGCGGGCGTGGTGTCGGAAGTGGACGTGAACCAGGCTGAGATCCAGCTCTTCCAGGCGCAGGCGGCGGTCGAGTCGTTCCTGCGGCTGAGGGTCCAGACCGAGAACGCAATCAGCGTACTGCTGGGCCAACCCCCGATGGACATCGAGCGCGGGGTCACGCTGGCCGATCAGTTGTTCCCGCCCGACCTGCCGGCAGGGTTGCCATCCGAGCTGCTCGAGCGCCGCCCGGACGTTCTTGTCGCGGAGCGGCAGCTCGCCGCCCAGACGGCCCGCATCGGTGCTGCCGAGGCGATCAAGTATCCCTCCCTCACAATGTCTGCCGACATGGGGGCGAGCTTCGCCAGCATCACGACTGGCTTTCTGAGCCTGGGTGCGAACTTGATCGCGCCGCTGTTCAACTCGGGCAAGAACCAGCGCCGGGTCGAGATCGAGGTCGCCCGCACGCAGCAACTGCTGCACAGCTACGAGCAGGCGGTGCTCAACGCGTTCCGCGAGGTCGAGGATGCGATGGTGGCGGTCCGTCGCTACGAGGCGGAATACGATTACATACGGCGCCAGGTGGAGGCCGCCGAGAACGCAGCCAACCTCTCGTGGATCCGGTACCAGGGCGGCTGGACCAGCTACCTGGAGGTGCTCGAGGTGCAGAGGTCGCTGTTCAGCACCCAACTGCAGGCGTCCGAGACGCTCCAGCTGCGGCACACTTCGCTGGTCCAGTTATACAAGGCCCTGGGCGGCGGATGGACTCCTGTGGAGATCGTGGAGGAGGAGCCCGCTCCGTGACTCGATTCCGCTTTCTGTCGTGGCTGATTCCGTTGGCCGCGGTCGTGATTGTGGCGGGCGTGGGACTCTGGTCCTACGGGCTGCTGCACAGGTCGCTCAGAGAGCAGGTGAGCGACCAGCTCCAGACGATTCTGGAGACTGAGGTCACCGCCATCGAGGTGTGGGTGGAGGGGCAGCGCTCGACGCTGGGGGCCAACGCCACGAACGCGGATCTCGAGAGCCTGGTGGCAGGGTTGGTGCGGCTCGAGAACAGCGGCACGGGCGCGAGCGGACTGCTCCGCAGTACGGGGTTACGGGATATCCGCCGGCACCTCGACGGCATCGAGCAGCACTCCCACTACGCCGGGTGGATGGTGATCTCGCAGAGCGGGAGGAACATCGCCTCCAGTCGGGACGATGATCTGGCTCAGCGCACGCTCTCGTGGAGCCCGCACGTCCAGGCGGCGCTCGAGGGCGCGACGGTGGTGTCCGGCCCGTTCCGCTCCCGCACCAGTGCGGCTGACTCGACGGGCGGTGCGGCCATGATGATCGCCGCGGCTCCCGTACGGGACGCTGCGGGAGATGTCCTGGCCGCGTTGGTCTTCCGTATCGATCCGGCCGCGTTCAAGCGGATCATCTACATCGCGCGCATGGGAGCGAGCGGTGAGACATACGTTTTCGACGCGCAGGGGATGATGGTTTCCAGGAGCCGGTTCGATTCCGAGCTGCGCTCGCTGGGGCTGCTCCCGGCCGACACCTCCGTCAATTCCACCTTCAACGTCGAGATCAGGGATCCCGGCGGGGACCTCACAAGGGGATTCGTACCTGCCGTGGCCAGGCGCGGGCAGCCGCTCACCAGGATGGCGGCGGAGGCGACGGATGGAAATCCCGGGGTGGATGTGGGCGGCTATCGGGATTACAGAGGGGTGGAGGTCGTTGGCGCGTGGCAATGGCTGCCGGGGCTCGAGATCGGGATCGCCACCGAGGTGGACGAGGCCCAGGCCTTCGGCCGTCTCAAGGCTCTGAGACGCGTGTTCTGGGTGCTCATCCTGTTGTCGGTCTTGGGCTCGCTCGGGCTCTTTGTCTACGCCAGCGTGATAGCCAGGCTCAGGCGCTCGGTCGAGACCGCGCAACGGCTCGGCCAGTACCGGCTGAAGAAGAAGATCGGTGAAGGCGGAATGGGGAAGGTGTACCTCGCCAAGCACGCCATGCTGCGCCGGCCGACGGCCATCAAGCTGATTCGGGCCGACGAGTCGGAAGGCCAGCATGTCGCGCGGTTCGAGCGCGAAGTCCAGATGACGAGCAGTCTCACCCACCCCAACACGATTTCGATCTACGACTACGGTGTGACGCCCGAGGGCGTGTTCTACTACGCGATGGAGCTGCTGCGAGGCTACGATCTCGGCCAGGTGGTTACGGAGTCGGGGCCACTGCCGGAAGCGAGGGTCATCCATACGCTGCGACAGGCGTGCGGATCGCTCGCCGAGGCGCACGCCCTCGGCCTCATTCACCGTGACATCAAGCCCGCCAACATCATGCTATGCGAGCAGGGCGGCGTGTTCGACTTCGTGAAGGTTCTGGACTTCGGGTTGGTGCGGCACATGGAGCAGTCGGAGTCCGTCGCGCTCACCCAGGCCGAGTCAATCACGGGCACGCCGCTCTACCTGTCTCCGGAGCAGATCGTCTCGCCCGACAAGCTGGACGAACGGAGCGATATCTACGCCCTGGGCGCGGTGGGATACTACCTGCTCACGGGTGAGCCGGTGTTTACGGGCTACACTCCCTTGGAGGTGTGCTCGCAGCACATCTCCACGCCGCCCGAGCGACCGTCGAGCCGCATCGGCCGGCAAGTGACGCCGGATCTCGAGGCCCTGATCCTCCAGTGCCTCGCCAAGGATCGGGATGACAGACCGGCGGGCGCCGAAGCCCTGATGCAGGCTCTCGAAGCATGCGCCGACGCTCCCAAGTGGAAAGCCGCGGACGCGCGAGCGTGGTGGGCGGCACGGGCGGTCAGCGAGGGCGGCGACCTGGACTTGAGCCCCCGTATCGGACGCACCGACCCGAGTCGCTTGAGCGGCAGTGCCGATCCTACGCTGGAAGTCGACTTCGACGATCGGTCTCTGGGCAAGACCTAGGTCCACGAAACCGCAGGCCCGGCTCGAGCGTAGGTAAAGCCATGCAAAAGAGAAACACGCACTCTCTGCTCGGCGCGATTCTCGCGCTCGCGCTGATCCCCGCCGCCGTCACAGCGCAGAGCGACCCACCGCCTGAATGTCCCGAAGGACTCCTCGGAGTCTGGCGTGGAGACCTCGACACCGATGCGCTCCTCTCGGTGCGGATCGTCGTTGCCGAGGCGTCACCGGGTCGCTACGTGGCCAGCGTCGAAGGTGCGAGCGGCACCGAAGAGGGCGTTCCCGTCTCGATAGGCGGTGAGCGGATGCGCTTTCAGTCCACGGTTCTCCCCGTCGCGTTCGAAGGTGAGCGCTCCGATGCCGGCGGTGCGATCGAGGGCTTCGTGTATTACGGGTCTGCGGTGGCGCACACGCGGCTTCTCCGCGTTGCCGGCACGTCGAGCTGGGAGACTACCTGGAGCATCCTCGGCGTCCCCGCCGAGAGCTTTCCTCTCGATCTCTACGTGGTCCGCGAGGACGACGGCAATACATACGGCTACTTCTTCTTCCGAGACCAGCGGCTGCCATCGCTCTACGGGCACGGGCTCTCGTGCCGGGACGGGACATTCGGGGTGGGTGAGAAGAACCTCGGGCTCTGGTTCGAGGGGCCGTTCGACGCTGCGTCGGACGTCATGGATCTGAGTGTGAGCGGGCTCGTCGGGACCGCTTCCATCGCATTCCGGAGGCTCCCTGAGGATTCAGTACCCGAGTCGCCCTCGGATACGGATGTGTCGCCCCGCACTGGCGCCGACGCCGGGTACCGGGAACACGCGCCTCCGGATCTGGGCGACGGCTGGGAGACGGCGAATCCTTCGTCTGAGGGAATGGACGTCGGTCTCATTCGCGATCTCGTCGAGGCGATCATAGCTCAGGAGATGACGCTCACGCACAGCGTGCTGGTGGCTCGCCGCGGCAAGCTCGTCGTCGAGGAGTACTTCTACGGGTTCGACCGCAACACGCTGCACGACATGCGGTCGGCATCCAAGACGGTGACGTCGGCGCTCATCGGCCTGGCCATAGATCGGCGGGAGATATCGAACGCTGAGGCTGCGGCGCTGTCGTTCTTCCCCACCTACCGGCAGTACGCCAACTGGGACGAGCGCAAGGCCCGGATCACGGTTCACGATCTGCTCACGATGAGCTCGGGGCTCGACGCGAATGACTCCGACCCTGAGTCGGTGGCGGCAGAGTGGAGGTACCAGGACCAGACGGCCCAGCCGGATTGGACCAAGTTCGCACTCGACGCTCCGATGATCGCGGACCCCGGTTCACAGATCGTGTACGGTGGGGCCAACCCGCTCATACTGGGCGGGATTCTGCAGGCGGTCCTCGAGGAGCCCGTAGAGTGGTTCGCGCATCGCTACCTGTTCGGCCCCTTGGGTGTCCACGAGTACAGGTTCTTCCACGACCCGTCGGGTGTGCTCTATGGGGGCGGCGGGATGTACATGCGGCCGAGGGACATGGCCAAGTTCGGCCAGCTCTATCTCGACGGCGGAACGTGGAACGACGAGCGGCTGATGTCGGAGGGGTGGGTGCGCCAGTCGCTGCGCAAGTACGGCCCCATCGTAAACCGGTGGGAGAACGAGTACGGCTACCTGTGGTGGCACAGCACTACGCGGGTTGGCGACCGGACGGTGGAGTCGTCCGAGGCTCGCGGGGCCGGGGGCCAGTACATCTACGTCGTGCCGGAGCTCGAGATCGTGGTGGTCATCACGTCGGGCAACTACAGGAACGGCCGCTACCGCCAGCCCGAGGAGATCATGGAGCGATTCATTCTGCCGGCGGCGATTCAATAGGGGCAGTGCCGGCGAAAACGGCCCCGCCACACTGTGACGGGGCCGTTTCGTCCGGTCGAGTCGGCGCCCGCCGATCAGCTTCCGCCGCCGGCCGCCTCCCGCAGTAGCTTGCGCGCGATCACTAAGCGCTG
>JBDHIS010000019.1:0-51161 GCA_039587315.1 Gemmatimonadota bacterium | reverse complement strand
GCGTCGCCCTGCCAATCCCGCTGCTGGCTCTCTGCCGCTGCCGACCCACCGACACTCAGCCTGAAGACCCAGTAGTTCCAGGGGTCGTGGACCGCGTCCTCGCCGGTCACGAGCGCCACGGCCGGAGCTTCATACCCAATGCTGATCTGGTCCGCCACAGCGGTACCGGCGATGAACGGGATCAACCCGAGCTTGATGGTCTGGGTGAGCGCGTCGCGAACCTCCGCCTGCGTGTCGTCAGCGCTGGAGGTGTACCTCAGTGTGTCCTCTTGGGCCGCGAAATCCCGGAGTCCGATGAAGGTGAAGGTGTATGCGTAGCCGCCGCCGCCGGTCACGTCCATCGTGATCAACAGATGGACGTCCGCATCCTGGCGGTCGCGCATCCAGTTCACGAACGAGATCTCGCGGCGGAAGTGGTCGAAATCGCAGTATCGGGCGTGGCAATCGAGGAACACGCCGATCGTGCCTCCCACAGGGGCATCCGGTTCCTGTGCGGACACCGCGTTTGAGGGAAAGGCGAGCGCTGCGAGCGCGAGGTATGGGGACAGCCTGAATCGTTGCATGCGTGTCTCTCCGACGCCGGCCACGAACGGAGGTCAGCAGTACACCGCTGTGCAGCGAGGGACGCAACGGCATGCCCGGCGGTGCTGCACAGTAACAAGTGACGGGGTCTATTGGAAGCGGGATGATCGCCGTTTCTGGGCCTGAATGACACAGTGATGCATTCGCCGGTCTCCGGTTGCCGCCTCCCGCAACAGAAAGTAGGTTCTCGGGAACCCCCAAACCCCCGCGGCAGTTTACTGAAGCGTTCCTCCCGACGCCGAGGTGCTCCATTACGGTTCCCACGTCTCAGCATTCACGAAGCGGTAGGTCGGAGCGGTTCCCTGCGACCGGCCCTGTCGCGCAATCGGACCCGGTGCTCGAGTTCGCCCGTGCGGCGGCGGTCGGACTTACGGACACGCCGCGCTGGCTTCCGTGCCAGTACCTGTACGATGCACGGGGCAGTGAACTGTTCGACCGGATTAGCGAACAGCCCGAGTACTACCCGACGAATGCCGAAGCCGAGATTCTGGAGCGGCATGCCGACGACATTTGTGGCCGGACCGGTCCGGCCACCCTGATCGAGCTGGGCTCGGGAAGCTCCACCAAGACGAGCCTGTTGCTGTCCGCCTATGCACGTGCGTCGCGAAGCGTGCGCTACGTGCCGGTGGACGTGAGCGCGTCAGCGCTCGAGGGCGCACGTGAGCGCATCCAGCGGGAACATCCGACTGTCGAGGTGGACCCCATCGTCGGACGTTACGAGGAGGCGTTCCCCCTTTTCCGCCGCCATTCGCCGGCGATGGTAATGTTCCTCGGTTCCACCATCGGGAACCTCAACAACGGGGAGTCGGTGGCGTTCTGGCGCCGCGTTGCACGGGATCTATCCGCGGGCGACCACTTCCTGCTGGGCGTCGACCTCGTGAAGGACCCTGCCGTTCTGAACGCGGCCTACAACGACGCCGCGGGTGTTACGGCGCAGTTCACTTTGAACCTGTTCGAACGAATGAACCGGGAGCTGAACGCGGGCGTGGAGGTGAGCCGGCTCGAGCACGTGGCGCGCTACAGCGCCGACTGGCAGAGGGTCGAGATCTTTGTCCGGTTCGAGTCGGACCAGACCGTGAGGATCGAGCCGCTGGGCCAGAAGGTGCCGATCGCAGCGGGCGAACAGGTCATGATCGAGATCAGCCGGAAGTTCGTGCTGGACGACCTGGCGGCGTACCTGCACTCCTTTGGTCTCGAGACGCGCGACGTCTACACGGACGAGCGGAACTGGTTCGGGGTACTTCTGTTGCGGAAGAGGGGTTGAGCCGATGGCCCCAATGACGACTGAAAGGAGAGTCCCATGGCATCCATGAGCACCAAGGGCAGGATTGACGCATCACCTGACAAGGTCTGGGCTGCTGTCAGCGATTTCGGCGGGCTCGACGCCTACTTCCCTCCCGTCGCTCGGGTCGAAGCGTCAGGAAGCGGCGTGGGGATGGAGCGCCAGTGCACGTTTCCGGACGGAGCACAGATCAGCGAGACACTCCTGGAGCTGGATCACGACGCGCGGTCTCTCAGGTACGACGTTCACGATCCCAATCCGTTTCCCTTCGAAGGGTATACGGCCACGATGCAGGTGAACGACCTGACCGATGGAAGCAGTGAGTTGGTGTGGTCGGCGGAGTTTACCGCGATGGGGATGTCCGACGTGGAGGTCACCGACATGTTGGACGGTCTGTTCCAGCAGGGTGTCGACGGCCTCAGGGAGCTGCTCGCGAACGCCTGAGCGGCTCGTGTGTCAGGGGGGATGGCGCCCGGCGGCTCCACCCCCCTCTCTTCATTTCCGTATACGGCTGCCTTCCAGCAGCCCCCGTTAGTTCTCTCGTACCCAGTCCAGTGTGAGCGGCTCCTTTTCGGGGAACAGATCCAGCCTCGCCGCGCCCACCTCGGTCCGGAAGGCCGCCACATCCTCGGTGAGCACGCGGTTCACGTCCTGGATGAGATCCGTGAGCTTCGCCTCGGCCTGCTCCCAGTAGATTCTCTGTGACTCCGTGGGCGCATCCCACGACGATCCGAGAGAACCATACGCCGACCCCAGCAGACGCTGCACTGCGTCTGGGTCACCACGAATCCCCTGGACATCCCTGTCGCCCACGAAGCGCTTCTCCAGCTCGTCCAACGAGTCATCGAGTTCCTTACCTGATTCCTTCAGGGCCTCGGAGACGCTGTCGTCCATCGACTTCACGTGGTCCAGCACCTTCTCGACCGCGGCGCGGGCGTCGCGAATGCGGTCCAGTGCCTCGCTCGCTACCTCCAGCCGCTGCTGCGCCTGCAGCTGGAACGCCAGCTTCTCCTCCCGCTCGGCCATCGTGATCTCATAGCGGGGGTCGGCGATCACGCTCACCGCGGCGCTCGCCTGCCTGGCCCCGTGCTTCACCGTGATGGTATAGGTGCCCGGCAGTACGTAGGGACCCGATGGCAGGAACCCCTGGTCCTCATCGCCGTCCTTTGGCCGGCGGTAGCCGTCACGCCGCAGGTTCCAGCTCGTCCGGTTGATGCCGGACTCGGCGGGGCCCTCGTAGCGGCGGATCGTCTCGCCGGTCGCGTCCGCCACCTCGATCGTGACGCTGTCCTCCTCTGCGGCCTCCGCGATGAAGTATGTGAGCAGCGCGCCGTAGGGGCGGTTCTCACCGAGGAACATCGCGTCGCCGGTGAAGCGTATGCCCGGTACCTGAGCCACGCGGTACTGAATCGCGGGTGGAACGTCGAACAGGTGGAGCGGTTGCTCGAGCAGGGAGGGATCACTCGCTACCGCCCTCAGGGGCCTGATGTCGTCGATGACGTACGCCGCACGCCCGTGCGTGCCGACGACGAGATCGTGTTCTCGTGGGTGTACGACGAGCGCGCGGTGCGGGAACCTCCCCAATCCGTGCTCCCAACGGAACCAGCTCTCGCCGGCGTTCAGCGATACGTACAACCCGTACTCGGTGCCGAGGAACAGCAGATCGGGATTCACCGGGTCCTGTTCCACGACGTGCACGAAGTTGAAGTCGTCGATGTCATCGGTGACGAGGCTTGTCCAGGAGCGGCCGTAGTCGGTCGTCCGGAAGACATATGGCTGGTTGTTGCCCCGACGGTGGTCCTCGAACACCACGAGAGCGACGCCTCCGTTGAACTTCGATGGCTCGATGTGTGGAACCCAAGTGTTTTCCGGGACGCCGCGGGCGCGGTCCACCACGTTGCTCCAGGTGGCGCCGCCGTCGCGCGTGACCTGCACGTTCCCGTCGTCGGTGCCCACCCAGATCACGCCCTGTTCGACCGGGCTCGGCGCGATCGTGATGATCGTGGTGTGATTCTCCGCACCGGTCACGTCGTACGTGAGTCCGCCGCTGTCAATCTGCTTCTGCTTCTCCGGGTCGTCGGTCGTGAGGTCGGGGCTGATAATTGTCCAGCTGTGTCCCATGTCCGTGCTGCGGTGCACGAACTGGCTGCCATAATAAACCGCGCCGTCGAACGGGTCGATCGCGATAGCTGCGTTCCAATGGAACCGCAGGCGCACTCCGTCCGGGTGGGCCGGGCGGATCATCTTGCGCTCGCCCGTCTCCTTGTCGAACCGGAACAGGTAGCCGCCCTGCGACATCGCGTAGCCGTAGCGCGGATGGTTCGGGTCGCTCAGCGTCGCGAATCCGTCGCCGAAGCCGACCTCCTTCCAGTGATAGAAGCGAATGCCGCCGTTCTCCCACACCACGCTCGGCCCCTGCCAGGAGCCGTTATCCTGTAGGCCGCCGTAGATGTTGTAAGGCGTGTCCATGTCCACGTTGATATGGTAGAACTGCGCCAGCGGCAGGTTCTGTACGAAGCGCCACTCCTGTCCGCGGTCGCGCGATATGTAGACGCCGCCGTCGTTGCCGTCGATGATGTGGCGGCCGTTGAGCGGGTTGATCCAGAAGGCGTGGTGGTCCACATGCACTTCGCGGAACGGAAGCAGCGTCTCGAACGACTTGCCGCCGTCCTGGCTCACGTCTACCACGCCGGCCACGTTGTACACCCGGTTCTCGTTCTCCGGATCCACCCTCAACTGGGCGTAGTAGAAGGGCCGGTTGGCGATGCCGCTTTCCCGATTCACCGTGTCGAAGCTGTGGCCACCGTCCTCCGAGCGGAGCAGTACGCTCTTCTTGGCCTCCACCAGCGCATACACGACGTTGGGCTCGCTGCGGGAGATGGCGAGCCCTATGCGTCCAATGTCGCCCTCAGGGAGCCCCTCTTCAGACGTCAGCTCAGTCCAGTTCGTCCCGCCGTCCCACGTAACGTAGAGGCCGCTCCCTGGGCCGCCCGACTCGAAGAACCACGGCCAGCGGCGGTGCTCCCACATCGCTGCAAACAGCTTGTTGGGATTGACGGGGTCCATGACGAGATCGGCGACGCCGGTGCGCTCGTCTACGTACAGGACGTTGGTCCAGGTCTCTCCGCCGTCGGTCGTCTTGTACACGCCGCGGTCGGGGCCCTCTCCCCACGTGTTACCCATTGCCGCCACGTAGGCGATGTCCGGGTCGCTGGGATGCAAGAGGATCTCGGAGATGGCGCCCGTATTGGCTAGCCCCATGTGCTTCCAGGTCTTGCCCGCGTCCAGCGACTTGTAGACACCCGTGCCGGAGCCCGCGCTGTTGCGACGACCCTTCTCACCGGTGCCGACCCACACGAGGTCAGGCGCGGCCTGGAATACGGAAACCGCGCCAACCGAAGAGGCTGGATGGTCGTCCATGATTGGATCCCAGGTGACGCCGCCGTCCACCGACTTCCACAGGCTGCCGGTCCCCGCTCCGACGTAGATGACGTTGGGGTTCGCGTGGACCGCGTCGATCGCGCCTATGCGCCCGCTCATCCCGGCCGGGCCTATGCTGCGGGCCTCCATGTTCTCGAATACGGATGGCTCGACCTGTGCCGCGGCAGTTCCCGAGGCCGCCAGCATGAGCAGGGCGATGGATGTCGTGATCTTCATGGAGCGGATCCTCCAGCTTCTCTTGTTGTCGTGGCTACTTAAGCAAACCGGATGCCGTCGGGATGCAAGGTGGGGCCATCTGGCGCCGACCGGTGCCGGGGCATAACATCCCGCGTATTCATTACACCTGTCCTTTTCGGAGCACTACCCGATGCGGCGATTCTCCTCGATCCTGATGTCCATCGCGGTCTCAGCGGCGGCACTCGGCCTCACGGCGACCGATGCAAGCGCGCAGGCGGCGTATGACACGACGCTCTACAGCGCTCTCTCCTGGCGCATGATCGGACCCTATCGAGGTGGCCGTTCCGTGGCCGCTGCCGGCGTCGTGAGCGATCCGATGGTCTACTACTTCGGTGGCACGGGCGGCGGTGTCTGGAAGACCGTTGATGCCGGGATGACGTGGCAGCCGATCTCCGATGAGACCGACATGGCTGGATCCATCGGAGCGATCGCGGTCGCACCATCGGACGCGAACGTAGTGTACGTCGGCACCGGAGAGGCCTGCCCTCGCGGCAACGTGTCGCCGGGGAATGGCGTGTACCGGTCCACCGATGCCGGCAAGACGTGGACGCACATCGGACTCCCCGAGGCGGGGCAGGTGGGGGCCGTGGTGGTTCACCCCCGCGACGAGGACCTCGTCTATGTAGCCGCGCTGGGGCACATCTTCGGCCCCAATGAGGAGCGCGGGGTGTACCGCTCCAGGGATGGAGGGGCCACCTGGGAGTTGATCCTCCAGCGGGACGAGAACACGGGGGCCATCGACCTGATAATGGATCCCACCAATCCGCGCATCCTCTACGCCGCGTTGTGGCAGGTGCGCCGCTTGCCGCATGCGATGGAGAGCGGCGGGCCGGGAAGCGGGATATTCAAGTCGACGGACGGGGGCGATACCTGGACCGAGATCACGCGCAATGAGGGACTTCCGGAGGGCACCATCGGAAAGGTGGGCATCGCCGTCTCGCCCGCCAATCCCGACCGTGTGTGGGCCATCGTCGAGGCCGACGAAGGCGGAGTGTTCCGCTCAGACGACGCGGGCGAGACGTGGCGCCGCGTGAACAGCGACCGGAAGCTGCGGCAGCGAGCGTGGTACTACACTCACATCTACGCCGACCCGGCGAACGAAGAAACCGTCTACGTGCTGAACGTCGGCTTCTACAAATCGGGAGATGGCGGCAAGACCTTCGACACGCGGATAAGCGTGCCGCACGGCGACAACCACGATCTCTGGATCGCGCCGGACGACCCGAACCGAATGATCAACGCCAATGACGGTGGCGCCAACGTGAGCTTCAACGGCGGCGAGGGCTGGACCCGGCAGGACAACCAGCCCACCGCGCAGATGTACCACGTGACCACCACGATGGACTTCCCGTACAAGGTGTGCGGCGCCCAGCAGGACAACAGTACGATGTGCATCGCCAGTCGCACGTCGGGCTTCGGGATCACTCAGCAGGACTGGCACAGAGTGGCGGGAGGGGAGAGCGGATACATAGCGGTGCGGCCGGACAACACGAGCATCTCGTATGGCGGGTCCTATGGGGGGTACCTGACCAGGCTGGACCGCAGCACGGGCCAGAACCGGAGCGTCGCCGTATGGCCCGACAACCCGATGGGTTGGGGGGCCGACAGCCTCAGGTACCGTTTCCAGTGGACCTTCCCGATAGTGCTCTCGCCGTTCGATCCTGACGTGATGTACGTGACGTCCCAGCACGTACACCGCACGAGTGACGAAGGGCAGACGTGGGAGACGATAAGCCCAGACCTCACGCGCAACGACAAGGACCGTCAGGGTCCATCGGGCGGCCCGATCACGAAGGACAACACGAGTGTGGAGTACTACGGCACCGTGTTCGCGCTCGTGCCGTCTGCCCACGATCCGAACGTGATATGGGCGGGGAGCGACGACGGATTGGTTCACGTCACGAGGGATGGCGGGCAGACCTGGGACGACGTCACACCGCGCGCACGAGACCTGCCCGACTGGGCGCTGATCAGCATCATCGAGGAGTCTCTGCACAGTCCGGGCACGGCGTATCTGGCCGCGACCCGTTACAAGCAGGACGATTTCAGTCCCTACATCTTCAAGACCACCGACTACGGACAATCCTGGCGCAAGATCGTCGAGGGTGTTCCGGAGGGTCACTTCATTCGCGTGGTGCGAGAGGATCCTGAGCGTGCGGGGCTCCTGTACGCCGCGGGCGAGTTCGGCGTCTACGTGTCGTTCGACGCAGGCGCCCACTGGCAGTCGCTGCAGCTGGATCTGCCTCTCACACCAATCCACGACATGGTGGTCAAGAACAACGATCTCGTGGTCGCGACCCACGGACGCAGCTTCTACATCCTGGACGACCTGACACCGCTGCACGAGCTGAGCGACCAGGTGGCATCTTCGGCGTACCACCTCTTCACGCCGCGTGACGCGTACCGCATGCGCGGGTTCGGGGGACGAGCTTTCCCGGGTGTGGGTGCCAACCCGCAGAACGGCGTGTGGGTGCACTTCTATCTCTCCGAGGAGCCCGCAGAGGACCACGAAGTAGTGCTCGAGTTTCTCGATGCGGGCGGGGAACTGATCAAGAGGTACTCCACTAAATCCAAGGAGCGCGGGGAGGAGCTCGAGGTGGAGGCGGGGGCCAACCGCTTCGTTTGGAACACTCGTTACGCCGACGCTACCGGATTCGACGGGATGATAATGTGGGCAGGCTCTACCGGCGGGCCGCGCGCCGTACCGGGCGAGTACCAGGTGCGGCTAACTGTCGGCGACTGGTCCGACATGCGCGCTTTCAGCCTGCTGCCCGACCCGCGGGTAGAGGTAAGCCAGGCGGACCTCGAGGAGCAGTTCGACTTCCTGATCCGCATCCGCGACCGCGTGAGTGAAGCGAACAGGGCCGTAGAGCGGATTCGCGACATCAAGAAGCAACTCGAGGGTGTCGCAGAGCGTGCCGAGGGCCACTCGGACGCCGACACGATCAGTGCCGTATCGAAGGAGCTTCGGGAGCGTCTGAGCGGTATCGAAGCCGAGATCTACCAGGTCAAGAACCGCAGCAACCAGGACCCGCTCAACTACCCGATCAGGCTGAACAACAAGATCGCCGCACTCACGGGTGTGGTGTCGAGCGCCGACGCCAAGCCGACCGCTCAGTCGTACGCTGTGTACGAGGAGCTCTCTGCTCAGCTTCAGGTGCAGCTGGACCAGTTGGAGACCATCGTGGAGGACGAGATCCCGGCGTTCAACGACTTCGTGCGGGAGCGGGACATCCCGGCGGTTCTGTTGCGTGGGGAGGATGCCACGCCGGTCGGTATGGGGCGGCCCTAGGAAGAGACGGCTGAATGGGGCTTCCGGTGTCCGTCCGATGCTGGCTTGGCGCCGCACTACTCGTGATGCTGTGTGCTCTCGTCACGGAGCCAGCGGCGGGCCAGGACGTGGAGCCCAGGTTTCTCACTGCTGCACCCGTTGGAGTGAGTGGCGTAGGGATCGGGTACGCCTTCTCGACGGGTGCGGTTCTCCTCGACAAGACTATTCCGGTCGAGAATGTTGATGGGGACATACACAACGTCACAGGTGTTTACGCCAGGTTCTTCGACCTTTTCGGGATGATGAGCCGGGCCGACGTGCTCGTGCCCATTGCCGCGGGTGACTGGACCGGAGAGCTCGGAGCGGTCGATACCGCGAGAACGGCGACGGGCTTCGGCGACCCCGTAGTGCGCGCAGCCGTCTTCTTCGCGGGCGCGCCGGCGCTCTCGGGTGCCGAGTTCATGAGCTACGATGCGAAGACCGTAGCGGGGCTGGCGTTACGGGTGCGGGTCCCGCTCGGCCAGTACGACAACACCAAGCTCATCAACCTGGGAAGCAACCGCTGGATGATCAGTCCCCGCCTTGGCGTGGCGCACCGGGCGGGGCGTTTCATACTCGAGGCGTACGGCAGCCTGTGGTTCTTCACCGACAACACGGACTTTCTCGAGGGGAACACCCAGAGCCAGGATCCGATCCTGGCCCTGCAGGCACACGTCTCGTACCTCTTCCGGCGCGGATTCTGGCTGGCCGCGTCGACACGCCAGAGCTTCGGCGGGGCCGCCAGCGTCAACGGGGCTGAGGAATCGGATCCGGAGTCCAACAACCGGGTGGGCGTCACCCTGGCAATACCAATGGGGCGAAACGTGCTCAAGTTCGCGTTCACGACCGGGCTCAGTACCACTACGGGCAACGACTACAACACCTTTGTCGTCCTGTGGCAGCACTCGTGGGGCGGAGGTCCCTGAGGACGCTTGGAATTGGGTCCGGGCCTGACTAAGCTTCGGTACCGGCATATCGGTGAGCCAGACATGAACGACGACAAGATATTCGAACAGGTTGACGTGTTGTTTCGCACGCAGATCAACCCGGCGGTGGACCAGCACGGCGGCCGGGTGGACCTGATAGATGTGGAGGACGGCATCGTGATCGTCCGCATGATGGGCGGGTGCCAGGGCTGCGGCATGGCGAACGTCACGCTGCGCCAGGGCATCGAGGCTGCGCTCAAGCGGTCCATTCCCGAAGTGCATGGAATCAGGGACATCACGGACCACTCCGCGGGGACGAACCCCTACATCGCCGCTTCCTCGAAGTGAAGTCGAGCCGGTGAGGCGGCAGGCTGCGGCCTGCCGCCTTGCCGGCATCGCATCGAGCCATGGCTGAAGGCCGCCCTCCCCGCCTGCTCCTCATTCTTCCAACAACCACCTACCGCGCCGGCGCGTTCGTCGAGGCCGCGGAAGCGCTCGGCATAGAACTCACCGTCGCGTCGGAAGAGGACAGCGCATTCTCGGAAGGCGAAACTGAGGGACTGCTCACACTCGACTATCGTGACGCAGGCGCCGTGGCGGAGACCGTGAAGGCCTTTGCGGCGCGCCATCCGATAGACGCCGTGTTCGGAGTGGACGACGATACCGCCGTTGCCGCCGCGGTGGCAGCCGCGACGTTGGGTCTACCGCACAATCCAGTGGCCGCCGTCGAAGCGGGGCGTGACAAGCACAGACAGCGCGAAGTGCTTCAGGCCGCCGGCGTCCCCGTCCCGCGGTTCGCGCTCCACCGGGTGGACGAAGATCCAGTGGAGCTGGCGGAAGAGGTCGAGTACCCGTGCGTGCTCAAGCCGCTGGATCTGTCCGCCAGTCGCGGAGTCATCCGCGCCAACGATCCCGCAGAGTTCGTGGCTGCTCACTCACGTCTGATGACGATTCTCGACGCGCCCGACGTGGTGGAACAGGGTCGGGAGCGCGACCGCTTCCTGGTGGAGCAGTTCGTGCCAGGTCCCGAGGTGGCGCTCGAGGGGCTGGTGGTGGACGGGGAACTCTGCCTACTGGCCCTCTTCGACAAGCCCGATCCCCTCGACGGGCCCTACTTCGAGGAGACGATCTACGCGACGCCGTCGCGGGCCCCTCGGGTGGTGCAGGAGGCCCTCGTCCAATGTGCCGCGCACGCTGCCCGAGCGCTCGGCATTGAGCGCGGCCCGGTGCACGCGGAGTTGCGGTTCAACGAGGACGGTCCCTGGCTCATCGAGCTGGCCGCGCGGCCCATCGGGGGCAAGTGCGGCCAGGTGCTCCGCTTCGGGGACGACGGCGCAGTCTCGCTTGAGCAGCTCGTGCTCGGGCACGCCCTGGGGGTCCTGAAGGACGTACCGCCCCGCGAGGCGGTGGCGGCGGGCGTGATGATGGTGCCGATTCCCCAGGCGGGGGTATTGCGCGAGGTGAAGGGTGTCGACCATGCGCGCGGTGCTTGTGGCGTCACCGATGTCGTAATCACGGTCCACCCGGGCCAGGAGCTGCGCACCCTGCCCGAGGAGTCCCGTTACCTGGGGTTCATCTTCGCTCGGGGAGAGCGGCCCGAGGTCGTGGTGAACGCGCTCCGGATCGGGCACCGGCGACTCGAGGTCGCTTTCGACTGATGAGGGGGGCGGCAAAACCAGCCGGGGTCGGGACCCGTAGGGAATGATGCGGCGAGTTGCAGCCCGATTCGATCTTGGAGGAGACACATGGACCCAGCCATCGCCGAATCCATAGGGCCGGTTCTCGTATTGCTTGGTGTCTGCGGCACCATCCTGATGGGGGTGAAGCTGCGCTACAGCCATAAGGAGAAGATGCGCCTGGGCGAAGGGGGCTCAGTGGACACGCAGCGGCTGGCTGAAGAGATGGCGGCGCTGCGCGATGCGGTGCACGGCATGCGGGAGGATTACGCCGAGCTGTACGAGCGGGTGGAGTTCGCCGAGAGGCTGCTGACGAAGGGGAGCGCCGAGGGGGAGAGTTGACTCAACGCCAAGCGGCTATGTCGGATATGCGATGGGCGGATCCTACAGGGTCCGCCCTTCTCACAGGGA
Source organism: Gemmatimonadota bacterium (assembly GCA_039587315.1). Taxonomy (GTDB): domain Bacteria; phylum Gemmatimonadota; class Gemmatimonadetes; order Gemmatimonadales; family GWC2-71-9; genus WVYX01. Next base: position 39,296 of record JBDHIS010000019.1, on the reverse strand, counting down.
ACCGCGCTGCCGTTCGGGACGTAGCGGAAGGGACCCGGAAGGGAGTAACCCAACGATGATCAAGAATTCAGTTCTCTTGGTGTGCTTTCTGGCTGCGGGCTGCGTTCCACCCGACGGCAGCGACTTTCCTACTTTGAGGGGGGGGTACGTGGGGCAGACGCCCCCGGGTGCGAGCGCAGAGCTGTTCGCGCCCGGCGTGATCACGACCGGCCAGTACACCCGTGACGTGGCGATGACGCCCGACGGCACGGAGTTGTACTACGGCGTGATGACCGGCGGGTACAGCGTCATCATGCAGACCAGGCTGGTGAACGGGCGCTGGACCAAACCGGAAGTTGCGCCGTTCTCCGACAACCCGGAGCACATGAACCTGGAGCCGCACATTTCGCCTGACGGCGAGCGGTTCTACTTCCTGTCGAACCGGCCGACCGATGGTGGACCGATGCCCGAGGAGGACGTCGGCGCTTGGGTGAACCAGGACATCTGGGTTGTGGACCGCGAGGGAGACGGCTGGGGCGAGCCGTACAATCTGGGCCCGCCCGTCAACAGCGACGATGAGGAGTTCTTCCCGTCAGTCACGCGAGACGGGACGATCTACTTCACGCGCAATGCAGCAGGGTCGCGGGAGAGTTACATCTACCGCGCACGCCCGGTAGATGGCGGGTACGCGGAGCCCGAGCTGCTCGGTCCCGAGGTCAACTCGACGCCCTCACAGTACAACGCCTTCGTGGCGCCCGACGAGAGCTATCTGATCGTCGGCACGGCGGGTCGTGAGGACTCCAGAGGGGGATCGGACTACTACATCTCGTTTCGTAGTGCGGACGACACTTGGGTCGGGCCGGTGAACATGGGAGACGCAGTCAACTCGAGGTGGGCCGAGTTCTCGCCCTACGTTTCACCGGACGGCAAGTACTTCTTCTTCATGTCCACGCGGCGAGCATCGGCGGAGGGACGGCCTGAGCGCCTGACCTGGGACTATCTGGAACGACTCTATGGCGGGCCCCAGAACGGCAACGCGGACATCTACTGGGTGGATGCCGGCTTCATCGAGGAGCTGAGAGAGGCGGCGCTTGGGGGCTGAGCTATCTGAATGTGACTCCAGCTCTGAGCGTCGCGTACCGCAAGCTGTTCGGCGTGTTCGTTATCACGTAGCGCGCGTCACCGAACAGGGCCGTGCGGCGGCCCATCATCACCAGCAGACCGCCGCCCACCGGAAACGACACTCCCGAGCCGAACTGGTTCGAGGTCGCGTAACCGATTCCGCCCATGAGGTACGGAGAGAGGCTCCTTGCCCCGGGGAACGGGTACCAGATCGCGTCAAGGTAGCCGGCGTAGAGGTTTCCGCCGCGCACGCCGGTGATGCCGACAGGGGATCCCTGGTCGTCGGTCTCGAACCTCGGTGAGACCCCGGCAAACTGGCTGTACTCGAAATAGGCGTCGACGAGCAGGCCGCGGGCCAGGCGGTAGCGCACCGCCGCCCCCATCGTGAGGCCGGGCTTCCAGACATCGGTGACGGGATCGGGGCTGATCGGCACGGCGAGGCCGCTGTTGAACAACAGGCTGAAGCGCGAGCGGCGCCGGTCGGGAGCCTGCGCCTCGAGCGTGCCGGCGGCCAGGCAACAGAAAACCGCCGCGATGATCGCAGTTCTCACCGGTCCTCCACTGGTACGGAGTGGGCCCACTGCTCTTCCTACACAATGTAGGACGCGGCTGGTTCTACGCCATTAAGCCGCCACTTTGTGGCCTTCCGGCCGCCGCGAATGAGGCGTGCGAACCGCGCTTGACCCCCCGACCGGCCCCCGGTATGTTCCGTCCCTGCCGGAGGTTACGCCTCCCCAGGCCCTGGTGGTGGAATCTGGTAGACACGCTGTCTTGAGGGGGCAGTGGCGCGAGCCGTCCCGGTTCGAATCCGGGCCAGGGCACTGCAAGCCACCGTAGCTCAGAGGTAGAGCTCTCGATTCGTAATCGAGTGGTCGTCGGTTCGATTCCGACCGGTGGCTCTAGAAACCCCTGAGAGTTCGGGGGTTTTTTTCTTGGGGCCTGGCGTCGGGATCGGGCGATGGTGCTGGCGTGGCGGTGCCGCGTCCAGTTTGTCAGTATCTTGCGGCGGGACTCTAGACCCGGAGGACAGGTGCGGCGGTTCCATGGCGTATTGGTTACTACCGCACTGCTGGCTTGCAGTAGCGGCACCGGCCTGGATGAGTCACCGGCGGGCCGGTACGATCTCATCGCAATTGACGGCCAGCCACTGCCGACGCTGCACCCAAGCTCCAAGCACCCCGTCTGCACTGGTGAAATAGTGCTCCGATTGGTTGACGGCGTCGACCAGGAGTACGACTGGTCCTTCGATCTCGATCGTGAGACAGACACCTGTGTCAACCCGACTACGTTCCACCGAACTGGCGAGTGGATCTGGGCTCAGGGAGACAGCACAGTGACACTGACATTCGAGCTGGGGGAAATGTCTGCTGCCTACGACGGCGAAACGTTGATTGTGGCACTGCCGGTTCCGGGAGGGACGTCGGATTGGACCTTCGTGCGGTCGGGACCACCGCTCACGCTGCCAGCCGTGCCGACCGCGCCCGTGAGGTAGAGGCCGCCGCCCTTTCCTTGGTGGGTACTCTGTGTAGCCTTATGGACATTCGCTTACCCTTGCAGGTCGGCGCCACCAACCGAGGGAGAGTCATGCGGATCCGCGCCACAGTCCTCAGCCTCTTTGCTGTTGCCACGGTCGCTGGCCCCCAACCGCTCTCAGCCCAGGGACAGAACCCGTCCATCGCCGGCCACACCTTCGTTCCCAACACGGTGATTGATGACCCATTCGTAACGACCCACTTCCGCTCTCTCGTGGGGCTGGCGAGCGCGTTCGGTTACACCATTCTGGAAATCCCGACCGCGGACAGCGTCATCGATGTGGAAGGTGAGATGACGTGGGTCCTGGTCGAATGGGAGTACCGTCAGAAGGTTGCGGATTGGCTCTCACTGAATGGATCCATGTCCGGTGGCGCCCGGGTCGGCACCAACACCGCCGCAGCCATCGCCGACGGCGTTTCGGTGATCACGGCTTTCGAGCTCGGCGGACTGGCCCGGCTGTTCGAGACCGAGAGGATCGTGGCATCGGCCAATTTCGATGCGCGATACTCAGGTCTCACGCTGCTCAGCGTAGTCGAGTTCGTGCGGGAGGTCATCGACAGCGTCGAGTCGGGCGGACCACTCGACTCGATCTCCCTCAGTTCCAAGAAGGGGGCTCTGCAGGCGCGCGGTGGGCTCCGCCTCGCCTACGCACCTGCCCCACTGGTGGGCTTCACCTTCCAGGGTGAGGTGGGTGTCGGTGAGGACTACTCGGAGATCGGGGCGACCTCGGTGGACCTGACAGTGGGCGGCACGGTGGGCATCAACCTCCGCTCCATAGACAAGTTCCCACTCGGTTTCAATGCGGCGTACCTCTTCAGCACGTTCACCGACCTCTCGGAGACGGCCGACGGTCGCACCCACCTAGCTGTCCTTGGGGTCTCGTACATGGGGTCGGAGGACTTCACGATCGGCCTGGAGGTCCAGTGGCAAAACACGCCCCTCGTGGACGGGGATGACTTGCAGGTCGTGGGACTCGGCATCCGGTCCAGATACTACTTCTGAGCTGCGGGAGGGGACTGCAGCGCAACCAGTTAGAGCGTTGATCGGTCTAAGTGGGTGGAGGAGGGGACGTGATGGCCCGACACAACGCGGCACTCCCGCTAACGGCGATTCTGCTGGCTGGATTGAGCGCGGGCTGCCTGAACCCGTTCGACAGTTGTCCTACCGAAGGCCGCACGATGCGGGCTGAGTCGGGGATGACGGCCGACGCGGTGGTTCCCGCCACTGCGACTGACGACAGCGGCTCAGCTTCCGTGAGCTTTCTCCAATTCAGGGGCGGCAAGGGGAATCAGAAGAGCCTGAGCTGGTTCATTCGTGCCAGCGTGCCCGCCGACTCCGTCGAGTCCGTGCACATCCACGCCGGTCTGCCAGGCGAGACCGGTTCCATCCTGTACACGTTTCGCGGCGGCCAGGTGGGTCCCGACGACGTCATCACCCAGCGGGGGCCGACTCTGTGGGGAGGTAGCACCGAAGGGTTCGAGGAGATGTTCGATGCGGTGCTCGCAGGTGAAGCCTACGTGGATGTTCACACACTTGGGCAGCCCGACGGAGTGGTCCGCGGCCAGCTGTCAGTCGATATGCACTCAGACTGGCACGACTCCTGTACCTAGCTCGGCCTCCGCTCCGATCTCCCTGACGTCAAGCGGGATTCCCTTGCGTTCGTCGCGCACGAGAGTGATGGCTTCGGTAACGCACTGTCCTTCGCACACGCCGCAGCCCATGCACTTTTCCCAATCCACCACGGAAGTCCCGTTCACCGAGATCGCCTCGAATGCGCACGCCTCCTCGCAGTCTCCACAGGCAATGCAGAACCCTTCGTCCACCTCCGCGACGTAGCCCGACGAGGCCACCATCGGTACGCCGTGCTTCACCATGGCCTCCAGTCCGCCGCAGCAGCACTTGCAGCAGTTGCAGATCGCGTAGAACCGGTTGTTGCAGGCGTCCTTGAAGTAGGCAGTGTGGACGTGGCCGCGCTCGTGCTCTGCCTGCAGGAGATCGAGGGCCTCCTGCTGGGTCGCGCGGCGCGTGCGCTTCGGGTGGTGTTCGATGACGAAGTCCGTGCCCCCGACCACCATGCACACGTCAGTAGGTGAACACGGATTCTCCCGCGCGTGGCGGCAGGGGCACTCCATGAGCGCCACGCTTGGCGGTCCCTTGAGCAGGATGTCACGCGCCTTGGGATACGGGATGATCTGTTCCAGGTCGCGCCGCGGGATGTCGTGGTCCAGTGTGATGATGGCGCAGGCCAGTTCCGTGGGTACGACCTTGCCGTGGTAGTGGTCCGCCCACCAGCGGCCAACCCGTGGCGAGAAACGCGGCAACAGCTTGTTGATGCAGAAGTCGATGTACTGGAACGTCCAGCGGCCGTACACGTAGCCATGCAGCGAGTTGAACAGGGAGCTGCGCTTCCCGCCGGAGCCGCGCTGGCGCATCGCCGCGCGTGTGGAAGGGAGCATCAGGTGGCCGCCCTCGCCGACGAGCCACAACGTGACGAGTGCAGCCACGAGAACCACAAGGAGGACCACCGGAACCGCCACCAGCCACGCCATCGCCACCTCCCCGACGCCATTGCGGCGTCCCCCCAAACTTGCGAAGAAGTCGTCCGCCGGACCAGGGCCCGTCGCGTCATCAACACCCAACCATATGCCACTCAACGGGTTGCGGGCTCGTGGCCGGAGAATGAAACAAACCACCCGTGGTGTTTCGTAGTGAGACATCAGGAGGTACCACAAATGGAGCTCTTCGATCTCCTCTGGATCGGCATCACTGGGGCAGGGAGCATCTGGGGTTACGTGCAGACCCGTCGCTTCGTGCGCCGCAAGTTGCGCTTCGTCGATGCGGCGCAGAAGCCCATCATGCCGCTCATCGTCGGGGGTGCGGCCGCGGTTGTCGTGGCGCCGCTAGCGTGGCTGCCGATCATCACGGTTGGAACCGCGGCGGCGTTCGGGATCGGGATCGGGCTCGGAGTGCGCCACGGCCAGAAGGACGTCAAGCGACTGCCCGGCTTCTGACGACTTGCGGAGCGTCCCGTGGCCGGTAGTTTCCCATCGTAGGAGGCCTCCCGACCATGGACGACCCGGAGCAGCCAATGCAAGACGAGCCATTCGGATTCGACCAGCCGCAGAGCCCGCCGAACGTGGAGCGCCGCGGGGGGATGGAGCGGCGTCGTCCAAGCGACAGGCGTGCCGGGGAAGAGCGGCGCAAGGAAGAGCGCCGTACTCGATTCGCGCCGCGCGGCGCCACCAACCGTCGCAGCGGGGAGGACCGGCGCAGGGACGAACGGCGCAACAGAGCGGATCGCCGTGCGATCGACGACAGGCGCGATTCGGCGTGGACGGTGCTGGAGGACGGCTAACGGCGCCGCGCGAACCCAAGACGGCTTCACGCCCCCTCCGCATGACGAGTGCGGAGGGGGCGTTTCTCATCCAGTTGGGGCTAGCGCAGGCGCCTGCCGCGTAGTGTGCGAGTGGCGCGAGCGATCACGTCCTCGAGCGGCACGAAGCCCAGGAAACGGCTGTCCGGCCAACCCACCATGTCCCGTGTGTCTGCGAGCAGCGCGACCGAATCGGGCGGCACGATCCACGGGCCCCAGTTGAACAGGTCGTGTGTGATCGCGAGCTCGGAGCGCCACGCGCCGGGTTCGATGATCTGGTGTGGCCATTCCTGACGCACGCCGTTCACGAGTACCGCGCCATTCTCCATCGACACGGTGTCACCGGGCATTCCTACCAGCCGGCGCAGCACGTGGAACTCGCCGTCCTCATCCAAGTAACGGAAGATCACGAGGTCTCCACGAGCGATACTGCCCGGCGGACTCCACGCCAGGAAGTAAACCTCTGCTGCGATGGTCGGCTCCATCGAGGGGCCGGTCATGTAGTAGATGGATGGCCAGCGGGTGCCGGCGCGGGTAACCCACAGGCCGGCGAGTGCCAGTATTGCGAGAGCGGTCCAGAGAGAGCGGCGCAGGAGGCCGCGTCTGCTACTGCTCATTGAAACAGGTCGGCGAGCGCTCCGGCGAGATCCGGATAACGGAAGGCGTAACCCGCTCCGAGCGCCCGTTCGGGGACCACGCGCTGCGAGGCGAGCAATGCATCCGCCATCTCACCCATTGCGAGCCGCATCGCGAAGGCCGGTGCTCGGATTAGCGCGGGCCGTCCGAGCGCAGAACCGAGGCCGCGCGCGAATTCGTTTACGGTGACTGGGTTCGGGGCCGTGAGGTTGATCGGACCGGAAAGGTCGTTGTCGATCGCAAACAGGATCAGGCCGATCTCGTCGGCGACGTGGATCCACGACCACCACTGCTCGCCTGAGCCCCACGGGCCGCCTAGTCCCAGCTTGAACAGCGGAACCATCGGGGCGAGAGCGCCTTCACCCGGGTCCAGCACCAGTCCGGTTCGGAGCAGCGCGACGCGTGTAATGCCCTCGGCTTCGCGCGCCGCTTCCTCCCACTGGCGCGAGAGCATTGCGAGAAAGTCGTCTCCCGGCGATGCGGACTCATCGAGCGACTCCGAGCCGCGGTCGCCGTAGTAACCAACTGCCGAGGCGCTGATTAGAGCGGCGGGGGGAGTGCTCGCGGCTCGGATAGCGGCGACCACCTGGCGAGTCGATTCGACGCGGCTCCCGACCAACTCACGTTTCCTCGTATCGGTCCACCGATGCGGCGGCTCGACCAGCCGCTTGCCCGCCAGGTTCACGACGATGTCGGCATCTCCGACGCGCGACTGCCAGTCACCGGGCCGAGTCGGGTCCCCTTTCAGCACTTCCACCCGGGCGTTGGCCCACGGGTCAGTGCCGGAGCGCGATAGAACGACGCAGTCGTCGCCGCGTTCGGCCAAAGCGCGAACCAATCGCGTGCCGATGAAACCGGTGCCGCCAGTCACGAAAACGCGCAAACGTAAGTCCTTGTTATTACACGGGGTAGCGAATCCCGAACGGTTTTTCCCTTCACAGCGAGTGTGTGTGCCGCTAGTTTCCAGCAGTGCTTACGTAACTCAAATGCTTACGCGAGGGAAGGCTACAGCATACGACCGAATGCAGTGCCCAACCCGAGCTCCATAGGAGGGCGCATGAGAGTACGCTACATCACCCACCTATCGAAGCTCGACGGCCTCACCGAGCAGGAGCGTCGTCGATTGGAGCCTGTCGCTGAACGCTACGTGTTCAGGCTCAACGATTACTACCAGAACCTGATCAACTGGGACGACCCCAACGATCCGTTGCGGCGTCTGGTCGTGCCGCTCGAGAGCGAGCTGAACGACTGGGGGCAGCTCGATGCCAGCAATGAGGCGAGCTACACGCCCGTTAGGGGATGCCAGCACAAATACACCGACACGGCCCTGCTCCTGGTGAATGAGGTGTGTGGCGCATACTGCCGCTACTGCTTCCGCAAGCGGCTGTTCATGAACAACAACGACGACGCTACTCTGGCGTATCAGCCGGGACTCAAGTACATCGCGGAGCACGAGGAGATCACCAACGTGCTCCTCACCGGGGGCGATCCCCTCATCATGTCCACGCGCAGGCTGGAGCCGATCATCAGTGACGTGGCGGCGGTGCCTCACGTGCGAATCATCCGGATCGGCTCCAAGATGGCTGCGTTCAATCCGTTCCGGATCCTGGACGATCCGGATCTCCTACGGTTGATAAAGGAACATTGCGACGCCAAGACGCAGATCTACGTCATGAACCACTTCGATCACCCCCGGGAGCTCACCCCCGAGGCGCGCGAGGCGGTTCGGCTGCTGCGCGAGGCTGGTGCCCAGACGGTGAACCAGTGCCCGATAGTGCGCGGTGTGAACGATCACCCGATGACGTTTGCGAGCCTGTTCCGCGAACTATCGTTCGTCGGTTGCCCGCAGTACTACGTGTTCCAGGGGCGGCCCGTGGCAGGTAACGAGCCCTACGAAGTGCCAATCATGGAGGGCCTCAGGATCTTCTTGGAGGCGAACCGGCACGTATCGGGTCTCGCAAAGCGGGCGCGGTTCGCCATGTCGCACCGGACCGGCAAGATCGAGATTCTCGGGGCCGACGACTGCTGCATCTACATGCGCTACCACCGCGCGTACAAGAAGGAAGACTACGGACAGATGGTGGTCGCGAAACGGGACGACAAGGCGTACTGGCTGGATCAACTCACTGTCGTGTCGGGACCCGAGTCGGCAGTGCAGGCGGCAGCCGGGTTCGAGCCATACGCGTGGCGTACCCAGCAGCAGGAGAAGCGCAGCGAGTTCGTGCGGCGCAAGTACACGCGGTAACGAGTCTCGCGCTGAACGAACGAAGGCCGCGGCTCTCGAGCCGCGGCCTTCTTCTTTGAGGGAGCCTACGTCGTGCGGCTCACACCTCCGGCTCGGCCGTCACCTGGACCCGGGCGTCGATGGCCATCGCACCCTGCTCCAGAGAGATGAGCGGATTGATGTCCATCTCCTCGATGCGTGGATGCCGCTCCGCGAGCTGAGAGATACGCAGGATCGCTTCCTCCAGGGCGTCGAGATCTCGCGGAGCCTGCCCCCGCACACCCTCGAGCAGCCGAAACAGCTTCACCTCGCGGATCATCTCCTCGGCATCCACGTCGTGCAGGGGAGCGAGCCTGAGCACCACGTCGCGCAGCGCCTCTACGTAGATGCCGCCCATTCCGAACATGATGAGAGCTCCGACGCGAGGCACGCGGGTCAGGCCTACGATGGTTTCCAGGCCACCTCCCGCCATCTGTTGCACCATCACGCCGTCGATGCGCGGTTCTTTCTTGGGGCGCTTTGTCTTCTTGGCGCCCTTGCGGCTTTTCTTCGGTTCGGCGGGCGGTTCCGTCACCTGCTTCACCATTGCTCTCACCGCGCGCTCGACCTCCGCCTTGTTCTCGAGTCCGAGCGCGACACCACCCACGTCCGTCTTGTGTACGACGTCTGGTGAGACGACCTTGAGCGCCACAGGAAAACCGACGTCACCGGCCGCCTCCGCCACAGCCGGAGCGAGGCTGCGCGGGCCGTCCTTGGACACGAACGTCCAGGGCGCAACGGGAACTCCGTACGCCTCGAGGACTCGCATGGCATCCGGCTCGCTCAGCTTGCCTTGACCGGCTGCGAGCGTCGACTCGATGATCGCCTCCACCGCGCCGTCGTCGGCCTCGAACTCCAGGACGCGCCCGGTGCGCCGCCCGGCGATGCAGCGGTACTGCCACATGGCGCCCAGTGCCCGTGCCGCGGACTCGGGGAAGATGTATGCCGGGATGCTGGCGTCATGCAACTCGGCAAGTCCGTCGGGAAGGCCCTCGCGTCCCATCAGTACGGCGAGAAGCGGCTTCTCAGGATGCCGCTCGTTTACGCGCACGATGGCCGCTGCGACGTCCTTCGTCTGAATGCCGAGCGGCGGTACGAAGGCTGCGATTGCCGCGTCCACGTTGGGGTCGTCGAACACGCACTGCAGGGCGAACTCGTAGTTCTCCGCGCTTGCACTCGCGATCAGATCTACCGGGTTCTTGACGCTTGCTTCCTCGGGCAGGCGCGTGCGCAAGAGATCTTCCGTTTCCGGCGCGAGGTGAACCACGCTGAGTCCGTTGGCCTCGCACGCGTCGGCCGCCATTATGCCAGGGCCACCGGCGTTCGTCACGATGGCCACGCGGTTGCCGACCGGCAGCGGCTGGTTGGCAAACGACATCGCGAGGTCGAACAACTCCTCGACGGTCTCGGCACGGAGGGCGCCCGCCTGCTTGATGATGGCGTCGGTGGCGAGCTCCGTGCCGGCCATCGCTCCCGTGTGCGATGCCGCTGCGCGCGCGCCGGCTCCGGTTCGCCCGGATTTCACGACACAGATCGGTTTGCGCTGCGTTATCTCGCGCCCCAGCTCCACGAACGTCTCCGGCTTGCCGAAGCTCTCCAGGTACATCAGGATGACCTGAGTGCCGGGGTCGTCGCGCCAGTACTCGATGACGTCGTTGCCGCTGACCTCGGCCTTGTTGCCGCTCGAGACGAACATCGAGATGCCGATGTTGAGGCTCTCGGCATAGTCCAGAATGCTGGCTCCCATCGCTCCTGACTGGCTGACGAATCCTACGGGACCGACCGGTGGCCGCGCCGGCGCGAAGGTGGCGTTCATCGAGACGGCCGGATCGTTGTTGATCACGCCGAGGCAGTTCGGGCCCACCATGCGTATGCCGGCCTCGCGCACGATGTCCACGAGCTCCTGCTCTCGCGCTATGCCCTCTCCGCCCACTTCTTTGAACCCCGCCGAGATGACCACCAGGCCCTTCACGTCCTTCTTGACGCACTGCCGGATCACCTGTGCGGCGTACTTGTTCGGAACCACCACCACGGCCAGGTCCACGGGTCCCGGGACATCCGCGATCGACTTGTATGCGGGGATCGAGTGAATGGCGGAAGCCTTCGGGTTCACGGGGTACACGGGCCCGTTGAAGCCAACCCGAAGGAGGTTGTCGAGGATCTGCCAGCCGATGGTGTTTCGCTGGCGGGACGCGCCGATGACGGCGATCGACTTCGGTCTGAGAATCGGTTCGAGGGAATGCATGGGACAAAGATAATCGCGAGTGCCAACCCTAGACATTCGGCTCCCAATCCCCAATCAATTGGGGTAATGCTCACCCTGTTCAAGCTGGTCCAGTCCCTGGTCCGGGCCCTTCACTCCGAGGGGACGCCGCAGCAGGTGGCGGCGGGCATCGCGCTCGGCGCCGCGCTGGGGCTGACGCCGCTCGCCAGCCCGCACAACCTGGTCATCGTGGCGGCGATAGCCCTGCTCCGAGTGTCCGTGCCTGGGGCGTTGCTCGGCCTTCTGGTCGCGCTACCGTTCGGCTTCATTCTGGATCCGCTGTTCGACTCGATCGGCGGAGCCCTGCTGACAGGGTCGCCGGCGCTGACTCCTGCATGGACCGGCATCTACAATACGCCGGTGCTCTCGTTGGCACGCCTCAACAACACCGTGGTCCTGGGGAGCCTCGTCACCTGGGCGGTGCTGGCGCTGCCGATCTACTTCCTGGCTCGGGTCGGGGTCGGGCGGTACCGGGCCACCCTGGGTCCGCGCATCGAGCAGTCCAAGGCCATGAAGGCCTTTCGCGCGACCAAGCTCTACAACTTCTACCGTCTGTTCCAGCCCTGATGGCGCGCTTCAGGCTGTTTCGCTGGCGGGCCATCGTGCCGCTGCTCCTCTTCGTGGGGCTGCTGGTCGTAGGGTGGCTGCTGCTCCTGGACCGCATCGTGGAGCGCGGGATAGAGGCGGTGGGCACGCACATCGTGGGTGCCAGGGTGGACCTCGCGGAAGCCGACGTCCGGCTGGCTGACGGGGCCGTCGTGCTGCGCGGTCTGGAGGTCACGAATCCAGACCGGCCGATGACCAACCTGTTCGAGGCCGACGAGATAGTGGCCGACATCAGGACCCTGCCGCTGCTCGAGCAGAAGGTCGCCATAGACACGGTTGCAGTGCGCGGGCTGCGGTTCGGGACCGAGCGCGAGGCGTCCGGCGCTATCACCGACCCGAGTCCGGCAAGCGGACGCGTGGCCCGAGAGGTCACCACGTGGGCCGATGCGGTGCGGTTCCCCGAGTTCAGCCTCGAGGGACTCGGCCAGGCCGTGAACGTTGGGGCGGTCGCTCCGGAGAGTTTGCGAACCGTCTCCGAGGCCGAGGGCCTGATTGCGCAGTCCGCAGCCGTGCGCGAGAGATGGGATCGGACCCTCGCCGCGCTCGATGCCGAGCGCGTCATAGACTCCGCCCGGGCCCTCGTCGAGCAGCTGCAGCAGGCGGACGTGCGCGCGCTCGGTCCGCTGGGGGTCACGCGTCTCGCGGGCTCCACGCGCGAGACCATCGGCCACTTGGGCGAGTTCACCGAGCGGGTGCAGTCGCTGGACGACGCAGCGCGCTCGGATTTTGCCGGGTTGCAGCAGGACCTCGGGAGGCTCGCCGCCGCACGACAGGCCGACTACGCGTACGCGCGCAGCCTGCTCAGGCTGCCCTCGATGGACGCGCCCGACATCTCGCCCGCGCTGTTCGGTGAAGCCGCCGTCGGCTGGATCAAGCCGGTCTTGTACTGGCTTCAACTGGCCGAGCAGTACCTCCCTCCAGGTCTCGACCCGCGGCGCTACTCGGCGTCGGGGCGAGCGCGAAGCGCCGGGACGACGGTGACGTTTCCGCGGGAGGGCGGCCAGCCGCGGTTCCTGCTGGAGCACGCAGAGGCGAGCGTCGAGCTCGGCGGCTCTGGTCTGGAGGCCGGAGCGTACCGGGCGGTGGTGCGCGGGCTCACTTCGTCTCCGGCGCTCTACGGCAAGCCACTCGAATTCCTGCTCCGGCGTGGCGAGGCCGACGTGGGTCCCGCGGACATCAGGGTAGCGGCGCTGCTGGATCACGTAGCGGCGCCGGTCCACGATTCCATCGAGGTGTCTGCCGGTGGGATCGAGCTGGGCTCGCTCGACCTCCCTTCGGTGGGGGCGCGGCTGGTTCCGGGGCGGGGAGCGGCCGCCCTCAGTCTGGACCGAAGGGGAGGCGAGCTGGCCGGCGAATGGTCGTGGCGGTCTGCCGCAGTCACGTGGGAGCGCCTGGGAGCCGAAAGCGGGGCGGGGCAATCGGGAGGTGCCCGGCCGCCCATCGGCAGCCGGGAATGGGCCGACGAATTTCTGTGGCGCACCGTCTCGGGCATCCGGAACGTCGAGGTCGCGGTTCGGTTCTCCGGGGAGCTGACGGGACCGGAGCTAGCGGTCCGATCGAACGTTGGCGACGTGATCGCCCTGAGCCTGCGCCGCGAGCTGGGTCGCGAGATCCAGCGCGCGGAACTCGAAGTGCGCAATCAGGTGGATGCGCTGGTGGGCCCGGGAGTGACGCGGGCCCGCTCATCGGTGGCGGGGCTCGAATCCATGTTGCGCGAGGACATCGGAGTCCCGCTCGACGCGTTGATCCGAGCGCGGGCCGACCTCGAGCAGGAGATCCAGCGCCTCACGCGCCGGCTGCCGGGCGGCATCCGGATTCCGGGCGGCCGGTAGCGGCTTAGATTGTTTCAAGAGGCGCAATGACCACGATCCCCGATCTCCAGGACTTCACGAAGCTCAAGGCGAGCGAGGCTGCAGCCCGCGTGGCGGGTGCCTTCGCGGAAGCCGCTCGCCCGGAGACGCCCGCCGCAGAGTCGCTCGAGCTCGATCGCGCGGCAGTGCAGGCTGTGCGCGGTGCGCGCCACGTGCCGCGGGTGCTCGAGCAGATACCGGTCGAGCACCTGGCATCGTTGCTCGAGCGCTGCGTGAAGCGGCTCGAGGCCAGGCCGGGCGAGCGCGAGCTTCGCGTACTGACTTGGGACGCGCTCGACCTGGTGCGGCGATCCACGGTGCTGGTGAGCATCGTGCGGAACGAGGTGCCGGCGTGGACCGACCGCATCATCGCTGCGGTCGATGCGTCCGACCTGACGCTCGGTCCGCTGTTCCGCCAGCGGGCGGAAACGTACGGCGCGCAGATCCTGTTCGAGATTCCCGGGCCCATGAACAGCCGGCGCATCACCTGGCACCAAGCTGCGAGCCGGGTGGAGACATATGCCCGCGCGCTGCTCTCGCTCGACGAACCCGGCGCAATAGCCCCCATCGCCATCCTGTCGGAGAATCGCATCGAGATGGCGTTGTTGGATCTGGCCTGCCTCACGACCGGTTTGATGAACGTCATGGTGCCGGCCAACTCCACTGAAGCGGACGTCGGCTACATCCTGCGGCACTCGAAGGTCGGCACGGTCATCGTCTCCAGCCGTGACCAGCTCCACAAGGTCCAGGCGAACCGCGGTGAGCTACCCGACCTCAGGCGGGTGGTGGTGATGGATCCGATCGAGGAGCTCGGAACCGACGAGATGACGCTCGATGACGTGGAGGCCAACGCATCCTCCGTGCCAGCGGAGGCGGTGGTCGAGCGCTCCGAAGCGGCCAAGATCGGTGACCTCGCCACGGTGATGTACACCTCGGGGACGACCGGGATGCCCAAGGGCATCGAGTTCTCGCAGCGAAACCTCGTGACCAAGCGGTTCTCGCGCGCGCTCGCCCTGCCCGAGATCGGCGATCAGGACGTCTTCCTCTCGTACCTCCCTCTGTTCCACACGTTCGGCCGCTACCTCGAGGTTCTGGGGTGCGTGTTCTGGGGGGCGAAGTACTGCTTCCTGCTCAACCCTTCGGTCGAGGCGCTCATCGAGGGTATGCAGCGCTACCGCCCGAGCGTGTTCATCAGCGTCCCGCGCAAGTGGAACCAGCTGTACGAGGCGATATCGCTCAAGGCCGATCCGTTGCAGGCGTCCGACGAGGAGTTGCTGGAGGCGACGCAGGAGCTGACCGGCGGTCGACTGCGCTGGGGTCTCTCCGCCGCCGGTTATCTCGATCCCGACATCTTCCGATTCTTCCACCGCCAGGGCGTGGACCTGATGAGCGGATTCGGGATGAGTGAGGCGACGGGTGGCATCACGATGACGCCCCCGGGTGAGTACAAGGAGAATTCTCTCGGGGCGGCGTTGCCGGGGATCGAGATCAAGCTGGCCGACGACGGCGAGATGTTGATGCGCGGGCCGTACGTGATGGTGGGGTACCACGACCCGCCGGACGGCGAACCGTCCTTCGACGAGGACGGATGGTTGCACAGCGGCGACTTGATGCGCATGGACGATGACGGACACATCCAGCTCGTCGACCGCAAGAAGGAGATTTACAAGAACATCAAGGGCCAGACGATCGCGCCGCAGCGCATCGAGAACCTGTTCCGCGAATTCGAGTCGGTGGGACGTGCCTTCCTGGTGGGAGACCACAAGGAGTACAACACGCTCCTGATCCATCCCAACCCCGAGTACAAGGAACTCGATTTCTCCACGCTGCCGGAGCAGGAGGTGCGCGACCACTTCCGTTCGCTCGTCACCTCGGTGAACAAGTTCGTTGCGCCGTTCGAGCGCATCGTGGACTTCGCGGTCATCGACCGCGACCTCGATGCGGAGAAAGGGGAGCTCACACCGAAGGGCACACCGCGGCGCAAGGCGGTGGTGGAGAACTTCGACGATGAGATCAGCTCGCTCTACCGCCGAGCGCACGTCTCGGTTGGCGGGGCCGAGCTCACGTTGCCGAACTGGCTGTTCCAGATGCTCGGGCTCACGGCCCAGGACGCGGAGATCCGGACCGATGAAATAGCGCTGCCATCGCTCGGAACCAGGCTTCGCGTACGCCGCCTCGACGAGGACCGAATCCTGGTGGGTTCGTGCATCTACCGGACCGAGCGCTCCACGCTGAACCTCGGAGCACTGCTGGCGACGCCGCGGCTGTGGCTGGGCAACGAGCAACTCCTTGCGTTTGCGCCACTGGATATGAAGGCGCGGCAGCGGCCGGGGCGCGCGCAGACGGGGGTGGAGTGGGATGGCCGGCCGGAGCCGTACCGCTGGACCGCCTCGGACAGGTCGCGACTCGACGAGGCGCTGCGGCACAGTGAGTGGAACGTCGAAGCGCTCGATCCGGCGGCACGCCTGCTCTCGTCTGCCGACGAGGACGCTGCGCTCAGCGCGATTCGCCTGCTGGAGCGTGTCGTCGTGGGCGACGACGGCGCCCTGAGCGAGGCCGCGCGCTTCGTGTTGGTGCGCGGGGCCATGGCGACTTCGGCCGACGTCAAGCGCCGCGCCTTCCAGACGCTGGTTCCAGCCGAGCGCAACCTGCATTTCAGCGCCACCCTCGATACGTACTTCTCGCGTGACCCCGGCTTGCTCGACAGCGAGACGTCGGAATACCTGTGCGAGCGAAACCTGCCGGAGCCGAAGATCGAGGCGTTCACACGGGTCGCCGAGCGCGCATGCATGGCCGAAGAGGATGTGGAGGGCGCGCATCAGCTGTCGGTGTCTCTGCTCAGTTTCCTGGCTGACTACGGCGCGGCGCACCCGATCAGCTTCCGTGGCATCCGTGCTTTCCTCGTGCGTATGAGCCTGTTTGCGCACAACCCGGCGGTTCGCATGCATGCCGCCGGCGCGCGGGTCACGCTGGAGAACGGTTTCCGGCAGTGGCTGGGACCGACCTCCAGGATCGCGGTGGACACCGAGACCGGGCAGGAGTACCGCTGGGAGGACGTCATCGTCTTCGAGGAGTCGACCGACGCGGAGCACCGGCGCAGGCTGCTGTCGGCGATCAAGACCACGCCCTTCCTCCGGGAGGCCGTGTTCTTGTTCTACGGTGGCACGATGATCCGCCTCAACGACATCCCGCCCGGCGGTATCTGGGTCCGCTTGCTGGGCGCGCGGCACGGCAAATCGGTCTACCGCATCACGGTGCAGACCCGCACGCACGAGAGCTTCGACGTGGCGGCCAACGTGAACGACGAGCTGGCGCCGGATCAGGTCAGCGAGGAGATCGACTGGCTCGTTCTGTGCGGTGAGTCGGCGAGCCGCCCGCCGGTCGTGGAGGACTTCGGCGGGCACATCCCGGAACAGGATTTGTGGAGCGAGGAGTACGTAACCGGCGACACCCTGGACCGTGAGATGCGGCGGCTCGAGCGGCGCGCCCCGCAGCAGGAGGGACTGAGGCAACTCTGGCCGTTCCTGGCCTGGAGCGCCCTCAGCGCATACGTCGAATTCTGGGAGCGTACCGGCCGGCGCTGCGAGATCGCGGACCTCAGTCCCTTCGACATCGTGCTGCCGACGCACGACTACCACACGGGCTCGCGCATCGTATCCCTGTCGGATCGGCGTCCCCACGACGGCCTGCTCGCGATGGTTCAGACGTTCAAGCAGGAGTTCGTGGACTCGGTGGAGGACGAACACCCCGACCTCAAGGGAATGGTGGGGTGGGACGTGATCTTCTCGTCCGTGCTCGAAGTCGTGGGTGAACGGGATGGACTGGCCGCGTACGAGCACGCGCTCGAGAGCGAGCCGGACGTGCCGGAAGAGGTGCGCTCCGCGCTCCGGGAATACCTGTTCACGGTGCGCCGCCGTGGGTTCCTGCCACGGCCGCTCTACTTCGCTGCGAAGCGCTACCGCCGCTGGGCCGAGCTCAACGAAGACGCCACCCCCCAGGCCAGAGCTGCCACCCTGCAGGAGTTCTACGACACCTACGGGCTGGACCGGCTGAGCGGCGCGTACCCCGAGGTGCGGCTGCGCTTCTTCCGCGAGACCGTGTTCCGCGACAGTTCCAACGACTTACAGCATGGACTCGACGAGTTGATCGGTCTGGTGCGCTCGGGCGAGCTCCGCAACGGCGACTTGGCGACGGCGGTGGCCGACCTGCGACATCGGCTCGACGCGGACGAGGACGACGACTACTTCCTGGCACGCATCCCGTTCGCGTACCTGCGACCCGAGGACGCCGTAGGCTTCGTGAGCGTCGACGCGGGCGGGGGAGCGCAGAGCGAGATAGTGGTTACCCTCGAGGACAGCGACGGCAACCTGGTCCGAGTGCGGCACGCTTTGGTGCCGAAGGAAGTGGAACGTCTGCATCGTCTCTTCCTGTCGGCCCGCCTCGATGTGCGCTTCGGCCCCGAGCATCGCTACCTCGTGGCGATCAACGAGCGCGGGCAGATCATCGGCGGCATCTACTACGAGATCGAGGAGGGTGGCCGACGCGCGCATCTGGAGAAGATCGTCGTGGCGGACGGCTACCGGCGCAAAGGCGTGGCAGATGGCCTGATGAACGACTTCTTCAACCGGCTCAGGGCAGCCGGTGTGAAGCGTGTGACGACCGGGTTCTTCCGTCCGGAGTACTTCTACGGCCACGGTTTCACGATCGAGAAACGTTACGCCGGCCTCGTGAGGTCGCTGGAGCCCACCGCAGAAGAAAGTGAGGAACGTTGAGTCAAGGGACCGACGACCGCCCCGGGTTCTGCACCGTGATCAACTGCATGGACGGCAGAGTCCAGATCCCTGTGATCTCCTATCTCAGTGAGCGCTTCGGCGTGGAGTTCGTGGACGTGGTGACGGAGGCGGGGCCCACAGCGGCACTGTGCGAACCGGTGGACCGTGCGGCGGTGCAGAGCATATACGAGCACGTGACGTTGTCGATCGAGCATCACCAATCCCAGGGCCTTGCCGTGGTCGCGCACCACGACTGCGCCCGCAACCCGGTGGGTGCGGACAAGCAGCAGGAGCAACTGCGCGCCGCTCGGTCTCTGCTTCGGGAGCGGTTCCCGGCGATACCCGTAGTGGCGCTGTGGGTGGACGAGAAGTGGAGGGTGGAGGAGATCAGCTGAGCGCGCGGCCGGAGCAAGACACAAAGGAACAGGGGCACCGTATTGGTGCCCCTGTCGCGTAGTGCTTCTGGAGAGCGGTCGGCTACTTCGTGCTTCCAGCCAACTCCGCTGAGGTGACCCCGGCCACTTCCTCCAGCATCGTCGTCGTGACCGACTTGGGACGCTCGATCGGATAGCCGAGCGCGCGGTCCCAGGTGATGTTGGCCAGCACGCCGATGGCGCGCCCGATGCCGAACAGCACCGTGTAGAAGTCCCACTCGGTGACGCCGTAGTACCACTGGATGACGCCGGACTGCGCGTCCACGTTGGGCCACGGGTTCTTGGCCTTGCCCTGCTCCACCAGGATATCAGGGGTCACCTTGTAGATCGTGCTGATCAGCTTGAACAGCGGGTAGTCCGGCAGGTGCTTGAGGCAGAACTCCCGCTGCGACGTGTAACGCGGGTCGGTCTTGCGCAGCACGGCGTGACCGTAGCCGGGAATCACCTGGCCGCTGTTCAGCGTGTCCCACAGCGCCTGCTTGACGTCGTCCTCGGTGTAGTCCTCACCCTTACCGAGCTTCTCCAGGAAGTTCATCGTCCAGCGCAGCACCTCCTGGTTGGCGAGGCCGTGCAGCGGACCGGCGAGGCCGTTGATGCCGGCGGACAGCGAGTAGAAGCAGTCCGACAGCGCCGAAGCAACGAGGTGCGTGGTGTGCGCTGACACGTTGCCCGACTCGTGGTCCGAATGGAGGATGAAGTACATCCGTGCCACGTCGTCGTACGGCGCGTCGAGGCCCATCTGGTGGGCGAAGTTGCCGCCCCAGTCCAGCTTCTTGTCGGCCTTGATCTGCTTGCCGTCCTTGTACTTCATGCGGTAGATGTAGGCGCCGATGGAGGGGAGCCGCGCGAGGAGAGTCGTGCAATCCTCGTACATCGGGTCCCAGTACTCCATCTTGTTCATGCCTTCGTTGTACCGCTTGACGAACTCCGACTCCCGCTGCATCGAGGTTATCGCCATCGAGAACAGCGCCATCGGGTGGCTGTCCTTCGGCATGCTCTCGAGCACGTCGAACACGTACTTCGGCACCTCGCGGCGCTTCTTGAAGTCCTCGACAACCTCGAGGGTCTGCTTTTCCGTTGGCACCTCGCCCGTGAGGAGGAAGTACCAGAAGCCTTCGACGTACGGGTAGTCGGAATTGGGCGCTTTGGGCAGCGCAGCGAACGTCTCGGGGATGGTCTTGCCGCGGAACCGGATCCCCTCGAACGGGTCCAGGTAAGAGATGTCGGTGACCATCATCTTGACGCCGCGGGCGCCGCCGATGGCCTGACCGATGTTCACTTCGCCCACCTTCGTGTCAGCGTATTCCTTGAGCAGCCTGGTGGTGCGTGGGCGATGCTGCTCGATCTTCTTCTGTAGCGTGTCCTTGAGCGTCGACATGTGTACTCTCCTCCTTTACCCTCCACCCCGTTTGACAACTACCTTTGGCAGGCGTGACTCTTAACCCGACAGTTAACCAGGTTAAAGATACCTAGTAGAAGCGCATTTCGTCAGATGAGGAGGTCCCACGGTGCATAGGCCGTTCGTACCAATCCTACTTGTTGCGTCGGTGTTGCTGTTCTCGGAAACACCGGCTGCAGAGGCCCAGGTTCCCACCCTCCGCGACGTCGCCGGACACGACTTTGGCGAGCGGATCACGCTGCACCACGAGATGGTGGCATACCTGCGGAGCCTGGCGGAGGCTTCGCCCCGGGTGACCATCGTGGAGCAGGGGAACAGCTGGGAGGAGCGGCGGTTGATGCTCGCCGTGGTCACGGCTCCGGAGAACCACGCCCGGCTCGAAGCGATCCGGCAGGGGTCGCGGCGCCTGGCCGATCCGCGGGGCCTCAGCCCCGAGGAGGCCCGCGCGCTGATCCAGGACCAGCCGGCGGTCGTCTGGTTCGGCGGCTCCATCCACGGGTTCGAGGTCTCCGGTGCGGAGGCGGCGCTCAAGTTGCTGCAGCGCCTCGCGACCCAGGACGATCCGGCGACGCTGGAAGTCCTGAGTAACACAGTGATCCTCATCGATCCGATGCTTAACCCCGACGGCCGGGACGCGTTCGCGACGCTCAATCACGAGAACATAGGTCGCAAACCCAACCCCGATCCGCGGGACTGGGCCAACGAATTCGACCGGTGGCAGGCCGTGAAGTTCCGCACCGGGCACTACTACTTCGACACCAACCGCGACTGGTTTGCGCACACGCAGCGCGAGACACGCGAGCGCATGCCGACGCTGCATGCCTGGCGGCCCCAGGTGGCGGTGGACATGCACGAGATGGGCTCGGGAACCGAGTTCTACTTCGACCCGCCGGCCGATCCCGCGAACCCGCACTTCCCGGACTTCGCGATGCGCTGGTTCGAGCGCTTCGGAAATGCATACGCCGCGGCGTTCGACTCGGCGGGCTTCGAGTACATGACCAGGGAGTCGTTCAACTACTTCTACCCCGGCTACACGTCGAACCGGGGCTACCAGGGCGCGGTGGCGATGCTGTTCGAGCAGGGCTCCTCCCGCGGGCTCTCCATGGAACGGCCTGACGGCACGGTGAGGACCCTGGCCGACGCCCTCGAGCAGCACTACGTAGCGGCGTGGACGGCTGCGCGCACGGCGGCCCTCAATCGCACGGAGCTCCTCACCGACTACCACGAGTCGCAGCGGGCTGCGGTGGAGGATGGCAGCCAGGGTGTGCGGCGCTACCTGATCGCGAGCGAGGGCGACCCGGTGCTCGTGCGGGAGCTCGTGCACCTGCTCGTCCGCAACGATATAGAGGTGTCCGTTCTCACCCAGGAGGCCTCGCTCTCCGGAGTGCGGGATCGCACCGGGGCCGCCGTCGGTCGCCGCACGTTCCCGGGCGGCACCTACGTGGTGGACGCCGCCCAGCCGTCCGCGCGCCTGATCCGAACGCTGCTTGAGCCCGACACGCCGCCCCCACCGGAGTTCGTGGAGGAGGCCAGGGCGCGGGTGGAGCGTGGCGAGAGCGCGCGCTTCTACGACATCACCGCGTGGTCGCTCCCGCTCCTGTTCAACGTGGGCGGCTACAGCAGCACGGACGGGAAGGTGCTCCAGGCGCAGCCCGTCGAGCACGCCAACGGGCAGGCGCGGGCGGAGCAGACCGAGCAGGCCATGACCGAGCTCCCTCGAGCGAGCTATGCCTACCTGTTCGATGGGCGCTCCGCCGCATCGCTGAGTGCCCTGTACCACCTCAGGGCAACGGGCTACCGCGTGGGCGTGCTGACGGCGCCCAGCAGGATCAACGGCCGCCCCATACCGAGCGGGTCGGTGATCGTGCGGGTGGGACAGAACGACGAGACTGTGCATCAGGCGGTGACCCGGCTGGCGCACTACTTCGGCGTCGAGGTGCTCGCGCTGCAAAGTGGACACGGGGATCCCGGCTTTCCCTCGCTGGGGTCCGGCGCGCACACGTTCAACGTCCGTCTGCCAAAGATCGCGCTGCTCGGCGAGGAGCCGATATTTGGCTACTCGTTTGGGTGGGCGTGGTACACGCTGGACCGGCAGTACGAGATACCGATTGCCGTCCTGCGCACGGGGCTGCTCGACGGCTCGGAGCTGGCGCTCTACAACGTGCTGATCATCCCCGCCGCTTCGGGCTCACGGCTGAGTGATGAGCTGGGCGAGCAGGGAGTCGAGCGGCTCAAACAGTGGGTTCGGGACGGCGGCACGCTCGTCACGATAGGTGCCTCCACGCACTTTGCCCTCGAGCAACTAGAGCTGATCGAGCTGCGCGACTGGTACGAGACCGAGGAAGGCGAGGATGCGCAGCACTTTGGCGTGCCCGGCGTGATCTTCCGCGCGACGCTGGGCCAGTTCTGGATGGCGGCCGGCTACGAGGGCGACGAGCTCCCCGTGCTGGTGGACTCGGATCGACTGCTGCTCCCGGCCGAGGGACCACCCTCCACCCGGCGCCGCGTGGTCGCGCGGATCGCGACGGGAGAGCGGGCGAAGATCTCGGGTCACGCCTGGCCGGAGACGCTGGAGCGCATCGGCGGAGCGGTGTTCGCCTACGAAGAGCGCGTCGGCCGGGGACGGGTAATCGCCTTCGCCGAGGACCCGAACTACCGCGCCTACTTCCGGGGTGCCAACAGGCTCTTTCTGAACGCGGTGATCCTGGGGCCCAGCGCCCCGTAGCGGGAGAGCATCCAGCCCAAGAGGCGGCCAGCGCACACTCTGGTGAGCTGGCCGCCTCAGGACGGAGCGATGCGAGGCCCGGCTCTAGGTTGCCGGGTGCTCTTCGGTGATCGGCTGCCTCAGCTCTACAGGCTTCCCCTTCTTGCGCGAGCCGATGTTCAGCATCTCCACGAACACGGAGAAGCCGAGCGCGAAGTAGATGTAGCCGCGTGGGATCTCGTGGCCGAAGGCCTCCGCCACGAGCATCATCCCTATCAGCACGAGGAAGGCAAGCGCCAGCATCTTCACCGTCGGATGGCGCTCGACGAAGCCGGCGATCGCTTCCACCGAGACCAGCATCACGAGCACCGCCATCACGATGGCGGTCGCCATCACCCACACCTCCTTCACCATTCCCACGGCGGTGATGACCGAGTCCAGCGAGAACACGGCGTCGAGCAGCATGATCTGCACTATCACGCCGCCGAACGACGCCGCCACCTTGCCGCTCACCCGACCCTCCTCACCCTCCAGCTTGTCGTGGATCTCGTGAGTGGCCTTGGCGATGAGGAACAGGCCGCCGAGCAGGAGGATGATGTCGCGGCCGGAGATCTCCTGTCCGAAGACCTCGAACAGCGGAGCGGTGAGCCGCATGATCCACGCCAGCGAGAACAGCAGAGCGAGGCGCATGAGCATTGCGCCGAGCAGGCCGAGCCGGCGGGCCTTATGCTGTTGGTGAGCGGGGAGCTTCGCCGCCAGGATCGACAGGAATATGATGTTGTCGATTCCCAGCACGATCTCCAGCGCCGTCAGGGTGACCAGCGCGATCCAGATCTCCGGGTTGGTGAGCCAGTCCATGGGCGGATCCCTTGAGGTACGAGGCCGGTTCGAGCGTCGAGGCTGTTCGGTGGGCTAAGGTGCAAAGGGGTCAAGGGACTGCGCAAGCGTACGGAATGCGGGGCGTGACCCGATTTGTGTCGGGAAGTTGGGTTGCGGGCGTGACTTAGCTCATATCATCAACTTGACTCCATTCCTAGGATTACCCATCGTTCGCCCTGCTACTCACTTACGGCCTCCGGCGAGGACTTCCGTGCAACGAATCCGCCGCCAAATCCTGGTCGCCAGCCTGCTGGCATCCGCGGGCTTCGCGGCATGCCTGTACCCCACCGACAAGTCGGGCGAGCTGGAAGTCCAGATGATCCAGGTCCCCACGCTGTTCCTGAAGGACAGCCTGCTGCTGCAGGGGCGGGTGTTGGACGGCAGTGGAAACCCGATCGACAACGCCGTCATCGCCTACAGCTCCGCGGACCCCACGATCGTCGCCGTGGGTCCAGAGGGAGTGCTGCGCGCGGTCGCGGTGGGCACCACCCAGGTTACGGCCACGGCCGTCGAGTTCAACGAGGCGGCCCCCGTCACTCGCGATGCCATCGTTCGGGGCCTGCTCGAGGTGGACAGCGTGGTGCCGATGACGGCGCGGTTCGGCGAGCTCGTGAGCCTGTACGGGGTGGGGTTGGATCCGGACTCCCTGTTCGCCGTCAGCATCGGCGGCGTGCAGGCGGAGGTGTCCGATTTCACTCCAGCCGATCCGGAGAACCCGGGACAGTTCGGCCGCCTGACCGTGTGGGCGCCGCCACCCGCGGAGCGGCAGTCGGACCTCACAGTGCTGGGTTTCAGGGGCGGGTTGGTATTTCCGGAGAGTCTCGAGGTCCTCCAGCGCGACATCTTCGAGCCCAACGACACCACGTCCGCTCCTCTAGGCCCCGTGTTGTTCGGGTTCCGCAATCCCGCGCTGGCGTTCGAGCCGGTGCCGCGCGACGGTACGGCCCGCGAGCCGGCCGACTGGTTCACGTTCGACAACGCAGTCACGCAGGACCGCACGCTCATCGTGTTCTCCGAGATGGTGGGGGCGGAGACGTTTCAGGTATTCATTACGGACTCGCTGGGCTACGACGGGGCAACCGATCCGTCGTTCTTCATCGGCTCGCAGTCGTGGACGATCGGGCCCGGCACGTACTTCTGCGGTGGGCTCCCGCTGTGGAATCCGGTACTCGGTGAGGAGTTCCAACCCGCGGAGGTGCCGTTCCCGTTCACCCTGATAGCGCTCAAGGATCTGCCGCCGGGCAGGTACCACGTTCTGGCACCCTACGTGCCGTCGGGTGATCCGGCCCGCTACGAATTGGTGATCGGATCCACGTACCTGTCTGTGCTCGCCCGCGACGCCGCCGAGGAGAACGACTACTGCAACGTCGCCGCCGACCTGAACACGTTTGCGGACGCCGCTCTCACGATCGATAACTTCCGCGACGTGGACTGGTTCAGGTTCTCGGTGCCGGCTCCAGGACAGAGCGCGACGATCACGACTACTTCCGCCAATGCGGATGCTGACCTCGACCTCTACCTGATTGCGGACGGGAGGCCAGTATGGCTGCCCCTCGTCGCGGCGGGCGTGGAGACCGGGCAGACGGAGACGGTGTCGGTGGACTCGTTGCCGGCGGGGGATTACTTCCTGATGGTGATCGACTTCCCCGGCGTTCCGACGGACTACGCCATCACGACGAGTTTCGGGCCACCCGTTAGCCCGCCAGCAGGTGCGGCCGCTGTGACCGCCGGGCCGTGGGACGCGGTGCGCACGAAGCGTGAGCGGGCGCGGGACGGCAGCGGGCCGAATCTCCGGCTCAGGCCGCGGCGGTAGATGGCGGTGTCCGCCTGCGTCCACTGCAACACACCGCTCCCGGGCGGGAGTCGCTTCTGCCCCGCGTGCGGGGCCGACTCCTCCGACCCGGGGGGTGCGCCCCGGACGGGTACGACCCGCTCCACCGACATATTCGAGCGACTCAATCGGAGCGTGGGCGGACGTTACGAGGTGAAGGAGCTGCTGGGGCAGGGTGGGATGGGAGTCGTGTTCCTCGCCAACGAGCGCGCGCTGGACCGTCCCGTGGCCATCAAGGTGTTGCCGCTCGACCTCTCACACGACGAGAAGTTCGTGCAGCGCTTCGAGCACGAGGCGCGCACGTCGGCTAAGCTCGACCACCCCAACATCATCCCGATCTACGCCGTAGAGAGCGACGGCGATCTCCATTACTTCGTCATGAAGTTCGTCGCCGGCCGGGCGCTGGACGAGATCCTCGAGGCCGGGCCGATGCCGGTGGACGCGGCGCAGCGCATCCTGTGGGAGGCGGCCTGCTCGCTGGGGCACGCGCATACCCGCGGCATAGTGCATCGCGACATCAAGCCGGCGAACGTCATGATCGACGACGCCGGCCGCACCATGCTCGCCGACTTCGGCATCTCCAAGGCACTCGAGACCGCGAGCCAGTTCACGGCTACGGGGCAGGTGATAGGCACACCGCACTACATGAGTCCCGAGCAGGCCAAGGGGCACGACGTGGACGGCCGCAGCGACCAGTACTCGCTGGCCGTGGTGGGCTACCGCATGCTCGCGGGCCGGCTCCCGTTCGACGACGATTCGGTCCACACCATCATCTACAAGCACATCTTCGAGCCGCCCCCTGACCTGCAGGGGCTGAGGCGTGACGCGCCGGGCTATCTGATCCACGCCCTGCACAAGGCACTGGCCAAGGACCCGAACGACCGCTACGCCACGATGGAGGAGTTCGCGACCGCGGTGCTGCCGTCGCACCCGGTCACGGCGGACACCTCATCATCGGCCAGTCTGCTGAGCTCAGGGGGCTCGCTGGGGGCGGCTACGGAGATCACGGCTGCGCCCCCGCCCCGCAAGCGGCGCAAGGGAATGAGAACGCTGCTCACCCTGATCACGATCGGGGCGGCGGCGGGCGGCACTTGGTGGGTGATGTACGGCAGCGAGTCGTTGTCGGGCGGTGCCGAGCCGCAGATCCAGGCGGCCGCCGCGGGCCTGGACGATTCAGTGGGAGGCGCGATAACCCCTCCGGAGTCCACCGTCACGCGTGACACGACGACGCAGCCCGCTCCACAGCAGGAGGAGGAACAGGCTCCGTCGGATCCGCCGCGAGGTGAGCAGACGCCGGCCGGACAGAACCGGCAGCCGCAGCGTCCCGTGCAGCAGCCGGCGGCGCCTCAGGTCGGGTGGGTGACCGTGGATGCCAGGCCCTACGGCACCGTATGGATCAATGGACTGGAGAGCGGTGACACGCCGCTGGTGCGGCACGAACTCAGGCCGGGACAGTACGTAATCGAGATCCGCCGCGAGGGCTTTGGCACATCTGTGGACACTGTACGGGTGACGGCAGGCAATACTGTGCGTCGCAGTTACACTCTCATTCGGGAACAGTCATGACCCGTCGCTTGATGCTGCTCGCGGGGCTGCTACTGATGGCCGCGCCGCTCGAGGCCCAGGAGAACGTCTACGTGCGGCTGGCACAGCAGGCGTACAACGACGTCGACTTCTCGGGCGCGATCGACAACGCGCGGCGCGCGCTGCAGGAGCAGCTGAGTCGAGAGGACCGGATCGTCGCGTGGGAAATGCTGGGGTACTCGTACGCGTCTCTCAACAGGCGGGACGAAGCGGTGGATGCCTTCCACCAGTTGATCTTCCTCGATCCCGACCGCGAGCCCGACGTCGAGACCGTATCACCACGGATCACCGAGGTGTACACGACGGCGCTGGCCCGCATCCTGGTAGTGCGGCGAACCAATCTGGATAGCGCATCGTTCATCGCCGGGCAAGGGAGCACGCGCATCAGCTATGACGTATCGCGCGCTTCGCGCGCGGTGGTGCGAGTGGCGGGGCAGGGACTCAATCTGACAATCGACTCCACGCTCGTGGGCGCTGGCGCGCACGAGATCTTCTGGCGCGCGACCACCGTGAGCGGCGACCCGGTGCCGGCCGGGAGCTACCAGCTCGTCGTGACCGCAATCGAGGGTAGCAACGAGTTCGCGTCCCCGATCGACATCGTGGTTCGCCACGCGGCGGTGGACACGATCTGGCATCTCGACAGCCTGCCGGGCTACCAGGAACAGCCCGAATACGTGAGGCCGGGGCGCGATTGGCGACCCCTCGGCATAGCGGTGCTCTACACCGGACTCGTTGCAGGGGCTTCGGTGGCGCTGGAGAACTCGGCGCTCGACGTCGGTGAGCGCAAGGAGCTGGCCGGCGTGAGCCTGCTCGCGCTCATTGCAGGCGCGGTGATGAGCATCAAGAAGCCCGATCCCGAACCGGTGCAGGCGAACATCCTGTACAACCAACTGCTGCGCACCGAGCTGGCGCGGCAGAATGAGGCGATCGCACGGCAAAACGAGCTGATCCGGCGACAAACGATGCTGACGATCGTCTCGGTCGGGGAGACGGATCAATGAGGTGCGCGATGGCGTTGGCCGTGCTGCTCGCCGCCGTGGCCGCCGACAGGGGTGAGGCTCAGGTCGTTCGCTTTGGCATAGGCGCTCTGGGCATGACCTACTCGGAGAGCGGAGAGGGCCTGCGCTGGGAAGGCGAGGGGCTCAACGGGACTCTGTGGGTCCGCTACAAGCGCTTTGGCCTCGATGCCACGGGCTACATGGCCAAGCTCAAGCCCGACTCGTCAGACGTGAGCGAGATGGACATGCTGGAGGGCGACCTGAGAGTCAGCTTCTCCATAGTGCCGGCGGTGGCGATCGAGGCCGGTATTGGGCACCGCGCGTTCGACCCCGAGTTCTCCGCGCAGGACGTCGGGTTCTGGCGGCTGGGCGTGTTGTCGGAGATGCCGCTCGCGCGCATGGCGAGCATCTGGGCGAGGGGCGCCTACCTCATCGCGCCGCAGTTCGACGGCGGGGGCGAGGCAAACCTGTCCGTGGAGGTCTCGCTGGGTGTGGGTGTCGGCACGGCCAACGGCCGCTTCCGCGTACGCGCCGACTACGAGTTTCAGCGGATCGACCGGGAGGTGAACGGCGTGGAGCTGCCGATCCAGCTCTCCCGGGCGACCATCGGCGTGGAGCTGGGCTTCTAGCGCTTCCCCAGATACTCCTCGGGGACCTCGAAGCCTTCGCCACCCCACCACATTACGTTGGCGATCCACCAGCGCTCGCCGTCCCACATCAGCTGAATGCTGTTGATCCCGCGGGCGAACGGTTCCGCGTCCTCAGCCGTGCGGCGTGAGTCATACGCCGAGAACACGTGGGCCAGGTGCTCGTATCGTTCGGCCACCCGTCCGATCTCGCTCTCGAAGAAGCCGTTCTCCTCCAACCAGGGCCCGGCCCGGGTCACATAATCCTCGACGGTCATGAAGCGCGCCAGCTTCGTCACGGCGTCGCGCTGCCCACCGATCGGAATCAGGCGCGCGTTCGGAATGAACAGCGAGCGCATCCGGTCCCAGTCCCGTGCCTGACCCGCGGGTCCGGAGATCACGTCGTACAACGCGGCCAGGATGGCGTCCATGGATTCGACGTCGGCCGGATTGGCCGCGGGAGTCTCGGGGGGTGCGGGCGGCGCATCCTGCGCGATGGCTGTAGCGGCGCCGCTCAGCAGCGCAGTCGTGGCCACGGCGGCTGCCAACCTGTTCAGCTTCATCTCGTCTCCTGTTGTTTGTTGCCGTTCTCGTCATCTTCGGCTCCGCGCGCCGGCTGCGGCAGAAACCGCATTGCGACTCCTACGGCCAGCACGGCGATGCCCACCCACACCGGCCACGACAGCCCTTGCTTGCTTCCCCAGAGTATGAGGACGGCGCCCACGACGAGGGCTCCCATCTTCCACCGCAGGTAGCGGTCCGGTCCGCGGCGGGTTCGGCTGGCGAAGATCATGTTGAATGGTAATCTTGGCTCAGTCGGCTGTCACCGAGCAAGGAGCGAGAGATGGGCACGCTCGACTCATTCCTGGAAGAGAGCCTCCACGCGTGGCGCGACGCACGCGAGGGGATCATCGACGAAGTCGGCAACATTCCCGAGGAGAAGTTCGACTTCCGGCCCACTCCCGAGGTGAAGGACGTTCGCGAGCTCGTGCAGCACATCCTCGAGGTCTCGATGATGATGACCGGCGAGCTCACGCGAACGGACACGGACTTCCGGCGCGCGCCGTGGCCGGAACTGCTGGCGATGTATGCCGGCCCCGCCCACCAGGCATCCACGAAGCAGGAACTGCTCGATCTGCTCGCCTCACAAATGGACGAGGCGGAGAATGCGTTCCGTGGCTGCGGCGTGATGGAGATGCGCGGCTATATCGACAACTTCGACGGCAGCCGAGGCACCAAGATGCAGTGGCTGCACCACGGCATCGCGCAGGAGATGTACCACCGCGGCCAGCTCACGCTCTACGCCAGGCTGATGGGTCTCAAGCCGGCGCTGACGAAGCGGATCGAGGGAGGGTAGAGGGTCACTCGAGTGTGAGCGGAAGGCTTCGCACGCGGAGACCGGTCGCGCCGAACACGGCGTTCGCGACCGCGGGGGCCACCATCGGCACCGGGTGCTCCCCGAACCCGCCCGGCTGTTCCTGGCTTGGGACTATGTGAATGTCGAGAGCTGGCATCTCGCTCATCGCGAGCACGCGGAAATCCTGGTAGCCGCGCTGCACCGCCCGGCCATCCTTGAAGTCAATCCTGCCGCGCAGCGTGCACGACAATCCCCACGCGATGCCGCTCTCGACCTGACCGGAGACGCCCAGCGGGTTGAGGGCGAGACCGCAGTCGACCACGCACGTGATGCGCTCGACTCGCAGGTCGGACCGGTCCCGCGCGAGCGAGACTTCGGCCACCTGCGCGACGTAGCTGCCCCCGTGGTACACGTTCGCGGCGATGCCGCGGCCGCGCAGCCGGTCGTCCTGAAGCAGCGGCCGGCTCCATCCCGCGCGCTCGGCTGCCAGCTCGTGGACCCGGGCCAGACGCCGGCGGTCCAGCGTCAGGGGACCTATCATCCGCTGCTCTTCACCGATCAACGCGAGCCGGAACTGAAGTGGATCCCGGCCGGCGAGATGCGCCAGCTCGTCAAGGAACGACTCGCGCGCGAACACCGTCGACGGATACTCCACCGCGCGCCACGGACCGTAGGGAATCGGACTCGGCACGTCGACGGCATCGACACGCAGGTGCGGGATGTCGTACGGGTTGTCGAACGCACCCCACGGGCTGAGGCCGCTCGAGTAGTGGTCGGGTGCTTTGGGCTCGGGTGGCGTGTCGCCGTAGATGTCGCGGCCGCCGTGGATGTCGTAGATCGTCAGGTCCGAGGCGGTGCTCCGATGGACGAGCCCGAGGAGCCGTCCCTCGGCATCGAGGCCGCCCTCGAGCCGCTCGGCCGTGCAAGGCAGGAAGTAGCCGTGCCGTGTCTCGTCCTCCCGAGTCCAGACGACCTGCACCGGGCGCGCGATTGCCTTAGAGATCTCTGCAGATTCCGCCAGGTAGTCCGCAAACAGCCGGCGGCCGAATCCGCCGCCCATTTGGATCGCGTGAATCAAAATGCGGTCCTCGGGGAATCCAGTCACCTTGACGGCCTGTTCCATGCAGCGATGCTGTGTCTGCGTCGGCGCCCAGAACTCCGCGGAGTCCGCCCGCACGTCGGCGGTGCAGTTCATCGTCTCGAGCGGGGCGTGTGCCTGCACGGGGAACGTGTACGTGGCTACATGACGCAGCGCCGCGGATTCCAGGGCCGCCGACGCGTCTCCCTCGTGGCGGACTTCGAACAGATCGCCTTCGTCGAGCCGCCGCGGCAGGTCGGCCATGAAGCGGTCCGAGTCGAACTCCTGATGCGCGCCGAGATCCCACTCGATGTCGAGCACTCGTCGGGCGCTCATCGCGGCCCAGGTGTTCCGCGCCACCACGGCGACGCCCTGCTGGATGCCGCTCACGACCGGCACGACCTCGACTACGCCGGGGCGGGCGAGTGCCGCCGCCGGGTCGAACCGGACGAGCTTCGCGCCTAGGACCGGCGCCCGCTCGATGCTCGCGTACAGCATTCCCGGCACGCGCACATCCAGGCCGTAGCGGGCGCGCCCGGTGACGATGTCGGGACCGTCGACCCGCCGCATCGGGGTGCCCAGGATCTTGAAGTCGGCCGAATCCTTGAGCGCCGGGGCCTCGGGCACCGGTAGGCGCGCGGCAGCCTCGGCGAGTTGACCGAAAGTGAGCCGGCGGCCGCTCGCGACGTGCACCACCGTGCCTGATTCGGCCCGGCAGGTGTCCGGCTCCACGCCCCAACGCTCCGCAGCCGCGGCCACGAGCATCTGACGTGCGGCCGCGCCGGCTTCGCGCAGCACGGCGTATGTCCGACGGCTGGAACTGGAGCCGCTTGTGTGGAGCCTGATGCCGGCGAACCGCGGACCGGTCACCGCCTGCTCCAGCCGGATGTGGTCGAGGTCGGCCTCCAGCTCCTCCGCTACCATCATGGGAAGCAGTGTTCGCACGCCCTGTCCCATCTCGTGGCGCACGAGGTAGATCGTGACAGTGTCGTCGGAGGCGATGCTCAGATAGGCGTTGGGGTCGAACGGCGCTGTGGGGGCCACGGCCGTACCGACCGGCTCGAGCTCGGGGATGTGCAGCGCGAACACCAGGCCGTAACCGATCGCGGCCGAGCTCGACAGGAACTCGCGACGGGTGAGGGGCTTCATCGCTCCTCCGCGGTTGCCGCGCGCTTGATGGCGCGCCGCATGCTCTGGAAAGTCCCGCAGCGGCACACGCAGCCGGTCATGGCCGCGTCGATCTCCGCGTCGGTGGGAGATGCGTTGGCGTCGAGGAGTGCCGCAGCCGTCATGATCATCCCGGGCTGGCAGTAGCCGCACTGCGCGACATCCTCCTCGATCCAGGCGCGCTGGCAGGGGTGGGAGCCGTCGGCGGAGAGGCCTTCGATGGTGATGAAGCTGCGGCCCGCGGCGTCGCTCACCCGCACCAGGCACGAGCGCAGGGGTGTGCCGGCTTCGTGCACGGTGCAGGCGCCGCAGACGCCCTCGCCGCAACCGAATTTGGTTCCGGTCAGCTGCAGCTCGTCGCGCAGGATCCACAGCAGGGGCGTGTCCGGCTCGGCGGTGACGGTGTGCGAACGGCAGTTGACCGTGAGCGAATAGGTCGGCATGGGTCGCCTCGGCTGGGGATGAGGTTCTAAGGTGCGTAACTACAGTCAAACACCCCGGCGCGCAACTCGGTTGCGCGGGCCGCCGCAGTCGCGCCTGGCCCGGCGAACGTTGCGGTGCCCACCGGGGTAGGATGGGCAGACCGAATAGGGGATCTCAGTGACTCTTCTTCACAGGCTAGCGGCCGCCACGGTTGCGCTGGGAGCGGTGGTCCTCGGCGCCTGCGACGATCAAAGCAGCCAGTGCGCCTGCACCGAGGAGTTCCGTACCTATCCGGTGACCGTCGTCGACGAAGCCGGTGATGTGGCGACCGATGTCGTGCTCAACCGCACCAACCTGCGCACGGCCCAGGTGTTCGAGCCGACGTGGCTGGGGCAGCACGTGCCTGGTACGTATCTGGTTGCCGACGACGGGCTGGTTTACGAGTTCTCGATTGATGGCGATTCGGTGCGCGTCGATGGACAGCAGGGCGTCGCGGCGTTCACCGCCTTCTTCGAGTTCGCCGTCACCGGACCCTGCCGCTGCCACGTGGAGAAGCTCTCCGGGCCAGATACGGTGGTCATCCGCGAGTAGACGCAGAGTCCGGGGCAGGGCCTACCGACTCGGCTACGGGGCGGCTAAGTTGGGGAGCGGTTTCGGGACGTAGCGCAGTCCGGTAGCGCACCTGAATGGGGTTCAGGGGGTCGCGGGTTCGAATCCCGCCGTCCCGACTTACCAACAAGAAAGCGGGCCCAGGCCCGCTTTCCTTGTCTAGCGACCTTCATCCCCGTTTCCCCCCCTATCTCCCGGTCCGATTCCCCCCGATCTGGTACTCCTTGGGCGGCTCCGCGCCCATGAGGTGCCGCACGAAGTAGTCCCACCGCCGCCGCATCATGTAGCGGCCGTCCCGGCCGTAGCCGTGTCCCGCGTTGGGGAAGATCAACAGGTCGAAGTCCTTGTTGGCCTTGATGAGGGCATCCACCACGAGATACGTGTTGTACGGCGGCACGTTCGAGTCCATCCCGCCGTGTGCCAGCAGCAGATGGCCCTTGAGGTTCTCGGCGTGGGTCTGATTGGCCTCGACGGCGTAGTTGTCACTGTCTCCGTCGGGCACCAGCAGGCCCTGATAGCGCTCGCCCCAGTCGTCCTCGTAGTTGCGGTTATCGTGGTTCCCGGATTCAGAGATCCCGACCTTGTAGAAGTCAGGGTAATTGAACATCGCGGCAGCCGCCGCGAAGCCGCCGCCGGAGTGGCCCCAGATCCCTACGCGGTCCACGTCAATCCACGGATACCGCTCGCCCAGCTGCTGGATTGCCGCCACCTGGTCGGGGAGCGTGTTGTCGCCCATGCGGCCGTAGTACGCGTCGCGGAAGGCCTTGGAGCGGCCCGGCGTGCCCATTCCGTCTATGGCGACCACGACGAACCCCAGCTCCGCCAGCGCCTGGTGGTCACCGCGCGACGGGAAGAAGCTGCGCGGCCCCACGCTGCCGCTCTGCGGACCCGGATAGATGTAGTTCACGACGGGGTACTTCGCCGTGGAGTCGAGGTCCGTGGGCGTGAACATGAGCCCGTAGATGTCGGTCGTGCCGTCCCGCGCCTTCAGGGTCACGGGCGTAGGCGGATGCCACCCGGTCGCCACCAGCTCCGAGATGTCGCCGCGCTCCAGCTCCAGGAGTATCTCGCCGTCCGCTTTGCGCAGCACGCTCACCGGCGGAGTGTCCGGAGTGGAATACGTGTCGATGAACGATTCCCCGCCGGGGGCAATGGACACCGAGTGGTTCGCGTTCTCCGGCGTGAGCAGTGCGTGGTCGCTGCCGTCGAAGCCGACGCGGTACAGGTGGAGGAAGTACGGATCGCGCCCCGACTCCCGGCCCTGTCCCAGGTAGTAGATGGTGCGTGCCTGCTCGTCGACGCGCAGGATCCGCTCCACGTTCCCGTCGCCCGCGGTGATGCGGTTCTTGAGGCGGCCGGTGGTGAGATCGTACAGGTAGAGGTGGATCCAGTTGTCGCGCTCCGACCACCAGATCAGCTCGCCAGATTCGGGCAGGACACGCCAGTTCTCGGTCCCGCTGGCGTCCCCGATCTGCGTCTCGGAGTGCTCCTCGATGAGCGTGCGCACCGCGCCGGTCTCGGCGTCGGCCACGCGCACCCACGCGCTCTTGTGATCCCGCGAGCTGGACACGAACGCGACCGCCGAGCCGTCGGGATACCACAGCAGATCGCAGATGTCGCTGCCGCATGCGATGTGGTCGGTGACCATGGAGCGGTGCGCATCCGGCGGCATGTCGAGGCGCACCAGACGCGGCGCACCGCGTCCGCCCAGATCGATCACCACCCGGTGGATGCGGAAGATGACGCTGTCGCCGGGGAGCGGGTAGCGCCACGCCTCCAGCTCGGGCTCTCCCACCGTGGTCCGCACCAGGTACATGTGGCTCACGCCGCGCCCGTCGTGCTGGAACGTGGCGATCCTGCGCGAGTCGGGCGACCAGGTCAGGACCGGCCTGTCGCGCTTGACCCACCCCGCGTTGTTGGTGGCGTAGCCGAAGTCCTCGACGCCGTCGGTAGTGAGCTGCGTGTCCTCACCGGTAGTGAGATCGCGCACCCAGAGATTGTAGTCCTGGATGAACGCGGCCTGGTGGCCGTCCGGTGAAACGACGGAGTTGGGCGGTGCGTCCGCGCGGGCGTCGTCCTGCGCGGGCTCGGCCGCGGCGCAGCTGTACGTGCCGAGATCGCAGGTCCAGCCGCTTCCGCCCCGGGGCGGACCAAAACGACTGCCGCCGGTACTGAACGTCAGCGTGTTGCCGTCGTCGGCAAGCTCGAAGCTCCAGAACGGCAGCCGGCCCGGTTCGATGTCCCGCCCCATCGCGTCGGTGAGTGCCGCCGCGAGGCGCTCGTGGTCGAACGCCGGGGCGCGGGTGCGGCGGTCCGGATCGACGAGAATGAACTGCGATCCGCCCGCTGCGGACACACGGTACCACGCGCGTCCGTCGGGGAGCCAGGTGGGCCGACCGGGGATTCCGCTTACCAGGCCGGACGTATTGTTGCCGAGGCTCTGCTCGGCGCGGGCATAATCCTCTGCCGTGAGTGCCTGTGGGGCCTGCGCGGTGGCGGCCAGCGGCACGGCGAGGAGACAGGTAGCAATGATGTGTGTACGCATGGACAGAAGTTGCCGCACGTGACGGTACGGTGCAACGGTGGGCGGCATCATCGTCGCCTCAGTGATCTTCCCTGCTCAGCGGACCTGTCCCTTGCGCGGCATCCGCGTATCGCTCATCGCCGCGTGGTACACGAACGAGGCCATGATGACCGCGTTCTTCTTCAGGTCCTCGATGGGCAGCGTGTCGTAGAAGTCCAGGTTGGTGTGACCGCCGGTGCCGCCCACCCGCGCCTGCAGGAACTGGAAGGCAGGCAAACCAGCGTTGTCGAACGGCACGTGGTCGGTGCTGCCGACGGAGAGTATCGAAACCGTCGTCATGCCCAAGTCGCCGAACGGCTCCATCCAGGCCGTGAAGGTCTGCCGGACGTGTTCGTTTCCCTGCAACCAGATGCCGCGGTATTGCCCCGGGCCGTAGTCCTGGTTGAAGTACACCGAGAACTTCTCATAGTCGGGAGTCACACCCACCGTGGCGTCATTCGGATTGCCAAAGTGCTCCCTTACATAGGCGCGGGATCCCCAAAGGCCCTGTTCCTCCCCTGACCACAGCGCGACGCGAATCGTCCGCCGCGGCTCGGCGCCGATGGCCCGGAGGATCCGCGCGGCCTCGAGCATCACCGCCACCCCCGATGTGTTGTCGCTCGCGTTGGGACTGGCGTGCCAGGTGTCGAAGTGCGCGCCCAGCATGACGACCTCGTCGGCGAGGTCGCTGCCGGGGATCTCGCCAAACAGGTTGCTCGCCTGGTCAACAGATTCCCCAATACGGTTGCGGACCTCTACCTCGACCGTGACGGGTATGTCGCGCGTCAGGATGCGGTACATGCGGTTGTAGTGCTCGGGCGTCACCACCACGATGGGTAAGGAGGCGAGCGTCGAGTCGCGCGACCAGCGGTCGTCTCTGGCACCGGGACGTGCGAAACCCCGTACCGCCCCCGGCCAGCCGCTGGGCGACTCGAGGACGACCGCCACCCCTTCCGTCCTGAAGAAGTCCAGCCGCTCCACGGAGCTGAGAAGGTCGGGATTCCGCGTCCGGGCCGGACGCGCACGGGGCGGTGGCACGACGGCCTCCTCCAGACGTCGCATCTCTTCGTCCGTGCGGCGCGGAGTCCCCGTGGCGAACCGCGTGAGATCAACCGTGGCCGGACGGGTCGCGAGCACTGCCATGCCGCGGAGCCGGCCCCGGTACTGCTCCAGGTCCTGCCTGGTCCGCACGTCGGCGATGATCACGTCGAGCACCTGCCTGCCGTCGGTGCCCGGGGTGTGCGCGATCGGGTACCCCACCATCGGCTGATAGTCCGGCTCGACCAGGTGCAGCGAGACGTACTCGTTGTCCCAGCTCACCCCGTAATCCATGAACGGCTTGGCTACCGTGTTGGTCAGTCCGATCCGCCGCATCTCTTCCAGCGCCCACTGCTGCGCGCGCTTCATGTCGCGGGAGTTGGTGAGACGGGCACCCAGCACGTCCGTCATGTACGAGAGCTTGGTCGGGAGCTGGGACCGCTGCAGCCCTTCCTCCCGGATGCGCGCCACCATCTGCCAGTCGACGGGGTGCGTCGTGCTGAGCGCGGCCTCCCGCGAGGTCTGTGCGGTCTGCGCCGCAGCACCGGCCCACCCAAGGGCGAGTGCGGCGAGCGAAAGGATCAAGCTGCGGAGGGTGAAACGCATGGTGGTCGATCCCGTTTGGGGTGGTGATTCGTGGGGCGGCCGTCGTGTCGTAAGCTGCGGGCGGCTCTTCACAACTGCAAGCAGATTCAACGCAGTCCGCGAACCTCGTTTCCGCGGATCTCCAATACCTCAGGGCGCCCGCCGTAGTGAGCAGCCATCCCGACGTCGATGCACCAGACGCGCCCGCCGCAGAAGGACGTCACGCCGGTGCGCTGAACCGTATGTCCCACTACCATTCGCTCCACCCCCAGGCGATCCAGCACCGAGCTCAGCGTGTCACATGCCTCAAGGTTCGGCTCGTCGGAGTAGAGTCGGTTCCACACCGGACTGCGGTTGCCTCGGATCCACTCTGGTTGCGGAGCTTCCGCGCGTAGCCACGCCCGGATCTCCTCATTCATATTCTCCAGGCCACGGTCCACGTGCTCCGGCAGGATGCTGCCGTGCACGAAGAGACTGCTCCCCACGATGACTACGGTGTTTCGTTGAGCCAGGAGGTGGGCGAAGGGGCCGCCGGGGGCAAAGGCCGCAGCCCTGGGTCTTTGGCCCGGCTCCAGGGAAGCCAATAGGGAATCGGTCGCGTCGACTACCGCCGCGTCCTCGAAGTCGGCGTAACCACCTTCCGTGACGTACCGATAGTCACGGTACGCGTTCATCAACTCGTGGTTCCCGTTGAGTACGTGAACCGCCCCGCCAGCTTGTTCTGCCTCGTCCCGGAGTTGCTCGAACAGTCGGATCACCGCCTCCTCTTCGTCGCCCCGGTCGAGGATGTCGCCGGTCTGGACCACGATTAGATCGCCCCCGATCCACCGGTCGTTCGTGTCGATGGCCCCTCCCATTCGAAGGGCCCGCCGGGCTGCCCCGAGGTCACCGTGCAGGTCTCCAATGGCAACGATGCGCTCGGCTGCATCGAGCCGTGTCCGGAGCCCTTCCTCTACTGGGGCGGTCTCCGTGCAAGCCGACAGAACCAGAGCAACGAACGGAACGGCCAGAACGGCGGTGGCATTGAGACAGCGCATCGAATGGTTTCCTCGTATTGGCGTCAAGGGTCTACAGCCGACGGACATGGGAGAGTGCCTGCCCGGAAGACGGGTCGCAACCCGGCGTGGCGCCTCACGCAAATCCCGACAGAACCAGTCGGCTTCGCTCCGTCGCCCTCGCGTTTCTCTTTTCCCGCAACAACACCGACAACCGGCAACCCTCGCGGGGCTATGTGCGTCTAAGAAGTAGGGCGGGATGGGGTGTTACAGAACGCAACTACAGAAAGGAGACACGCTATCGAAAGTACTCACGTCATGTGTTTCCAATTCAACTGATCACAAGCTCATGCTTGGTCCGCGCGGCTGCTCCGCTGGGGGATGGCCGTGGCATGTCACTGCCAGACGGAGGACACTATGAAGCGGGTCTTTGTTGGTGTAGCCCTGCTGCTGGCGTTCGGGGCCGCCGAGCTCGGAGCGCAGGGCGCGACCGGGAAGCTCCAGGGAATCGTGTTGGATCCCACGGGCCAGCCCGTCCAGAATGCACAAGTGATCATTCTGGGCACCGCGTTCGCGGCGCTCACGAACGATGAGGGGTTCTACTTCTTGAACAACGTGCCCGCCGGTAC
>JBDHIS010000003.1:0-133461 GCA_039587315.1 Gemmatimonadota bacterium | reverse complement strand
TCGTGGTGGCGAGGTACCTGGGCATGGTCGCGGTGGCGTTCGCGATGATCAATGTGGTTGGAGGCTTCCTGGTGACCGACCGGATGCTGCAGATGTTCAAGCGGAAGCCGGAGGAACAGAAATGACTGACGCCTTGATCAAGCTGTTCTACCTGCTTGCGGCGGTCCTGTTCATCTTCGGCCTCAAGCGGCTGAGTTCGCCGGCGACTGCGCGGTCTGGAAACTGGCTCGCCTCGCTGGGCATGCTTATAGCGATCGTGGTCACGCTCGTCTTCACGGAGATTCTGGGTTGGCGGGAAATCCTGATCGGGATGGTCGTGGGCTCGCTCATCGGCGGGATCGTCGCGCGCACGGTCAAGATGACCGGCATGCCGCAGATGGTCGGACTGCTCAACGGGTTCGGGGGCGGCGCCTCCGCCCTGGTCGCTTCGGCGGAGTACTTCCGCTACATGAACGCTGGCGGCGAGATCCCCATCAACTTCGGCGTCGCCATTCAGCTCTCGATTCTAATCGGGACGCTCACCTTCACCGGTTCGCTGGTTGCCGTCGGCAAGCTCCAGGAAGTGATAACCGGCAAGGCGGTGACCTACCCGCTGCAGAAGACGCTCAATGCGCTGCTTCTGATCGGCACCGTGGGACTCGCAGTGTGGCTGATGATCGAGCCCAACAACCCGATGGCGCTCTACGGCGTTCTGATCGGGGCGGGGCTCCTGGGCGTCACTTCGGTCATTCCGATCGGCGGCGCAGACATGCCGGTCGTGATCTCGCTGTTGAACTCGTATTCAGGTATCGCTGCCGCGATGACCGGATTCGTGATCAACAACGAGGGACTGATCATCAGCGGTGCGCTGGTAGGCGCCTCCGGCCTGATCCTCACGAACATCATGTGCCGCGCGATGAACCGCTCGCTCGCCAACGTGCTGTTCGGTGCGTTCGGAGCCACGGTTGCCGAGATCGGTGGTCCCGACGGTTCGCCGGGCGATCTGACGGTGCGGTCACTCACGCACGAGGATGCGGCCACCATGCTGGCGTACGCGAGGCAGGTCGTGTTCACGCCGGGGTACGGCCTCGCCGTGGCCCAGGCGCAGCACGAGGTGCGGGAACTGGCCGACATGCTGGCGGAGAAGGGCGTGCAGGTCAAGTATGCCATTCACCCGGTGGCCGGCCGCATGCCAGGCCACATGAACGTGCTCCTGGCCGAAGCCGACGTGCCCTACGACGAGCTGTACGACATGGACCAGATCAACCCCGAGTTCCCGCAGACCGACGTGTCGGTGGTGATCGGGGCCAACGACGTGGTGAACCCCGTGGCGCGGCACGACAAGTCGAGCCCGCTGTACGGGATGCCCATCCTGGACGTGGACAAGGCGGCGCACTGCATCGTGATGAAGCGCTCGATGCGTCCCGGCTTCGCCGGCGTGGACAACGAGTTGTTCTATCAGGAGAAGACGTCCATGCTGTTCGGCGACGCCAAGGATTCGTTCAAGAAGCTGATCGAGGAAGTGCGGCAGCTGTAACGGCGCTTGGGCCGGAGAAGTGGAAGGCGGCAGAGAAGAACACGCTCTCTGCCGCCTTTCTCGTTGTGTCAGTCGTTGCCTTCCACGGGCCGTCGGTCACGTTTCACGTCGCCTCGGCGACGCTTGCCCTCGAGCCGCTTCTCGTCCGCCCCTCGCGGTGGCCGGGTCTTCTTGCGCTTCTTCCGCGGCTTCAGAGCGTCAGCGACGAGGGAGTTGAGCCGTTCCACGGCTGCCTGGCGGTTGCGTAGCTGGCTGCGGCGCTCGTCGGAGACGACCCGGATGTAGCCACGCGCGTCGATGCGGGTTTCCAGGCGCTCGAGCAGGCGTTGGCGCTGTTCGTCAGAGAGGCTCGGGCTCCGCATTACGTTCCAGCGCACCTCCACGCGCGTAGCGGACGTATTGACGTGCTGGCCGCCTGGGCCGCCGGAACGCGTGGCCCTGAACGAGAGTTCATCAAGTGGAATGGTGAACGTCATGGCACCTGAAAGCTACCCTGGCGCGCGGCGCCGGGCGAAGCGACCTTCATGCCCGTGACTACGGATAGCGGGGCTTCGCACAGGGACGGGTCGCTCGGGTTGGTGTTCTCGGGCGGCGGAGCGCGAGCTGCCTACCAGGTGGGTGTGCTGGAGGCGATTGCGGAGTGCGCCCCCGAGTTGGCCGTTCCCATCCTCACCGGTGTGTCCGCCGGCGCCATCAACGCCACCTCTCTCGCCGCCCATCCGGGTCCCTTCGGGGCGGCCGTGTCGGATCTCAGACGCGAGTGGGAGAGGCTGACTCCCAGCCAGGTGTATCGCGTTGAGCCGATCCGCGTCGGCGGAGCAATTTGGCGCTGGGCCTTCAACATGGTGGTGCGGCGGCGCAAGGCCCCTCCGGTGTTGCGCGGGCTCATGGACATGCAGCCGCTGAAATTCTTTCTGAGGGAGAACATCGAATTTGGTGGCATA
Organism: Gemmatimonadota bacterium; assembly: GCA_039587315.1. Classification (GTDB taxonomy): domain Bacteria; phylum Gemmatimonadota; class Gemmatimonadetes; order Gemmatimonadales; family GWC2-71-9; genus WVYX01. Next base: position 131,001 of record JBDHIS010000003.1, on the reverse strand, counting down.
GCGCGCAACATCGCCGCGGGCCGGCTTCGGGCCGCGGCTCTCAGCGCGACCTGCTACAACACGGGCCAGACGGTGACGTTCGTCCAGGGAGCCGACGACCTGGAGCTGTGGCAACGGTTCATGCGCCTCGCCGTGCGTACGCAGATCGATGTGGACCACCTCATGGCTTCCACGGCCATCCCGCTGATCTTCCCCGCACAGGAGATCGGGAATGCGTTCTATGGCGACGGGAGCGTACGCCAGACGGCGCCCCTGGCACCGGCGATCCACCTCGGGGCCAACCGGATCGTGGCGGTGGCGATGCGGGCACAGGACCCGGCAGGAACCTGTGCGACGGTCTCGATGGAGTATCCCGTCGCCGCTGAGGTCTTCGGTCTGTTGCTCCATTCGGTGTTCCTGGACTCGCTGGATGCGGATGCCGAGCGGCTGGAGCGCGTGAACGAGGTGTTGCGGGCGGTGCCGCCCGGCCATGAGGTGCCTGGCGGACTTCGGCCGGTGGATCTCCTGCTGCTGCGCCCTTCGCGGGACCTGGCCGAGATGGCGCGGGGGTGCCGAGCCGAGCTACCCCCTGCGGTGGAGTTCCTGGTGCGGTCGATAGGCGGAGCGCAGGCAAAGGGCTCGGACTTCCAGAGCTACCTGATGTTCCAGCCGGAGTACACCGGTCCCTTGATGGAGCTCGGCTACGAAGACGCCAAGGCGAAGCGTCCAGAGATCGAGCGGTTTCTCGCGGGCTAGCGCTTCTTCTTCACCGGGTTCTTCTTGGTGCCGCCCTTGGCGAGGTTGCGCAGCACGTAGGGCAGGATGCCGCCGTGCCTGTAGTACTCCACCTCGACGGCGGTGTCCAGCCTGATCAACACGTCGAACTCGACGACGTCGCCATTCTCGCCCACCGCGCGAATGCGAGCCGTGCCGCCCGGGGTCAACTCATCGCCGGCTATACCCGTCACTTCAAACCGCTCGCGCCCCGTGAGCTCGAGACTCGCTGCGCTCTGCCCGGACTCGAACTGGAGCGGCAGCACTCCCATGCCAATCAGGTTGCTGCGGTGGATTCTCTCGTAGCTCTCCGTAACCACTGCCCTGACGCCGAGCAGAGAGGTTCCCTTGGCGGCCCAATCCCTGGAGCTCCCCGATCCGTACTCCTTGCCTGCGAGCACCAGTAGCGGAGTGCCGGCGTCCTGGTACTGCATGGCCGCCTCGTACATGGAGGTTTGCTCGCCTGTCGGGAGATACTCCGTCCAGTTGCCCTCCTTGCCCTCCACGAGCTTGTTCTTGATGCGGATGTTCCCGAACGTGCCGCGCATCATGATCTCGTGGTTGCCGCGGCGGGACCCAAACGTGTTGAACTCTACGGGCTTCACGCCGTGGCCGGTCAGCCAGCGCGCTGCCGGGCTCTCCTTGGGGATCGCACCCGCCGGCGAGATGTGGTCGGTCGTGACCGAGTCGCCGAGCCAAGCCAGCAGGCGGGCGTCCTCGATGTCTCCCTTGGGAACCGGCCGTGCGCCCATCCCGTCGAAGAACGGCGGGTTGGCGATGTACGTGGACTCCGGATCCCAGGTGTAACGACCGGTGCCCTTGGGTACCGACAGTGCCTGCCACACCTCGTCACCGTCGAACACCCCGGCGTACTCGCGCTCGAACATGCCGGGGTCGAGCGACGCCGTAACCGTTTCCTTCACTTCCTGGGGGCTGGGCCAGATGTCTTCGAGGAACACGGGCTGCCCGTCTGCTCCCGTGCCGAGCGGCTCTGTGGCCAGGTCGATATCGACTCGGCCCGCGATGGCGAACGCCACGACCATCATGGGAGACGCGAGGTAGCTCGCGCGAACCAACGGGTGCACCCGCGCCTCGAAGTTGCGGTTCCCGGACAGTACGGACGCGCACACGAGGTCGTGGTCTATGATGGCCTGCGCGATGGGCTCAGCCAGCGGACCGCTGTTGCCGATGCAGGTCGTGCAGCCGTACCCGACTAGGTGGAAGCCCAGAGCTTCGAGGTCCGTCAGTACTCCTGCCTGGCGGAGGTAGTCGGTGACCACCTTGGATCCCGGCGCGAGGCTCGTCTTCACCCAGGGCTGCCGCTCGAGTCCCTTCGCCACGGCGTTGCGGGCCACCAGGCCGGCGCCGATCATCACCGACGGGTTCGAGGTGTTGGTGCAGCTCGTGATGGCTGCAATCACCACCGACCCGTCACGCAGGTCGAACGTGCGGCCGTCGCACTCGATGTCGCAGGCCTCGGCGACTTCCAGCGCTACGGCCTCTGCCGGTGACTGTCCTCCCTCCCCGCTCCAGCGTTCACCGTCGTTCTCGGCGACCTCGCGCTTGGCACCCGCGGGGACCAGGTTGGGCAGGACCTGGAGGAAGGAGTCCTTCAGGTCTCTGAGTGCCACCCGGTCCTGCGGCCGGCGCGGGCCGGCCAGGGACGGCTCCACGGTCCCGAGGTCCAACTCCAGAACGGCGGAGTACTCGGGATCGGGCGTGTTCTCCGAATGGAACAGCTGCTGCTCCTTGCAGTAGCGCTCCACGCGCTCCACCAGCTCGGCTGACCTTCCGGTTCGCTCGAGGTACACCAGGGTCTCCTGGTCCACCGGAAAGAACCCGATCGTCGCGCCGTACTCGGGCGACATGTTCGCGAGCGTCGCACGATCGGCCAGGCCGAGGCTGGGCATGCCGGGTCCGAAGTACTCCACGAATCGGCCCACGACACCGAACTTGCGGAGCATCTGCGTGGCGGTCAGCACCAGGTCGGTAGCGGTGGCTCCCTCCGGTAACCGGCCGGTGAGCTTCATCCCCACGACCTCGGGCAACTGCATGAAGTAGGGTTGCCCCAGCATGACGGCCTCGGCCTCGATGCCGCCCACTCCCCAACCGACGACTCCGAGTCCGTTGATCATCGTCGTATGCGAATCGGTTCCCACCAACGTATCGGGGAACACCACCGGCTCGCCGTCCTGGGGCACGGCGCGTACCACGCTGGCGAGGTACTCGAGGTTCACCTGATGTACGATGCCGGTGCCCGGCGGCACGACGCGGAAATTGCGAAACGCCCTCTGCGCCCACTTGAGCAGCCGGTAGCGTTCACTGTTCCGCTCCATCTCGCGGGCGACGTTCAGCTGAAACGCGGTAGATGAGCCGAAGAAGTCGACCTGTACCGAGTGGTCGATCACCAGGTCGGTCTGCACCAGCGGGTTGATCTGATCGGCATCGCCCCCAAGGGCGACGATCGCGTCACGCATCGCCGCAAGGTCCACTACGGCTGGGACTCCAGTGAAGTCCTGCAGGACCACTCGCCCCGGCATGAACGGCACCTCGAGGCTGCGGTCGGGCTCGGGCCGCCAGTTCGCGACGGCGGCAACGTGGTCTTCCGTCACGATCCCGTTGCCGGCGTGGCGCAACACGTTCTCAAGCAGGATCCGAATCGAGAACGGAAGCCTGTCCAGGTCTGCTATCCCCGCGCGGGACAGCGCGTCCAGCCGGTACAGCGCGACCTTCCCCTCGGAGAGAGTGAGAACGGATCGGGAGTCGAAGGGATTTGCCATAATCGGAATCAGGTTTGAGTTAATGCGCTCGGTGGCAGCCTAAGAATAACACGCGGGCGCCTGGAGCGAGGCGGTCGGGGGCGAGAAAAGGCGACCTCCTTCTCGGAAAACCGATCCGGAGGTCGCCTGGCGGACACACAGTCCGCTATCGATCCCGTAGTCTCTGCAAGCCCGACCCGTGCCCGGCCTCTCACAGAGGCTGCGGATTAGTGACTCACAGCCTCGCCAGCTGCCCAGGCTTGAGATGAACAACTGCCGCCGCGAGTCTCGGGAGGATCACCACCACCACCGCCACTCCACTCCGGACACGGGCTCCTCCCGACCTGCAATGTCAGGATAGGTGCGTCGCCCTTAAGGGAAGGTGAATTCACCGTGAATCGGGACGCTCGGATGCGCTCCCCGGGTTTCGATAGGGGCCGGCGCCGAGCGGCGCTTCGTGGTCGACGGGTGCTCTCGTTGGAGCGGCGGCGTCCACCAGTCGCCACATGGGACAATCCTCGCGCCGCATGCCGGCGCGCATCAAGGGGCAGCTGTTGTCGGGAAGGCGGCAGTGCTCCAGGCAGAACTGTTGAGCGGCACCCTTGAGCTGATCCGTGCTGCGCCGCGCCGCACGCGTGCCCACCCAGAAGGACACCAGGGCTATCGCCATGCCAGCAGCGATCAACATTGCTACGGTGGGCAGATGCATCAGCCCTCCAGGACGGACCCTTTGGGCAGAGTGGGACTGCCCGGCTGAAGAGACGGTGAAAGAAGCGTGAACCCGGCAACGCGTGTATCTTCTCCCCCAACGCACGCATCAGATGGAGATCCCGCCATGCCCGAGGCCGTTGTGGCGCGTTCCGCCGCCCTCGACCAACTCTGCATCAACTCGATACGCGTGCTCGCAATGGACGCGGTCCAACAGGCGAATTCCGGCCACCCCGGGGCACCGATGGGCCTCGCGCCGCTCTGCTACGTGCTGTGGACGAAACACCTGCGCCACAACCCGGCGAACCCCCTGTGGCAGGACCGTGACAGATTCGTGCTCTCCTGCGGGCACGCGTCGATGCTGCTCTACAGCTTGCTCCACCTGACTGGATACGACCTGCCGCTCGATGAGATCAAGAACTTCCGGCAGTTGGGCAGTAAGACTCCCGGCCACCCCGAGTTTGGCCACCCCCCGGGGGTGGAAACGACCACCGGACCGCTGGGGCAGGGTGTCGCCAACGCGGTCGGAATGGCGCTCGCCGAGGCCCACCTGGCTCCGCTTTTCAACCGGCCCGAGCATGAGATCATCGGCCATCGTGTGTACTTCGTTGCCAGCGACGGCGACCTCATGGAGGGTGTCTCGCACGAGGCAGCCTCTCTGGCGGGCCACCTCGGGCTGGGCAAGTTGATCGGCTACTACGACGACAATCGCATCACGATCGATGGAGCCACCGACCTCACCTACAGCGACGACGTGGCGCGGCGGTTCGAGGCCTACGGTTGGCACGTGTTGCGTGTGGATGACGGGAACGACCTGGCTGCGCTGGACCGGGCCACGGTCGACGCAAAGCAGGAGACGAAGCGTCCCTCGCTGATCATAGTGCGCACTCACATCGCGTACGGAAGCCCCAACAAGCAGGACACCGCCGCATCCCACGGTGCGCCCCTGGGCGAAGAGGAAGTGAAGCTTACGAAGCAGAACCTGGGATGGCCGGGCGACGAGCCGTTCGCCGTGCCGGATGAGGCGCTGGCCGAATGGCGGCGCTGCAGCGCGGCCGGCGCCGAGCTTGAGGTCAAGTGGAACCAGGCCTTCAGACGCTATTCGGCTGCGCACGCGGACCTCGCCGCCGAACTCGAGCGGCGTTGGGCGGGCAAGCTCCCGGCCGGTTGGGAGGACGCGCTTCCTGAGTACACGCCGGCCGATGACGCGCTCGCAACGCGTGCCGCGTCGGGCAAGGTGCTGAACGCAGTTGCGCCCCGGCTGCCCGAGCTGATCGGCGGCTCGGCCGACCTGGGTCCTTCCAACAACACGATCATCAAGGGCGCTCCGGACCTTGGCCCCGGTTCACTAGACGGGCGCAACATGTACTTCGGGGTGCGCGAGCACGGAATGGGCTCGGTGATGAACGGGATGGCGCTGCACGGAGGGTTCATCCCGTTCGGCGGCACCTTCCTCGTCTTCTCGGACTACATGCGGCCGCCCATCCGACTGGCGGCCATGATGGGGCTCAAGACCGTATACGTGTTCACGCACGACTCGATCGGGCTCGGCGAGGACGGTCCCACGCACCAGCCGGTCGAGATGCTGGCGACGTTGCGTACGATTCCCAACCTGACGGTCATCCGGCCTGCGGACGCCGCTGAGACGGTGGGCGCGTGGCGGGTGGCGTTGGAGCAGAACAAGGGGCCCACCGCGTTGGTGCTCACGCGCCAGAAGGTGCCGAACCTGGACCGCAGCGGCTTCGATGCCACCGAAGGTGTGCGCCGCGGCGCGTACGTGGTTGCCGACGCGGCGGACGGGGAGCCGAGCCTCATCCTTCTGGCCAGCGGGTCCGAGGTCGAGCTGGCGCTCGGCGTGCGAGAGAGGCTCGAAGCGGAGGGGACCCCCAGTCGGGTCGTGAGCGTGCCCAGTCTGGAGCTGTTCGCCGCGCAGCCGGACGCCTACAGGGACGAGGTGCTTCCGCCCGGGGTGAAGCCCAGGCTGGCCATCGAGGCGGCGCATCCCGTATCCTGGTATCGCTGGGTCGGGGACGGTGGGGACGTTCTCGGCATCGGCCGATTCGGAGCGTCCGCGCCGTACAAGGAACTGTTCGAGGTCTACGGCTTCACGGTGGACTGGGCATTGGAGCGCGCCCGCGCGCTACTCGACGGGTGACCATGATTCAGGATCTGCACGCTGCCGTAGTGCGCCGCCTGGAGGCCCTCCGCGGGGCCGATGTCGTAGCGCGTGTCTGGGCGAAGGACCGGACCGTCTGGTCAGACGACCCCGAAACTCCCGAGATCTCCAATAGGCTGGGATGGCTCAAGGTGGGCGGTGAGATGTCGCGCCTGCTGAGTGACCTGGAGGCGTTCGCGGACGAGATACGCCGCGACTTCGACCGGGTGGTCTTGCTTGGCATGGGCGGCTCGAGCCTCGCGCCCGAGGTTCTGTGGCGCAGCTTCGGCCGGCGCGCCGGCTACCCAAGCTTCCACATGCTCGACAGCACCGATCCCGGCGCGGTAGCCGCCGTCGAGAACGGCGGCCACCTGGACCGCACACTGTTCATCGTTGCCAGCAAGTCGGGAACGACGCTCGAGACACTGAGCTTCTACCGCTACTTCTGGAAGCAGACCGGAGGAAGAGGTTCTCAGTTCGTCGCCATAACGGACGCGGGCACTCCGCTGGAGCGGCTCGCGCGGGAGCAGGACTTCCGCCGGGTATTCCTGAACCCGGATGACATCGGCGGCCGCTACTCGGCGCTGTCACTGTTCGGCCTGGTGCCGGCGGCACTGATGGGGGTTGCACCGGAGCTGTTGCTCGAGCGCGCCGATCGAATGGTGGCCAAGTGCGCCGCCGACGTCGCGCCTGCCCGCAATCCGGGCGCCTGGCTTGGTGTCGTGATGGCCGAGGCGGCCCTCGCGGGCCGCGACAAGCTGACGTTCGTGCTCTCTCCGGGCGTTGCATCGTTCGGCGTGTGGGCCGAGCAACTCGTCGCCGAGAGCACCGGCAAGGATGGCAGGGGGATCCTGCCCGTGGTGGACCACGTCATGCGGCGAGCGACGGCGTACCCGGCAGACCGGCTCTTCGTGGTGATGGAGTTGCGTGGCGAGGATGACCCGCGGCGCGAGACCTGGATGGGCCGGCTCGTGAAGGCCGGGCACCCCGTCGTGCGGATTACGCTCGAGGACCGGTACGATCTAGCTGCCGAGTTCTTCTGTTGGGAGTTCGCGACCGCTGTGGCCGGAGCGGTCCTCGGCGTCAACCCGTTCGATCAGCCGAACGTGGCGGAGAGCAAGCAGAACACCCAGCGCATGCTGGCCGATCGGATGGAACCGGGCGGACTGCCGCAGCCCAGACGCCACGACGTGCTCTCGTTCTTCGACGGAACCGGGGAGGGCGACTACGTGGCGGTGCTCGCGTATCTCGCGCCGACGCCGGAGAACGACGAGCGGCTGAGGACCCTCAGAGTGTGGCTCGGGGACCGGCTCGAAGCTGCGGTCACGTGTGGCTACGGACCGCGTTACCTGCACTCCACGGGTCAGTACCACAAGGGCGGCCCGCCCAAGGGGCACTTCATCCAGCTGTACGAGCCGGACGCTACCGACGTGCGCGTGCCGGGCGAGGCATACACGTTCGGAGAGCTCATCGCCGCGCAGGCGGCGGGCGACCTCCAGGCGTTGACCTCGCGCGGTCGCCCGCTGATTCGGGTGAGCGACCTCGAGCATCTTCTGGAGAACGCGTGAGCACGGACCTCAAGCGCATCGCCGCCGAGCAGGCCGTGTCGCATGTCGAATCCGGAATGGTGCTGGGTCTCGGAACCGGCTCAACGGCCGCTCTCGCGGTCGAGGCTATCGGTCGGCGTCTCGCCGCCGGCGAGCTGAGTGACATCGTAGGGATCCCGACCTCCACCCGTACGCGCGACCAGGCGAAGTCCCTCGGCATTCCGCTTACCACGCTGGAGGACCACCCATCGGTGGACGTGACCATCGACGGTGCGGACCAGGTGGATGCCGACGGCAATCTCATCAAGGGGGGCGGGGGAGCGCTGCTCTGGGAGAAGATCGTGGCGGCTGCCACGCGACGGTACGTGATCGTGGTGGACGCATCGAAGCTGGTCGAGCGCCTGGGGTTGGGATTTCCCGTCCCGGTCGAGGTCATGCCTTTCGGTTGGAAGACGCATCTCTCCACCATGAAGGAGCTGGGCGGCGAGCCCGCTCTGCGCCTCGACGCCGCGGGGGCTCCCTACGTGACGGACGGCGGCCACTACATCATCGACGTGACGTTCCCCGAGGGGATGGACTTTCCTTCGCGGGTGGACGGGGTGCTGCGAGCCCGTCCCGGCGTGGTCGAGACCGGACTCTTCCTCGGCATGGCGCCCGAGGTGATCGTCGGGCGTCCAACGGGCAAGTGAAGCGCTACGCAGCGCTCGTCATCGGGCTGGCGGCGGCGGCGCTGTTCGTGCGGCTCGGCGTATGGCAGCTCGAGCGCCGCAGCGAGAGGAGGGCCGTCAACGCCGAGATCCAGGCGCGCGGTGAGGAGCCGCCGCTCGACGCGTCGCAGATTCCCCAGACGTACGAAGCCTCCGACTCTCTCCGATTCCGACGTGCCGCCGCAGCCGGCACGTTCGATTTTGAGCGGCAACTGGTGGTGATGGCGCGCGGCCATCGGGGAAACCCGGGGGTGTACGTGGTGACCCCGCTGGTACTGGCCGACTCGACCGCCGTTCTCGTACAGCGCGGCTGGGTTTTTTCGCCCGACGGGAAGACCGTCGAGTTGGCGTCCCTGACGGAGCCTGACAGCGCCGACGTGCGCGGCGTGCTGGTGGGAGTCCCGTCGCTGCCGGCGGTGACCGTCGCGGACTCGGCGTGGCCGCGTTACGTGAGGCGCGCCGATCCTGAGGAGCTCCAGCCGGATTACCCATACGCCCTTCGCCTGCTCGTGCTGCGCCGCACGGAGCTGCCCGAGCATGCACCGCCGGTTCTTCGAGCGGTTCAGCTACCCGAGCTCACCGAGGGTCCCCACCTCTCGTATGCCATCCAGTGGTTTGCATTTGCGTTGATCGCGCTGGTGGGATCGTTCCTGTTGTACCGCCGCTATTGACATCGCTCGACCGCGGCAACACACTCGCGCTAATTCACCATAGAAACACGCCTACACAGGAGCCCACCGTGCTCACGCGTCGTGACTTCGTGCACTCAATGTTCGGTGCGGCTGCTGTCGCACTTCCCGCGCTCAAGAACGACGGGCTGGAGCGCATCCGCTCGACGTCGGCCCGCGCCGGGAACCGGAGCCCGCAAGAGTTGGCGAAGGACGAGGACTTCTGGTTCGCGGTGCAGCAGGCGTTCACCGTCGACCGCTCTCTGATCAATCTCAACAACGGCGGCGTTTGCCCCAGCCCCAAGGTCGTCCAGGACGCAATGCGCCGCCATCTGGAGATCTCCAACCAGGCGCCCGTCTACTACATGTGGCGCGTCCTGGAGCCCAAGGTGGAGGCAGTGCGCATCAGGTTGGCACGCACCTTCGGCTGCGATCCAGAGGAGATGGCCATAACGCGCAACGCCAGCGAGGCGCTCGAGATCGCCCAACTCGGGGTGAACTTGGAGCCGGGCGACGAGGTCCTGACCACCGATCAGGATTATCCGCGCATGAACACGACGTGGAACCAGCGCGAAAGGCGCGAGGGGATCGTCGTCAAGATGGTCTCGTTCCCGACTCCACCGCCCAGCATGCAGTACCTGGTGGACATGTTCGAGCAGGCGATCACACCGCGTACCAAGGTCATCCACTTCTGCCACATCACCAACCTCGCCGGACAGATCTTCCCGGCACGGGAGATCTGCAGCATGGCGCGGGAGCGGGGCATCATCACGATCGTGGATGGAGCCCACGCCTTCGCCCAGTTCCCGTTCGACGGCGGGGCGATCGGATGCGACTACTACGGGTGCTCACTCCACAAGTGGATGTTGGCCCCGATCGGCACCGGCTTCCTCTACGTCCGCAGGGAGCTGATCGGTCAGACCTGGCCGATGATGGCGGCCCCGGAGAGGATGGATGACGACATCCGCAAGTTCGAGGAGATCGGTACTCATCCGGCGGCGAACCACAACGCCATCGCCGAGGCGATCACATTCCACGAGGGGATCGGGCCCGAGCGCAAAGCCGCACGACTGCGCTACCTGCGGGATCGCTGGATGAGGAGGCTGGAGGGGCAGCCCGGCGTGGTGCTGAACACGAGCTTCGACCCCGCCATGTCGTGCGGGCTCGCAAACGTGGGGCTCGAGGGCGTGGATCCCGGAGCCCTCACCGCCCACCTGTGGAAGACGCAGCACATCATCGTGACGCCGATAGGCCACCCCGCGTGCACCGGCATTCGTGTGACTCCGAATGTCTACACGACGCTCGACGAAGTGGACCGGTTTGCCGAAGCGATGGAGATGGTGATCGAGAAGGGGTTGCCCGGCTAGCTGCGCATGCGCTGGATCTGCGTTGCTGTCGCGGCTGCCATCGCCGGGCTCGGTGAGCCGGCCCCGTCTCGACCATCCCCCTCGCGTTAACGATTTGTAACACAACAACTTAGCAGTGTGGCACACTTGACCAGACCGGCCCGCCCGGCGATTCTTCTATACAGGACTTCGCGGGAGGGGCGTGGTGGCCAAGTACTACAAGGAACGCGTCAGCGGCAAGATAAAGCAGCAGCCCGAGACGATGATGATCGGGCACAAGAAGCTGCAGCCGGAGAGCATGATGATGAGCTACGGGTACGACCCGTCGCTCTCCGAAGGGGCCATCAAGTGTCCCATCTTCCAGACATCCACCTTCGTATTCAAGAACTCCGAGGCCGGCAAGGCGTTCTTCGAGATCGCCTACAGCATGCGCGAGAAGGGGCCCAAGGAGGAGCTTGGGCTCATCTACAGCCGGCTCAACAATCCGGACCTGGAGATACTCGAGGACCGGCTCTGTTTGTGGGACGGCGCCGAGCTCGGCGCGGCGTTCCAGAGCGGAATGGCGGCGATCGCCACCAGCCTGCTCACGTTCTGCCGGCCAGGTGACGTGCTGGTGATCAGCGAGCCGCTTTACGGCGGAACCGAGTACCTGATTCATCACTATCTCCCCGAGTTCGGGATCGACATAGTAGGATTCCCGGCGGGCGTTCCGACCGCCGAGATCGCCGAAAGCGTGCGCGAGCGGGTGGCGGGCCGCAGGGTCGCCGCGTTACTGATCGAGACGCCTGCCAACCCCACCAATGGTCTGGTTGACATCGAGGGCACGGTAGAGCTCGCGGCCTCGCTGGCACAGGGTGACCAGCGGCCGGTGGTGATGGTCGACAACACTTTCCTCGGTCCGGTTTTCCAGCATCCCCTCAAGCACGGCGCCGACCTGGTGATCTACTCGGCCACCAAGTTCATAGGGGGCCACAGCGACGTGGTAGCGGGCGCGTGCGTCGGCCGGCGCGAAGTCGTGGAGAAGATCCGGACGCTCAGGACCTTCATGGGGACCGCGGCTGGGCCGTGGACCGGCTGGCTTCTGATGCGCAGCCTCGAGACGCTCAAGATGCGCATGACCGCGCAGATGAAGAACGCGCGCTACGTGGCCGACTTCCTGAGCGAGCACCCCAAGGTAAAGCGGGTACACTACCTGGGCCTTCTCACCGAGGAGCACCCGATGTTCCCGGTGTACCGCACGCAGTGCGTGGCTCCGGGCTCGCTGATCTCGTTCGAGATCGAGGGCGGGGAAGAGGCCGCGTTCCGCTTCCTGGACAACCTCAAGCTCATCACCCTGGCGGTCAGCCTCGGCGGCACGGAGTCGTTGGCGGAGCATCCCGCAGCCATGACCCACTCGGACATCCCTCCGGAGGACCAGGAGCGGATGGGCATAACCGCGGGCATGGTGCGGATCTCGGTCGGAGTGGAGCACTTCGAGGATTTGATCGCGGATGTCGCGCAGGCGCTCGACGCGGTCGACGCCGCTGGCGGCAAGGCACCCAGCGCCACCCGGCCCGAGGTGATCAAGGCGGGGCGCTAGGCTCCGTTCGGGCATTGATCAAACGAAACGGCGGGATGCTTTCCAGCCTCCCGCCGTTCTTCTCATTGTACGGCGGCGCTCAATCGAACGTCGGGACACCCTCCTCCTGCCACTGTACCTCGTTCGCCATGACACGCTGTGCCGTCTTGTACACCTTCACGTCGTCGTTCGAGAAGATCCCCTTCATCCGCTCCTCTATCCGACGGCGTGAGACGCGGCAGAACGTGTCGGCCAGGTCGGTCGCCGTCTCAGCCTTGGCACGCTCCTCAGGCGACTTGCTCGTCTTCATGGCCTGAGCGTGCGAGCACGTCGCGCTCATCGCGAACAACTCCGCCGCTATCTCCACCATTCGGGCCAGTACCGCCTGGCGCTTCTCGAGCTTGGGTCCGAATCGCAGGATCGAGTGGAACAGCTTCCGCGCCAGCCGCCGCGAAGCGCGGTTGACGTAACGGATATGCTTCGCGAGCGAGCCGAACTCGCCGTAGCGCGGCCACCGCCCCCACCCGATCCAGCGCGTCGGATACCACCAGGCGTAGTAGAACCCGGCTCTCACCAGCGCCGCGAGCTTCGCTCCCAAAGCGGCATCGGGGTCGATTATCGCGCCCGCCACCTTCAGGTGTGAGTCAACCGCCTCGCGCGCGATGAACAGGCGCATGATCTCGCTCGAGCCCTCGAAGATCATGTTGATGCGGAAGTCACGCATGATGCGCTCGACGGGCTCTCCTACCTCGCCCCGTTCCTTGAGGCTCGGGGCGGACTCGTAACCCCGCCCGCTGCGGATCTGCATCGTGTCGTCGATGAGCTCCCACCCGCGCTCGCTGTTCCACATCTTGGCCATCGCCGCCTCGAGCCGCACGTCGAACCTCTCCTGGTCCGACATGTTCGCGGCCAACTCCGCCACCGCCTCCATGGCGAACGTCGTGGCAGCGATTCGGCCCAGCATCTGTGCGACCGCGTCGTGCTTGCCGATGGGGTGGCCCCACTGCACTCGCTCCTGGCAGTAGCGGCGGGCGATGCCGAGGCAGGTCTTGGCCGCGCCGGCAGCAGCCGCGGGGATCGTGAGCCGCCCGGTGTTGAGCGTTATGAGGGAGAGCTTGAGACCCTTGCCGAGTCCCAGAAGGATGTTCTCCTTGGGCACGCGCACGTTGGTGAAGCGCAGCAGCGCGTTCTCGATACCGTGCAGTCCCATGAAATGGCAACGGTGCGTGACCTCCACGCCGGGCCACTCCGACTCGACGATGAAGGCCGTGATCTTGTTGTCCGGGGTGCGTGCCATCACGACCATGACATCGGCGATGGTCCCGTTGGTGCACCACAGTTTCTCGCCGTTGATCAGGTACGCCTCCCCGTCCTCGGTGAGCGTGGCGGTGGTCTGCATCCGGGCCGGGTCGCTGCCGACGTCGGGCTCCGTCAGCGCAAACGCGCTGATCTCACCTGCCACGAACCGCGGGAAGTACTTCTGCTTTTGCTCGGGCGTACCGAACAGCTTGAGCGGCTGCGGCACACCGATGGACTGGTGGGCCGACAGCAGCACGCCGACGGAGCTCTCGTAGCAGGTCGCGAGCGAGATCGCCCGGTTGTACACGGCTTGAGAGAACCCCAGTCCGCCGTATTCCTCGGGGATCTTGATTGCCATGCACTTGAGCTCGCCGAGTCCCTTGACGACCGATTCCGGAATCTTGTAGTCCCGATCGATCGCGTCGGCATCCACGTTTGCCTTCAGGAACGCCGCGAGCTTGTCCATCCAGGGCTTGGCGCGGTCCAGTTCTTCCTGAGGGATCTGTGGGTAGGGGTGAATAAGCTCCAGGTGCAGCCGGCCGTTGAACAACTCCTTCAGAAAGCTGGGAGCTTTCCACTCGGTTTGCCGAGCCGCTTCGACGACATCACGCGCCTCGCGCTCGCTGACGTGCTTACCGGTTTCCGGTGCCGCGTCATTTCCCTTATCAGTGACGGTAGTCATGAGACATCCAGTGTGGACGTGGACATACCGTGCGGTGGGGAATCCCATCCGCCCCTCTCTACCCTTTGACCAATATAAGGAGGTCTGTGGTTCCCCGCGTCGCGGGGGGCAGTTGCGTGGCCGCGCGCGGCGAGGCAACATTCGGCGGCAGCATTTCTCCAGGAATCCCGTGATGAGACCAGCGATACTCCTTTGCCTGGCGGTCGTACTCCTCGTTCCGGCACCGGTCGCGGCGCAGAACGGTGGACGGGCCATGACGATCGACGAGTTCCTCTCGCTCGATCGCGTGTCCGATCCACAGATCTCGCCCGATGGGCAGTGGGTCGTGTATACGGTGACCGCCGCAGATATGGAGGCGAACGGGCGCACCAGCGACCTGTGGCTCGTGCCTGCCGAGGGCGGCACTGCGCGGCAGATCTCGGGCGCTCGGCGCGGCGGCCGCCATCCACGGTGGTCACCCGACGGGGGCAGCATCGCGTACGTCACTTCCCGCGGGGGGTCGGCACAGGTCCAGGTATTCTCGATGACCCGGGGCCGCGCACAGCGACTGGTGTCGCTCTCGACCGGGGCCGACGGCGTAATCTGGTCTCCCACGGGAACGCATCTCGCTTTCGTATCGGACGTGTTCCCCGACTGCCCCGACGACGGGTGCAACGCCCGCCGACTCGAGACCGCCGGTGAGCAGCCCAGCGGAGCGCGTGCCTACGAGGAGCTGCTGTTCCGGCACTGGACTGCGTGGGACGACGGCAGGCGCAGCCACCTGTTCGTGGTGCCGGTCGGAGGGGGGACACCGGTTGACCTAACGGCCGGGAAGCCCTACCACGTGCCGCCGCGGCCCTTCGGTGGGTCTGACGACTACGCTTTCATGGCTGACGGGCAATCGCTCGTCTTCACGGCCAAGGTGGGCACGAACGGCGCCTGGGACACGAACACGGACGTTTACCAGGTTCCTCTGGAGGGTGGCGAGCCGCGCAACCTCACGTCAGGACTGCGGGGCGCGGAGCAGCACCCGGCACCGTCGCCCGACGGGCGATCCCTCGCATTCCTCTCGCAGGAGCGAGCCGGCTTCGAGTCGGACCGGTGGCGCCTCATGGTGCGGGATCTGACGACGGGACGTGTGCGGGAAGTGACGCGCGACTTCGATCGGTGGGTGTCCGACTACCTGTGGCTCCCGAATTCGCGGGAGCTGGTGTTTACCGCCCAGGACGGGCACCGCAACGTGGTCTACCGCACCAACATCGACGGTCGAGTCGAGGCACTGCTCAGGTGGGGCAACAGCTCCCAGCTCTCGATCTCCGGCGACGGCAACACGTTGGCGTTCGTGAACGACGCCATCGAGCGCCCCGGCCAAGCCTATGCCTGGTCGATAAACGCCGGAGGACAGCCGCGGCGCCTGACGACTCTCAACGACGAGTTGCTGCAGCAAGTGCACATGTACCCCGCCGAGCAGGTCAGCTGGGTCGGTGCCGACGGCAACACCGTGCGGGGCATGTTGGTGCGGCCGCCACAGTACGAGCTGGGAGAGCGGTACCCGCTCCTGGTGCTGATCCACGGCGGCCCGCAGGGCGCGTGGCGCGACAACTTCCATTCACGTTGGAACGCGCAGATGTTCGCCGCGCTGGGCTACGTCACCGTACTGCTCAACCCGCGGGGGTCCACGGGGTTCGGACAGCGGTTCGTGGACCAGATCTCGCAGGATTGGGGCGGCAGGGTATACATCGACATCATGGCCGGAGTGGAGCACGCCGCGCGGCTCAGGTTCGTGGACTCGACCCGGATCGCGGCGGCGGGCGGGTCGTACGGCGGCTACATGATCAACTGGATCAACGGCCACTCCGATCGGTTCGACGCGCTCATCAGTCACGCCGGCATATACAATCTCGAGTCGTTCTACGGGGCCACCGAGGAGTTGTGGTTCCCCGAGTGGGAGTTTGCCGGCCCGCCTTGGGAGAATCGCACGTACTACGAGCAGTGGTCGCCGCACCGGTTCGCGCAGAACTTCCAGACGCCGACACTGGTAATACACGGCGCGCGGGATTTCCGCGTACCGGACACACAGGGGCTGGAGACTTTCACGGCGCTGCGCCGTCAAGGCGTACCGGCCCGGTTGCTCTACTTCCCCGACGAGGGGCACTGGATCAACCGGCCGCAGAACCAGCTCGTCTGGTGGCGGGAGATCCAGGGATGGCTCGACCGGTACCTCGGCCCGGCGGCAGCCCAGTGACGCGGGGTTGGGCGCTGCCCGCGGAGGCGTACCACTCTCTATATTCGCTTAGGTCATGACCGCAGACGTCCAGGCACTCTATCCATCCCGATCCGGGGCCGGCGCACAGTTGGGGCGGCAGGTTTATGAGCACATAAACCCGCCGACCCTGGTACTGGGCATCACTCCGAGCGGGGTGGAGGTCGCCGCCAACGTAGCCAAGGCGATGGGCTGCAAGTTCGACGTCATCATTGCGGCCCACGTACGGCTCGATGAGTTGGGCATCGTGGGAGCGCTTGCAGAGGACTCGGAGGTAGTGCTGGATCCGGAGTTCCAGCCACGCTTCGGGGCCATCGAGGCGCTGGACGAGGCCATCGACGCGGCGCGGCGGGCCATCAAGACGGAGCGCCTGCTGTTTCGCGGCACCCGCGAGCTCCGCTCCGTCGAACGCCAGAATGTAGTCATCGTCGACGGCCACCTGACCGCGCCGTGGAAGACCCTGGCGGCAGTCGAGGCCATCAAGGGGCAGGGCCCGGCGTACATCATGGTGGCCGCCCCCGTCAGCACCCAGCCGGTCCACGAGAGGATGCGCGCACGGCGCCTCCAGTTCGTGTGCCCATCGGTCCTCATGGACCCGGCCGGGCACCCCCGCCCATTTGGCGATCCTCAGGATCCCAGCGCCGAGAGACTCCGCAGCATTGTGGTCGCACGCGAAGCGGCGTAGTCTCGCCGTCCTGATCGCGTGCTCGGTGCTGGGCGGCCAACCTCTGGCCGCCCAGTTGGCTCCGCCCTCGGCGGGCGGGCTGGTCGAGCTGGACCGCCTGCTACACCGCTTGGCCGTTCCCTACCGGGTCCTGGTGATCGGCGCGCACCCCGACGACGAAGACACGAGCCTTCTGGCCCTGATGGCTCGCGGGTATGGGGCCGAGGCCGCCTACCTCTCACTTTCGCGGGGCGATGGGGGGCAGAACCTGATCGGGGGCGAGCTCGGAGTGGCTCTGGGGCTGCTCCGTTCCCAGGAGCTCGTTTCCGCGCGGGAGCTGGACGGCGCCCGGCAGTTCTTCACCCGCGCCTACGACTTTGGTTACTCACGTTCGCTGGATGAGACGCTGGGCTTCTGGCTGCCGGATTCCGTCCTCAAGGACGTGGTGCGGGTGGTGCGCCGCTTCCGGCCCCACGTGATCCTGTCGGTCTGGTCCGGGACGCCGCGGGACCGGCACGGGCAGCACCAGATGTCCGGCGTCGTAGCATATCAGGCGTTCACCGCTGCGGCCGACCCGACCCGATTCCCGGAACTGGAGACTGAGGAGGACCTGGAGCCGTGGCGACCGCTCAAGCTGTATCGCTCCACGCGCTTCGATACGGCGTCCACAACGCTCACGCTCGAGACGGGGGGACTCGACCCCATGAGCGGCCGCACGTACGAGCAGATTGCCATGGCGAGCCGCAGCCAGCATCGCTCGCAGGACATGGGGCGGGTGCAGCGTACGGGTCCGGCCGTCACACGTATGCAGCTGGTGGCCGACCTCGTCGATCGGGAAGGCGAGCCGTCCGAGGCAGGGCTCTTCGCGGGGATTCCCGCGGACACCTCCTGGTTGGCGAGCTTCGCCGACTCCCTGCGCGGTGCCACCACGGCTCCGCGGCTCGGGGAAGCCGTTCCCGCGCTCGCCGACGCCCTGCGCCGGACGCGAGAGCTCCAGCTACCGGCCGGTCAGGTCGAGCTGTTGGAGCGCGCGCTCGCGGTTGCTGCGGGACTCGTGGTGGACGGCACCGCGGCCCGGTCTGAGATAGTGCCGGGCGCCAGCCTCGAAGTGACGCTACAGATCTACAACGCCGGCACTCGAGCGGTGCGGATCGACCGCGCCTGGGTACGTGCCCCGTCCGGATGGCTGGTCACGCCGGTGGATCCCGCCCCGCCCGCGCTGGAGCCGGGCAGCGAGGCGCGGCGGCGCTTCGAGGTCAGGGTGCCTCAGGACGCCGAACCGAGCCAGCCCTACTTCCTGACCCGTCCCGTGGTCGGCGCCTTGTACGACTGGAGCGAAACGGAGCCAGCCGTTCGAGGGCTGCCGTTCGGCCCGCCCCTGCTCGAGGCCTCGGTGAGTATGGCGCTGCTGGATGCCGAGGTGCGGCTTGGCAGGGAGATCAGTCGCAGGTTCCAGGACCAGGCGGTGGGCGAGGTGCGGGAGCCGCTTCGCGTGGTGCCCGCCATCGAGGTCGCGCTCGAACCAGACCGGCTGGTGTGGTCGTCGGCCGGGCCGGCCGAACACGTCTTCACCGTGACGCTAATGCATCGGGCGACCGGCTCGACGGCGGGTGAGGTGCGACTCGAGGCGGATGGCTGGAAGATGCCTCCCCCGCAGTCGTTCCTGTTCAGGGACCAGGGGGAGTCGCAGTCGTTCAGCTTCACCGTAGTGCGGCCGGACACGGAGCGCGCCCGCGCCACCGTGTGGGCTGTCGCGGCGACGGAGAGCGGCGCCGAACACGACCTGGCAGCCGTCCAGATCCGTTACCCGCACGTGCGCCCAACCGCCTACGTGCGATCCGCGGCAAGCGACGTGGAGATTGCTCCGATCGTGCTGCCGCGCCTCGGCGCGGTAGGGTACGTGAGGGGAGCGGCCGACCGGGTACCGGAAGCGCTGAGCCGGATTGGCCTGCCGCTCGAGATCTTGGATGCGGACGCAGTGGCGGCCGCCGACCTGTCACGCTTCGACGCTATCGTAGTCGGACCGCGCGCGTACGAGACGGACTCCGCCCTCGTGAGCCACAACGACCGGTTGCTCGAGTACGTGCGGGATGGCGGGCTGCTGATCGTGCAGTACCAGCAGTACCAATTCGTGCGGGGCGGCTATGCGCCCTACGCACTGGAGATAGCGCGCCCCCACGACCGGATCACCGACGAAGCCGCGCCGGTCACGCTACTGGATCCCGATCACCCCGCGGTCACGCGGCCCAACCATCTCGGCGATTCGGATTGGCTCGGCTGGCCCCAGGAGCGGGGACTCTACTTCGCGCATGACTGGGACGACGCCTACTCCCCGCTGCTCGAACTGTCGGATCCCGGCATGTCACCTCTGCGAGGCGGTCTGCTCGTGGCCTCGTTCGGGGACGGCACGTACGTATACACGGGGATTTCCTTCTTCCGGGCACTTCCCGCCGGCGTCCCGGGTGCCTACCGGCTATTCCTGAACCTGCTTGCCCTCGGTGAGTAGCCGCCTGCTGCTCGCCGCGTGCGCCGCGGCGCTCGCATCGAGTTCCTGTAGCGACGGACGCACGCCGCTCGTCGTCTACTCGCCGCACGGCCGGGACCTGCTGTTGTTGGCGGAGACGACCTTCGAGACCGCGAACCCCGACGTCGACGTGCGCTGGCTCGACATGGGCTCCCAGGACGCGCTCGACCGAATTCGCTCAGAGCGCGCCAACCCGCAGGCGGACGTTTGGTTCGGGGGGCCGTCCACGCTGTTCCATAGGGCGGCGTCCGACTCGCTGTTGGACCCGTACCGGCCGAGTTGGGCGGCTGCGGTGCCGACGCGCGCGCACGGCCCGGCCGATCTCTACTTCGCCGCTTTCGAGACGCCGGTCGTGATTGCCTACAACAGCGACGTCGTATCCGCCGAGGAAGCACCCTCGGATTGGGACGAGGTGCTCGAGCCGCGCTGGACGAACCGTGTCATCATTCGCGACCCACTCGCGTCAGGAACCATGCGCACGATATTCGGCATGGTGATCGAGCGCGGCCTTGCCGCCACCGGCGACACCGCCGCGGGGTTTGACTGGCTACGGCGGCTGGACGCGCAGACCAGGGAGTACGTGTTCAATCCGGCGCTCCTGCACCAGAAGCTGCTGCGCCAGGAGGGATCGGTGACGCTGTGGGACCTGCCCGACATCCTCGTCGAGCGGGACAAGGGCAATCCATTCGACTTCGTACTGCCGAGTAGCGGGACTGCGGTGATCGAGGACGCGATCGCAGTAGTGCGCGGCGCGCGACACCCGGAGATCGCCCACCGCTTCGTGGAGTGGGTGGGCTCCCCGGAAGCCCAGTTGCTGGCCGCGCGCCAGGCGTTTCGGCTCCCGGCGCGCGCTGACCTGCCGCTCGACTCACTCCCGAACTGGGCGCGCGAAGTCAGGGCCGGCCTCGTGGTGGAGGACATGGACTGGGATGTCCTCGCCGAGCATGGTGCTCAGTGGATGTCGTACTGGGATCGCCACGTGCGCAGCCGATGAACGACGCCTTCCTGGAGCTCAGCCACCTCACGAAACGATTCGGCGACCACGTAGCGGTCGGTGATCTGTCTCTGTCGGTTCCACGCGGCGCGGTGCTCGCGCTGCTCGGTCCGAGCGGCAGCGGCAAGACGACCACACTCAGGCTGCTCGCGGGGTTCGAGCGGCCCGATGCCGGAACGATCGCGGTGGACGGACGCGACGTGACCGCGCTCCGGCCGGCCGAGCGGCGCTTCGGAATGGTGTTCCAACACTACGCGCTGTTCCCGCACCTGACCGTGGGTGAGAACGTGGCGTTCGGCTTGGCCGGTAGCGCCGCTTCAGCCGACCGGAATGCGCGTGTGATGGAGGTGCTGTCGCTCGTGGACTTGGAAGGGTTCGGCGGCCGTCAGGTCAGCGAGCTGTCCGGAGGGCAGCAACAGCGCGTCGCGGTGGCGCGGGCGTTGGCGCCGGAGCCGCGCGTCCTCCTGCTCGACGAGCCACTCTCGAATCTGGATCCCACTCTGAGGGAGCGCACGCGCAGAGAGTTGCGCGCGGCGTTGGACCGCGTGGGGATCACGACCGTGTTCGTGACGCACGAGCAGGAAGAGGCGTTCGCGCTCGGCGACACCGTCGCCGTTCTCGACCAGGGCAGGCTCGAGCAGGTCGGCACCCCGCCGGAGTTGTATGAGCACCCGCGCACCCTGTTCGTAGCGAGCTTCGTCGGGCGCGCCAGCGTGCTCGGAGGCGTCGTGATCGGAGACGGCCGAATCCGACTCGATGCGGGCGCCGAGTGGCCCGCCGAAGCCCCGCAGGACTTGGCCGCAGGGGCTCGGGCATCCGTCGTCGTGCGGCCCGAGGCAGTGCGTTTTGCGCGGGAGGGCCTGGCCGGAACCGTGACGGAGCGTCGCTACACCGGCGCGCGCGCGCTGTTCGCCGTCGACGTGAATGGAGGAACGGTCGAAGTCGAGGCGTCGGCTCACGCGGTGACTGTCGGGGACTTGGTACACCTGGCAGTCGAGCGAGTGCTGGCGTTTCCGGAGGCAAAGGAGTGACCCGGCGGCCGCGCGGCGCGTGGCTCGTCGTACTGCTGGTCTGGCTCTTCGTGTACCCGGTTCTGCTCGTCGTGTTGGACAGCGCGCGCGGGCCGGACGGATGGACTCTCGAGTATGTGTCGGCTTTCCTGCGGGAGCCTGGAGAGTGGGCAGCCCTGTGGGGGAGTCTCTGGATCTCTGTCGCCAGCGTTGTGCTCGCGGGGGCGATCGGCGTGCCGCTCGCGTTCGTTTTCGAGCGGCTCGACTTCCCCGGTCGCCGGCTCCTCGGAGCCCTCGTGGCGCTGCCGGCGGTGCTCCCCCCTCTAGTGGGTGTCATCGCGTTCCTATTCCTCTACGGCGAGAGCGGCTTCGTTGCGCGCGCCCTGACGGAGTTGCTGGGGTTGGACGAGGCGCCGTGGAGACTGCGGGGCGCGGGAGCCATTCTGCTGGTTCATGCGTATTCCATGTACGTGTACTTCTACCTGTTCACCCGCGCCGGGCTCGCCAAAGTCGACGTTTCGATGATCGAGGCCGCGCACTCTTTGGGGAGTGGAACCTGGACGACGTTTCGCCGGGTGACCTTGCCGTTGCTCAGGCCACAGCTCGCCGCGGCGTCACTGCTCACGTTCATGACGGCGCTCGGCTCGTTCAGCGCCCCGTACATCTTCGGCGGCGGGTTCCGCGTGATGACGACCCAGATCGTCGCCAGCAAGCTGAATGGCGACATCCGGATGGCGGTGGTCGAGACCAGCGCCCTCGCGCTGGTTGCTCTGATCGGGCTCTTCCTGCTGCGACGACAGGCCGAGACCCGGTCGGTGGTTGCTGTAGGGAAGGGGATTCCGCCCGCCGCGCGAGCCCTGTCACAGCCGATCGCCCGGTGGGGCGCGACCGGGTTGGGCTGGGCGTTCGGAATCGTGTTGCTGCTGCCGCACGCGACTCTGGTGGTGGTGTCGCTCGTGCCGCTCGGTACCTGGACCACTCAGCTGTTGCCCCCGACCTACACGCTGTCGAACTACGCCACGCTCATCACCGAGCCGGAGCGGCTGCGCCCGCTCGTCAACTCTCTGTGGATGGCTACGGTGGCCACCGTCGGGGCGATCGCCATCGCGCTGTGGGCAGGGCGCCTAGTGGTCCAGCGCCGGGCCACACTGCGAGGCCTGATCGAGACGCTGGTGTCGGTGCCGTGGGCCATCCCGGGTACCGTGCTGGCGATCGCGTTGGCTACGGCATTCTCCGTACGCGCACCCTGGATGGCGCGTTGGGTGCTGGTCGGGACCGTAGTGATCCTGCCGCTCGCCTATCTCGTGCGAAACATCCCAATCGCAGCCGGATCGATACTCGCCGGCTTTCGCCAGTTGGACCCGTCGCTCGATGAGGCTGCCGCATCGCTCGGCGCCGGCAGGTGGCGCACGCTGCGCGCGGTCACGGTGCCACTTCTCAGGCCCGCGATCCTGGCCGGCGCGGCGCTCGCGTTCGCGACGGCTCTAGGCGACTTCGTGACGTCGATCGTGCTCTACACGTACGAGACCCGACCGATCTCGATCGAGATCCTGTCGTCGCTGCGCGCCTTCGACATCGGGACCGCGGCGGCCTATGGCGTCGTACTGATGCTGATCTCGGCCGGCGCGATGCTGGTGGGGACGCGCCGATGAGACGGATGTCCGTGCTCATGGCGACGGCCTTCGTGGACATGCTCGGGTTCGCGATGATCTTCCCGCTGCTCCCGTACTACGCGCTCAGGCTGGAGGCACAGGAGTGGGTCATCGGGTGGATGATAGCGAGCTTCTCCATCGCGCAACTAGCGTCGGCGCCGCTGTGGGGAAGACTGTCGGACCGCATGGGACGACGCGGCGCCATCATCGTGGGGCTGGGGACTTCGGCGATCGCGTTCGTGGTGTTCGGCTTCGCCGTGCACATGTGGATGCTGTTCCTCTCGCGCGCGATCCAGGGACTCGGGGGTGGCACTACGGGAGTGCTCCAGGCGTACGTCGCCGACGTGACGGAGCCCAAGGACCGGGCCAAGGCGCTGGGGTGGCTGTCGGCGGCAACTGGCGCCGGCGTGATGATCGGTCCTGCCATCGGCTCGCTCGCGTTTGGCCTCGGTCCTGCGGCGCCGGGACTCGTGGCGGCCGGGCTCTGTCTCCTGAACATCGTGTTTGCGTGGCGCATGTTGCCCGAGTCGTATCCCGGCCGCAAGCACGAAGATGGCGGGGAGCTCCTGAAGGAGCGCTCGATCCGCTCCATGGTGCTCGAGCCGCTGCGTCGGCCGAGCGCCGAGGTACCGCAACTCATCTGGATCTACGCGGCGGGCATGCTCGGGTTCATGTCGATGACGAGCGTGCTGGCGCTGTACCTAGCGATCGACTTCGGGGTCACCGAGGAGAGCATATTCATCTTCTTCGTGTACGTGGGCGCGATCGGCGTGCTGATGCGCGCGGTTATGCTCGGCAAGCTCGTGGATTGGCTCGGTGAAGTGAAACTGATGCGGATCGGGGCCGCCTGCCTCGCGCTCGGCCTAGTGATCATACCGCTGCCCAACTCGGTCGTGACGTTGGGGCTGGTGCTAGGATTAGTCCCGATCGGGACCGCGTGCCTGTTCCCGGCCACCTCGGCCCTGATCACGCATCGCGTGCCGCGCCACCAGCTCGGCCAAACCCTCGGAGTGCAACAAGCATTCGGCGGGGTAGCTCGTGTGTTGGCACCGATCTGGGCAACCGCCGCGTTCCAGGGGCTGGGCACCGGCGTGCCGTTCTACCTCGCGGGCGGGGTCGTAGCGGTGGTCACGGTGCTGGCGTTCCGGGTGCGGCCCCAGGCAATCCTGCCTGAGGCCGCGTAGCGGACTGCTTCTACGACGTGCTGCGGTACCTGCGGTAAACCACCTTTCCACCCAGCACCGTCATCAGGACTCTCGTGTCCAGGATGCGCTCCGGCGCGATCTTCATGATGTCCTGATCCAGCACGACGAAGTCGGCGAACTTCCCGGGCGAGAGCGAGCCCGAGACGCCCTCCATGAAAGCCCCGTGAGCGGGCCACAGTGTCATGCTCTTGAGCGCCTCCTCTCGCGTCGTGCGTTCGTCCGGGAACCAGCCGCCCGCCGGCCAGCCGTCGGCGTCCTGCCGCGTGACGAAGGCCTTGAAGGAGATCAGTGGGTTGACCGCTTCCACCGGGAAGTCGGAACCGTTGGGGATCACCACGCCACTGTTCAACAGGGTGCGCCAGGCGTAGGCGCCCTGCACCCGGGTCCATCCCAGCCGGTCTATCGCCCAGTACATGTCGCTCGTCTGATGGCTGCCCTGCATTGACGGGATGACGTCGAGCTCGGCGAACCGCTGCAGGTCCTGGAAGTGGACTATCTGCGCGTGCTCGATACGGAAGCGGTGGTCGGCGGTTGGCACTTCCTCGAATGCCGACTCGAACGCGTCCAGCACCATGCGGTTGGTGCGGTCGCCGATGGCGTGCACGTTGACCTGGAATCCGTTGCGGAGGCCGCGCACGGCTACTTCTCGCACGCGCTCGTAGGGAGTCGTGATGAGGCCCGAGTTGCCCGGGTCGTCCGAGTACGGCTCGAGCAGCGCGGCGCCGCGGCTGCCCAGCGCGCCGTCGGCCGAGACCTTGATGGAGCGGATCCACAGCCGCCCGTCATGGAGGCCTTCCTGCGGGCCGCGCGCGAAGTACTTCTCCAGCGACTCATCGCTCGAGGAGATCATTACGTAGTTGCGCAGGTCGTAGCGGCCCTCGCGCGCCAGTTCCTCGAACAGGTCGATCGTGGACGGTCCGACCCCGGCGTCGTGCACGCCGGTGAGCCCCCACTTGTTGGCCTCCGCGATGGCCGCCACGATTGCCTCGCGGATCTCCTGGTCGGTGCGCTCTGGTATGACCGCCGCCACTATGCTCTGCGCCCGGTCGATCAGCACGCCGGTGGGATTGCCGGCGGCGTCGCGAATGATGCGTCCTCCCTCCGGGTCCTGCGTCGCGGCGGTCACATCGGCGAGCTCGAGGGCCCTCGCGTTCACGAGCCCAGCGTGTCCATCCACGCGCGTCATGTACACCGGGTGGTTCGGCACCGCCCGGGACAGAGCCTCGTGCGTGGGAAAGTCGGTCACGGCCCAGTCGTTCTGGTCCCAACCCCTTCCGCGGATCCACTCGCCCTCGGGCGTCGTCCGGGCGCGTTCGACCACGCGCTCGATCACTTCTTCGTAGGAGCGTGTTCCTACGAGATCCACGGCGCGCAGCGCTATTCCCAGACCGGTGAGGTGGACGTGGGCGTCCACCATTCCCGGGATCACGGTCTTGCCGTCGAGGTCGAGCCTCTCGGTGCGGGCTCCCGCGAAGACCTCGGCGCCACGGGCGCTCCCGATGAAGATCACGCGGCCGTCGCGAATCGCCATCGCTTCGGCGAGCGGCCTGTTTTCGTCCACCGTGTAGATGTGTGCGTTGGTGACGATCAGGTCAGCCGGCTCCTGAGCCGCGAGTGCCGGTGCCAGGGCGAATGAGAACAGAACGAACAGCGAACGCTTCATAGCGGCCTCGTATCGCTTAGAGTATCAGCCGTGAAACTATGTCGTGGGAGAGGGGGGCCGGAAGGGGAAAGGGAACTCTCACCCTTCTCTTTCCATCGCCTCGCCGAGCTCGACGACCGTCTCGATGGCAGTCCGCGCGTCTTCCGGCGTGCTGCGAAAGTTGATGATGCAGGCGCGCAGGAAAAACTCGTCGTTCAGCGTCGTTCCGGAGATGAAAAGCCGCCCGTCACGATGTACGCGGTCCACGAGCTGCCGGTTGAACTCCGACGCGTCGCCCTGCCGGGGCAGGTAGCGGAAGCAGCTTACGCTCAGGTCCGTGGAGGGGAACAGCTCGATTCGCGCGTGGTCGCCCGCCAGTCGACGCAGCTCGGCGGCCGTTGCCAGGTCGCCGCGCCATAGCTCGCGGTAGCTCTCCAGGCCGATGTGCCGCATCACGGCCCACACCTTGAGCGCGCGGAATCCTCGCGAGAGCTGCGGCCCGCGTTCGTGGAACCAGACCGGACCGTTGAAGTAGTCCTCGTCGCCGACCTCCAGGTACTCCGCGCGGGTGGCAAATGCCGCATGGAGGTCGCGTGGGTCACGGACCAACACGGCACCCGCCTCGTACGGCACGTACAGCCACTTGTGCGGATCCACCACGACGCTGTCCGCTTCCGTCAGTCCACTGTAGCGCTCGGCCAGTTCCGGTAACGCCGCGCCCACCGCGCCGTAGGCGCCGTCGACATGGAACCAAAGCCCCTCCCGCCTGGCTACCTCGCTCAATTCTGCCAGCGGATCCAATGCGCCGGTGTTCACGGTTCCTGCGGTGCCGACGACGCAGACCGGTTTCGCACCGCGCTCCCGGTCGTCAGCGATCATCTGCTCCAGCGCGCCCACGTCCATCCGCCGCTCGTCATCGATGGGCACCCACCGCAGTGCGCTCGTACCGAACCCGAGGAACTCCACCGCACGAGTGATACAGGAGTGAACTTCAGCGGAGGCATAGACCAGCGGTCTCTCGTCTCGTCCCGGCATGCCGTCGGCGCGGCTCCCGGGCAGCTGCCGCTCCCGCATCGCGGACAAGGCTACGAAGTTCGCCGCGGAGCCGCCGCTCATGAGGAGCCCGCCCGCCCGTGGATCGTAGCCCACGAGTTCCGCCAACCAGCGCAGCACCGTGAGCTCGAGGTGGGTCGCGATCTGCGCGCTCCCGGCGCAATTGCTGTTCATCGTGGTGGCCAGCAGGTCCGCGGCCACGCCCATCGGACTGGCCGACGCTCGCACGAAGCCCCACCAACGAGGGTGACCGATTCCGAGTGAGTAGGGGATGATGTCGGTGCCGATGTCGGTCAGGATGCGATCCGCGGTCTCTCCCTCGATCGGGAGCGGAGCGTTGCACAGCCTGTCGGTCACGTCGTCCGGCGGCCTTCGGAATGCGGGACGATCCGGCAGGTCGCGGAGGTAGTCCACCGCCATGCGGCTCACGCGCTCGATCGTGCGTGCGAATTCGTCGGGCGAGAAATCCGGCTCGTTCCCCGACCGGGGTTGCCGCGGCGCAGCCACGCTAGAAGAGGTGCTCCCGGAGGAACTCGTGCATGCGGAGGCGGTATTGCTCCCCGCCCTCGATGTAGGTGTCGTTGTGGCCGGCGCCGTCGATCACGACGAATTCCTCTGCCCGGCCCGCCTCCGCGACGGCCCGGCCCATCGGGAGCGGCGCGATCCAGTCGTCGCTGCCGTGGAACACGATCAGCGGAACCTGGAGCTCGCGCGCCCGGCTCACGTTGTCCAGCTCGAGGTCGACGAGCACGCTCGGGACCGGCGCGTAATGCTGCTCGGCCATGTCTCGCCCGCTGGTGAACGGCGACTCCAACACCACGGCGCTCACGGGGTGCTCCGTCGCCAGGTAGAGCGCTACCGCGCTCCCGATAGAGCGTCCGTATGCAGCAATGCGCGTGCTGTCGATCTCCGGGCGAGAGGCGATGTACCGCCACGCAGCGTCCGCGTCACGATAAACGCCCGCCTCGGTTGGCTTGCCGTCGCTCTGCCCGTACCCCCGGTAGTCGAGCACGAGCAACCCGATGCCGGGGGGGCGAAACTCCCGCAGTACGGGTGCGATGCCGCCGATCGTTTCCATGTTGCCGTAGAACCAGAGCAGCCCGGGCGCCTTCATCCCCTCCGTGGGCGGCGGGTCCGGCGGCAGGTACCAGCCACGCAGCGTCACTCCGTCCTCTGTTGTCACCTCGACCAACTCTCCGTTGGCGATGCCGACTGTCGACGGCGCCGGGAGGGCCCCGCGCGGTGCCGGGAAGGCCACCCGATGCTGGAAGCGCCAGGCCAGGAACACGGCCAGAGCAAACAGCACGACAAGAACTGCAATGATCTTCAGAGCTGCGGAAATCATGGGGGGAAAGGTAACCACTCACTGCGCGTGACGAGAAAGCGACGCGCGCATGCTCGGCGGGCGGCGCCGACCCATACGCGCACCTCGGCCTCGGTCGGTCGGCCCGAGGGTGGCAGAATGTCGCCGAGCGACTCCCGAGGGCGTGCGGTGTCTTCGGCGCGGGCTTCGTGCACCGCCCTCCACAACGGGAGGGGTGAACGGCGCGCCAGTCCGCATACGGTGGTGGCGCCGACGCCGTGGAGCGCGCGCGCGTGCTCGTTCCCTATTCCGCGCAGCGTTACGAGCCGGGCGCTCTTCACGACCCGGTCGGCGCCGGCCGGATGGATCCCCGCTTGCCGCGACAGGGTGGCGGGCGTGCTACGTGCTACTCGGAACGGCGAGTCCAATCCCGCTTCTTCGAGCCGCGTTACGTCGTCAGGTGTGAGTCCGGGTACCTCAGCGATGTGCGGTGCGGTGGAGCTGATCGTCCAGCGTTCCATTCCCCCCAACACCAGGGTTGCGAACAGGAGCGCGGCGACAGCGGCGGACGCGAGACGCGCGCGTGGGAGTTGCGGGCTCTTCTCCCCAGGTGGAACGGCCACGCGCATTGCGCAGAGCGCGTGATACAGCGCCCACGCCTCCAGTGCGAAGAGCGGGAAGCCCACGAATCCCAGAGGCGGCATCTCGAACAGCTTGGTGTGCTCGAGCCAGGGGACGGTGTAGATCCATCTCCCGCGCGCCCAGAAGTTGAGGAACTCCCAGATGATGCCGATGAGGAGCCCGCCCAACATGACCCGGACGATGCGGCCCCACATCCCGCGCTCGATGTCGTGCATCAGTGACCACTCCTTGTTCCTCCGATACACGAATGGGTCGAAGATCAGCCAAGCGGCGCCCCAGATGAGAGGGAAGAACACACGCGGCTGAATCAGGGCGAGCAGCCCCATGACGATCCCCGCCATCTGAATTGCCACGAGGTGCCACGGTTTGATGGGCAGCGGACGCGTGTGCCATTCGCGGCCGACGCCGGCCGCTTGCAACAGCCGTGTTGCGAGAACGAGGGCGGGCAGCACCGTGGCGAACGAGAGCACGATCCCGATCCAGCGCTCCAGCCCGGCATCCGGCAGGAAGACGTAGTACCAGTTGCGCAGCCGGAAGTTCGCGGCTTCGAACAGGAGCCAGATGATGGGAGACCAAGCGAAGAGCGCGAGCGCACTGCGGGTGCTGAGCAGCGGGGGCCGGCGCGACATTCTGCTTGCGGCCCGGTCCAGCACGACGAGCGTGGGATACCATGCGAACACGTAGAACCAGGTGGGTACCGGATCCACTTGCAGAATCAACAGCACCCACGTGGCGGCGATCGCGACGAGAGCAAGCGCTGCCAACATGGTCA
The DNA here is from genome assembly GCA_039587315.1 of Gemmatimonadota bacterium. GTDB lineage: Bacteria > Gemmatimonadota > Gemmatimonadetes > Gemmatimonadales > GWC2-71-9 > WVYX01. The sequence continues at coordinate 101,116 of JBDHIS010000003.1, read as the reverse complement.
CCAAGCTCGCGCACGGGAGTCCCGTGCGCCAGAGGTTCCTGCCTTGCTTCTTGTTCGGGCATCCGGTTGATTGCCCGCTATGCCCGAAGCCGTCATCAATTGCCGCAAGCTCGTGAAGCGCTACGGAGATCTCACAGCCGTGGCGGGCATCGACCTGGATGTTCGCCAGGGCGAGTGCTTCGGCATGCTCGGTCCCAACGGCGCCGGCAAGACCACTACGATCGAGATTCTCCAGGGCCTGAGGGAGCCGGACGGAGGTGATGTGGAGGTGCTGGGGCTGACCTGGGATCGCCACGAACCCGAGCTGCGCCAGCGTATGGGCACACAGCTCCAGGAGACGAAGCTGCCGGAGAAGCTCAAGGTCGAGGAGGCCGTGCGCCTGTTCCGCAGCTTCTACCGGCGTGGTCGGACCGTTGACGAAGTACTGGCCCTCGTTTCACTCGAGGAGAAGCGCACCGCATGGGTGGGGAAGCTCTCCGGCGGACAACGGCAGCGGCTTGCGGTCGCGTGCGCTCTCGTGTGCGATCCGGACCTGCTGTTCCTCGACGAGCCTACGACCGGGCTGGATCCGCAATCGCGGCGGCAGCTGTGGGGCGTCGTAGAGGATTTCCGCCAGCGAGGCGGCACGGTGCTGCTCACGACGCACTACATGGAGGAGGCGGAGCGCCTGTGTGACAGGGTCGCCGTGGTAGACCACGGTGAGATCATCGCGCACGGGTCGCCGCGCGAGCTGATCGCCTCGCTGGGCGCCGAGCACGTGGTCGAGCTCGCGCTTGAGCAGGGTGACGCTCCCTCTAACGACGTGCTGGCCGCGCTTCCCGGCGTCGAGCACGTGGCGCGCGAGAGCGGCACTATCCGTCTGACGGTGAGCCGGGTGCACCAGGCGGTCCCGGCGCTGATGCGGCTGCTGAGTGAGCGTGGTCTGTCGCTGAGCGAGCTCACCACGCATCACGCGACCCTGGAGGACGTGTTCCTCAACCTGACCGGGCGGCACCTGCGCGATGAATAGGCCCGAGACCAGCGCTCTGGTACAGCTGACGCTGTGGCGGCTGCGCGAGTTCACGCGCGAGCCGGAGGCGCTCTTCTGGGTGTTCGCGTTCCCGATTCTCCTCGCGCTGGCGTTGGGGATCGCCTTCAAGGGGCGAGGGCCCGAGGTGGTGCGGGTGGCGGTCGAAGCGGGACCCGGCGCCGAAGTCATCGCGCAGTCGCTCAACTCCGACGACAGGGTCGAGGCCGCGATCGTGGACAGCGCGGAGGCGCAAAACAGGTTGCGCACCGGGAGAGTGGCGCTCGTGGTCGGCGCGGGAGATCCGCTGGTACTGCGCTACGACACGACCCGGGTCGAGAGCGACATCGCGCGGCTGGTCGTCGTGAACGCGATCCAGGAAGCGGCCGGGCGCCGTGACGTGGCCGTCATCCGTGACGTCCGCGTGACCGAGCCCGGGGCGCGCTACATCGACTTCCTGATACCGGGCCTAATCGGCCTCAACATCATGGGCACGGGGATGTGGGGCATCGGGTTCGGCATCGTGAAGGCGCGCAACGACCGGTTGCTCAAGCGCCTCCTGGCATCTCCGATGCGCAAGAGCGAGTTCATGCTCTCGTTCATGCTGTCGCGCCTGATCTTCCTGGGGTTCGAGGTGGGCGCGGTGCTGCTATTCGGCCTGCTCATGTTCGGCGTACCGATCCGGGGTTCCCTGCTGGCGATTGCCGCCATCGTGGTGATCGGAGCGATGACATTCTCCGGCTTGGGTCTGTTGGTGGCCAGCCGCGCAAAGACGATAGAAGGCGTGTCGGGGCTGATGAACTTCGTGATGGTCCCGATGTGGATCTTCTCGGGCGTGTTCTTCGCGTACTCACACTTCCCGGAAGCGATGCAGCCCGTCATCCGGCTTCTGCCGCTCACCGCCCTGAACGACGCGCTGCGGGCAGTGCAGCTCGACGGCGTGGCGCTCACCGCAACGGCTGTGCCGGTGGCGCTGCTGGCGGCTTGGGGGGCGCTGAGCTTCGGCGTGGCTCTCAAGTTGTTCAGGTGGCACTAGGGCCGCCGGCAAGCTGCTCGCCAGCACCCACGTGAGCTGCTACGGTCGCGCTCGTGCTCGCTGAGCCCCCCTTCCGAAACCACCCTCCACTTGACCCCGTAGGGATTCTCTGGGTACACTTAACGCCGTTAACCTAACGGCGTTAACCTACAAGAATTGTACTGTTTCGGCACTTCCTGGAATGCGGGACAGCTTCAGAGGGGGAACATGGTAAAGGTGCCCAATGGTCGCGGAACCGGTGCCGGGGAGGAGGCGATCCTCGAGGCCACCCGGGATCTCCTGGCCGAGAAGGGCCTTCAGGGGCTCTCGATGCGCGTGGTTGCGGAGCGCGTCGGCGTCTCGGCAACCGCGATCTACCACTACTTCGAGAATAAGGACGCGCTGATCGGTGCCGTGGTGCAGAGCGGTTTCCAGCGCTTTGGTGAGTACATCCAGCAGGGCATGGCGTCGCATCCCAAGGGCTCGATCGAGCGGGTGCGCGCCGTGGGGGAGGCGTACCTGCGCTTCGCACTCGAGAACCAGTCGTACTTCCGTGTGCTGTTCAGCCTGCAGCATCCTCATCCGCACACCCTTGACGACTTGCCCGAAGGCGGTGGCTACGGGCTGTTGCGCCAGACAGTGGTGGACGCGATGGATGCGGGCACCATGCGGACCATCGATCCCGATCTCATGGTGATGTTCCTGTGGAGCCTCACCCACGGACTGCTCACGATCAGCATGTCCTGCCGCATCGACGACTGTCCGGAGTTCGGGAAGGAATCGGTTGCACAGACGCCCCTCGACCTGTTCCATGCGTTCGGCCCGCTCGTCCGCGAGGGGATCACGGGACCGGCCGCGGCGCCTGCTGCTGCCGAAGACAAGATCGTCGAGGGAGGACGGTGAGGTGATGAAGCTGAAACGAATGCAGTCGCTCGTGGCCGCCGTGGCGCTGGTCTTGGGCGCTGGCGCGACGAACCCGGGAGCGGCGCAGCAGCCGGAGCCCGGGCAGAGATACACACTGGTGCAGGCCGTACGTGTGGGACTGGCCAACAGTCGGGTCCTGGCCGACGCGGAGTACGCGCTCGACGCGGCGAACATGCAGGTGAAGGATGCGTGGGGCAGCGCGTTTCCGGACATCTTCGCATCGGCCTCGTATTCCCGAAACGTGATCAACCAGCAGATCTTCCTGCCGGCGGAGTTTCTCGGTGGTCCGCCGGGGGAAACGCGGCCGGTGGATGTCGGGTCCGACAACAACTGGAATGCCAACTTCACGGTGAGCCAGCCGCTGTTCGAGTACGGGATCGTGGTCGGTGTCGGGGCGGCCAACCAGTTCCGCACTCTCAAGGAAGAGGAGCTGCGCGGCACCGCGCAGCAGGTCGTGTCGGCAATCCGCCAGGCGTACTTCGATGCTCTGCTCTCCAAGGAACAGCTGCGCCTGGTGGAGGAGAGCCTGCGGCGCGTGGGCGAGACGCTGGAAGAGACCCGCGCTCGGAACCGCGCGGGGCTGGTGAGCAGCTACGACGTGCTGCGCCTCGAGGTCGAGTACGCCAACGTGGCGGCGAACCTCCAGCTCGCGCGTAACGCAGTGGAGGCCCGTCTGCGGACCCTGCTGGTGGAGATGGGCCTCGCGCCCAACGTCGACATCGAGATCGAGGGCGATCTCAACGGCATGGATCTGGACGACCAGGCCAACAACGATCAGGCGAACGCCGAACTGCTGAGACTTGCCGGGCCGGCCGAGGCGGAGGTCGAGGACGACCAGCAGCTTCGCGAGCTGGCGTCCAACCTGCGTACCGATCTGCGTCAGTTGCGCTCGGCAATCAGCCTGGAGGAGTCACGCGTATCCGGCGAGAAGTCGGAGTTCTACCCCCGGCTCTCGTTCTTCGGCAACTACGACATCATGGCCCAGCAGAACGACCCCGTGAAGTTCTTCGGGACCGGCGGGGAATCGCGCACCTCCTTTGCCAACGCAGGACTGCGACTCGAGATCCCGATCTTCCAAGGGGGCAGCCGCTTCGCCCGCGTTCACGAGGCCGAGGCCAACGTGCGCCGGGCGGAGACGCAGCTCGAGCGAGCGGAGCAGCAGGCGATCAATCAGATCCGCACGCTGAGGGACGGCGTGTCAGAAGCACGAGGACGTGCTGCGAGCCAGAGGCTGGCTGTGCAGACGGCGCAGCGCGGTTTCGACATTGCCACGGCGGAGTACAGGGAGGGCATCGGGTCCCAGCTCCAGGTGACGGACGCAGAGGAAGCGCTGCGCCAGTCGCAGTTCGCTTATGCACAAGCAGCGTACGACTACCTCACCGCGCGGTCCCTGCTGGACCTCGCACTTGGTACCGTACCGGAAGTGGACGAGATACTCCCGCAGGAAGACAACTAATGGAGACCGCGAGGATGTGGACAAAGTCGAGGAGGGGCGCGGCGCTGGTAACACTCATGGGCATGACTGTGGTTCTGGCCAGCTGCGGTGGCTCGGACGGAGGTGAAGTGCAGGCCGAGCAGCCTGCCGTCAGGCACACGACCGGCGCGCGCATCGTCAACGTGGAGGTCACGCCTCTCAGCGTGTCCAGCTTCGTGGACTACATCCGGATCACCGGTGAGGTAGAGGCGTTGTACGACGTCACGATCTCCGCTGAAGAGTCCGGCTCTATCCTGGGCTTCCGCGCCGAGAAGGGGGCGCGGGTACGGCGCGGCCAGGTGCTGGCCAAGATCGATGACGCAGTGCTGCGGAGCCAGGTGGCTGAAGCGGAGGCTCTCGCCGAAGTCGCGCGGGAGCAGTTCGAGCGGCAGCGGAGGCTGTGGGAGGAAGAGCAGATCGGCAGCGAGATCGCGTTCCTTCAGGCTCGATCGACCGCGGCGGCGGCGGACGCCCGGGTGCAGACGCTTCAAGCCAGGCTCGACCGAACCGACATCAAGGCGCCGGTCACGGGCATCTTCGACGAGAAGTTCGTCGAGGTGGGTGAGATGGTTGCTCCCGGTGCCCCCGTAGCGCGCGTGATCTCGGTGGATCAGGTCAAGATCATCGGCGGCGTGCCCGAACGGTTCGCCCTGTTCGTCCAGCCGGGCGACAGCGCCCGCGTCACGCTCGATCCGCTCGCGGGGCAGGAGTTCTTGGGAACGATCCAATTCGTTGGCACGAGTGTGGATCCCAGGAACCGAACGTTCCCGATCGAGATCGTGCTCCAGAATCCCGGCAGGGTGATCAAGCCGATGATGGTCGCCAACGTCCAGGTGGCACGGGAGCGCCTGCAGGACGTGATCGTGGTCCCGCAGCAGGTCGTGCTGCGTACCGAGGACGGGTATCAGGTGTACGTGGCCGCCACTCGAAACGGCAACCTGGTTGCGGAGGCGCGTCCGGTGACTCTTGGGCCGTCCTTCGAGAACCGTACTGTGATCGAGTCCGGGCTCGAGGTTGGAGAGAGGTTGATCACGGTGGGCGAGAGGCTCGTCGACGATGGGAGCTTCATCAACATCGTTGCCAGCGCCGGAGGAGATCAATGAGCAAGCGCAAAGGCGACACGGGCGACTTCAAGGTCCCGGGGACCGGAGACAGCGGTGCGCGCCGCAAGGTCTCCGCGACGGATCCGAGCCGCCTGACCGGCGCCCACCTGTCGACGGAGTCGGGCGACCCGAGGCAGAAGCGGAAATACAAAGAGTTCCGCGTCGCCTCCTTTGCCATCGATCACCCGACGAGTGTGATGGTGATGACGGTGATCCTCATCCTCATGGGCCTGATGTCGTATGACCGGGTTCCCAAGGAGATGGCTCCGGAGATCGTGATCCCCTTCATCCTGGTCAATACCGTTTACGCAGGTGTCGCGCCGGGCGACATCGAGACTCTCATAACGCAGCCCCTGGAGGACGAGCTCAACACGATCGGCGACATCAAGACGATCACGTCGATATCGGCCGAGAGCTACTCGATGATCAGCATCGAGTTTCTGGCCGGAATGGACATGAACGAGGCCCTGCAGCGGGTGCGGGAGAAGGTGGACATCGCCAAGCCCGAGCTGCCGCCTGCCGCGGAGGAGCCGGAGATAGTCGAGATCAACTTCTCCGATTTCCCGGTCATGCAGGTCAACATCGCCGGCGACTACAGTCTCGTTCGGCTGCGTGAAGTCGCCGAGGATCTGCAGGACAGGCTTGAGCAGGTCCCCAGCGTGCTGGAAGCGCGACTCGTGGGAGGGTTGGAGCGGGAGGTCCAGGTCGATGTGGATCTCGCCAAGCTCAAGTTCTATGGCGTCACCTTCGACGACGTGATCGACGCGGTCCGGTTCGAGAACGTCACCGTGCCGGGCGGCTCGATCGACGTTGGTGGCGTGAAGTTCCTCGTGCGTGTGCCCGGAGAGTTCGAGGAGACGGCGCCTCTGGCGGACATCGTCGTCGAAACACGCAGCGGCCGACCGATCTACGTGCGTGACGTAGCCACGGTGGATTTCGGCTTCAAGGAACGCGAGAGCCTCGCACGGCTCGACGGTGATCCGGTGATCTCGCTGGCGATCATCAAGCGCGCCGGAGACAACATCATCGAGACGGCTGACGCCGTGCGTGCGGTGATCACGGAGTTCGAGCCGGATTTCCCGCCGGGCACAGTCGTCAAGATCACATCCGACGTCTCGCAGGACATCGCGGACATGGTGAGCAGTCTCGAGAACAACATCATCTCGGGCCTACTCCTCGTGATGGCGGTGCTGATCTTCGTACTGGGCGTGCGCACGGCGCCGTTCGTGGGGCTGGCGATTCCGCTCTCGATGCTGCTGTCGTTCAGCATCATCAGCCTGGTCGGGTTCTCGATGAACATGGTGGTGTTGTTCAGCCTGATCCTGGCTCTGGGGATGTTGGTGGACAATGCCATCGTGGTGATCGAGAACATCTACCGGTTCAGAGAGCGCCGGTTCGACCGCGTGCGTGCGGCCAAGTACGCAACGGCCGAGGTGGCGGTGCCGATCATCGCATCGACTGCGACGACGCTCGCGGCCTTCTTCCCGATGACGTTCTGGCCAGGCATCACCGGCGAGTTCATGAAGTACCTGCCGCTCACCTTGATCATCACGCTGAGCTCCTCGCTGTTCGTCGCGCTCGTCATTCTGCCGACGCTGGCCGCGCGGATGCTGGACACCGAGGACGCGCCGGTCGGCATGACACCCGGTATGCGCAGGATTCTCATTGGAGGTGCGGGCCTGGCGGGCGTTGTGCTGCTGATCGTGAACCCACTCACGGCAGTCCTGTTTCTCGTGACGGGTGTGGGCGCATACGCGTTCCACCACTACGTCGGGCATCCAGCCGGCCACTGGCTGATGACCAAGGGACTTCCGCGCACCATCGAGCGCTACGAGACGGTGCTGCGCTGGTCCCTCGACCATCGGTGGCGGATCATATGGGGCGCGGGGGGAACGCTGGTCTTCGTGGTGTTCGTGTTCGGCTTCCTGAACGCGGGTGTGGAGTTCTTCCCCGAGGACATCCCGCCCACCACCGCTTACATCCAGGTGGAGGGACCGCTGGGCACGAGGGTCGAGGAAACTGATCGGATAGTACGGCAGATCGAGCAGCAGATCTCGGGCATCGAGGGGCAGGAAGACATCGAGTCGGTGGTTTCGACCGTCGGCTCCAAGGTCACGGGTGGTTTCGAGGGAGGGCAGGGGACGCACCTGGCGACGGTGGCGGTCAACTTTGTGGACTACGAGGATCGTCAGGGTGACGTGTTCGCGCTCGTGGATCGGATCCGTGAAACCGCCGGCCTGAACCTGGCGGGTGCGGATGTCGCCTTGGAGGAGCCGGAGATGGGGCCGCCGACCGGGTTGCCGGTCGCCATCGAGATCACGGGTGACAACCCGCGGACCTTGAAGCTCCTGGGAGACGAAGCCGTCTCCATTCTCGAGAACTCGCCGATCTTCGCCAAGCTGGACGGACTCGAGAGCGACATGGCCGAGGGACGCCCCGAGCTCGTGATAGACGTCGACCGCGAGAAGGCGGCGCTATACGGGCTCACAACTCAGGACATCGGGTGGACCATACGCAACGCCATCAATGGCACCGAGGCCTCGAAGTACCGCGACGGCAAGGACGAGTACGACATCACTGTGCGGCTTGCCAGGGAGTACCGCGAGGACCTCAGCGCGCTCGGGGATCTGACGATTACTAGCGACGACGGAGACCAGGTTCCGATTTCGTCGGTGGCCAGCTGGAGGGTAGACAAGGGCTACGGTGACGTGAACCGGAAGGACCTGGACCGCATGGTCACCGTGTCATCCGACGTGCGCGCGGGCTACAACGCCAACGCAGTGCTGGCCGAGGTCCAGACGGAGCTCTCCAGCTTCGAAGCGCGTCTGCCCACCGGTTATCGGCTGAGGTACGCCGGCCAGCAGCAGGAGCAGCAGGAGTCCCAGGCGTTCCTGACCGGCGCGTTCCTGATGGCCCTGTTCCTGATCGGGTTCATCCTAGTGTCCCAGTTCGACTCGATCACGAAGCCGTTCATCATCCTCAGCTCGGTCTTGCTGTCCACGATCGGCGTGCTCCTGGGGTTGATGCTGTTCCGCATGCCGTTCGGCATCATCATGACGGGAGTGGGTGTGATCAGCCTCGCGGGCGTCGTAGTGAACAACGCGATCGTGCTGATCGACTACATCGACATCCTGCGGGAGCGAGACAAGCTGGATCGACGCGAGGCGATCGTGCAGGGGGGCAAGACGCGTTTCCGGCCCGTGATGCTGACTGCGGTCACTACGATCCTGGGCCTCGTACCGCTCGCAATCGGACTGAACATAGACTTCAACGGGCTGTACACGCGGCTGGCGCCGGACTTCTACTGGGGTGGGGAGCAGGCGGCGTGGTGGGGCCCGATGGCGATCGCGGTGATCGCCGGCCTCGCGTTCGCGACTCTCCTGACGCTGATTCTGGTGCCCGTGATGTACTCGCTGCTCGACGACTTCGACAACTGGATGCGGCGGGTCCTGACCAAGCCGGAGGAAGCCGACAAGATCCCGGGCACTCAGTCTACTGGTTCCACGATGCCGGGACGCAGGGAGTCAAGCAAGCCAGTCACCGTATAGCTCCGGACGGCGGTCGTTCCAGAACAGAGTGCGCGCGGGGGACTTGGCGCACTCGGCCAGATCGAGGTCGGTGACGACGAGATCGTCGGCGAGGCGTTGGCCCCGCGCCAGCACCTTGCCGACGGGGTCGACGACGAACGACTCGCCCGCAAAGGTGAGTCGTTCTTCGTTCCCGACGCGATTGCACAAGGCAGCGAAGTAACCGTTCTGGAACGCCGCCGCGCGCACTTCTGCCTCGTACATGCCTTCGGGCCATTCGTCTTCCGTGCCCGCCTGGGGGATCACTACAAGCTCCGCTCCGCCGACTCCGAGCGCCCGCATGTACTCGGGGTAGTGTCGGTCGTAGCAGATGGCCACGCCGACGCGTCCGACTTGCGTGTCGTACACCGGCGCACCGCAGTCGCCGGGTGCGTAGTACGCACGCTCGTGAAACCAATCGTAGTCGGTGATGTGCACCATACGGGTGATGCCGAGAAGACTGCCGTCGGCGTCGAACACGGGGGAGCTGTCGTAGTACTTCTCGCCGGACGCCTCGTACATATTGAACACGGTCACGAGGCCGTGCTCCCTGGCCTTGGCCGCGACCCGGTCGGCGGTGGGCCCGGGTATCGACTCCGCCAGGTCGCGCGCCGCCGCGTACTCCCGGTGTTGCGGGAAGAACCGCGTGACCGCCAGCTCCGGGAAGGCGATCAGCCCGCAGCCGGCCGCCGCCGCCGCGTCCATCGCCTGAAGGGCGCGCTCCAGGTTGTCACCGATGTCGGGGCCGGCGGACTGCTGGGCCAGCGCTATGCGGATCGTGGTCATCTTCGCCTCTCGTGCTCTATTCGGGCCTGCGCCCAAGCGTGAGCAGCGATCCTTCGGTCGCCTTCCAGGGCTCGCTTGCCTGGTCCGCCGGCACCCGCATGCGACGCTGGTCCGCTATCTCGAATCCGGCGTCCTCCAGAGCGCCACGCCACCCCGCGGAGTCGAGCAGCGTCATTGCGACGCCGACGTCCTCCGGCCACGAGTGGCTTGCTTCGTTCTCACCGTAAAAGTCGACAAGGCAGGCGAAGCGCCCGCCCGGTGCCAGCAGTCGAAGCGTCTCTTCGAGCGCCGCGCCCATGTCGGGGAGGTAGTAAAACACCTCCATGGATAGGATGGCGTCGAAGCCTGCGCGCGGCAGCGGATGCTCGGGAAACGCACAGCGGTGGAACTCCACGTTGTCCAACCCGGCCGACATGCTGCGTGCCAGCGCGATCATCTCTGCGGATAGGTCTATGCCCACTGCGCTGCCCTCTGGCGCACCCTGTGCGGCCCAGCGCACGGTGTAGCCGTTGCCGCACCCTATGTCCAAATAGCGCGCATCGGGGGCGAGCTCGAGCAACTCGAATGCCGGGCGTACGAACGGCGTGTGGCTCTCGGCCATTCCCTCGGCCCGTCCGCGCACCGCCCAGTCGTCGAACACGTCCCTCACGCGATCGAGCTGCTCGCTGTCACCTTGCGTCACGTCGTCTCCCTTTCAATTGGGACGGCTGCCACGAAGCGCCGTGCTATGGTATTCGGGGCGAAGCGCTCGACCTTCACGCGATTGGCTTCGCCCATGGCCCGCCGCGCAGCCTCATCAGTGAGCAACCTGTGCAACGCGCCGGCGAGGGCCGCGTCGTCGCCCGGCGCGACGAGAAGTCCGTTCACGCCGTCGTCGACCAACTCTCCTACCGCGGTGCCGCTGCAACCAACTACCGGTTTGCCCGCTGCCATCGCCTCGAGGAAGACCAGGCCGAAGCCCTCCTGCAGGGTGGGGAGGCAGAACACGTCGCAACTGGCGTAAGCCTCCACGAGACGGCCGAACGACAGTTGCCCGGCAAACTCAACATAGTCGCCCAGCGCCAGTCCCCGGACAAGCGTCTGCAGCCGGCCCCTCCGGGGGCCGTCTCCCACGATCAGCACCCGCACATCCGGTATCCGCCGGCTCAGGACGGCGGTGGCCCGCACGAGCGAGGCCAGGTTCTTGCGCGGGTACATCCGGGCGACGCAGAGCACAGTGGGACGTCCGGCGGACCGAGCGGGCGCTGGAAGCGCCGCCTGCCACCGCTCCGCATCGAATGCGGGCGGGACCACGGCGATCCGATCGTGCGCCACCGAGTAGAGGTCGGCGATGCGCCGCCGGCTGTACTCGCTCAGCGTGATCACCCGGTCGGCCCGCCTGGCGCTGGACCGCTCGGCGCGCGCCTGCATGCGCATCGTCGCGGCGACCAGACCGCGCTCGAACCGCGCCTCGTCGGCCAACTGCCCGTGGACGTAGGTCACGAACGGAACCGTAGTGCGACCGGCGAGCCGGTAGCCGTCCATGTCGAACCCGACCACGACGTCGGCGCCGGTCACCGATTCGCAGGTCAGCCCCCGGTTGAACCGGAACCTGTGCGCCGTGTATCCGAGCGGGCCCGGCCGGTTGGATGGCGCGATCACGTGCACCCTGTGCCCCAGCGCCGTGAGGCCCTGCTCGAGGGTGGCCGTCGCCACGTACGTGCCGCTTCCCTCCTCGACACTGGGCGGAGTCGCGCTGAGGAACGCGAACCGCATCGCGGGTCAACCCTGTCCGAACAGCGTCCGGAACAGGCGCGGGAGGGTTCCCTCCGCGGGCCTGGCGGCCTCCCGCAGCGCCCGAGAGAAGGCCTCCGCCGACTCGAACCGGTCGGCGGGCTCCTTGGCCGCGCCCTTCTGCAGCACTCGGGCGAGGCGCTCCGGAACGTCGTCGCGCTGGGCAGTGATGTCTGGCAGATGTCCTACCGCCTGGCGGGCGAGCACGGACTCCGTCGTGCCACCCGCAAACGGCGTGCTGCCCAACAGGGCGTAATACGCGGCCAGCGACAGGGAGTACAGGTCGGCGCGGTGGTCCACCCGCTCGCCCAACAGCTGCTCCGGTGCGGCGAACTCCGGAGTCCCCGACTGCGACACGGGTCCGGGGACCCCCTCCGCGCCCGCTATCGCCAACACCAGACCGAAATCGGCGATCAGCAGTGAGCCGGTAGCGTCGTCGAGCAGCAGGTTCTCGGGTTTGATGTCGCGATGCACCAGGCCGCGCCCGTGCGCGTGGCTGAGCGCATCCAGCGCCTCGTACATGAAGCGCAGCACCCGGGGAAGCGGCAGCGGACCTTCCTTCTCGATGGCGCGACCCAGGTTGAGGCCACGCACATACTCCATGGTGTACCATAGGAGACCCGCACGCCGCCCGATGTCGTAGGTGTTGACGATATGGGGGTGCCACAATTGGGCCGCGACGCGCGCTTCGCGTCGGAACCGTTCCACGACGGCCGGGTCCATCGTGAGGTAGGAGTGGAGCACCTTGAGCGCCACTTCGCGCTCCAGCGCCAGGTCGCGCACCAGGTACACGCGCCCGAAGCCGCCGGAGCCGAGCTCGTCCAGCAGCTCGTAGTCGTCGCCCAGGGCGCGGCGCAAGCGCTTCTCCCATCCCATCTGGTCCTCGGTGGCCGGGCTGCGGCCGGACGCCAAGGGTGCAGGCGTGACCGGCTCGCCCATCTCGGCGACGAGGTCCTCGATCATCTCGGCGGCAGTCAGGAAGCGCTTCGCCGGATCCGAATTGAGCGCCCGGGTGATCACCCGATCCAGCGCGCTGGGGCAGGCTGGACGGAGCGACCGAGCCGGGACGAATTCCTCGGTCTCCAGCGGGGGCGCCTTTCCCGTGATGGCGAAGTAGAGCAGGGCACCGGCGGAGTACACGTCGCTCACCGGCTCTCCCGCGCCGCCATCGCGCACTTCGGGAGCGAGGAAGGGTATCGCGAGGGGGTCGTCGTCCGGACCCACGACGTCGAGGCAGACATTGGCGAATCTGAGGTCGGTAACGTAGGCGCGCTCGGTGTTCTCGATCATGAGCGTCGTGGGAGCGAGCTTTCGGATCACGATGTTCTGCGTGTGAACGTACTCCAGCACCGCGGCCAGATCCCGTGCCAATTGGAGCACGGCTGGTATGGGCCGGGGCGCCCGCGCCACCGCGTCCGTGAGGCTCTCGCCGTCGATCCACTTGGTCATGCGGTAGGTCCAGTCCCGGCGAGTGCCCGCCGCATAGACCGGCCGCAGCACCGGGTGGTCGAGGGCAGCGAGCAGCTCGGTCTCGCGCTCGAACCAGGTGCGGGACGTGGTGTCCCCCCCGTGGTGCACCCTCAGCGCTACCCGCCGCTTGAGCGTCTCGTCACGCGCCTGGAACAGTGCCCGCTGCGACGATGCGGCCACGAGCCGCAGAATCTCGTGGGTGCCCGCGAACTCCCGGGCCGCGCTCTCGAACAGCGCGACCTGGTCCACCCCGGCGGCGACCAAGGGACGGCCCTGGTTGTACGTCTGTGACATGGCGCCTCTAAGATAACGAGCCTCGTGCCTGTCGCCCTCCCGGCGCAAGGGATAGCTTTTCCCCGAATGAGATTCCTGAGCCTCAAGAACCTGGCGAGCGGCGAGACGGTCCAGTTCCGGACGGCCGAAGTACGGATGGGGCGCGATCCGGGGTTCGAGCTGCCCGTGACCGGCGAAGGCAGCGATGTCGTTTCCGGGTCACACGCCCGTGTCGTCGACCGGGCCGGCACCTGGTGGCTCGAGGACGCCGGGAGCCGCAACGGGACCTACTTCAACGGCCGAAAGCTCCAGCCCGAAGCCACCGAGCAGCTCGCCGTCGGTACGGTGATCGGACTGGGCGCGCGAGGTCCGCGCTTCAGGGTCGAGGCTGTGACGAAGGGTGGGCCACCCGGCACCGCCGTCGAAGAGGCGGTTGGGGCGGGACCGGCCGACGCTACCCAACCCATGGACAGCGCCGACGACCTGCCGCCGCCGCGTGAAGCCGCCGCATACTCCCAACCGCCCGCCCCGGAGCAGGTTCTCCGCATTGTGATGATGGAGACCAAGAGCGGCGAGCAGTTCCAGGCCAGCGGCGGCCGCATCCGTATCGGCAGGGGCAAGGAGTGCGAGCTTCGTCCGGTGGGGCCGGACGACACGGCGGTGTCGCGAGTGCACTCCGAGATCGTGCTCAAGCCCGACGGGCGCGCCGTGGTGCGCGACGCCCAGAGCCGCAACGGCACGTACCTGAACGGAAAGCTGGCTACGGGAGAGCGCGACATAGGGCGAGGCGACAAGCTACGGCTGGGAGCTTCGGGTCCGGAGCTCATGGTCGCACGGCTCTCCCTGCCCGGCGAGGAGGATTCGGAGCCGGCCGGCCCGCAGCGGCAGCGGCGCCGCGAGTCGATCGCGGCAAAGGTCGTGGCAAAGTTGGGGGAGGCACGCCGCAGCTTCGGTGGAAAGGGCGCCACGGTCTTCTTCAATGAGATGTTCGCCGAGTCCTCACGCAGGACGGCGAAGAAGGTCCGTTGGGCCGTATGGTCCTTCGTCTTCCTGCTCGCCGTGGTCGTAGCCGCCGGGTACTACTACAGCGAATGGCGCGTGCAGCAGGCCACGACGCAGATACAGCAGGAGCAGCGTGCCGCGCTCGAGCTGCAGCAGGCGTACGCCGATTCGATTCAGCTGGAGGCGACCGCGGAGTACGAGCGGCTACGCACCGAGCTGGCCGATGCGCGCGCGGGCTCCGCCCCGGCGGCGGTCGTGGAGAGCCTGCGCGTGGCGCTGGGCGAGGCGCAGGAGCGCACGACTGCGCTCGAGGCGTCTCTCCACCGGGCCGAGGCTTCACTGGCAGAGCAGTTGGCGGCGGGAGAGGAGGCGAACCAGGCCGCCCAGGCGGAGCTGTCGCGGCTGCGTTCGGAGCTCGGTCGGGCGAGCGCTACGGGGACGTCGGGAGCGCTGCTGGACTCCCTGCGCGACGCGGTGAGCACGGCCCAGGATCGTGCCACGCAGATCGCTTCGCAGATGCGCGCGATGGAAGGCGTGAACCTGGCCGCCGTCGCTCAGGCCAACCAGAGCGCTGTCGGACTCGTCGCCGTCTACGTGGGCGGCGACATCTACGACGGCTCAGGCTTTGCTCTCACCCGCTCGGGGTACTTCGTCACCAACCGGCATGTGGTTACACACCAGGGCCAGCGTCCAGACTCGATCTACGTCACGATGGCCGACCAACGCGTCATGAAGCCGGCGGACCTGATCTCGGTGGCTTCGCGGTCGGGAGCGGACCTTGCAGTCATCAAGATCCGCGGATTCGACAGCCCCTACGTACAACAGGCGGATTGGTCGGGCGGCAACGCCAGGCAGGGCGAGCCGGCGGCACTCATCGGCTTCCCCGCCGGACTCGGCAATGCGCTCGACGCCACGGGTACGGTGCGCACCTCGATGAGCGCCGGAATCTTCAGCAAGGTGACCAGCGAAGTCGTGAACTTCGACGGGTTCACGGTGGGCGGCTCGAGCGGCAGCCCGATCTTCAACGCCGCAGGAGAAGTAGTGGCGGTGCACCGAGCGGGTCTCAGTGAGGCCGTTGGGATGGGGTTCGCCGTGCCCATTCCGAAGCTGATCCCGCTGCTGCCCGCGGAGGCCAAGGCGGAGCTCGGTTTGTGAGCAGCACCCGCGTCATCCAGGAGAAGCTCTCCACGCCGGCCGGTCCGGCCCAACCGGGAGGTGCGCCACGCGCGACGAGACGAAGCAGATACTGGTGAGCGGCATGGTGGCCGGCATGTTGGGTTACGCCACCATCGTGGTGTTGTTCGGCCTGCTCAACGTGTTGATGAGTCGCTCCTTCTTCTTCACGCCCGCGATGTTCGGGGCCGTCCTGTTCTACGGGCTGGAAGATCCCACGGCGCTCGAGATCACACCGGGTCCGGTGCTCGCGTACAACATGGTCCACGTCGTGGCGCTCGTGGCACTGGGGATGCTCGCATCCTGGCTCGTGTCCAAGGCTGAGCAGTATCCGGTGGCCCGTTATCTCATTCTGTTCGTCTTGATCTTCGTGGCGGCACACGTGTACGCGGCGCTATTGGTGTTCGCGCAGCCGCTCATCGCGGGGGTGTGGTGGCAGGTGGGGCTGGTAAGCATTGCCGCGGCGGTGGTGATGGGATGGTATCTCGTTACCCAGCACCCGCTGCTCAAGCGCGGGCTCATGGAGCAGCCGATGGGCGAGGAGGGCGACTAGCCCGATTCCAGAGGGACGACAGAGCGTGTCCCAAGGTCCCCTAGCGGCTCTGCCCGATCTTCGAGGCGAGCTCGCCGACGTCACCCGATTGCGGATCCAACAGGAGGAGCGATGAAGAGCGTCCGCAGCCGGGTGCCGACGCGGATCGACTTCGCGGGGGGATGGACCGACGTGCCGGACTTCGCGGACCGTGAAGGTGGTGCGGTGGTGAACGCCGCAATTGATCTCTGCGTGGACGTGGAGTTCCTCATGGGCAAGCGGGGGAACACGATCCGTCTCAATGCCCAGGACCTGATGGAGCACGTCACGATCCAGGCGTCGGATGCCATCACCTACGACGGCAAGCTGGATCTCCACAAGGCAGCTCTCAACATGCTCCCCGTGACCGGCGGCGTAGAGATCATCTCCCGATCCGGCGCACCTCCCGGCTCGGGACTCGGCGCATCCGGCGCGCTCGACGTGGCACTGCTGGCGGGGTTGTCGCGGCTGCGGGAAGATCCGTTCTCTCCCGAGGAGCTCGCCGAACTGGGATTCCAGCTGGAAACCGAGGAGCTGCGTTTCCGGGGCGGGCGCCAGGACCAATATGCCGCTGCGCTGGGCGGCTTTCTCGAGCTCACATTCTCGGAGAGCGCGGTCGAGGTGCGGCGGCTCGCGCTCGACGAAGATGCCGTGCGCGACCTCCAGGCCCACATGATCCTGGCGTATACCGGCCACTCCCACTTCTCGTCGGCCACTCACGAGCGCGTGTGGGAAGCGTACCTGGGAGGTGAGGCAGGGGTCACCGAGGCACTGCACACGCTGCGTGACCTCGCAGCCCCGGCGGCGGGTGCACTCGAGGCGGGAAACTGGAAGGAGCTGGCATCCCTGGTGGACGAGAACTGGAGACAGCAGCAGCGCCTCGACGCGACGATCGCGACGCAGAAGACACGGGACCTGGAGGAAGCCGTGCGGGCTGCGGGTGCCTGGGGGCTCAAGGCGACGGGAGCGGGCGCTGGCGGTTGTGTGGTAGTGCTATGCTCACCCAGTGATCACGCGGCGGTGTCCGAGGCGGTGACGGCGGCGGAGGCTGAGGTGTTGCGCACGGGCTTCTCGGCGGAGGGCGTCGCGGTGGAGGAAGTGAAGGATGCTGCGCCGAACGCGGAGGTGACGTGAGCCTGGTGGTGGTGCTGGTCCGCACACAGGATCTCGTGAACATCGCCGGTGTGGTGCGCGCGATGAAGAATTTCGAGTTGCGCGACCTCCGGCTCATTGCTCCCGAGGAGTACGAGGCGCGGCGCATCGAAGGGATCGCCCACAAGTCCGGCGACATTCTGAAGCGGGTCCGGATGTTCGACGATATCGACCAGGCGCTCGCGGACTGTACGCACGTTGCCGGGATGACGGCGCGGCAGCGCACGGCCAAGCGCAACGCACAGCGCCCGCGCGAGGCGGCGCCCGAGCTGTGGGCCGCTGCCGAGGAGGGCACCGCCGCCCTGGTGATGGGCCCGGAGGACAAGGGCCTCACGAATGAAGAGCTGGACCGCTGTCACCGCAGCATCGTGGTGCCCACCAACCCGGAGTACCAGGCCCTGAACCTGGCGCAGGCGTTCACGCTCATGGCGTACGAGCTGCATCTGGCTCGAGGGGAGAGATCCCTCAAGACACCGCGCAAGGCGGCGGACCCGGCGACGGCGGCCGACCTGGAGTTGATCTTCGGGGATGCCGAGGCGGCACTCTCTGCGATCGATTTCTTCAAGACGCGCAACCCGGACCAGATCCTGCGTACGGTCCGCGAGATGGTGCATCGCACTCCGATGGACGCCCGCGAGGCGAAGCTGGTGCGGGCCATGTGCATCGAGGTGGTGCGCTACCTGGAACGGACGGGTCGCGGGTGACACAGAATTCGGGCCTCCTGGGGGGTGGAGAGGCAGGGGAGGACTGGTTGTGCTGTGCTGCCCTTCGACTATCTTTTCTGGCGGCCGCTACCGAGAGCACTTTCTTGACCTATCAGCGGCCGATTCTTTACCTGTGGTTCCAGAGCGAGAACACTGAGCTGGCCCCGATTCCCTGGAGCGGGGACCTGCCTCCCGGCGAGGTCCATGAAGAGACGCGCTAGAATCCTGATCGGTGTGATCGGAGCGATGGCACTCGGTGTGTCGCTCCCGTCCTGCCGACCCGGCGCCGTCCAGGGCCAGGGTCAGGCGGATACGTCCGCTGTGAGCGGGTTCGAGGCGCCGGTGGATGTGGACACGACCGGCCTGCCCGGACCGCGCCAGCCGATCTTCTACCGGCACGACGTGCACGCGGGTCAGTACGAGATGGACTGCAGGTACTGCCACTTCGCGGCCGAGGTGAGTCCAAGCGCCGGGCTCCCGACAGTCTCCACCTGCATGGGCTGCCACATTCTGGCCGGCTCCGGGAATCCCGAAGTGCAGAAGTTGCGTGACCACTGGAACGAGCGCCGGCCCATCGAGTGGGTCGAGATCCACAAGCTCGCCCCGTTCGTGCGCTTTCCGCACAACCGGCACGTGCTGTCGGACAAGGAACTCGAGTGCCAGGATTGCCATGGGCCGATCGAGGAGATGCCGCAGGTCTATCAGTATGCGTCCCTCAAGATGGGGTGGTGCATCACGTGCCACGAGAAGGAAGAAGTGAGTACCGACTGTACGGTTTGTCATTACTAGACGCCTGACTACGAGTGCTTCGAGACCCGATGGCTGATCGCTCCAACAAGGAACCGAACTCGCAGGAGATGAACCGGCGACGGTTCCTCAAGGTCCTCGGTGTGACCGGTGGCGGCGCTGTGGCGCTGTCCGGCTGCGGGAGCGACGGCGTTGAGAAGCTGATCCCCTACCTCGTTCCCCCCGAGAACCAGGTCCCCGGCATCGCGACGATTTACGCGACGAGCTGTCGCGAGTGCCCTGCGGGATGTGGCATCCACGCGCGGGTACGTGAGGGCCGGGTGGTGAAGGTTGAGGGGAACCCTGACCATCCGATTAACCAGGGCAAGCTGTGCGCGCGAGGGCAGTCCTCGCTCCAGGGCGTGTACAACCCGGACAGAGTACGCCAGCCCCTGGCGCGGGGAGCGGACGGGGAGCTCGAGCCAATCACGTGGGACGACGCGATCCAGCGCATCGTGGAGCGGTTGGGGCAGGTATCCACCGACCAGGTGCGGTTCGTTAGCGGAAACGAGGCGGGGAGCTTAGGACGGCTGGTGGACGAGTGGCTCCGCTTGTTGGGCGCAGGGCCGCGCGTAGTCTACGAGCCTTTCGGGTACGAGGCGCTGCGGGCCGCAAACCAGCAGGTCTTTGGCACGGACGCGGTGCCCAGCTACGACCTGGCGGCGGCCCGCTACGTGCTCTCGTTCGGTGTTGATTTCCTCGAGACATGGCTGAGCCCGGTCGAGCAGTCGCGCGCGTTCACCGAGGGCCACAGCTATCGCGACGGCGAGATGGGGCGCTACGTCCACGTCGAGCCCCGCATGAGCATGACCGGCATGAGCGCGGACGAGTGGATCGCTCCGGTGCCGGGAAGCGAGGCCCTGCTGGCTCTCGCGATCGCCAACGTCGTGGTAAGCGAGAGGCTGGCAACGCGGCCGGGGGACCTGTTCCGCATTCAGGACTTGCTCGACGCGCATGCACCCGCCGCGGTCGCCGAGCGCACCGGCGTGCCGGCCGCGACCATCGAGCGCCTCGCGCGCGAGTTCACCGCACAGCCGAGCCTCGCTCTGGCCGGCGGCATGGGGGCGCAGCACGAGCAGGCGCACGTGACTGCCGCCGCAGTGAACGTTCTCAACTACGTCGCGGGGAACCTCGGGCGCACGGTACTGTTCGGTCCCGACCTGAACGCGACGGGCGCCGACCGCTTTGCCGAGCTGGCCCAGCTGGCGCGCCAGATGCAGAACGGAGCTGTGGGTGTTCTGTTCGTGCATGGCGCGAACCCGGCGCACGCAGCTCCCGCTGGAGTGGACTTCGCCGCGGCAATGGAGAAGGTCGGGTTCACGGTGAGCTTCTCGCGCTTCCTGGACGAGGTGGCCGTGAAGGCCGATCTGGTGCTGCCGGACCACGATCCGCTCGAGCAGTGGAACGACCATGAGCCGCGGGCCGGAGTGTGGAACCTGCAGCAGCCCGTGATGCAGCCTGTGTTCGATACGCGCCAGACGGGCGATGTTCTCCTCGAGTTGGCGCGGTTGCAGGGCGGGCGCATTGCTTCGCGCCTCCCGGCCGAGACCTACAAGGACTACCTGCAACAGCAGTGGGAGCAGCTGCGGCGTCAGCTTCGCGACCGGCGCTCGTTCGACACTTTCTGGACCGAGTCGCTGCAGCAGGGTGGCGCGCGCACCAATGTCGCGGCTCGCTCCGTGCGACTGGCGCGGACCGTGAGCCAGTTGCGGGAGGCTCCGACCTGGAGTCCTTCCGGTGAGTTCACGCTGATCGCGTATCCCTCGCCGGCCCTATATGACGGGCGCGGCGCCAACCGCCCGTGGCTGCAGGAGCTCCCGGATCCGGTGACCAAGGTTACCTGGTCCACGTGGGTGGAGATGCACCCCGCCACGGCTGCGGAGATGGGGCTCAACGAGGGCGACGTACTCGAGGTGACCACGGCATCCGGCAGCGTCCGCGCGCCGGTGTATCTCTACCCCGGCTTGCGACGAGACGTCGTAGCGATGCCGCTGGGCCAGGGGCACACGGCTTTCGGGCGTTACGCCGAGGACCGCGGCGCCAACGTGTACCGGCTGCTCTCGAGCGAGGTCGCTTCGTTCGGGGGCGTGAGCCACTACGCGGCGGCGACGGTCCGGTTCACCGGCGACCACGAGTTCCTCGCCAAGACCGAGGGCAAGCCGCGGCAGCTGGGTCGTGGATTTGCCCAGGCCGTGACGCTCGGGGAACTGGCGCACGGCGGCGGCCACGACGACCACGGTGCCCACGCTGCTCCGGTGCCGGAACACATCGAGAACCTGTTGGACCAGGTCCAGGAAGAGCAGTTGCGCGACACGGAGCACGGTGACTACGCGCCGCCGCAGCCGCGCTGGGCGATGGCGGTCGACCTCTCCAGGTGCACTGGGTGCAGCGCCTGCGTGACTGCGTGCCACGCCGAAAACAACATTCCGACCGTTGGAGAGGAACTGGTCCGCCGCGGCAGGGAGATGTCGTGGATCCGGATAGAGCGCTATTTCGAAGGAGGCGAGCACGACGAGCCGTTCGAGTCGCGCGTCCTCCCGATGATGTGCCAGCAGTGCGGCAGCGCCCCATGCGAGCCCGTCTGCCCGGTGTTCGCGGCGTACCACACGCCCGACGGCCTCAACGCTCAGGTGTACAACCGCTGCGTCGGCACCCGGTACTGCTCCAACAACTGCCCGTACAAGGTCCGGTACTTCAACTGGTTCGATCACCAGGACGAGAACGATCCCACCTTCTCGTTCCCGGATCCGCTGCACTGGCAGCTCAATCCGGACGTCACAGTGCGCTCCAAGGGCGTGATGGAGAAGTGCACGTTCTGCGTGCAGCGGATTCGTGGCAAGCAGAGCGAGGCGAGGCTGGACGGTGATCGCGAGCTGGTGGACGGCGAGATAGTGACTGCGTGTCAGCAGACCTGTCCCGCCGACGCGATCGTGTTCGGCGACCTGAACGACCCGAATTCGCGGGTGAGCCAGATCTCGCACGACGACCGCGGCTATCACGTGCTGGGCGGCCTCAACACCCGCCCGGGAGTCACGTACCTGAAGAAGGTCCGGAACGTGGTGGAGGCATAACCCCAGATGGCCACCGTAGTGGAGCCAGAGCAGCAGAAGGCGGCGCAGCCGACCTACCACGAGATCACGCGAGACATCGCGGCTACGCTCGGGCGCCCGTCCCGCGCGTACTTCGTGCTGCTCGGGTTCGTGCTCTCGGTGCTGGCCGTCGGCGCCTTCGCGCTCCTGTGGCAGGTCAGGTGGGGGCTCGGAGTGGCGGGGTACACGCCGCCGGTCCTGTGGGGCGTCTACATCACTACGTTCGTCTTTTGGGTCGGCATCGCCCACTCGGGAACGCTGATCTCGGCGATCCTCTACCTGTTCCGCTCGGCCTGGCGCACGTCAGTGTACCGCACCGCCGAGGCCATGACCGTGTTTGCGGTGCTGACGGCGGGGCTGTTCCCGTTGATCCACGTGGGCCGCATCTGGTACGCGTACTGGCTATTCCCGTACCCGAACCAGCGCCAACTCTGGGTCAACTTCAAGTCGCCCCTCCTGTGGGACGTGTTTGCGGTCTCGACGTACCTGACGGTGAGCACGCTCTTCCTGATCGTCGGCCTTGTGCCCGACGTGGCGGCGGTGCGCGAGAAGGCGACGGGTTGGCGCCGCAAGCTGTACGAGATCACTTCGCTCGGTTGGCGGGGCACCGACCAGCAGTGGCGGCACTACGTTCGGGCCTACCTGTATCTGGCTGCTCTCGCGACGCCGCTGGTGCTATCCGTTCACAGCGTCGTGTCGTGGGACTTCGCGATGGCAATCGTGCCGGGGTGGCACGCGACCATCTTCGCGCCGTACTTCGTGGCCGGAGCCATCTACTCCGGCGTGGCGATGGTCGTCACCTTGCTGGTCCCGCTGCGCAAGGTGTTCAAGGTGGAGCGGTACATCACGGTCGACCACTTCGAGAACCTGTCGAAGCTGCTGCTGCTGACCGGGATGATCGTCGCGTATGCCTACGCCGTCGAGTACTTCATGGCGTGGTACAGCGGCAACCCCTTCGAGCGGGACTCGTTCTTCAACCGAGCGTTCGGCGACTACTGGTGGGCGACCTGGACCATGATCACGTGCAACGGGTTGCTGCCTTTCCTACTGTTCTTCCGGAAGATCCGGCGCAGTATCCCGGCGCTGTTCGTGCTGTCGCTGTTCGTGAACCTCGGAATGTGGTTCGAGCGGTTCGTGATCATCGTGGTGTCGCTGTCGCACGAGTTTAACCCGTACGCGATGGGCCACTACACGCCGAGTTGGGTGGAGTGGTCGATCCTGGCCGGCAGCTTCGCCTGGTTCTTCCTGTGGTTCCTGCTGTTCGCCAAGAACTTCCCGATGGTCTCGATCACCGAGGTGAAGGAGATCATCCCGATGCCGCGCAGAGGGAGGCGGGAGCCATGAGCGCGCATCCGGGCGGGATTCTCGCCGCGTATCAACACGTGGATTCGGCCGCGGAGGCGATCCGCCGCCTGAAGTCACAGGGCTACAACGATCTCATCGTGTACACGCCGGTGCCGAACGTCGAGATTGCCCGGGCCGTGGGGCACAAGGTGAGCTCGGTCAGGCTGTGGACGCTGATTGGTGGACTGCTGGGTTGCGCGAGCGGATTCGCTCTGACGCTGTGGATGTCCTACGACTGGCCGTTGGTGGTCGGTGGCAAGCCGGTGGGCTCGGTGATCCCGTACGTCGTCATCGCCTTCGAGCTCACCATCCTGTTCGGAGCGGGCGCCACCATTCTGGGGTTGTTGTTCAACTCCTGGCGCACCAACCAACGGGGGGCCTACGACGGGCGGTTCACCGACGACCAGATCGGAGTCTTCGTTCCCTGTCCGGTCGAGCGGCGTCCCGCGGTCGAGGAGATGCTCAGGAACTCGGGGGCTGTGGAGGTGCGAGTTGAGACGTAACCTCGCGCTCTCCGCCGTGGCGCTCGCGCTACTCGTAACGGGTTGCACGAGGGAGCAGTGGCATCGCTTCCCCAGTCCCGATGATCTCGTCGCGGCCGTGCCGTGGTTCTCCGTGATGCACACCGGCATTGCGATCCAACCATACAAGATGCCGCGCCAGCCCGCGGAGGGTGCGGTGCCCATCACGGGGGTCGAGTTCGTGCCGCCGGCGATTCCGCAGAACGAAGCAGCGCTGGGCCGGCTGCGCAACCCGGTGCAGCAGACCGCGGCCTCCATCGAACGGGGGCGCGACAGGTACGAGATCTACTGCACTCTCTGCCACGGCGAAGGTGGAGCGGGCGATGGACCGGTGGCTCCGGCGTTGGCTAACGCGGTCCGTGACCTGACCGATTCGCGGCAGGTCGCCAGGAGCGACGGCTGGATCTATGCCACGATAAGGAACGGATTTGGCGCGCTGATGCCGGAGTACGGGAGCAAGATCTCGCCGGAGGACCGCTGGCACGTGGTGAACTACGTGCGGGTTCTGCAGGGAGCGGCGCAATGAGCGTTCAATACGGGCGCGACGGCTTCCTGCAACGCGGCGCCAATGCGCCGGCGGGAGCACTGCTTGCCGGCGGGACTATCCTGGCCGTTCTGGGGTTGGGGCTCTTCGTGGCGCTGGCGATGGGCGACGACCCGGGCCGCGCGTGGCGCATGTACCACGTGAACTTCCTGTTCTTCACCGGTGTGGCTCTCGGCGGCTCAGTCTTTGCCGCTACCCAGAAGATCACCAAGGGCGTTTGGGCCGGTCCGATCATCCGGTTCGCCGAGGCGGGTGTGGCGTTCCTGCCGGTGTCGGTGGTGCTCTTCCTGGTGTTGTTCCTGGGCAAACACCACTTGTTCCCGTGGATCGAGCATCCGACTCCGCTGCGCGGCAACTGGCTCACCGTCGGGTGGGTGTTCTGGCGCGATCTCGTATCGCTGCTGGTGCTCGTGGTGGTGGCGATCGCATTCGTGTACAACGACATGAAGCCGGACGTGGCCGACTTGAGGGACGACGTCTCGGGTTGGCGCCAGCAACTCTACCGGAAGATCGCCGCCGGATACACCGGCTCTCCAGAGGAGTTGCAACGCATCGAGACGCGCCTGGTCCGGCTGTCGGTGGCACTCTGCCTGCTCTACGCCTACCTGTTCTCGCTGCTGGCCTTCGACCTCGTGATGTCGCTCTCGCCCTATTGGCTCAGCAACCTGTTCGGAGCGTTCATGTTCATGGGCGCGGTGCTCACCGGGCTCACGATGCTCGGTCTGATGATGGTCTACTGGCGCGGGCGGCTCGGGATGAAGGAAGTGATCGGGCGGCAGCAGTTTCACGACTTGGGGAAGCTGATATTCGGCTTCTCCGTGTTCTGGGCGTACCTGGTGTTCAGCCAGGTGCTCGTGATCTGGTACGGCAACCTGCGCGAGGAGACGTCCTTCGTGTTCTGGCGCATGTGGCCCGAGTGGCGCCCGATTTCGATTCTGGTCGGCCTGATGGTGTTCCTGATCCCCTTCTGGGGACTCATCTGGGTCAAGTCCAAGATCACGCCGTTCACGTTCGCGCTCTTCGCGCTCATCAGCTTCCTGGGCGTGTGGCTTGAGCGGTACCTGTTGGTGCAGCCGTCGCTCACCGAGCACGGACCGGCGTTCGGCCTGCCCGAATTCGGCATCTCGCTCGGATTCCTTGGGCTGTTCCTACTGGCGTACGGGATCTTCGCCCGCACGTTCCCGATGGTGAGCCCGCGGCTCGTGGCGAAGTCCGAAGCAACCGGACACCACTAGAGCTTCGTCCTGGGCGAGGTAGGTTGATCGGGGTCCTGCGGGACCCCGTCTCGTTTGGAATCCTTACATTTCAGCTTGCGGCCGTACCCGCGACGGAGCTCCAATGTCCCGACCATCACAGTCTCCGGAGAGTGGCAGCAAACCGGTGAACGACCGGGGGTCCGTGTGGCGAGCGGCTTACCAGCTGGCCCTGGATGGCGCGGCCGGCGCGCTGGCCACCGTGTCGCGGCACCGCGGCTCGCTCCCCATGGCGCGCGACGCGAAGATGGCGGTCGCGGCCGGCGGGCGCCGCTGGGGTACCGTGGGCGGAGGGTGCACCGAGGCCGACGTGACGGAGCAGGCGCTGCGGGTTGCTGAGCTCGGCCGACCGGAGTCCGTCAGCCATACCCTGAACGCGGATCTGGCCGGAGACATAGGCCTCTCCTGCGGCGGCACGGTGGATCTCTTCCTCGAACCGATCGACCCGACGCACGAGATGGCTGCGCTCTACGCAGCGGTCGCGGACGCCGTCGAGCAGCGCGTGCCCGCCACCGTGATCACGGCGCTGGATTGGAGCGATGGCCCGCGCAAGCAGGCAGTGATCGGCGAGGAGGTGATCTCGGCCGGTTGGGACGAACCAGTGTGGCCTGCGGAACTCTCGCTTCCGCGGATATCGCTGGTGGACGAAGAGCGTGGCCTTTTCGTCGAGCCGGTCGAGCGAATCCCGCGCGTGATCATCTTCGGTGCCGGACACGTGGGAGTCGAGATCGCACGGGTCGCCGCGGGCGCCGGCTTCCACGTCGTCGTGACCGACGACCGCGCCGACTTCGCGAACGCGGAGCGCGTGCCGTGGGCCAGCGAGGTGATCGCCGACGACTTCCGTGCCGTGTTGGAGCGACTCGTTCTGGACGAGGACGACTACGTGCTCGCGACCACGCGTGGGCACTCCATGGACGCCTACGTCGTGGAGCGGACTGCCGGATCGAGCGCCCGCTACGTCGGAATGCTCGGCAGCCAGCGCAAGAGGTCGGTCATTTGGCAGGCACTGGAGCAGGCCGGCGTGCCGCCACAGGCGCTCGAGCGGGTGCGTGTGCCGATCGGCGAGCCCATCGGGGCCGACACACCGGCGGAGATAGCGGTCTCGGTCGTGGCCGAGCTGATACGAGTGCGGCGCACGGCCTGAGCGCCCGCGGTTACTGCGGTATCGTTTCCAACAGCACTGTCAGCGAGTCGGCAGAGATGACTGCCCGCCCCGTAATGAGGTAGGCGCCTCTCGTCACCGTAGCCACCGCCTCGGGGGGTCCCCCCACGTCCAACGAATCGCGCTTGTAGCGAGTCTGCTCCAGGGCGCTCTCTACCCGACCCACCGCAGGAGGTTGGTCCGCGTCGAAGCGGCGCTGAATGAGCTCCAGCGGCTCTCCCGATGGAAGCTGCTGTATGACGCGCACGGTGGGAACGCCGTCAATCTCGCCCACCCGGTAAGCGAGAACGGGCAGCTCCGGTACGATGTGCACCGTGCCTCCGAGGTGCTGCTCCGCCGCATCGCTCCCGGCTACCCGCCAGGCGTCTTCGTCCAGCGCGTAGGCTCCACGACGCGCCAGTCCCTCCTCAGCATCCTGCGGTGCATCCTGGCGGACGCCCGCAGCTACACGCATGCGCGCATCGTCCGCCTCCTGCCGGTCCCGAGCTTCGTCCGCGTCCGCAAACGCCTCGGCCGCTCGCTCGGGCGTTGCGGCGGGTGCCGCCGGCGCCTCCACTGCGGCCAACCGGTCCGCCTCCTCGGCGCGCTCGTCCGGCTCCGCCTCGGCGAGCAGTTGAGGCTCGTTCATTGCTCGGGTCTCGGCTTCGGACTTCGCCATCGCTGTGGGCTGGCTGCGCTCGCGCCCAACCGCTCCGCGCCCGCTCGCGGCGGGTTCTGCTTCACCCGGTGCCGGTGCAGCGATCTCCTCGGGGGTCTCTCCTTGCGCCATGCCACCGACCGGGGCGGGCGCACTGTCGCTGGACAGAGCGGTGATCTCCTGCGCCGGGCCATCCACTCCGACCGTCCCTCGCGCGATCCATCCCACGCCCACTGCCAGAACGATGACCGCTGCCCAACCAAGCGCCGTCACCCGGTTGAGCCTGAGGTACCGGCTGCGCACTCGCGCAGCCTGGGAGCGGGCCACGATGTCGTCGAACGGCGGTGCGGATACCGCACCCGGTCCCGAGCCGCTTAGAATTGCCGCGGCCCGCTCGCGCAGCTTGCGCTCCGACTCGAGCCGCCCTTGGCACTCCGTGCACGTCTCGAGATGGCGCTCAACCTGTTCGCGCTCGGCCGGCGTTCCGTACTCGCCGTCCAGGTACGCGTGCAGCTGGCCTTCATCTATGTGCGACATCTCTATCCTCCAACTCGCCGTACGCCTCTACCAGGCGGCGTCGGGCGCGGGCCAGGGTCGTGCCGATCGCTCCCTGGGCCAGCCCCGTCTCGGCGGCAATCTCAGCGTAGTTGAGTCCCGCGTCCCAAAGCAGCAGCACGTCACGATCCTTCTCGTTCAGTCGATCCAGCGCTCCACGCACCTGCTTCATCCGTAACTTGTGCTCGAGCTCTTCGGCCGGGTCGGGAGCGGGGGCCCGCGTGGCGGCCTCGCTCTTGAGGAGCGTCAGGTGCTCCCGCCGCCGGATGGCCGTTCGCGCCTCGTCGCGGGCGAGGTTACCGGCCACTGTGAAGAGCCAGGCGCGCGGGTTGTCCGGCTCGTGATCCAGTGCGCGCACGAAAGCCTCCTGTGCCAGGTCCTGCGCCCGGTCCGCATCCCACACCTTTCGGTGCAGGAAGCGGACCAGGTCCTCGAAGGTCGTGCGGTACACTTCTGCCCAGTCGACGCTCACGATGTCCAGTTTAGCGCTCGCGGAAGTCCCGCACTAGCCGCGCCAGCTCGGCGTCCGTAATCGTGTCCTCACCGCCGTCCACGACGCGGATGCTCACTTGTCTTCCGTGCACCACTACCTGCTCAAATGCGGAGAGGTAGGGCTCGATCTCCGGGAGCTCCCTGAGTAGCGCGAAGTACGCTCCACCGTACGGAGCCAGCGCCACGCTGCGCACCGAGTCACTGTGC
The DNA here is from genome assembly GCA_039587315.1 of Gemmatimonadota bacterium. Classification (GTDB taxonomy): domain Bacteria; phylum Gemmatimonadota; class Gemmatimonadetes; order Gemmatimonadales; family GWC2-71-9; genus WVYX01. The sequence continues at coordinate 72,534 of JBDHIS010000003.1, read as the reverse complement.
GCCAGGTCGGTCCACACGCCGTCCTGCACCGCGAACAGCCGTCCGGCCACGTGTCTCGTCTGACCGAAGTGGCCGCGCTTGAGTATGTCCTCGTCCGCCTCGCGCAGCTCGGCCTCGGTCGCCACTTCGGCGCGGGCCCGGTCCAGTTTGGACCGCGCCACGGCGCCCTCACCCACCGCGTTGGTTGCTGCGGGGGCCGCCACGCCGCCTGCCTGCATCGGTGCGTTGCGCGGCATCCGACCGCCACGCGTATCGGCGAATTCCTCGGGCTCCTGAACGAGGTAGGCCGTATATTCGCTCAAGAGACCATAGCGCAGCGCGATGCTGCGGATCTCCTCGACGAGCTCCTCGGTCGCGCCCTCCAACCTGAGCGACCGCGTGAGCGCCCCCAGCTTGCGGGATGCCCACAGCCGCGGGATGAAGTCGTTCCCCGGCTCGTGGCTGGGGAAAGTCACCTCGGTAGCCAGTCTCACCACCCGGCCGCCGCGCTCACCGGTAACGGCGACGTTCCCGCTGCGCTCGCTGCCGGACTGATAGCGGCCGAACACGACCAACTCCTCGCCCGCGAACAGGTCGGGGAGCGTGGACGGGTAGATCTCCGTGAGCTCCACCGGAGCGTCCGCGATAGCCAGGTCGGTCAGCACGGGATGCCGGATCTTGGCTCCCAGCACGCTGAGCGCCTGTTCCACGTCCTCGCCCGGCTCCACGTACTGCGTCGCGCCGCGGCCGGCCGCGGAAAGCCTGTCCAGCAGATAGGTGTTCACGTCATAACCCACGCCGAAGGCGAACACGCGGGCCTGGCCACGGTCGGCCTCGGCCTGCGCAGCGATGCGCTCGGGGTTGCTCTCGCCCACTGAGGGGAGTCCGTCGGTCAGGAACACGACGATGGGCAGCCGGCCCTCATCGCTGTCCAGCCGGAATGCCTCGGTCAGTGCGCCCGAGATGTTGGTTCCGCCGTCCGCGTCCAGCCGGTCGATCCAGCGGTTCGCCTCCCGCAACTCCGCCGGAGTGGGACGCGTCCAGCCCTCGCTCTGCGCGCTCACCCGGTTGCTGAACGCCAGCAGCCGGAAGCGGTCGTCCTGGCCCAGCGAGCCGAGGAGCTGCCGCAGCGCGGCCTTGGCCTGGTCGATCTTGGAGCCCGACATCGAGCCCGACACGTCGACCACGACTGTCAGGTCGCGGGGCACCGTCGCGCCGTCGTCCTGACCCGGCGAGAACGTCAACATGAAGTAGCCGTCCTCGCCCACGGGCCGGTGCGTGACCAGGGTGAGCCCCACCAATCCGCGCGCCATGGGTAGGAATAGGGCGAAGTCGCCCGAGAGCTCGTCCACCGGCCGAACGGTGAGCCGCCCCTCGTCACGAGCCACCCGCAGCTCGTGGGTGGGGGAGAACGGATCGCTGAACGCAGCGCCGTCGGCTACCAGCGTGAAAGTCAGTGGCGCCGGCTCGGCGCGCTGCAGCCACTGCGTGCTGCCCTCCGCGGATAGGTAGCGGCCGCTGCGACCGCCCGCCGAGTAGCGGAACTGCAGCGCGTCACCGGCGCGCTCCAGCACTTGTGTGTAGCGCAGCGTGATCTTGCGGGTCTCTCCCTGGTTGATCGGGAAGACGCGCGCCCGCAGTAGACCGTGTCCGGCCAGCTCGATGAGGGCCGGGTCTCGCTTGCGACGGACGATCTCCTCGTAGATGGCGCGAGCCTGGGCCGCGTCCATCGTCTCGCCGCGCAGCTCCTGGTCTCCCTGGAACAAGGAGAAATTACTGAACACCGCCTCGCCGGGGAGCGGGTACAGGTAGTCACCCTCACCGAGGCCGCGGCCTTCGTTACGGAACCACTCCTCTACCTCGACCAGGGCCACTCGCCCAGTCACCCGGACGGAGACCGCGGTTCGCACCTTAACAACTCCGAAGTCCTGCGTCCCATCCGGTACGGGCTCGATCCAGCCCTGGGCCTGGAGCGGGCCAGCCATCAGGATGCCCAGAATCAGTGCTCTTAGCGGCTTCATTGGTTCCTCACGGTTCGTTCTGTCCCTGATGACGATCCAGCGAGCCCGGTTTGCACATATTGGGGTGACGGGGTTTGGAGGCAGGGTTGCCGCAGCAGCCTGACCGGTGGATACTTCGCGGTCTTGCTAGAGGAACTCCTGTCGGGATAACGGGTTTGGTAGGTGCTATGCGTGTGAACGGAACGACTTGGCGGACCGGCCTGCTGCTGCTCGCGGCCACCGTGGTCCCTGTGGCGGCGGCTGGCGGGCAGGTACCGAGCGCGGACGCTCAGGGCCGACCGGATTGGACGGTGCGCTCCAGCGCTGCCGCCGATCTGTGGTTCTACGGGCTGGCCCGAATCGGACTGGGCGCCGGTGGGGAGTTCCCTCTGTACAACGCCGATTACGTCGCTCGGGTGGCGGCGGCGAAACAGGAGGCAGGGCTTCCCAGCACCGCTCTCGACAGCGCGGCCGCCGAGCTGCTGATCGAGTTCCAGAAGGAGCAGATCTTCCAGGCCTTCCACTTCGTGCCGCTCTACTTCGCCGAGGCGGGTCCGGAGGAGATGCTGCTGGCGCTGAAGGCTGTGGCGGAGCGGGAGCTCAGTCAGGCGCAGTTCTTCGACGCCCGCACGCGGTTCGGCGTCCGGCAGATGGCCGGTACGTTTCGGGACGGGGACCATCGGGAGGTGCTGGGCAAGTTCGTGGACGTCTTGTCCCGGGAGTGGCAATCCTTCTACGCGGACTACTGGGCGCGCACGACGGGAGCGGACAGCGCCTACTTCGCCGCGGTGGAGGATCGCTGGGTCGGCACCGTGGCGCCGGCGGCCGCACCGTTCCTGGCGGAGCGCAAGCTGGATGCCGGGACGATCCTCGTGTCGCCCCCGCTGGGGCCCGAGGGAAGAGTCTACGAAGGAAGCCCGTTTCGGAACCTCGACAACGTCGTAGCGGTCTGGGCGCCGCCGGCGGCGCACGATCCGGACGCGAGCGTCTATGCGATTCTGCGAGAGCTGTGCTTCTCCACTGCGGACGATGCGGTGCGCACGAGCCTCGACGGCGTGGATCCGTCGGTGAGCAGTAGGGCGGCGGTGGAGTGCGGCTCTCTGCTGCTCGAGGCATTCGCGCCGGAACAGGTGGACCGGTATCAGATGATCTTCCTCGCCGCCGCGCAGGACGCGGCCGAGGGTGCCACGTTCGAGGACGCGTACCTGATCGAATGGGCGGTGCTCGAGAACCTGCGCCAGCAGATTCTGCCCGTGGTTGTGGAGGCGCCCGCACCCCAGGTCCAACGGACCAACCGGCGTGGCTGGGTGGTGCGGGGCGCCCCGCAGACGGACCTCTGGTTCCACACGTTGGCGGTGATCGCAGCGGACCAGCCCGGCCCGCTCGGTCTGTACAGTGCCGACTACGCGCGGCGGATTCGCGACGTGAAGCAGGAGATGGGTGTCTACCCCACGCCGCTGGACTCGTTGGCGACGAGGCTGAGGCAGGATCTCGCGGGTGGGAATCCGGAGCTGGACGTCTTCCACTTCATACCGCTCTACTTCCCGATGGCCAGCGCGGAAGAGATGTTGGCGTCGCTGCAGCGTGTGGCCGACAACGATGTCCCGAGTCCGCAGGAGTTCTTCCGGGGGCAGCCGCCTCCCGGCAGTCGCCCGCCCGGTGATCCCAACCGGGGGCAGCCACGCTCGAGCGACCTCGGCCCCAACGCCGGGCTGGGCATGCTGATCATCGCGCAGGCGATGCAGACCGGAGGGGCTCGCCGGGTGCTCAGGCGGTTGGTGGAAGCCGCCCGGATCGAGTGGCACATCTTCTACCGCGACTACTGGGAGCAGTTCACGGCCGAGCAGGCGCCGCGCTACGCGGCTATCCAGGCCATGTGGGACACGCTATTCGTACCCCAGCTGGGTCCGTACCTGGAACGCCGCAGGCTCACGTCCGGTGCCGTCTTCCCGTCACCGCCGGTGGGGCCGGAAGGCCGCATCGTGGAGTTCGACCAATACGACACGGGCGATCAGATCGTGTCGGTGTTGATGCCGCTGGGCACGGACGAGCCCGAGGCCACGGTGTTCGCGTTCCTGAAGGAATTGTGCTTCCTGCTGGTGGACGATCAGGTTCTGGGGACCATCGATATGGATGGATTCGATCTCGAGGACCTGAGGCGGCGTGCGGCCGTGCGCTGCGGAGCCCTGATCCTCGACTTCTACGCTCCGACCATGGCGTCGCGCTACCGCCGCGTGTTCCTCGACGTGGTGGGTGCCGAAGACAGCCGGACCAACGAGGCGTTCGATCGGATCTACTTCCTCACGCCGGAGCAGTACGAGCGACTCAGGGAGGAGGTTCGCAGGCGGTGAGACCGCCGGAAACACCGCACGTACTTCCCCCCAGGACCGACCGTCCGTTTGGGGCGGGCATCGGACTCTCCGTCGCCATCCATGCGGGCCTGATCGTCCTGATCATCGTGGGAAGCAGTGTGGCGGCCTACTTCGGTGAGGGCCACGGCCCGGGTCCAATAGGTGGCGGCGGTGGCGGCGGCGGGGTCGAGGTGCAGTACATCCAGCTTCCTCCGCTTCCCGCGCCGGCGGCCAGCAGCGCGGCGGCTCAAAGCGTCGAGGAGGTGGCGGTCGCGCTTCCCGAGCCCACCATCGAGACCACCGAGCAGCAGCCCGAGATCGAGACTGCACCCGTGAGGCGCGTCGTGGTGGTCCAGTCGGAGGGCGAGGGGGAGGGTACCGGAGAAGGGGAGGGCACCGGCACCGGTAGCGGCGGAGGAGTGGGCTCGGGACAGGGGACCGGCGTCGGTCGCTTCGAGGGCCCCGGTTCGGGCGGCGGTGGGTCGGCGCTCTCTCCGGAGCCCCGAGTAGTGCTCTATCCCTTCGAGCAGGCGCCACCGTCAGTCGAGGGGCAGGAGTACACGCTCCACTTCTGGGTCGACAGGAGAGGGGCGGTGACCAAGGTGGAGGTCGAACCCAAGATCGAAGACGCAGCCTTCCGCAAGGCGCTGCTCGACCGTCTGCGCCAGTGGGTCTTCTACCCCGCCCGCACCGAGGAGGGGCGGCCCGTGCGGGGAGAGTTCATGGTGCCCTACACCCCCTGAGCCGGCCCGCCCGGCGTCAGGCCAACGCGCACTCGTTCTTTCCTACCTCCAACGCCTCGGCTTCCAGTTCGTTCACGGACACCAATCCGACGTTCACCGCCTTGATCTTGCGGTAGGCGTCCGGGAAGGAGCCGGTCCGCGACTGAACCCACTCTCTGAATGCGCGCGCCTCGGAGATCTGGAGCGCCTCGTTGGTGCTCAGCAGTTGCCCGAACGGCGCCCCAACCGAGTGATCGGCCGAGCGCTCATCGTCCGAGGCGTAGTGAGCGGGGTAGATCGCGAGGTCGGAGGACCACTCGTTCCTGGCCCGCTCCAGGCTGTCCCACAGTGTGCCGGTCCACTCCTCGGTCTTGCCGGCGAGGTCGGGCCGCCCGACGGAAGCGATGAACACGAAGTCGCCCGTGAATGCAGCCTGGTCGTCCGCCACGTACGTGACGCTTCCCTCGGTGTGCCCCGGCGTGTGGTGCACCCTCACGGTAGAGCGGCCGACCGTGATCTTCGCTCCTTCCGTGATAGCCTCGAAGCGCAGGCGGCCCGGTGTGCCGTCGTACGGGTAGCTGGAATCGGCGGGGTGGAGGTAGTACGGCGCGCCGGTCAGGTGTGACAGACCGGGTCCGCCACTCAGGTAGTCCGCGTGGCAGTGTGTATCCGCCACGGCGACAATCTCGGCGTCGGCGTCCTCAAGGGCAGCTGCGAAGGCGGAGAGGTCTCTGGGCGGATCGATGATGAGGGCTTCGCCGTCGCTCACGAGCAGATAGCCCAGGGCGCCCTTGCCCACACGGTCGAACTGGATCAACCGGTCGAGTGAGGCCGGCGCCGGCAGCTCCCGACTCAGGTTGAGGAGCATCCAACCGGCCATTCCGCCGCTCAGCGAACTGGCCCTGTAGCCGATCTGGTTCAGCAGTCCGGCGACGACCTTGCTGTCGTTGCCGTGTCCGCACACTACGGCTACCGCGACATCCTGGTCCAGTCCGATCTGTTCCGGAGAGAGCATCTGCACCAGTTGGGAGCCAACGATGTTGTGGAAGCGGCCCTCTGGAGCAATGTCGATGTGGCCTGCGGCAACCCGCTGCGGCGCTCGCACGTCCAGCACCTGGACGGCGTCACCTGCCTCGAGGGCGCGCGCCAGCTCTGCGGGGGTCATCTCGGGGACGTTCATGGAGCTCCCCCTCAGGTCAGCCGGCAGCCCGGGTGGCCTTCATCCTCCGGCTCCAGGTCCGGCCATTCCATGCAGATGGAGGGCTTGGCCAAGCGGCCGTTCGGGAGCACTCGGTTGTGCAGGGCGCAGGTGATTCCGTCCTCTTCCAGATAGCCGCACGCCGAGATCACCTCGGCCTCGACCGCGTCGGGACCCTCTCGCTCGACCTTGCAGAAGTACGGGGACTTGCGGGACTTGAGGAGGGACATCGTGCGAGTGGCCGATTCGGGGATCACCATCTCGAGCGTCAGGTCCCGGCAGCAAGCGGCTCCCTGCTTGTTGTCCCCGGTGCGGCACGGGGCGCCGAGGCAGGGGTTCTCGTCCTGCACCACGGGCAACGCCCTGCGGGCGGCACGCTTCAGCGGAAGTGGCATGACCCGCTGGCGGCCCTTGTAGACGATCTGGTACTTGCCGATGCCGCGCTGGACCGGCGGGACGCGCTCCGGTTCCCGTTGAGTGGTCGCCGGCATCGGGCCACGGAACCCGTGTGCCGTGCACCGCACCCTGGGTCGCTTCCCGTCCCCAGCCGCGGGACCTATCTCCTTCAAGTACTTGCACGGCACGTGCACGGTGGCGTCCACGAGGAGTTCGATGCCGTCCACGTGGGGGCGGCCCATCGTGATCCGCTCGGTGTGTCCCAGCAGCCAGGTCGCGGCCGCGTCCTGCAGCGACTGGGTGTCGTCCTCGATGTCCGCTATTTTGAGCGTTACTGTGAGCTCCCGGCAGTGTCTGCCGAGGCGGGTGCACGGCGGTGGTTTGGGCATCTGTAGTGGTTAGGGGATGGGCAGGCAGGCCCGGGGTTGGTTGCTCATCGTCACCCGGTTGCTTAACGCGCAGTTTACCACGCGCTTCTCGTCGTCAGCCACTCCGGTCTGGGTAGAGTAGGCAGGTTGTCCGCCCGCTATCCGAAACCGCAGAACGACCGAGCTGTCGGCCAACTTCACGCTCGCGTACGTCGACATCCAGTAATGACCATCGTCGTTGGCACGAACGCAGAGAGTGTCGGTTCCGAACAGGCAGGCTTCGGCTTGCGGCGCCGGCACCCTCTCCTCGAACATATAGATCTCACCCTCGAAAGTCACCGTATCGGCTCTGCCGATGTAGACCGGGCTGCCGGGAACGCAGGCCACAATGACGAGGGTGGCCAGGGTTGATGCCAAGGCGAGGCGCATGATGCACTCAAGTTCACAGATTGACAGCAGAATTCAAGGTGCCGTGTTATAATCACCGGCGATTCGCTGACTAGAACCTGAGGTGGAGTGGTGGGTTTTTGATGGGACCAGGAGACCGCAGAGCGACACTGATGCTCCTCGACGGTGCGAGAGCCGACGTGTTCGAGCATCTCGTCGAGCGTGGCGATCTCCCCAACATCTGCAGGCACCTGCTGGAAACCGGCGGGACTTCCCCGGCTACCACAGTCTTTCCCTCGACGACCGGAGTTGCGTACCTGCCGCTTCTGACCGGCTGCTACCCCGGTACGTGCAACGTGCCGGGCATTCGATGGCTCGACCCGACCGGCTACGCAGGTGACTGGTGGAGTGATCGCGAGCACCTGCGGAGCTACTGTGGTCCCCAGGGCGGTCTCATCAACAGCGACATCCCCGCCGAAATGCCGACGTTGTTCGATCTGGTGCCGGACTCGGTGGCCATGTGCAGCCCGTTCAGCCGAGGTCTGCCACCCGAGCGCAACCTGCTGGGCTTCCAGCGGGCTGCATGGGGGGCCGTGGCGCACTACGTCGGCTACTACACGGGGCTCGAACGGGCGGTGGGTCGCGCTCTGTGCCGCGCAGTTCCCGGACGGCACAGCTTCGTGTTCGCTGTGTTTCCGGGAGTGGACGGCGTGACGCACTTCTGGGATCCCTGGCACCTGAATGTGCTGGACATGTATCGGGTGTTCGACGGGATAGTCGGAGACTACGCCGCCGCCGGCGGCTTCGAGGGAGATCAGCTCACGCTCCTTGTGAGCGATCACGGTCTCGGTCCGGTGGAACACCATACCGATGTGGCGCTCGAGCTCGAACGCGTGGGCGTGCCGGTATTGCGCCACCCCGTGGTGTGGCGCAGGAATCCGCAGGTGGCCGTAATGGTCTCCGGAAACGCCTCCGCGCAACTCTACCTCCGGCCGGGCGTGCCGCGGTCGCGGCGTTTCGACGTGAGCGAAGTCGAGGCGGGCAGTGTGGCGGGTATCTCGCGCCATCTGGTGCGCGACCTCGCGACGATGCCCGGAGTTGCGCTCGTCGTCGGTACGGACGGCGCAGACGTGGTGTTGGTCTCGCGGGAAGGTCGTGCCCGTTTGTTCGAGGAGTCCGGTGGCACGATCCGCTACGAGCCCGAGAGTACGGACGTACTCGGCATCGGTGGTGGACTGCGCTCCGGTCGCGAGTGGTTGGCACGGAGCATCGCTTCCCGCTTTCCCGACGCCCCGGTCCAGCTCTCCCAGTTATTCAGGTCCCGGCGGGCGGGAGATCTCGTCGCTATCGCCGCCGAGGGACACGACCTGAGGCTGAAGTGGGAGGTGCCGGAGCATCGCTCGGGACACGGCAGCCTGACCCACGACCATATGCGCTGTCTGGTGGCCGCCTCCAGGCAGCTTCCAGGAATCGTGCGGACGGTGGACGTCTTTCCACTCATCCTGCAGCACCTGGGCGTTGCGGTCCCCGATGGCATAGACGGGGAAGCGCGGGCTCCCGCAGCACTTCCCGACGCTGCATCGGGTTCCCGGCTGCCTGCCGCCGCGATGCCGACCGATCGGGCTTGATTTCCAGCCTTCCCGTAGTTCCCTTATGAATCCGTAGCAATCTTCTCGGGATTCCCAAAGGAAGACCACGGTGAGGGCTTTCAGAATTGTCGCATGTGGAGCGCTGCTGGCCGCCGTAGCCGGCCCGGCAGCTGCACAGGACGCCCAGCACGAGGCGATGGGGCACGGGGAGATGAGTGCTCAGGTCCGGCTCGTCCACGACGAGGATGCCAAGGAGTTCATCGTGCTCATCGGGCCGGTGGATCTGCCGGCTATGGCAATGGTGTCCGAGGAGGGTGGGCACGGAGGACACGGCGAAGCCACCTTCCCACCCGTTACCGAGGTCAACATCCCTACGAGTGCCTACCTGTACGGGTTCTCATACCGGGTCGTTGACCGAGACGGTGCGCCGCTCCCGACCGAGTTGGTGCACCACATCAACCTCATCAACCCCGACTACCGGGAGCTCTTCCTTCCCATCTCGCAGCGCATGCTGGCGGTGGGCAAGGAGACGGGTGACCAGACGATGCCCTGGCTCCTGATGGGCTACCCGGTGCCGCAAGGCGCCCGGATGGTCGTGTCGGCGATGCTGCACAACCCCACTGGCGCAGACCATCTCGGCGTGACGGTCGAGGTGCATCTCAAGTACGTGAAGTCGGGTCGGCCCTGGCCACTCTCCAACGTCTACCCGTTCCAGCTGGACATCGGGTTCCCGGCGGGAGACAAGACGGTGGACCTTCCACCCGGCGAATCCACCTTTGCGTACGAGGCCAGCCCCGCCATGGCGGGGCGCATAATGGTCATCGGCAGCCACCTGCACGAGTACGCCACGCGCATCCGGTTCGAGGACGTGACCGAGGGCGAAGTGATCTGGGAAGGCCGCTCCATCACGGACGAGGGCGAGAAGGTCGTGGGGGTCACCATCGGGCGGCTCTACCGCAAGTTGGGGGTCAAGATCACTCCTGACCACGTTTACCGCGTCTCGGTCACCTACCAGAACCCGTCGGCGGACACGCTGTACGCGGGCGGCATGGGAGTCGTTGCCGGGGTGTTCATGCCCAGGGAAAACATCATGTGGCCGCGTGCGGACGTGGCCGACGCGCTATACGTGCTGGATCGAAAGCACTACTTGCAGGAGGTGCGCGGCCGCTATGAGGAAATCACTGCCATAGCGCCGATGCCCGAGGGAGGCGCGCCGGCGGAGCACGATCACTCGACGCACGAACACGACTGAGTTAGCAGAGAGTTGACGGCGTGAAGAAGCCGGTCGGGAACTTCCCGGCCGGCTTTTTCGAAGAGCGCCGACGTCAGGCCTGGACTCGCCGCGCCATCAGGGTGACGACTACGGCCAGCCCGAGTCCCACGAGCGCATCGATCCCGTAGTGCATCTGGCAGTAAACGGTGGCGACAGCCATGAAGCTCGCCGGCACCACGAACACGAGTGCCAGCGCGCGCCACTCCCGCCAGTTGGCAAACACGGCTGCAAACGTGGCCGCCACGTGTGAAGATGGGAAGGCGGTACCCACCGACGATCCGGTTCCCAGCAGGCTGTAGACGAGTCGCGCGCTCCACACCTCCCGCACCGGCCCAGTCGGGTTGTCGAACACCCAGTTGGGCCCCGCGACGGGGAAGAGGATGAACACCGAGTAGCAGATCAGGTAGGCCAGCATCGTCGCGAACAAGACCTGGCGCGCGCTCTGCCGCCGACCTCGGGCCAACAGCAGGATGGGCCCAAGATAGACTATGGGGTAGTAGCTGACATACGCCAGGTGCAGCAGCCCCGACCAGAAGACCGACGGGTAGGTCCGGATCCATGTGTACGAGACCTGCGCTCCGAAGAGTGATTCCTCCCAACCCTGGACTATCAAGTCGTTCGCGAACACGACGTCGACGCCGAGACCGATGTTCAGGAACGCGAGCTCGGTGTACAAGGCCGGGATCAGAAGCAGTGGGTACAGGTCGTGCAGTACGCGTCCCACTCGCGCCTTCGGCTCGACCAGCGTAAACAGGTATAGCAATAGGAAGGTGAGCGCCTGCGCCAACAGGACCCACCAGAAGATCACATCCCCCGGTCCCAATCGGAACACCGCCATCACTGACACGAACGCCAGGTAAACGCCGATGAGCTTGTCGACCGGATTCAGCTTGTCGAGTAGCGTCATAGCAGCCGGTGGTCTCGGTACCACTGCGCTGTCTCCGGGACACCTTCATTGCTGGGTATCTTCGCGGTCCAATTGGCATCTCGCTCGAGCGCAGCCGGCGAACAGGCCCACGACTCCGCAAGCAACTCGTCCCCCTTGTCCGGCGACAGAACGGTCGCGCGCCCGACGAGACTAGCGGCCGCGCCGCTCACGACTAGAGCGCCGCGCGTCAGCCAGCTCGGGAGCGGTATGAAGATGGGCTTGCCGATCTTCGCCTCGGGCTTGCCGGCTGACTTGGCGACGGCGCTGTGAACCGCGGTGACGAAGCCTCTGGCCGTGAGTATCTCTGGATGGGTGGCGTAGTACGTAGAGCCATTGGTGGTCTCGGTTTCCAGCACGGCGAGGAGCGCTGCCACCAGGTCCCGAACGTGAATCAACGTGAGTTGCTGGGACCCGTCGCCGAAGACCGGCGCCAATCCCAGTCGCGCGAACTTGAAGAGCCGCCGCAACTCGTCGTCCCTGGGACCGTACACCGCGGGGGGCCGGATTACCGTCCAGGGAAGGGAGCCCTCCATCACGATGCGCTCGCCGGCCAGCTTGCTCTCGCCGTAACCGCTGACTGGTCGAGGTGGATCCTGCTCGGTCAGAACCTGGCCGCTACCGGTGGGGCCGGCTGCCGAGAGGCTGCTGACGAGCACGAAGCGCCGCAGGTTGGGAGCGACCTCGGTCGCCGCCTCGAGCACCCGGCGGGTGGCGGTGGTGTTGATGGAGAAGAACTCGGCCCGGTTGCGCGCGGATGTTACTCCCGCAACGTGGAACACGACGTCCGCTCCTTCGATGCCGGCTCGGAGCGCGTCCTGGTCGCCGAGGTCGCCAACTACCGTCTCTGGTGATCGGTCGGGGAATACGCGCGCTGCCTTGGCCGGGCTGCGGACCAGGCAGGTAGCCTCGTCGCCGCGAGCGAGCAGTGCGTCTACGAGGTGCGATCCTACGAAGCCGGTCGCGCCGGTAACGAAGGCTCTCACAGCTGGCGGTCGTACATCCGCAGCGTCTTGTACGCGTCGAAGCCCATTCGCTTGAGTCCGTTGGCCATCGGAGCGTTGCTCTCCAGAATCCACCCCGCCTCGGCCCAGTTGAACCCGCGTGCCGTGCCCTTGTCCCAGATCCAATGAAACATGAGGGCGTCGGCGCCGGTCTTGCGGTACTCGGGCAGCAGTCCGAGCAGCATGACGCGCAGCCTGCTGATCTTGCGCGATGCCCACAGGATCTTGAGAATGCCCGGGAAGAGCCGCCCCGATGGGTTCCGCTTCAACGCGATGTTGAGATCGGGCAGTGCCGCCGCGAATCCGATCGTCTCACCGTCCCGCTCGGCGAACACGACGAGTTCGGGAACCACTACAGGCTTGAGTTGCTTGGCCAGGTGGTCGATCTCCTCGTCTGTCATCGGGACGAAGCCCCAGTTCTTCTCCCAGGCCGAGTTGTACATCGGCTTGATGCGGTCCACCTCCTCGAAGAAGCGCTTCTTCTCGAGACCGCGCAGCGTAATGCCCTTGCGTTTGGCGATGAGCTCCGCGCCGCGGACCAGTCGCTCCGGCAGCTCGTCGGTCACAGTCTGGAACTGGTGCAGGTCCATGGCCTTCGTGAAGCCCGCCCGTTCCACGAGGTCGACATAGTAACGTGGGTTGTGCGGGTTGAGCAGCGTGGGCGGGGTATCGAACCCCTGCACCACGAGCCCGCACTCGTCGTTGGTGGAGAACGAGGCCGGCCCGCGCATCGTGGTGAGCCCCCGTTCCTCGAGCCATGCGGCCACCGCCTCGAACAGAGCATCCGCCACGGCTTGGTCGTTCCCGCACTCGAAGAACCCGAAGAACCCGACGCGGTCTTCGTGGTACTCGTTGTGGGCCCGGTTGTGGATCGCGGCGATGCGGCCCGTGACCGTCCCGCCGGCGTCCTCGGCCAGGAAGTACTCCGCCTCGGCGTGCTTGAAGAAGGGGTTCTTCTCGCGCGAGAGCATCGTGCGCACGTCCATACGCAACGGGGGGACCCACATGGGATCCCCCCGATGAAGCCGGTATGGAAAAGCGATGAAGCGCTCGAGGTCGCGGGCCGTTTCAACCGGCCGCACGACCGGCTTCAGGCTCAAATGACCCCCAACTCCCGACCGAGTCGCCCGAATGTGTCGAGGGCGGAGTCGATCTGATCATCGGTGTGCGTGGCCATGAGGCTGGCGCGCAGGCGGCACTCGTCCGCCGGTACCGCCGGCGGGACTACCGGGTTGGTGAACACGCCCGCGTCGAACAGGCTGCGCCAGAAGGCGAACGTGTTCTGCAGTGTGCCGATCAGCACCGGGATGATGGGCGTCTGGGTCGGTCCGATGTCGAAGCCCAGGCTGCGGATACCTTCGTGGAACCGCCTCGTGTTGTGCCACAAGCGCTCGCGGCGCTCCGGCTCCGCAATCATGACGTCGAGCGCGGCCAGCACACCGGCCGTATTGGCCGGGGGCAGCGCCGCCGTGAAGATCAGCGGACGGGCGTGATGCTTCAGGTAATGGATCACGGACTCGGTGCCGGCGATGAACCCGCCGATCGAGGCCAGGGACTTCGAGAACGTGCCGACCACGATGTCCACGTCGTCGGCGAGACCGAAGTGGGCCGAGGTGCCGTCTCCCTTGGGGCCGAGCACGCCCACCGAGTGAGCGTCGTCTATGGCCAGCGCGGAGCCGTGCTGTTGCGCCAGCTTGAGCAGGCCCGGCACGTCGGCGATGTCGCCCTCCATCGAGTACACGCCGTCCACGACGATTATCGTACCGCGGCCGTCGTACTTCTGGAGCAGGCGGTCGAGCTGCTCGAGGTCGTTGTGGGCGAACCGGACGGTCACGCCGTAAGACATCTTGGCGCCGTCCACGATCGAAGCGTGGTCCAGCTTGTCGATGAACACGACGTCGCCGCGTCCCACCAGGCCCGAGATGAGGCCGAGGTTCGCGGAGTAGCCGGTCGAAAAGACGAGGGCAGCTTCCTTGCCGAAGAACTCGGCCAGGCGGCACTCCAGCTGCTCGTGCAGGTCCAGGGTGCCGTTCAGGAACCGGCTGCCGGTGCAGCCCGAGCCATACTGCTCGAGGGCCCACTTGGCGGCCTCCAGCACCTTGGGGTGATGCGTGAGGCTCAGGTAGTTGTTCGAGCCCATCATCACCTTCTCGTTGCCCTCGATGAGGACGACGGTGTCTTCCGCCCTCGAGATCGGCTTGAAGTACGGGTAAAGGCCCGCCGCCTGTATCTCACGCGCGGTCGTGAAGTTCTTGCACTTCTGGAACAGCGCGACCTGCTGCAACGTCTCTATGTCCACGTCCCTTCGCCTCCTTGGAGGAACAGCACGAGCCCGCACCGGAAAGACCGGGTTGCGGGCCATACGATTTTACCTCCGACCGGTCTCATACACAAGTCCCCAGGGCGGGAACTCCCTGTAGATCAACGGGTTAGGATGATCAGCGGGGAGGGCCCCCCGGGGAGGTGAGCGGGCACACGGCGCGGCTCCCAGGCGTCGCCTTATCGTGCCCTTCGCTGGGTCTCGGAAACTGGGTAGATTGCGCGCGCGCAACTGTGCTTTGTCCAGCGAATGGAGAGGCAATTGAGGGGATACGGGACTCGTTCACTATGCCGCCTGGCCGTCACGGTTGCAGCCGTCTGGTGTCTGGCGCCGACGGCGGGGGTGGCCCAATCCGACGTCGAGGCGATCGGGCGCGCCCTGGGCGGTGCGAAGCCGCCCCCGGCGTTCTACGAGATAGTCGCCCGCCACCCGCGGGCGTTCCGGTTCGCGGAGGACGATGGCTGGGTCCGCAAGGCGCGCGAGATTTCGGCTCGGCGCGGCGCCATGCGGTCTCACCTGACCCAGGCCGTGGCGCTCGCGCAGAGGGCGCACACCAACGGCAACGGCGTCTTGGTGGGCGACCTCAACATGCCGGCGTTTCTGATAGTGTATGCCAACACCGACTCGGCCGGTCTGGTGGCCAACGTGCCGCGCAGCACGCTCGATGCCAAGCTGTTCGGGACCGCAGCGCCGCCGCCCTACTCGGTGCACACCTACTACCTCGAGATTTCGAACGACTCGCTCCGTGTGAACGGCACCGTCCTCGACTGGACCCGGGTGGCGCAGAACGACACCTACTACGAGGGCAGCAGCAACGGCCTCGGCGGCGACGGCAATGTCCACGAGCTGATCGAGGAGATGGTGGCGGCGCACGACGCCACGCTCGACTTCGGCCAGTTCGACAACGATGGTCCGGATGGAGTACCCAACTCGGTTGACGACGACGGCTTCGTGGACGCCATCGTGCTGCTGCACCCCGAGGTGGACGGCGCATGCGTGAACGTGTATCCGCCTTCGGCCAGCAATGTCTGGGCGCACAGGTGGGTCTACAGCGCGTGGACCGGATTCCCCCTCGCGACTTCCGACGCCTCCAACGTGCCCGGCGTACCGTTCGTCAAGGTCAACAACTACATCATCCAGGGCGGCCAGGGCGGCGACAGCGGATGCACGCCGGACCAGGCCCAGGCGCCGGGATTGATCGCGCACGAGACCGGGCATCTGCTCGGCCTGCCCGACCTGTACAACACCGCCTGGCAGACCCGGCCCAGCGAGGGGATCGGTCACTGGGGGCTCATGGGCTCGGGCAACTGGAACAAGGCCCACCGCCCGGCTCACATGTCGGCCTGGTCCCGAGCCGAGCTGGGGTGGGTGACCGAGGTGCTGCTCGCCACCGACACCACGATTGATATCCAGCCCGTCGAGCTGTCCGACACGGCTTACATAGTGCCGATTCAGGGCACCAGCGAGTACTACTTGCTGGAGAACCGGCAGCGGATCGGATCGGATTCCCTGCTGCACGAGCGGGGGCTCCTGGTCTGGCACGTGGACTCCACGCTGGTGAGCGCTCGCGCCGGCTTCAATACGGTGAACGCCGCCGATCCCGAAGCGATGAGGCTGGTTCAGGCGGACGGGGCCGACCACCTCCAGCTGGGCACGAACCGGGGAGACGCCGGTGATGCTTTCCCGGGTTCGGCCAGCAACGTGCGGTTCAGCTTCGATACCGATCCCGCGACGATCCACAACGACAGCACGCCTACCGAGATCACGTTCGATCTGATCGAACAGCTGGATCCGGGGAACCCCTGGGGGGATGTCCGGGTGCGCATCACACACATGTCGGCGCCCGCGCTGGTACTGAGCCCGCCCGTCCTCAGTGACGGGGTGATGGGCAGCGCGTACAGTGACACGCTCGAGGCGAGCGGCGGAATCGGCGTTTACACCTGGCAGGTGATTTCGGGTGCCCTGCCGGAGGGGCTGACGCTTGGGTCAGCCACCGGGATCCTGCAGGGAACGCCGGCCGAGACCGGCAGCTTCTCGTTCGAGGTCCAGGTGACCTCGGCATCCCAGACGCAATCCACGATGGTGGCTCTGGACATCACGGCGCCGGTGCTCGTGATGGCGAACGTGCTGGACGAGCTGCTCGGCGTGAGCGAGACACTGACCGACGACGAGCTCGAGTACCTGGACCTGCTGGGGAACCAGAACGGCGGCTTCGACGTGGGCGACTTCCACGCGTGGGTGGACAGCGGCGACGCTCCGCTCACCGCCCAGGCGCTCGCCGAGCGGCTGGGTGAACTCAGGGGGGTGGAGCGATGAGAGCGCTGCGCGCGTTGCTGATCCCGGTCGCGGTGGCCTTGGTGGCCGGCTGCGATTCGGGCCCCCAGGCGGGTGACCTCACCATGCACCTGGTCAGCCCGGTCGAGGACCTCGGGGCGCTCTCGTTCAGGATCACCGCTGCGGAGCCAACGACGATAGACACCGTGACCGCGGCTTGTGCGGGTTGCAGCGTGTTTGCGACCCGCATCAGTGCGAGCGAGATGCGAGGCGTTGTGACCGGAGACGTCGGACCGGGTGCCGTGCTGCGCATCTCGGTCACGGACACGAAGGTGCCCCAGGCCTATCTGGGTCAGGTGCTGGAGGCGTCCGCTCCCGACTACGAGCTGGTTTCGAGCACGGGGATGCAGCTCACGATCCCATAGGGCTGCTGCTCCTAGCTGTCTCCCCTCCTCACCATGAGCCAGCGGCCACCGCGGGCGTCGATCACGTCGGGCCCGATGCGCAACGTCGAGAGCACGATCGTGTCACTGGAAACGGTGCCGTCGAGCAGCATCTCGCCGATCTTCCCGGATCTGATCGGGATCCGCACTTGGCCGTCCTCGCTCAGATCTCCCTGAAACGGGTCGAACTGGCTCACGTCGAGACCGAAATCCCCCGCGAAGTACCGGGTGAGGCGCCCGTACACGCTCCCGCCCCGTGCCGAGTCGATCGCAATGTGGATCTGTGTTCGCGGACCGCGGGTCGCCGGGTCCAGCTCGAGCTCCCAATCACCCACGACGGGCGGGTAGGACGGTGCGGGAGGCGGTGGGTCCGCCGCCGGCCGGGCTTCGGCGGGGTCGGGTCGGCTGGCCTCGGCCTCGGCCGGCTCAGGCTGCTCGGCCTCCTGCACCGCAGTGTCGGCCGGCGGCGCCATCTCCTCCGGGGGCTCGTCCGCGGCCGGCCGCTCCGACCCGCAGCCGGCTACCGAGAGCGCGAGGGCACAGCACAACAATGTCGGAATCCGCATGTCTGCCTGTTCTTTGGCTCTTGCGAACCATACCACTTGCCCGGTCGACCGGCTACGCCACGGGCCCGATGTGTGCTGGCTCACCGCGCAAACCGGGGTGGATGAGCCAACGTCCTTATTGCTCGAATCCCGAGTGCCACGTTAGGTTAGCCGAACCTCCTGTCCAACGGTGTCTCCCATGAACAGACGCATCCCTCACCTCTCCGTCACGCTCGCAGCGGCGGTCCTCGTTGTCTGGGCCTGTAGCGATTCGGGCCCCTCTACGCCCACGCCCGTGCCTACGACGGTAGTCGTGACGCCAAACCCGGTCACCCTGGACGCGCTCGGGCTGACGGCGCAGCTCACGGCCTCGGTGAGGGACCAGAGCGGCAACCCGATGACCGGTCAGACGGTCACCTGGGCCTCGAGCGCCGCAACTGTGGCATCGGTCAACGCTTCGTCGGGGCTCGTGACGGCGGAAGACAACGGGACTGCGACGATTACCGCGACGTCAGGCAGCATCAACGGGACCGCATCGGTGACCGTCGGACAGGTCGCGGATCAGGTGCAGAAGACTTCGGGCGACGCCCAGACGGCCGGGGTCACCGAGACTCTCACCGACTCTCTCGTGGCTCAGATCAACGACTCGGAGGGGAACCCGATCGAGGGCGTTACGGTGAACTTCGCGGCGTCCACGGGAGGTGGGTCGGTCTCGCCGGCAAGCGCGACGACCGGGGCGAACGGCCGGGCGGCCACCGAGTGGACGTTCGGCACCCTGGCGGGCGCCCACACGGTGACCGCAACTCCTTCGCCGGGTAGTGGTAACGCCGCATTCACCGCGACGGCCAATGCCGACGTAGCCGATGCTATCGCCGTGGAGTCGGGCGCTGGTCAAACGCAGCAGATCAGTTCTACGCTGGTGACCCCGATCGTGGTGAAGGTGACCGATCAACACGGCAACGCCGTGTCAGGCCACACGGTGGACTTTTCGATCACGTCGGGCGGTGCGGGCGCCGGAGTGAGCCCAACCTCTGACGACACCGACAGCGACGGGCTCGCGACTACCAACTGGACGCTGGGTGCCGACCTCGGAGCACAGGGTATGCAGGCGGCAGCCGACCTGTTGGGGACGCCGCTCACGGGGTCGCCGCTGGCGATCGGCGCGACGGCCGTGGACAGCGACCCGGCGAGCGTCGAGGTCTTCGTGGGCGACGGCCAGACCGGACTCATCGGCTTCGCCACGAACGTGAGGCCAGCCGTCCTCGTGAAGGATATGCTGGGCACGCCGTTCCCGAATGCGCAGGTCACGTTCGTTGCCTCGGGTGACGGCACCCCCGTGTCGGAAGCGGTGATGACCAACTCCCAAGGCGTCGCGCAGGTGAGCAATTGGGTGCTGGAGTCGACCGCTGCCGCCAACACGCTCACAGCGACGGTGACGGAGACGGGCGGGCCGGTCACCAGCAACCCCCTAACCTTCAACGCGAGCGGGGTGGTCTCGAGTTACGACATCGAGATCAGGCCGGCGCTGGGTACGACGCTTTCCGGCTCCGTGCTTGCAGCGTTCAACTCGGCCGAAGCGCAGTGGGAGCAGCTGATCATCGGAAACCTCCCGAGCATTCCTGTCACGCTGCCGGCGGCTTCGTGCGGCATGGACAGTCTCCCCGCGATAAGCGAAACGGTGGACGATCTGCTCATCATCGCCCAAGTGGAGCCGATAGATGGCCCGGGCATGGTCCTCGGCTCAGCCGGCCCGTGCTTGATCCGCACCACGGGGTCGCTCACGATCCTGGGCGTGATGCGGTTCGACGACGCAGATCTGGCGGCGCTGGACGCAGCGGGCCAGCTCGACGACGTCATCCTGCACGAGATGGGGCACGTGATCGGTGTGGGGACGCTGTGGGGCACGCTTGGCTTGCTGCAGAACCCGTCGCGGCCCTCCAGTTCCGGGGCGGACACCCACTTCGACGGCCCGATCGGCAGGGCCGAGTTCGATTCACTTGGAGGCACCGCTTATGTGGGCGGCAGCAAGGTGCCGGTCGAGAACACGGCCGTGGCCGGCCAGGCCGACGCCCACTGGCGCGAGAACGTGTTGGTGACCGAGCTGATGACGCCGTTCTTAAACGGCGGCGTGGCCAATCCGCTGAGCCGCCTCACACCGGCGTCGCTGTGGGACATGGGCTATCAGGTGAACCTGGCGAGGAGCGACAGCTACGTCGTACCGGCCGCTCCTGCCCTGGCGGCCCGCGCGTCCCGCATCGAGTTGGTGAACGACATCTGGGGCGGCCCGATCTACGCGGTGGACGCGGGTGGACGCATCGTTTACCGGCTGAAGTGAGGGGGCGAGCGTGACTCCACGACTCAGAATCTGCGCGGCGCTGCTCCTGGTTGCCCTCGCGACCGGCTGCTCGACCAAGCAGGGTGGGCAGCAGGCGACTGCCGTGGGCTGTGAGCCCACGACCGGATCGCTCGCAACCGACGCCACGATGGATGGCCGCAGCGGCGAGTACGCCGTTACGCTGGTGGCGACAAGTGGAGACAGGTCAGGCGGTCAGACCAGCGGTCAGCTCAGGTTGCTGGAGCAGACAGGAGATCTGAGGGAGTTTGCGCCCCCTGGGCTCGAGACGGACAATCGGGTGAGCGTCCCGCTCTACGGCGCGTCCGGCCTGGATCTTGAGTTGGTAGGCGCGGTGGCGGCGGGTGATCTGTCATCGCTCGACCCCGAGCGCCCCGGCGTGATGGTAATGGAGAGCCGCGGCGTGAGAGATGGAGCCGAGCATGCGATGATTCTACTCCGCTTCGGCTCCGAGGCCAACCGCCGCGACGTGGTCGCCTTCGATGGGGCGTACATGGTGATGGCCGTGCGCAACATGTCGGACGGGGACTTTGCCGGGGAGTGGCGCAGCGGCATGTTCGGACGCGAAGTGCGCGGTTACTTCTGCGCGACGCGCACGGGAGACGCTATGCGGTAGTCCACGCCCGACCCCGAACACAATCGGCTCCGCCCGGGCACGCCCGGACGGAGCCGATTCACTGTGAGGGGACCGTGTCGCCGCCTCCTCATCCCCCGCGTGGACGAAATCCGAAACCCGGCTATACTAATGATCTTGGACGATCCGCCGTATGGGACCGAACCGGTTCCCACGCTGACGCCGCTCAAAGGCTAGCCCGATGAAACTGCACCAGAACCTCGTCGCCTGGTCTATCCAGCACCCCTGGACCGTCATGCTCGCCGTGGCTGCGCTCGTTCTTGCGCTCGGGAGCCAGATTCCGCGGATCGTGATCGACACCGATCCGGAGAACATGCTGCCAGCCGACCAGGGTGCGCGCGTCTTTCACAATCAGGTAAAACGCAGCTTTACGCTGTATGACATGATCGTCGTTGGCGTCGTCAATGAACAGGATCCCGACGGCGTGTTCAATCCGGCTTCGCTCGGGCGGATTCACGAACTCACGCGCGAGATCGCTCAGATCGATGGTGTCATTAGGCAGGAACTACTCTCGATCTCTACGGTCGACAACATATCTCAGGGCGGCCCCGGGGTTGTGCGGTTTGACTGGCTGATGGGCCATCCGCCGGCCACGCGTGAGGAGGCGCGCGCCATTCGTGCTGCTGCCGCGCGGCTTCCCACGATCGACGGTACGCTCCTCAGTGAGGACGGCAAGGCGGTGGGCATCTACGTCCCCATCGAGCAGAAGCGAGCGAGTCACCGGGTCGCTGCTGAGATCGAGGGAATCATCGCTTCGTTCGACGGCCCGGAGGAGTACTTCATCACCGGTCTACCTGTCGCTGAGGATACGTTTGGCGTCGAGATGCACAAGCAAATGGGGATAGCCGCGCCGCTCGCCGGCCTGCTGGTCTTTCTCCTCATGTGGTTCTTCTTCCGCAGCGTTCTTCTGATCGTCGCACCGATGATCGTTGCAATGGTGACGGTGATTGCGACGATGGGTCTGCTGATCGGCCTGGGATTCACCGTACACATCATGAGTTCCATGATTCCGATCTTCCTCATGCCGATAGCCGTCGTCGACTCCGTCCACATTCTCAGCGAGTTCTCGGACGTGTACCCGCGAATCGGCGATCGCTTGAAGGCCGTTGACCGGGTGATGAAGAGCTTGTTCACGCCCATGCTCTATACGTCGCTGACCTCGGCCGCCGGTTTCGCGTCGCTCGCGTTCGCACCAATCCCGCCGGTCCGGGTGTTCGGGGTGTTTGTTGCCGTCGGTATCACGCTGGCGTTCCTACTCACCGTCACGTTCATTCCGGCGTACATCGCGCTGTTGAGCGATGCGAGCATCGCCAAGCTCGGACGACGGGATGCGGCACCGAAGGACGGTGGCCTGCTAGTCCGCCTGCTTGGGGCTCTTGGTCCCAGAACGCTATCAGGTGCCAAGATGATCGTGAGCATCACGCTCATTGTTGTCGCGGTCAGCGCCTTTGGCATCGCGCAGATTCGCATCAACGACAATCCGGTGCGGTGGTTTCGTCCCGACCACAGCATCCGGGTGGCGGATCGCGTGCTCAACGCGCACTTCGGCGGCACGTACAACGCGTTCCTCGTGCTCGAGCAGATGGCGGACACAAGCGACACGCATGAGCTGGCGGGCATGATCGTGGAGTTCCTGAGTGAGGCAGCGGACGACGGGCGGGTGGATGTGAGCGCCCGGTGGAGCGAGCTGCATCAGTCGGTCGGGACCCTGGAGAGGGGTGAGCACGTCACGGCCCTCATCGACGCGGTGTTGGACGAACTCGACGTCGCTGGAGATGACGAGGCGGAGTTGTGGGACGAAGTGTTGGTGCGGTTGGAGGATGCCGAAGCCCAGGGCAAGTTCTTCCTGGCGCCGGAGGCGCTCGCGTTCATCGGCGGGCTGCAGGCGGAATTGCAGCGCTCCGAGCTGGTCGGCAAGTCCAATGCTCTCACGGATATTGTCAAAACGGTGCATCGCGAGCTTCGTGAGGGTGATCCCGAGTACTTCACGATCCCGCCCACCGCCAGCGGGGTGGCCCAGACGCTGCTGAGCTACCAGTCGTCTCACCGGCCGCAGGATCTATGGCACTTCGTAACCCCTGATTACCGCGCGGCCAATATCTGGCTGCAGCTCAGGAGCGGCGATAACCAGGATATGCGCCGCGTGACGGAGCGGGTGGACCGCTACCTGGAAGCACAGCCGCCACCTGAAGGGATCTCGGTGGGCTGGGCTGGTCTCACCTATCTCAACGTCGTCTGGCAGAACGATATGGTGAGCGGGATGCTGCGGGCCCTGTTGGGGAGTTTCGTGATCGTGTTCATCATGATGCTGGTGTTGTTCCGGTCGGTCTGGTTCGCCCTGCTCGCGATGCTCCCGTTGTCGGTTACGATCGGGTCCATCTACGGGCTCATTGGTCTCGTGGGCAAGGACTACGATATGCCCGTTGCAGTACTCAGCGCCCTCACGCTTGGACTCTCTGTGGATTTCGCGATCCACTTTCTGCAACGTACGCGCGCGACTCAGCGGGAAACCCGTAACTGGCGCTTGACGGTGAGCCAGATGTTCGCGGAGCCGGCACGTGCAATCGCGCGAAACGCGATTGTGATCGCGATCGGTTTTCTACCATTGTTGGCCTCACCCTTGGTCCCTTACAATACGGTTGGCTTCTTCTTGGCCGCCATCATGGCGGTGTCGTGCGCCGTGACGGTGGTGCTACTGCCGGGCAGCATGCATCTACTGAGGCGGAGACTGTTCGGCGAGGGCGCCTAATATGGAGAGTACGTGATGAAATACCGTGGAGCTTGGTTGATCGCGGCGGTCATCGCGTCGTGTCTGCCTATTCGACCTTTAGCCGCACAAGATCTCACGGACGTTCAGGAGATCGTGCGGCGCGCCAACTTGGCTGCGTACTACGCAGGGGCCGACGGCCGCGCGCGCGTACGCATGACGATCACTGATGCTCAGGGTCGGGAGCGGGCTCGGCGGTTCGTGATCTTGCGACGAGACGTGGTTGACGGCGGCGATCAAGACTACGCGCTCCTGTTCGATCGTCCGGCGGATGTGCGCAACACGGTCTTCCTGGTGAAGAAACATGTGGGGGCCGACGATGACCGTTGGCTGTATCTGCCGAGCCTGGATCTCGTGCGGCGCATCGCCGCGGGGGACAAGCGTACCAGCTTCGTCGGGTCGCACTTCGCATACGAGGATGTGTCGGGTCGCGGCGTGGAGGAGGACTCCCACGAACTCACTGAGACTACCGAGGCGTTCTATGTGGTGAGGAACACGCCGGTGGACGCTGGATCGGTGGAGTTCAGTTCGTGGACGGTGTGGATTGACAAGGACACATTCCTCCCAGTCAAGATGGAGTACGTCGACGAGAGCGGAGAGGTCTACCGGAGAATCGAGGCGCTCGAGGTTACCGTGGTCGGAGGACACCCAACGGTGACCACGATGAGGGTGTCAGACCTCCGCTCAGGCGGCAGTACCGTCTCCGAATTCGGCAATGTGGAGTACGACTTGGGCATGCCGGAGAGTGTATTCACCGAGCGCACGTTGCGAAGTCCGTCACGGCAGTGGTTCTCCGTCAACTAGCGTGATGCGCTCATGGAGGCGGGGGCTGTGGATCACGGGGATCCTGATGGCGCCCCCATCGGCGTCCCTGGGACAGGAGCCGGTGGAGATACACGGGTTCGGCGAGGCGGCCGTGTCGAGCCGGTTCCTCGAGGACCCGGTCATCTCGGACGACTTCGTGCTCGCTGAGGCGAGGTTTCGGCTCGACATCTCCCACTATACGGACCTGGCGGAGCTGTCCTTCAAGGGCGATCTGGTGGCGGACGACGTGATAGACGAGGTCGTGATCGACATCCGGCAGGCGGTGATCACCCTGCACGCGAGCTCGTGGTTGGACGTTCGCGCCGGGAGGCAGGTGCTCACCTGGGGCACCGGTGATCTCATTTTCCTGAACGACCTCTTCCCGAAGGACTTCGTGTCGTTCTTCATCGGACGGGCGCCGGAGTTCCTCAAGGCACCGTCGAATTCCGTGAAGTTCAGCATGTATCCGAAACCGGTGAACCTAGACGTGGTATGGACCCCGGCGTTCACGCCCGACCGGTACATCACGGGTGTGCGGCTCTCGTACTTCGATCCGTCGCTGCCGGGGCTGGTGAGCGCCGAGAGTATGGGTCAGCCGTTGACCGCCGACGAGCCCGCGAAGACGCTCGAGAACGGTGAGTTTGCGGGACGTCTCTACCGTACATTTGGAGGCTACGAGATCGCGTTGTACGGGTACGTCGGCTTCACCAAGCGGCCGTTGGCCTTTGATCCCGTACTCGACACGCCGACTTTCTCGCGACTCGGCGCCTACGGGGCCAGCGTGCGGGGCACGGCGGCCGGCGGCATCGGGAACTTCGAGGGGTCGTACTACGATTCCATGGACGACCGCGCGGGTACCGATCCCAACGTCCCCAACGCCCAGATTCGCGGCCTCTTGGGATACGAGCGCGAGCTGCTCGCCAACTTCACACTGGGACTCCAATATTTCCTGCAATGGACGCTTGCATACGACGAGTTAATTGCCAACTCTCCGTATCCGCAGTTTGAGCCGGACGAGCTGCACCACACTTTCACCCTGCGGACCACGTATCGGTTTCGTCAGGAGACGATGATCTTGTCGCTGTTCGCGTTCGTCTCACCAAGCGATGCGGACACGCACCTGCGACCGTCGTTCAGCTACGCCTGGAGCGATGCCGTGAGGCTGGACCTCGGTGCCAACATCATGGCGGGAAGCGAGAGCGGCTTCTTCGGCCAACTCGAGCAGAACTCCAACATCTACGGCCGGCTACGGTACACCTTCTAGACGGGAGCCTCACATGACGTTGGACCGGAAGATCCGGATGATCGCTGGAACGTTCGTGCTGGTGAGCCTGGCGCTGGGCTGGTGGGTGAGCCCGTACTGGTTCCTGTTCACGGCCTTCGTGGGAGCGAACCTGCTTCAGTCTTCGCTGACGAAGTGGTGCCTCATGGAGGACATCTTCCGCTGGACGGGGATTCACAAAGAGGGCAGCTGACGCCGGCGGTTCCGCCGCGGTATTGTTGCAGCTATCAACCTCGACTCGGGAGTCATCCCCATGATCCGGCTTTGCACGTCGGCTCTACTCGTTACTCTCGCTCTGTCCCCGACCACCCAAGCGCAGCAGTACGTCCCGTTGCTCGACGGCGAGCGGCGCGATCTGCTGCACGAGGCGTTGAGCGGAGAGACGGCGAAGGATCACGTCATCCAGATCACGCGTCATAGCCGCATCCAGGGCTCGCGCGGCTACCGCGCGTCGGCCCATTACGTGCTGGAGCAGCTGCGCGCAGCGGGATTCTCGGAGGACGAAGCGTTCATCGAGTCCTATCCCTCGGACGGCAGGATCGAGTACCAAACCTGGCAGTCACCGTCGGGATGGGACATTACGCGCGCCGAGCTGCGCATGGTCGAGCCCTACGACGAGCGCATCGTGGGCTACCCCGAGGTCGCGATGAGCGTGATCACCTACTCCAACCCCGGTGACGTCACGGCCGAGCTCGTCTGGGTGGGGTCGGGCACCCGGGACTCGGACTACGACGGCAAGGACGTACGCGGCAAGCTCGTGCTCGCGACGGGGTACGGTGGCTCGGTGCACCGGCTCGCCGTGATCAAGTACGGAGCGGCTGCCGTGGTGGCCTATCTGGACGACGACCGCGCCAAGTTGTTCCCGGACATGCTGCAGTACACCGGAATGTGGCCCCTCCCCGACGAAGTCGATCACGTCACCTTCGGCTTCAACATCTCCAACCGTCAGGGCGAGCGGCTGCGCTCGATGTTGGAGCGGGGGCAGCGCGTCGTGATGCACGGGAGTGTAGAAGGCATCGGCCTCGAGCCGTACTACATGGACATCGTCGTGGCGCGCATCGAGGGCTCGGAGCTACCCGACGAGGAGATCATCATCAGTGCGCACCTCGACCATCCCAAGGAGTCGGCCAACGACAACGCGAGCGGGTCCGCCGCGATCCTCGACATGGCGAACACGCTGCGATCCCTGATCGACGAGGGACGCATGGAGCGCCCGCGGCGCTCGATCCGCTTCCTGTGGGTGCCGGAGTGGCACGGTACGATGGCCTACATCGACGCGCACCCGGAGATGGTGGGACCCGGACTTGGGGGCACGTCTCTCGCAAACATCAACATGGACATGGTCGGCGAGCATCTCGAGTTGCTGCACTCGCGCATGATCATGACGCGCACGCCCGCCTCCATTCCGTCGGCACTCAACGACGTGGTCGAGAACATGGCGCAGATGGTGGACGGCCTGGACGTGCGCTCCGCTCGTGGCAGCCTGTCACGCTTCAACTACGCGGTGACGGGCTACGGCGGCGGCTCCGACCACATGATGTTCATAGACCTGAAGATCCCGGGGATGATGTTCGGGCACAGCCCGGACTACACGCACCACACGTCCGATGACACGCCGGACAAGGTGGATCCCGTGGAGCTCGAGCGCTCGGAGATCATCGCTACCGCAACCACGCTGTTCCTTTCGGATCTCAGTGACGAGGAGGCGCTCGACCTCGTGTACCTCGTGAGCGCCAACGCGGCGGGGCGGCTTGGAAGCGCAGGGCACCGGGCCTGGCGGCTCCTGACCGACGCCGGGATGGACGCCGATGAAGCGTGGTTCGAGGCGTACAACACGGTGGCACACGCCGCGGCCTGGGAGTTCGAGACGGTGGAATCGGTACTTGGGTTCAACGGCGCTCCCGCGGTGGTTCAGGCGGTGGAAGCGGCCCAGGACGTGCTGCTGCAGCAGACTGGGGCCATAGTCACCGCGCTGCGCGCGGACGCGGGCGTCACGGCCGTAGGCGAGAACCGTCCCTATCCGAACGACGACCGCATTCCCGCGCGCCTGACTCGAGGGCCGCTGGCGTTCGCGCTGCCGGGGAGCCTGCTGCCGGACGAGGCTGCGGCATGGTACTCGTCGCCCGATTTCACGCTGAACAGCAGCCAGCGCTTCGAGCTTGTGAACTTCATAGATGGCGAGCTCACCGTGAGCGAGATACGCGACGCACTGAGTGCCGAGTACGGCCCGGTGTCGCAGGACGTAGTGGCGCGCTACCTGGAAGATCTCGTGCGGGTGGGCGTGGCCGAATGGAAGTGATCGCGGGCCGCGGATAGAACGGGGGCGGGGCCGCGAATCGAGCGGCGCCGCCCCTCTCGCTTCAGGCGGGGTGGAGCAGAGAGGCGACCCGCTCCAGTATCAATCTCAGTTCGCCGTGCAGCATCGAGAACCTGCGCTCAGCCTCCTCGCCCGGCCGTTGGTCGGCGCGGTCGAGCATCTCGTACAGGTACTCCAGCTGGTCGATCAGCATCGGCTGCTGGTAGCGGCCGTCTGCCGTGACCAGCGCCGCCCGCAGCGCAGCGAGCCTCTCGTCATGCTGCCTGAGCGCGGCGACGGCTTCGTCGTCGGCATTGTCGATCTCCAGTTCCACTACGGCACGCGCCGAGTCGAGCCGGACTACGGCTCTACGCGCGTCGCTGATCGCGTCGCGCACCGCGAGGCTGAGCGCCAACTGCTGGTCCAGGTCTGATTGCCAGATGCCGTCCGCGGCGACTCGAGGGTCGATGAGCACCGCGAACGGCGCGTCCGCGCTCCACCCACCCACGGTCAGTCGAGCCCGGTAGAACCCGGGCGTCGCCAGAGGGCCGCCCCGACCCGGCGCGTCGGTGCGCGGGTCCCACGCGCCCGCGTGGCGCAGATCCCATATGAAGCGGTGCATGCCCGCTTCGGTGTCCATGCCAGTCGCCTGCCGTGGCGGCGCTCCCATGCCGGGCGTGCGTTGTGCGTCGCGGGACGGCGCCGATGTGAAGCTGCGAACGACGGCTCCGCCGGCATCCAGGATCTCGAGGGTCAACCCAGACTCGGCTTCCTCGGCGAGGTAGTAGTCGATCATCACCCCTGGAGTCGCGTACTCGGGCTCCTCGGGTCGGGGCTCACCATAGCCACGCGAGCGGTAGCGCATCCTGTAGGCGGCGCGCGGCTGGAACAGGTGGTGGTCCGCCTGCGCCACCGCCGGATTCAGTTGGCGCAGCGGCGACAGGTTGTCGAGCACCCAGAACGATCTCCCCATGGTGGAGAGCACGAGGTCACCGCGGTACACCTTGATGTCGGTAACGGGGGTGACGGGGAGGTTCTGCTGCAGCGGCTGCCACGTCGCGCCGTCGTCGAACGAGACGAACATCCCGAACTCGGTGCCGACATAGAGCAGGCCCTCGCGATCCGGGTCCTCACGCACGGCGCGGGTGGGATGATCGGCGGGGATGCCGTTGTCACCCGTCGTGAGGCGCTTCCAGCTCGCGCCGTAGTCGGTAGTACGGAAGACGTAGGGTTCCCAGTCGCCCAGCAGGTAGCGGTACACCGCGATGTACGCCTTGCCGGCCTCGTGCGGCGACGGTTCGATGGACTGCACGCGGCCTCCGGGCGGGAGATCGGTCGGGGTCACGTCGTCCCAGCGCACGCCGCCGTTTCGCGTGACGTGCACGGGGCCGTCGTTGGCGCCGGCCCAGATCAGCCCCCTCGCGAGGGGCGACTCCTCCAGCGCGTAGATCGTGCTGTAGAACTCCTCGCCAGTGATGTCGCGAGTGATGGGCCCGCCCGATATCACCTGCTTGTCCGGCTCGTTGGCGGTGAGATCGGGTGAAATCGTCTCCCAGGTCAGGCCCTCGTCTGTCGTGCGGTGCACGTACTGCGAGGCGTGATAGACGACGCCGGGATCGTGCGGTGACACCTCGATGGGCGAGACTCGTTGGAATCGGTAGATGAGGTCGCGCGGGTTGTGGCCGTACATGTTCTGCGCGCCCACGTAGTACTGCTGCTCCTGTCCCGTGGCAAGGTTGTAGCGCCCGAACCGTCCCTTGCAGTTGGCGTAGACGATTTCCGGGTTGCCCGGCTTGGGTACCGCCGGCCCCGTCTCGCACCCACCGATTGCGCGCCAGTACGCCGCATGCCCGCCAGGCGCATAGAAGGGTGGTAGGCTCGGCACCGCGATGGTCGAGTTGTCCTGCTGCCCAGCGTACACCCAATACGGGAAGCGGTCGTCCAGGTTCACCTGGTACAGCTCGGCCGTGGGCTGGTTGCGCTGGGTCGACCACGTCTCGCCGCCGTCCCGCGTCACGTTGGCCCCGCCGTCGTTCGACTGAATGAAGAGGTCTGGGTCGCGGGGGTTGATCCACATGTCGTGGTTGTCGCCGTGCGGTGTCGGGCGGCGGGCAAACGTCCTTCCCCCGTCCGTCGACTTGAAGAAGCGCTCGTTGTTGACGTACACGACGTCAGCGTCGCCAGGGTCGGCGTCCACGTTCGTGTAGTAGAACGGCCGGTTGAGCAGCACGTCCTGCGTGCTCACCAGCTCGAAGCTCTCGCCCCGGTCGTCAGAGCGGTACAGCCCGGCGCCCGTATCGGCCTCGATCAACACGTAGAGCCGATCGGGGTCGGCGGCCGACACGGCGAGGTCGCTCTTTCCCACCAACCCGTCCGGCAAGCCACCCGTGAGTCGCCTCCAAGTGTCGCCCGCGTCCGTGGACTTGAAGACGCCTCCCTCTCGGGCTCCCGAGATGATCGTCCACGGCTTCCGCTCGGCGCGCCATGTGGCGGCGTAGAGCACGTTCGGATCGTCCGGCGCGAATTCCAGGTCCACCGCACCGGTCGAGTCGGACACGAACAGCACCTGCTCCCAGGTGTCGCCGCCGTCGGTAGTGCGGTACACCCCGCGCTCGGGTCCCGGCCCGAACGCGTGCCCGATCGCGGCAACGTACGCGACGTCCGGATCGGTGGGATGTACGAGCACGGCGCCGATCTGGCCCACGCCCCCTAGTCCGACGAAGTCCCACGTCTCGCCCGCGTCAGACGAGCGGTACACGCCGCGTCCGGCAATCACGTTGCTGCGCAGCCCGTCCGAGCCGGTTCCCACCCATACCACGTCGGGGTCGGAATCCGCGACGCGGATGGCTCCGATGGACCCCGTGTCGAAGAACCCATCGGACACGTTGTGCCACGCCTGCCCGTAGTCCGTCGTCTTCCAGACGCCGCCGCCCGTGGCCCCCATGTAGAAGGTGCCGGGCAGGTCCGCGTGTCCCGCGACGGCGGTCACCCGCCCACCGCGCGACGGGCCGATCATGCGGTACTCGAGTCCCGAGAACAGGTCGGCTGCGTAGGCTGCGTTCTGGGGAGCCGCGTCCTGGGCGTGGGTGACCGGGGGCGCGGCGGCGCACAGCGTCACGGCGAGCGCCGCGACAGCGAGTGAGATGCGTTTGGTCATGGTGGAAGGGTTGCCACGAAGCGGCGTTGCCGCAACCGGTCCTCGGATGCGCCGTTCCCGGCGCGGGCGTAACTTCCCCGCAGCAAGCTGAAACTCACTCGGGGTCAGTGTGGAGGATCGATGTTCAGAGCCGATAACGGTATACGCAACGCGGCGACGCTTCTCGTCGTCGCGAGCTGTCTGACGGCCCAGGCTCACGCGCAACGCACCGCCAAGCCGGTGCTGCACGGCAGCCACTGGGTGGCGATCACGGGGAAGCCGCTGGGAGCCACGGCGGGAGCGATGATGTTTCAGCGGGGCGGCAACGCGGTGGATGCGGCGTGCGCGATGCTCGGAGCGACGGCCACGATGTGGGACGTGCTCTCGTGGGGCGGGGAGACCCAGGCGCTGATCTACAACCCGCACACCCGCGAGGTCGTGGGCATCAACGCGCTCGGCGTGGCGCCCACCGGGGCTACGGTCGAGTTCTACCGCGAGCAGGGTCACGCCGACTACCCGCCGCGCTTCGGGCCGCTCGCGGCGGTCACGCCCGGCACGCCCGGGGGGCTCCTCGTGATGCTGGCGGAGTACGGCACTCTCAGCCTCGCGGAGGTGCTCGAGCCCTCGATCCAGATGGCGGAGGGCTATCCGATCGAGGCCCAGGCCGCCAACTCCATCGAGTGGCGGAAGGAGATGATCGGCGAGTGGCGCTACTCGCGCGAAGTGTTCCTCACCCACCCAGGCGAGGAGCGCGAGGCTCCGCGGGCGGGAGAGATCTTCCGCCAGCCTGATCTGGCCGAGACGCTGCGCAAGCTGGTCGAGGCCGAGCGGGACGCGCTCGCCGCTGGCAAAGACCGCAAGCAGGCGATCTACGCTGCATACGATCGCTTCTACGAGGGCGACATAGCGCGAGAGTTCGTGCGGGGCGCGCGGGAGGAGGGCGCGTTGTTCACGATGGACGATCTGGCGGGCTGGCAGGTCCACGTCGAGCAGCCCGTGATGACGACGTACAAGGGGATCGAGGTCTATAAGCTCACGACCTGGGTCCAGGGCCCGGTGATGCTGCAGGCGCTGAACATCCTGGAGGGCATCGATCTCGAGGCGATGGGATACAACAGCACGCGCTACATCCACGCGCTATATCAAGCCATGAACCTCGCCTTCGCCGACCGGGATTTCTACTACGGCGATCCCTACTACCCGCCGGACGAACCCGTCGAGGGGCTGCTCTCAAAGGAATACGCGCGCGAGCGCGCCGCCGAGATCGACTGGGAGCGAAACGACGCCAGCGTTCGCCCCGGCGACCCGTATCCGTTCATGGGTCAGACGAATCCGTTCCTGCACCTGCTCGAGCTGTGGGGTGAGCGAGAGGCCGAGGACGTGTCGGCCATGGACCCCGACTTCGACGAGATCTTCAGGACCGGCACCACCTCGATCCAGGCGGCCGACGAGGAGGGCTGGGTCGTCTCAGTGACCCCGAGTGGCGGCTGGATACCAGCCGTGATCGCGGGCCGCACCGGGGTCGGGATGAGCCAGCGGGCGCAGAGCTTTGTGCTGGACGAGAGCGAGAACCCCTACAACGTGATCGAGCCTGGCAAGCGGCCGCGTGCGACGCTGACCCCGGGTCTGGCTCTCAAGGACGGAAGGCCGTACCTGTCATTCGCGGTGCAGGGAGGTGACACACAGGACCAGAACCTGCTCCAGTTCTTCCTCAACGTGGTCGAGTGGGGGATGAACGTGCAGGAGGCAGCCGAAGCGCCCAACATCACGTCCTACCAGATGCGAAGCTCGTTCGCAGGCCACGAGTCGCGGCCGGGCGGGCTCACCCTCAACGAGCTGGTGCCCACGTGGGTCCGGCGGGATCTGCGTGAGATGGGCTACGCGCTGGACTTTCGCCAGCGCACCTCCGGCCCGATCACGGCGATCTACTTCGACTGGGAGCACGGGAGCTTCTGGGGTGGGGCCAGCGACTACGGCGAGGATTACGGGATCGCCTGGTAGGTCGGAATGGCGCACCGGGCGGCACCCATCGAGGGCGCCGCCCGGCAACTCACTCGGCGCACGCCGCGCCGCGGTCTAACCTGCTAGAACGCTACCGCGAAGGCTGCTCCGCCGTGCTGTCTCCCGAACTGCCGCGCGGGTTCCGAGACCGGCACCTTGCCGTTCCCGCTCA
The DNA here is from genome assembly GCA_039587315.1 of Gemmatimonadota bacterium. Classification (GTDB taxonomy): domain Bacteria; phylum Gemmatimonadota; class Gemmatimonadetes; order Gemmatimonadales; family GWC2-71-9; genus WVYX01. The sequence continues at coordinate 39,315 of JBDHIS010000003.1, read as the reverse complement.
TGACCCCGTGCGATACCACCCCCACGTAACTCGAGGAGAGAACGGCCTCTCTGCTGGAGCCCGGCCAGCCCTCCCACCCGGCGGTCTCACGCTGTACGTGTATGCGCCACAGCATCTGGGCGTCCTCGTCCCAAAGCAGCGGCGTCGGATGTTCCGCGGTTATCTCGAGGCGCCAGACGATGCCCAGGATCCTGCAGTGCCCCTGCTCGACCAGCTGCTGCAGCTCGGCGCGGAGCGCGGTGGGATTGCCTTGCTCCTTGGTGCCGAGATCGTACCAGCACTGTTGGGCCGCAGCCGTGGCGGGCGCCGCCACGAGCAACATCCCGAACGCCAGCAGTACTCGCATGCTTGGACCTCCCGACAGAGGGGTAATCTTCATCACCTCATACACTACGCCCTCACGAGGATGGCGGCAACCGGATTGCGGCAGACGCTCGACAGTTGGCCCGGAACAGTGCAACCTTTGAAGTGCCTGATCGGTCTTAGTCGAGGAACGCGTGTGACTCTACGGATTCAAGGCTTACGATGATGCGGCAGACGACTCCACTGCTCCTCGCGGCCGTCTTCGGGCTCGCAGCGCCGCTGGTCGCCCAGAACGCGCGGGACCTCTCGGCCCAGGTCGACGTCTTTTTCAACGACCTCGACGCGCCCGACTCCCCGGGAGCGGCAATCGTGGTCGTGAGACACGGCGAGGTCCTGTACCGGAGCGGCTACGGCAGCGCCAACCTCGAGTACGGGCTCCCGGTTACGCCGGCCACCGTGTTCGACGTGGCGTCGGTCTCCAAGCAGTTCGCCGGCATGGCAATCGCCATGCTGGTGCAGGACGGGACGATCTCCCTCGACGAGGACATCCGGACTTACATACCGGAGGTACCGGACTTCGGCACCACGATCACGGTGCGCCACCTCGTGCACCATATGAGCGGGATCCGGGACTGGCCGGGGACACTCGCCGTCGCCGGCTGGCGCATGGACGATGTGATTACGTTCGACCAGATCCTCCGCATGGTGTGGCACCAGCGCGCACTCAACTTCGTTCCGGGATCCGCATACTCCTACTCCAACACAGGCTACAACCTGTTGACTGAGCTCGTGGCGCGCGTATCCGGGATGTCGTTCCGGGAGTGGACGGATCAAAACATCTTTGCGCCGCTCGAGATGTGGGACACGCACTTCCAGGACGACCACACGGAACTGGTGCCCAACCGTGCCGTCGCCTACGGCCGCAGCGACAGCGCATTCACCAACCTCGCGAACGGTCTGACCGCGTTGGGATCCAGTTCGCTGTTCACTACCGTCGACGACATGGCGAAGTGGCTGATGAACTTCGACGACCCGGTGGTGGGAGGCGACAGCGTCATCCGGTTGATGAGGACGCAGGGTGTGCTCAACAACGGACAACGCATTAGCTACGCTTTCGGACTCAACCTCGGGGATTACCGCGGGCTGCCGACGGTGAGTCACGGTGGATCGTGGGAGGGCTTCCGCACGTTCCTGCTCCACTTCCCGGTGCAGCGCTTCGGGGTCGTCGTCCTGAGCAACGACTCCCGGGTAGCGGCGGGCAGGCGGGCGCATCAGGTGGCAGACATCTACCTGGCCGGCGAACTGGAGGGACAGCGCGCCGTGGCCACGAACTGGGCGCTGCTGCCCGAGGTGGACGTGCCGACGGAGGTGCTGGATGAGTACGCCGGCACCTACAAGCTGGGGCCCGGGTGGCTGGTGACGCTGACCCGGCAGCGGGACAGCCTCATGGTCCAGGCCACCGCCGAAGACCGGTTCCCGACGCGCGCGGTTTCCCGGACCGAGTTCTACGTGCCGGCCTACGGAGCCTCGGTCCACATTCGCCGGGACACTACCGGCGCCGTCACGCACATCGAGTACCGGCGGATTCGTGGCGAGCGCGTGGAGCTCAGGATTCCGACCCCCGAGGAGCTGCCTGCCTACGAGGGACGCTATTACAGCGAGGAGCTCGACAGCAGCTACGAGATGAGGGCCGAGGACGGAGACCTCATCGCCGGACACCGACGCCACGGCGACATCGTGCTTCTGCCGCTGCTGGAGGACGAGTTCCGCGGAGAGGCCTGGTTCCTGCGCGAGGTGAAGTTCGTGCGGGACGAGAGCGGCACCGTCAACGAGATGCTGATTTCGAACGGGAGGTCCCGCAATCTCAGCTTCCGGAAGGTGACGCGCTGACGAGCCGTGTTATCTTGTAGACCGTCCGATACGGGGCGGTAGCTCAGCTGGGAGAGCACCGGCTTTGCAAGCCGGGGGTCGTGGGTTCGAGCCCCATCCGCTCCATACATGCCGAGACGAAGCGACGGGCAGGGGGTGATTCACACCTCCTGCCCGCCCGTGCTTCTGATGGCGCTGTCGCCTAGTAGGGAATTACGAGTGCCCAGCCGAGCCTGGCCGAGATCTCGATCTTGAGGCCGTAGAACTCCACGTCGATCGAGCTGAGCCGCCAGCCCGCCATGTCCCCCTCGAGGAACCACACACCGAACTTGGTGATCATGTTGAAGCCGGCCCCGAACCGGCCCGTGAAGTCGGTGAACCCATCCAACGCGTCGTCAGCGGGGTTGGTGTAAACGACTCCGCCGCCGGCGTATATGTACGGCACGAATCCGCTCGCCGTGGGCCAGCCGAGCTGGACGTCCGCCATGAAGTAGTTGCGGCGGAAATTGCGGTCCGTGACCTCGGGGAAGATCTCGAACAGCCGATCGCCCACCCAGTTGGTCGAGACCGTCGAGCCGCTGATGCGGAGCGCGGCCTTGTCGTGGAACTGCCAGCCGATGCCGGCTCCATAGCTCCACGAAGCGGCGAACCTGTCGCCCAACTCCGAGAGCTCCGAGACCGGCCACCACCTGGCTCCCTGCGCGAAGATCAGGATCGCACTGGTCTGGGCCCGAGCCGAGGTAGCCCCACCTCCGGCGAGAGCCGCAACCGCCAGGATCGTCAGTAGTGTCTTGCGCATCTCGCTCCGTTCGTCAGCCTGCCGCCTCGAGGCGCTTCGCGACCTCGTCCCAGTTGATCACGTTCCACCAGGCCGCGACGTAGTCCGGCCGCTTGTTCTGGTACTTGAGGTAGTACGCGTGCTCCCACACGTCGAGGCCCAGGATCGGGGTCCTGCCCTCCATCAGGGGGCTGTCCTGATTGGGTGTGCTCTCCACGGTGAGTTTGCCGCCACTCGCCACCAGCCAGGCCCAACCGCTGCCGAAGCGAGTGGCGGCCGCGTTGGAGAACTGGTCCTTGAACGTCGCGAAGGCGCCGAACGTGGAGTTGATGGCGTCACCCAGCTTGCCGCCGGGCTCGCCGCCGCCACCCGGACCCATCACGGTCCAGAACAGCGAGTGGTTCGCGTGCCCGCCGCCGTTGTTGCGGACGGCAGTGCCGATGCCCTCGGGCACGCCGGCGATGCTCCTGATGAGGTCCTCGACGCTCTGGCCCTGGAGGTCCGGGTGTTTCTCCAGCGCCGCGTTCAGCTTGGCTACGTAGCCTGCGTGGTGCTTGCCGTGGTGGATCTCCATCGTGCGCGCATCTATGTGCGGCTCGAGGGCGTCGTAGGAGTACGGGAGGTTCGGGAGGTCGTATGCCATGTTGCGCTGCTCCTGATGGCTGCCAGATTTGACGGGGTTCACGTAATCCCTTTGTGGGACAGTAATTAGCTATGACGGGCTGGGGAACACAAGGGAGGAAAACGCACAGGATCTCTGACGCGGCGCTCACACGAAGGGCGTATCACTTGTAGCGACGCCCAACCGGCCCTACGTTGACGACGATGACACAAACAGACAGCGAATCCCAGTCACTCCCCGAATTGGGTGAGCCGCTCGACGAGCGCGGGCTGAGAATCCTGGCCGACGTGGCCGGGTACCTGGCCGCCGGAATGGGCTCCGAAGAGGTGTTCACCCGGGTTGCCGGCGTTCTGGCGCGGGGCCTGGGGGCGGACCACTGCCGCATCTGGATGCGCGCCGCCGACGGCACTGCCTATCGGGCGATCGTCGGCGAGGGGTTCGACACCCCCGCCGACCTGCCAGCCGAGGACGTCGGGCGCTGGGTCGCCGGCACCGAGCAGGCGGAGCGTGAGGGGGACGCCTGGCATCTGCGCCTGCCGCTGGCGTACGAGGGCGAGCGTCTGGGCTTGCTCGAGGCGCGGATCGCCGACGGCGAGAGCACGGCCGCCCTTCGAGGCCTCGTCGAGATCATCGCCAACATCCTCTCTCCCCTCATCGCGTCATTCGAGCTGTCCGAGGACCTTGCCAGCGAGGTCGCGGCCCGCACGCGCGAGATCGAGTCCCAGCGGCGCTTCACCTCGAAGATCATCGACTCGCTGCCGGTCGGTCTCTACGTGATCGATCGGGAGTACCGCATTCAGGCCTGGAACCGGAAGCGCGAGACGGGAACGAGCGGCGTCGCCAGGGGCGAGGTGCTTGGACGCACGGTATTCGAGGTACTGCACCGCCAGCCCCGAGTGCTCCTCAAGCGCGAGTTCGACCGCGCTTTCACCACGGGTCAGATGGAGCAGGTTGAGACGGAGTCCACTGCTTCGGGAGAGCTGCGCCACTACCGGGTCACCAAAGTCCCGATGCGCGTGAACGACGAGGACGTCAGTCACGTCATCACGATCGGTGAGGACATCACCGACTGGAAGAAGGTGCAGCAGCAGGTGTCGCACTCGGAGAAGTTGGCGGCCGTGGGTCAGCTGGCGGCCGGTGTGATGCACGAGATCAACAACCCGCTCGCCACCCTCGGGGCGTGTGTAGAGGCATTGACGCTGCGCGCCGAGGATCTCCCCACGATCGAACGGCAGGGCTTCGACGAGTACCTGCGCATCATGGAATCCGAGTTGGCCCGCTGCAAGTCGATCGTGGACGGGCTGCTGGACTTCTCGCGGCCCATGGCGCGCGCGAAGCGCGAGAGCGACGTGAACCAGGTCGTCGAGGACGCGCTCTTCCTGGTGAAGCACCACGACAAGTTCAAGCGCATCACGCTCGAGCGGGACATGGCCGACGGGCTGCCCACTATCCAGGGGAACGCCGAGCAGCTCATCCAGGTGTTCCTTTCCCTCATGCTCAACGCGATCGACGCGATGGAGGGGAAGGGCATCATGACGGTGCGGACCTACGTCAATCCGCTGCGCGCCGACGAGGTCGTCGTGGCATTCCAGGACACCGGAATGGGGATACCGCGGGAGGATCTGCCGAAGATCTTCGAGCCGTTCTACACGACCAAACTCCCTGGCCAGGGTACTGGGCTGGGGCTGTCCATCTGCTATGGGATCGTGCAGGAACACGGGGGGCGCATGCTGGTGGACTCGCAGATCGGGCAGGGGTCCGTGTTCCAGGTGTTCCTCCCCCTTGGCGGCACTGCCGCGATCCACGCATGAAGGTCCTCGTCGTCGAGGACGACCGCACGGTCGGGCAGTTCGTCCGGCGTGGGTTCGAGGAGCAGCGTTATCAGGTGGATCTCGTTGAGGAGGGAAAGGAAGGGCTCGAACGCGCCTCGCAGGCGAGTTACGACGTGATCGTGCTGGACCTCAGGCTCCCCGAGATGTCGGGGATCGAGGTGCTACGCACCCTCAGGGACAGGGGCATCGAGACGCCGGTGCTCGTGCTCACCGCGCAAGACGCCGTGGAGTCGAAGGTCCAAGCGCTGCGCACCGGGGCCGACGACTACGTCACCAAGCCGTTCGCCTTCGAGGAGCTGCTGGCCCGGGTTGAGGCGCTGGGACGGCGCCCCAAGGAGATAGTGCCGCCCGTGCTGCAGGTCGCCGACCTCGTGGTGGACACCGGCGGGCACGAGGTGCGCCGCGACGACGGGGTCGTGGAGCTCACCCCGAAGGAGTACGCGGTCCTGGAGTACCTCGCGCGCAATGCCGGCAGGGTGATGTCCCGCACGCTGATCACCGAGTACGCCTGGGATTACCACTTCGACCCGGGTACCAACATCGTGGATGTGGTCATCAACCGCCTGCGCAAGAAGCTGGACCAAGGCCGCAGCCCCAAGCTGATTCACACCATCCGCGGCGTCGGGTACGTGCTGAAGGCGGAGTAGGACAGATGCGAACCATCCGCGCGCGCCTCGCGGTCGGTTATGCCATGGCGCTGGGCGCCACCCTCCTGGTATACGCGGGCATCATCTACATCGCGCAGGGCTCCCGGGCATTCGCCGAGCTCGACAGCCGGGTCCGGGTCGAGTCGGATCTGATCGCGGCGATCCTGGGTGAGTCGTTCCGTGCGCGCGAGCGGGTTGTGGTGGCCGATCCGCTGGGGAGACCGGTGCTGACCCCGGACGTCGCGTCCCTGCTGGAGGGCGTGCCGGGCTACGTGATCGTGGTGGGGGCGGAGCGAGCGCTGCTCCACCTGTCGGCCGAAGCCCGGTCGCTGCCGTTCGGTTCGGCGCGGGCGTTGATCGACGTGGCCGAGGACCCGGTTACGGGCGGATTCGGGCTCGTGGATCTCGCGGCGCCCGTTGGGCAGGTGCGCTACTTCGTCCGGCCCATCTCGGAGGCGGGTCCAAACGTGGCCGCGGTCGTTTCGGCGGCGCCGACCTCCGGCTTCGCCGTCAGCCCTCCACGGCTGCTCACCGCCATGCTTTGGACCATCCCCTTCATTCTCGTGGTGTCACTTCTGATCGGGTATCTGCTCGTGGGGCGCACGCTGAGGCCGGTCGATCTCATCGTGGACGAGGTAGAGGCGATTAGCGACGGTCGCAGCCTGCATCGGCGCCTGGCGGAGCCGACTTCGTATGACGAATTGGCGCGGCTGACGATAACCCTGAACGCAATGCTGTCCCGCCTCGAGCATTCCTTCGGTCTGCTGCGCCGCTTCACGGCCGATGCGAGCCACGAACTCAAGACGCCGCTCACGGTGTTGCGGTCCGGGATCGAGCGCTCACTCACCCACCCGACCACGTCGCCGGACGTGATGGAAACCCTGGATGAAACGCTGCTCGAGGTGAACCGGATGACCGAGTTGGTGGACTCCCTGCTGACCCTGGCTCGGGCGGACGAGGGCCGGGCCCCGCTGCATCTCGATGATCTCGATTTGCGGGAGATGCTGGCCGAGCTGGCCGAGACCGCGAGCATTCTGGGCGAGCAGGCCTCGGTCCAGGTCTCCGTCGAAGTGCCGCCGGAACCGGTCCGCATGCATGCAGACCAGGGCCGCTTGCGCCAGCTGCTCCAGAACCTGCTGTCCAACGCCATCAAGTATACCTCCGCCGGTGGCGAAGTCGGGATCGGATCGGCGCTGGAGGATGGGAAGGTGGTCCTCACCGTGCGCGACTCGGGGATGGGGATCGCTCCCGGAGACCTCGAGAACATCTTCGACCGCTTCTGGCGTGCCGATCCGGCCAGGAGCCGCACCGGCTCGCGGCCCGGCGCCGGGCTGGGACTCGCCATCTGCAAGTGGATAGCGGAGGCGCACGGCGGGTCCATCGAAGTCCAGAGCAAGCCGGGCAAGGGGACCACATTTACGGTCGTCCTGCCGCTGAGCCCGGACGAGGATGAGTCCCACTTCTAGCGCCTGGGGCGCCGGCGGGTCAGTTCCCCCGACGGCGGATGTGGCGCACTTCACCCAGGATTTCTGCGCCGCAGGCCACAGAGCAGGTCCCGTAACGGGATTGTTAGCGTTTTGTAATCTCGCTTGAAGCTCTTGCCCAGTTTGCTGGTAGCCAAGCGTGTGCACGGCGGTGTAGAATTGTCTCGACCGCCAACGTGGACCTGGAGGTAAGGCGTGTTTGACGTTTTGGTCGAATCCGATCGACGCGGAAGACGGGACTTCAAGGGCACGATCTTGGGCATGTTCACGTCCACCATCGCCCAGACCGTCCTGATCATTGCCGCGGTGATGGCGACGATGGGAGTGGCCGAGGAAGTGAGCTCTGTCGACCTCGACACCATCATGCTGGTGTTGGACGAGCCTGAGGCTGAGGAAGAGCCGGAACAGGAGGAGGAGCCGCCTCCGATCATCACCTCGCTCAATCCCCCGCCGCAAGGTTTCCAGGTTCTCATGGCACCGGTTGAGATCCCCACAGAGATTCCCCCGGTCGACCTCGAGGAGCGCTTCGATCCGCGCGACTACAGCGGAGTTGGCGTCGAGGGCGGCGTATTCAGCGGGGTCGAGGGCGGGACCGGCCCGGTCGATCTGGAGCAGGTCTTCGCAGAGGCCGTGGTGGACGAGGTACCGGAGCAGATTTCCTGTCCGCCAGTGGATTACCCGCGCATGATGCAGCAGGCCAACATCGAAGGCCAGGTGCTGCTGCAGTTCGTGGTAGAAACGGACGGCCACGTGAAGACTGAGAGCATCCAGACGCTCAGCTCGAGCCACCAGTCGTTCGAGCAGCCAGCGCGGAACCTGATCTCGAAGTGCCTGTTCCGGCCTGGCCGGGTGCGGGCGAAGCCTGTACGTGTGCTGGTGCAGCTGCCCATTTTCTTCACGCTGCAGGGCAGAGGCTGACCTTTTTCAACATAGAATCGATGGTACGACACATCTCGTAAGTGGAGGCCCAGTAGACCATGGAAGTATCACTACTCATACTTTGGTCGGACGCCGGATGGTTCGCTCGTGGGATCATCGTCTTGCTCGGATTCATGTCCGTGATTTCGTTGGGTACGGGCGTTCAGAAGTGGTGGCGGTTCCGCAAGGCGCGCAGGGGGACTGCGCAGTTCGCGCCTGAGTTTGCTCGCTACCTGCAGGAGGAGCAGCTCGACCAGGCGATCGAGCTCGCCGAGACCGCCAAGGAGTCACACGTGGCCCGGGTGCTCGGTGAGGCACTGGCCGAAGTGAAGCCGCTGTTGCGTGATCGCGCGACGATCACCAGCGGAGACATCAACTCTGCCGAACGTGCGATCGAGCGTCAGATGCTGATCATTCTGTCCGAGCTCAAGCGCGGTCTGGGCGTTCTGGCCACGGTCGGCTCGACGGCTCCGTTCGTGGGCCTGCTGGGCACCACGATGGGCATCGTGAACTCCTTTACGGGCATGGCGACGAGCGGCACCGGCGGTCTGGCTGCGGTCTCAGCAGGTATCGCCGAGGCGCTGATCACCACCGCGTTTGGTCTGGCCGTCGCGATTCCGGCGGTGTGGCTGTTCAACTATTTCCAGACCAAGGTGGAGAACATGACGGTGGAGATGACCTACACGTCGAAGGAGCTGGTCGACTACCTCATCAAGAGCGTCGGCAGCGAGTTCGGACGGTCGATCTTCACGAAGGAGTTCCAGGCACAGCAGGCCGCCACGGGACACGTCAGCAAGTAGTCGGCGCTGCGCACGTAACGAGGAGTTCCTGACCTATGGGTATGCAGGTAGGTGGAAGCGGGTCACTAAAGGCCGAGCCCAACGTGGTCCCGATGATCGACATCATGTTGGTGCTGTTGATCATCTTCATGATCGTCACACCGGTCATTACCGCGGGGTTCCAGGCCGAGATGCCGCTGGGCAAGAACATCGAAGCGCGTCCAGATGATCCCGAGGACGTTGTGCTGGGGATCGACAACGAAGGCACGTTCTTTCTAGACCCCGGCACGGGCCAGATCGGCATCGTTCCCGAAGCCCAACTCGAGGATGTGCTGCGACAGGTGTTCGACACCCGGACCAAGGACAAGATCCTGTACTTCCGAGCGGACAAGTCGCTGCCGTTCGGTCGCGTCCAGGACGCGATCGAGACGGCCAGGGCCGCTGGGGTGCGCGTGCTCGCCGCAGTCACTGAACAGAAGCAGGACGAGAGCGCGGGCATCTTCGGGGGAGGAGGAGACTAATGGCACTCAATCTCCCTGATGCGACTGAGAGCTACTCCGCCGAGCCGAATGTCGTTCCCATGATCGACATTCTTCTGGTGCTGCTCATCATCTTCATGATGCAGATACCGCTCTCCCGGAAGGCGATGGACGTACAGGTACCGCCGGTGAGCCAGGGCCAGCAGCAGTCGGCCGGTCCCAGCAACAACATCGTGCTGGAGCTCACGGCGGATGGTGGATACACGATCAACGGCCAGCCGGTCGACGGTGCGAATCTCGATCAGGAGTTTCACGCCATTTACGACAGGCGTCCTGCGAAGATCCTGTTCGTCAAGTCGGCCGGAAACCGGCGCTACGAGGAAGTGATCGATGCCATGGACACCGCCCGCGGAGCGGGCGTGCAGGTCATCGGGTTCACTCCGCCGGATCGCGAAGCAAGCCAAAGCGACTGACGGCGGGGCCGGCGGGACGGGCGCGGGAGCCGAAACCGGAAGGCTCCCGCGCCCGTGGTGTATAATGGAGCCATGAGACCGCCGCGTCCTCCCACCGCGCGCCTGCCGCGCACCCAGATCCGCTTCATCCCGGGAGTGGCGGTCTCCGCCCTGATTCACGCTGCCATCCTCATCCTCATCATCCTCGTTGCGGCATCCACGGCCGAGGTGTTCAGCTCGCTGGGCGGGCCCGGACCGGCGGGCGGCGGCGGTGGTGGCGGCAGCGGCATCGTACGCTACGTGGAGCTGCCAGCCGCGGCGTCCGCCGCCCCCACGGTGGCCCAGCCGGAGCAGGAGTACGTCGAGCTCGCCCTGCCCCGGCCGACGCTGGCACTGTCGGACGAGTCCCAACTGTGGCAGCCGCCTGCTCTGCGCCAACCGGCGCTGCAGGCCGTGCAATTGGGCCGTGGCCCCGGCACGGGAGGAGGGCCCGGAGCAGGGAGTGGGACGGGCGGCGGCATCGGGAGCGGGCAAGGCACAGGGGTCGGTGCGGGCCAGGGTCCCGGCAGCGGCGGCGGGTCCGGAGTGATCCCGCCCGAGCCCCGGTTCATAACGCTGCCCCCCGATCGGCCCAGGGAGCTGAGGGGAAAGGCGTTCGACGTACACTTCTGGGTCAACGAGCGGGGCGAGATCACCCGCGTCGAGGTGGACCCGCCGATCGAGCACGCGGAGTACCGCGCGAGGTTCATGGAACAGGTACGGCAGTTCGAGTTCAAGCCGGCTCGAACCCTCGACGGGACCCCCGTCGCTGGTCACGCCATCGTCCAAATCACGCTATAATCATTCGGCTCTCGCCGTAGAAAGAGCGGCCCCCGGCCACCGGTGGCCCGCGACGGAGTCCGATCTCGAGCGGCGTGACCGCCGCGCTCGACGACACCTCTAGCGGAGGGACATAACAGGTGCCAGCCGGGAACGCTCGCGGTCCCAGACGTGTGGTTTCGCCGATCTTCGCCCTGGCGCTTCTGGTCGGCACGCCGCTCGCGGCGCAGGAGATCGAGGTGGAGATGCCGGCGGTGGTGCTCAAGGGCATCTCCCTCCAGGTAACGGTCAGGGCGCCGCGGTCGCTCGACACGCTGTGGGTGGAGGTCCTGACCGCCGATGGGAGGCTGCTGGGTGAGGCACCCGTGCCGCCGGTTGGGGAAGTGACGTTCACCGACGTCGTGATCGAGAGCAGTGGCGAGCTGCCGCTCACGGTCCGGGCCGGTGAAACCGAGGTCACCGTCTCCCGGCGGGCCTTCCCTGCGTGGTTCTCCATCCTGCCGCCGCTTCTGGCGATCGCGCTGGCGCTCGTGTTCCACGAGGTGGTCAGCAGTCTGTTCCTCGGGATTTGGCTTGGATGCATCTTCCTCGCCGGCTACAACCCGATTGCCGCGCTGCTGATGAGCGTCGACCGGTTCGTCATGCCGGCGTTGGCGGACTCGTCGCACGCCTCGATAGTCATCTTCTCGCTGTTGCTGGGTGGCATGGTCGGTTTGATGACGCGCATGGGAGGGACGCGGGCCATCGTCGAAGCCGTCACTCCTCTGGCCACGACTCCGCGCAGGGCGCAGCTCGCCACATGGCTCGCCGGGCTCGCGGTGTTCTTCGACGACTACGCCAACACGCTGATCGTGGGAAACACGATGAGGCCCCTCACCGACAAGCGGGGGATCTCGCGCGAGAAGCTGGCCTACATCGTGGACTCGACCGCCGCTCCCGTGTCGGCAATCGTGTTCGTGTCGACGTGGGTAGGCTACGAGATCAGCCTCATCGGTGACGGCATGCGCCTCGCCGTGGACCAGGGGGTGGCAACTGGAGCGGCGGCCGAGCAGCTGAGCGCCGCCTCGCCGTTCGGCGTCTTCCTGATGTCCATCCCGTATCTGTTCTACCCGATCCTCGCCATCGTCGCAGTTGCCCTGTTCGTGTTCTCGCGGCGCGATTTCGGCCCGATGCTCAAGGCCGAGCAGCGCGCAGCTTCGGGCGGCGGAGTGTACCGGCCGGGAGCGCAGCTGGCCGCGGATCTGGAGGGGGAGCTGGGTGGTGAGCCGGACGGCACGCCACTCCGATGGTGGAACGGCGTGCTCCCGGTCCTGACGGTGGTCGTGGTCGTTCTGGCCGGGCTCGTCTGGACCGGAACGCGCGGCCTCGCCGAAGCGGATGTGACCGGCTTCCAGGAGACCTCGCGCTACATCCTCAACAACACCGACGCCTTCAACACCCTGCTGTGGGGATCACTGATGGGCTGTGTGGTCGCGATCGCGCTGGCCACTTCGCAGCGGATACTGACTCTCTCACAGTCGGTCAGCGCGCTGGTAGGTGGAATGAAGGCGATGGTGCTCGCCATGGTGATCCTCGTGCTCGCCTGGTCGCTCGGCGAGGTCACGAGCTCGCTGTCGACCGCATCGTTCCTGTCGAGCGTGCTCTCGGATCGGCTTCCGCTGTCGCTGCTCCCCGCCGCGGTCTTCGTGGTGGCGGCGCTGATCGCGTTCGCCACGGGGACCTCGTGGGCCACGATGGCGATCCTGATCCCGCTCGTGGTGCCGCTTGCCGTGGCGCTGGGCGGAGGGCTAGGAGGCGGCGCGGCAACGGGGGCGTTCGTCGGCGGGATCGCGGCGGTGCTGGCGGGAGCGATATTCGGCGACCACTGCTCGCCGATCTCGGACACCACTGTGCTGAGCTCGATGGCGTCGGGGTGCGACCACGTGGATCACGTTCGCACCCAGCTGCCGTACGCACTCCTGGTGGCAGGTGTCTCGATCCTCGGCTTGATAATCCTCGGCACAACCCTGGGGTCCTCGCCCTGGGGCGCCCTGGCGATGCTCCTGGTCGGCAGCGCCGTGCTGTTCGCGGTGATCAGGACCTGGGGGAGGGACAGCAGGGCTGGGTAGGATTCCCAATCCGTGTAGCAAGCGGCTGGGGCCACCGGAGCGAACGAGAGGCGAACCAGCTGCGAGGCCGGACTGTCACCAGAGCGAATGTCGGTGAGCGATGCAAGTGATGCGTGGAACCGCGGGTGACCGTCGCGCGCGAACCGCGATTCGCGGAGGTGATTGTCCGGTCGAGTCGCTGAGCTGAAGAGTTCAGCCGCTCAGGTGACCTCCAGCAACTCCGCAGCCATGCGCACCGCTCCGAACGCCGGATCCACCGCGGCCTCACCGATCTCCACCGCCGGCATGTCGTGCCGGATGATCTCGACCAGCAGGTCGCGCACCGGTGATCCGGCCTGGATCAAGCCGCCGCTGAGGGCGAGTGGCACGCGGCTCTCGCCGGTGAACATGGGGAGCAGGGCTGCCACGTGGAGCGCCAGGTCGATCGCCGCCTGCTGAACCAGGTCGCGAGCGCTGAGGTCCCCGGCTTGGGCGGCGTCGAGCACGTTGGGCGCGAGCGCAGCGACCTCCGTGTGCTCGGCCGTTCGCGCCCACTGGCTAAGCTCCTCGATCGAGTCGGTGCCGGTCGCCTCCAGCAGCCGTTCCATCAGGCCGGTCTGGATGTCGCGGCCGTCGGCCGCGCGCCCCACGGCGCGGAGCGCGCCGCTCGCAAGCGCGTAGCTGCTTCCCTCGTCGCCGTGACGCCACCCCAGGCCGCCGACGCGTCTCAATTCACCGGTCGAGTTTCTGGCGAACGCGATCGAGCCGGTTCCGGCCGCAAGCAGAATGCCCGGTCCTTTCCCGAAGGCAGCCGCAAGCGCGATCTCGCCGTCGGTGACCACCTGAACGATGGTCGCTTTCCACTCGGCGGACAGAGCTGCGGCTAGGGCGCGCTGCTCCTCGGCGTGACCGGCGCCGGCGGAACCGATGACGGCCGCGTCCGGCGGTCCCGGAGCGCCCGCCGCGCGTAAGGCCCGGCTCGAGACATCGAGAATCACGCGAGCCGATTCCCGCTCCGCCCCGGGACGCACGGCTCCGGCGGCCCCACTCTCCCGGCCCAGCTCGTTGAGGTCGCCGTCCGCGGCGACGGCCTCGGTGTGCGAGGCGCCCGCGTCCACCCCGATCAGCAGGCTCATCCCGATCCCCCTCGCCTGGCGAGTGAAGTCGGCCAGCCCACCGCCAACGTGATGGCGGTTCCCAGCGGTACGTACCACGGCCAGGCGAGCTGTGCAAACGGGCCCGGCTTGGCCAGCACAATCACGACCATGCCCACCGTCGCAACGATAATGGCGGCTATGGCTTCGGGTTGCCGGATTCGGGTCGACAACCCCCCGAGGATGTAGGTGCCTAGCAGCGCGCCGTACGTGATGGAGGCGATCGAGAGAGCCAGCTCCACCACCGGCTGGTCGGTCGAGCGGAAGGAAAGCGCGCCGGCGGTGAGCACTACCGCCCACCCCACGGTGGCCCAGCGCCCCACCCGCAGCAGATGGTGCGGGTCTCGCTTGCGCGTGATGGATGCGTAGAAGTCGTGAGTCGTGGCCGACGCGAGCGAGTTGAGCGAGGAGCTGACGGTACTCATCGCCGCTGCGAGGAGCCCCGCGACCACCAGTCCGGCCAAGCCGGCCGGCAGGTGCTGCACGACGAACGTCGGATAGAGTTGATCTCCACTCAGTTCAGGGTCCGCGGCTCCCACCGCCCACAGCATCGTTCCCACGAACAGGAACAACGCGAACTGGAAGATCACGAGGATCCCTGAACCGACGAGTGCCTTTCGCGCGTCGCTGAGCTTCCGCGTGGCCAGGAGCCGCTGCACGATCAGATGGTCGGTGCCGTGGGACGCCGCGGAGAGGAGAGCACCGCCCACCAGCCCGCTCCAGAACGTGTAGGTCGTGCTGAGGGAGAAGGACCAGTCGAAGATTCTCAGTTTCCCGGCCGCGGATGCGGTCTCCAGTGCGCCGCCGAAGTCTCCGATCAGGATCGCCGCGGCGACGACGGTGGCCACCCCACCCACCACGTAGATCACGAGCTGCACCACGTCCACCCACACGACGGCCTGGATGCCGCCGGCCCAGGTATAGAGCAGCGTGACGACCGCCACGACCACCACACTCAACGGCACGGACCAACCGGTCACGATGGCCAGGGGAATGGCGGTGGCGAACACGCGCACGCTGTCGCCGAGGGCGCGGATCCCCATGAAGATGCCGGCGGCCACGCGGCGGGTGGCCGGCCCGAAGCGCGCCTCGAGCCGCTGGTACGCCGTTTCCTGCTCGCCGCGGAAGTAGCCCGGCAGCAACCAGAGTGCCACGGCCACGCGCCCCACGAGGTAGCCGATGGGAAGCTGCAGGAAAGTCAGGTTGCCACGCGCGCCCAACCCGGGGATCGAGATCACCGTGAGGGCTGAGGTCTCGGTCGCCACGATCGAGAACATCACCGCCCACCAGGGCAGGCTATGGCGGCCGAGGAAGTAGTCCGAGGCGTCCTGCTGGCGCCGCGTGAAGTGCACGCCGATGGCGACCACGGCGGCGAAGTACAGCGCCATTACGGCTATGTCTGCGGCAGTCACCTATGAGGTCTCCCGCAAAGCGAAGGGGCCCGCGAGAGTCGCAGGCCCCATCGATCGTGCTCGTTTCGGCAAGCGGCTACGCCGTGAAGGAGCTACCGCACCCGCAACCGCCGGTGGCGTTCGGGTTGCTGAACGTGAATCCCGATCCCTGCATGGTGGAGGTGTAGTCGATGCTCGTGCCGTTCAGGTACTGAGCGCTGAAGGCGTCTACGAACACCCTGATTCCATTCACCTCGACCTGGAGATCGTCGTCCAGCGGCCGTTCCTCGATGTTCAGTCCGTACTTGAAACCGGAGCATCCACCGGGCAGCACCGCCACTCGAAGACCGGCGGTTTCCTCGGGGACCTGCTCCTGCTCCATAAAGGTCCGGATCTGCGTTGCCGCCTCATCCGTAACCTTAACGTCTACAATAACTTGGGGGCGATCAGTCGCTGTCATGCGCGTCCTCCAATGTGGACGCGCAAGTTAGGGAGTCCTGGGTCCTGAGTCAACGGATCCGGGCACAACCAGCGCCCCCACCACCGAGTCCGCGACCACCCCACGCATCCTCAAGAGCGCCCGATTCTCCCGCGTGGGGTGCACCCGGTTCGTGAGCAGCACGATGAAGAGCTCGCGCTCCGGATCCACCCAGATGCTCGTCCCTGTGAACCCGGTGTGTCCGAAGCCGGAGGGCGAAAGGAGATGGCCCGCCGAGCCTCCGCCGCCGGGCGAGGGAGTGTCCCATCCGAGGGCGCGGGTCGAGCCCTCCGGTCCGGGCTGCTTCGTGGTGAACTGGCGCACCACGTCGGCCGGGAGATAGGGCTCGGCGTCTTCGGGCAGCCGGCCATGCCAGGCGTCCAGCAGCCACTGGAGGAAGCGCGCCAGATCGGGGGCGTTGGAGAACAGCCCCGCGTGACCCGACACGCCGCCCAGCCGCGCGGCGTTCTCGTCGTGCACCTCGCCAATGAGGAGGCGGCCGCGCCACGGGTCCTCCTCGGTCGGCGCGATGAACGTGCGCCACTCCTCGGGCGGCAGGAACCTCGTGCGGTGCATCTCGAGGGGACCGAACAGCCGGCGCTCGAGGAAGGAGTCCAACGACTCGCCCGCGACGGCCTCCACAACCTGCGCCAGGGTTATCGCCCCGAGATCGGAGTACACGTAGCGCTCGCCGGCGGGCTGCTCGAGCCCGGCGCCGAGCACTCGCGCGATGGCCTCCTCTTTCGAGTCCGTCTCCTCGTAGAGCGGCTCCCACGCTGGCAGTCCGGACGTGTGCGTGAGGAGGTGGCGCACCGTCACACGCGCCTTTCCATCTCCCTCGAACTCGGGCACGTAGTCGGCCACGGGCCGGTCCAGGCCCAGCTTGCCGTCGGCCACGAGCATCATGCACGCGGTCGTGAGGCCCACGACCTTCGTGAGGCTCGCCAGATCGTAGACCGTCGAATCGCCGACTGGCCGAGGATCGTCCACTCCGTAGTGGCCCACGGCGCTGCGGTAGGCGACGACTCCGCGCAGACCCACTTCCAGCACGCCGCCGGGGAAGGCACCCTCTTCGACTCCGGTCTCGAGGTACTTCGTCACCCTGTGCATCCGGGCCAGGTCGAGCCGCTCTTCGGCCGCCACCTGGATCCCGAACCCGAGTGGCAACTCCTCGGAGAGCGTGATGGGGAGCCGGCCCGTGATTGCCGCACCGCCCGAGAGCGCCTTTGCGGTGGCCAGCTGTGTGGCGGGCGCATCGCTCCACGCCAACAGGTACGTTCCGCGGTACTGTGGCACCTGATGCAGCAGGTACGGGCTGCCGAAGGAAAGCAGCACGCTCGGTCTCAGGCTGTCCGTGGCCAGCACCAGCTGAGCCAGGGAGTCGGGCATCGAGACGTGTCCGCGCCACGCCAGGAAACGGACGCTGGTTGCGAACACGACCCTGCGATGATCGTCGATGACTGCCCGCGCCGAGTCGTACGAGGCCGGGCCCGAAGCCGGATACAGCCTGAACACCGTGACGGTGTCCCCCAGGCGGCGCAGCTCGCGCGTGAGCCGCCCTCCCACGCTGTGATTCGTTTCCTCCGCGTAGGTGACCATCGCGATCCGGCCCCGCCGCGAGCGGAACTCGTCCAGCGGACCGCGCTGCACCAGCGTCAGCGCGCGGGCAGCGATGTCGTCGGCAACGTCCTGATGGCTGCGGCTTCCCACGACGGCGGGCACGCTGTCTACGACCACGGAGCGGCGCTCGAACAGGCCCGCATTCTGCTTGAGGGTGAGTACGCGGCGCACGGAGCGGTCGAGCCGTTCCAGCGTGACGCGCCCGGAGTCGACCGCTGCGACGAGGGCGTCTATCCCGGTGCGAACATCGGCCGGCATCAGGATCATGTCGTTCCCGGCCAGCAGAGCTAGAACGGCGCTCTCACCGGGGCCGTACTCCTGCACGATGGCGCCCATGGCGAGCGCGTCGGTGACGGCGAGGCCTTTGAAGCCGAGCGAATCCCGCAGCACTCCGGTGACCACCTCCGGCGTGAGCGTGGCCGGCACCCTCTGCTCGGCGGTGACACAGGGAAGGGCTACGTGCGCGCTCATTACCGCTGTGACGCCGCTTTCGATGGCTGCCCGGAACGGCACCAGCTCGAGCGTGTCCAGCCGCTCCCAACAGGCGCGCACCACCGGGACCTGGATGTGCGAGTCGGTGTCGGTGTCACCGTGTCCCGGGAAGTGCTTGGCGGTGGTGTAGAGTCCGTGGTCGCGCGCGCCCTTCACGTATGCCGCGACGAGTTCGGCGACGGCGCTCGGGTCCTCGCCGAACGAGCGGGTGTTGATGATCGGGTTGCGCGGGTCGTTGTTGACGTCGGCTACCGGTGAGAAGGAAAGGTGGATCCCGACGGCTCGCGCCTCAGCTGCCGTCACCCGCGCCAGATCGTATGCGTCCTGGGTTCGGCCGGTCGCGCCGAAGGCCATGGCGTGGGGAAACGTAGTACCTCCCCTGAGCCGCATTCCGCTGCCCCATTCCAGGTCGGCGGCGATCAGCAACGGGAGTCTCGCCCGGCTCTGCAGCGCGTTCAGCTTCTGGGCCACCTCGAGCGGCGGTCCGATCGAGATGATGATTCCCCCCACGCCGAGCGAGTCCACCCATACCGCCAGAGTGTCGTACTCGTCGCTCTCGAACGCCGCGTAGTTGCCGAGCAGCCACGGCATCACGAGCTGGCCCACCTTCTCGCGCACCGTTAGCGTTTGCACCAGCGAATCGACGCTTATCTTTCCCAGCGCGCCATATACGTCCACCGGGGCCAGCGGCGCGTACGGATCGGGGACGACTCGAGGTGCCGACGCGGTCGGCGCCGTTGCACTGGAACAGGCGCCGGCGAGGAGCAGGGCTGCGATGACGAGCGGACGATGAGACATAGACCTGGACTGTTGTGGTTGTTGCTCGCGCTCACGGGCTGCGGCAGTGCGGCGTCCCAGGAAGCCGTGGTGCGCCCCGGGATCGAAGTCCTGCTCGAGGACTCCACGCACCTCATCACCGGACGGCGCGTCGGCATCCTCACGAACCAGACCGGGATCGATCGCTTCGGCGCCGGCGACGTGAGTCGCCTGCTCGAAGCCGGTGCGCAAGTTACAGCCATTTTCGCCCCGGAGCACGGGTACAGGGGCGTTCTCGACGAAGAGCTCATCGCTCACGGGCGTGATTCCGCGGCCGGGATCGCCGTGTTCAGCCTGTACGGAAACGTGCGCGCGCCCGCTCCCGAGATGCTGGTAGACGTCGACGTGCTGCTGGTGGACCTGCAAGACATCGGCGCGCGGCCATACACGTTCATCTCGACTACCCTGCTGGCCATGCGGAGCGCCGTGGCCGATGACGTCGCGGTGATCGTGTTGGATCGTCCCAATCCGATTGGGGGCGTGCTGGTTCAGGGCCCCGTCCTGGACACGGCGCACAGCTCCTTCGTCGGGATGCTCCCCGTGGCTCTGCGCCACGGCATGACGCTGGGTGAGTTGGCCCGGTTCGGCAATGAACGGCTTGCGATCGGAGCCGATCTGACCGTGGTGCCGGCCGCGGGTTGGTCGCGAGACCGCTGGTTCGACGACACCGGACTTCCCTGGGTTCGCCCCTCGCCCAACATGCCCGACCTCGAGAGCGCCACTCACTATCCGGGGCTCGTGCTGTTCGAGGCAACCAACCTGTCCGTGGGCAGGGGGACCCCGGTGGCGTTCCAGGTGATCGGAGCGCCGTGGCTCGAGCCCGCCGCCGTCGTCCGGCTCATGGGCGCCGTGGATGGCGCCCAGGTGAGCGACACCGTCATACGGCCCGAGTCCCCGCCCGACGGCAAGTACGCGGATCAGACGATCCCGGCAGTCCGCTTCCTGGTCACCGACCGGGCGAGCTACGACCCGACAGCGGCCGCCGCCGCCGTGTTCGCGGCCGTCCTTGAGCTCCATGCCGACTCGCTGACGGTGAGGGAAGCTCGGCTGGCGCGGCTGGCGGGAACGGACGCGCTGTGGGCCGGCTTTGCGGCAGGAGCCTCGGCCGGTGCTGTCGTCCAGGAGTGGCGGGAGGGGCTGGAGGAGTTCGCGGCTGTGCGGGGGAGATACCTGCTGTACTAGGGGCGGGAATACTGGCCGTATCCCCCTCCGCCCATTATTCTTACCGCTCATCGAATCCGAGCAGAAATGGCATCCCTGATCCCCGGTTGGCTGCGGCGGCTGAACGAGGCCGTGCTGACCCCAATCGTGAATCGTCTGGTGGCGGCTGGTGCCTCTCCGGACGTGATCACGACGGTGGGGACATTAGTCCTTGTGGGGTCGGCGGTCGCCTTCGGGTTCGGGATCGCGCAACTGGGCGGTGGCCTGCTGTTGCTGAGCGGCGTCCTCGACATGCTGGACGGGCGCGTCGCGCGCAAGAGCGGTGGGACCACCAAGTTCGGCGCGTTCTACGATTCGACGCTCGACCGCGTCGGTGAGGCGTTCCTGTTCGGCGGGATCACGATCTACTTCGTGGTGGGCGGTGTGCCCGACGCGTGGGTGATCCCGGCTGTGGCTGCGTCCCTGACGGCGCTCGGTGCAGGCCTCACGGTGTCGTACGCGCGCGCGCGGGCGGAGGGGCTCGGCCTGGACTGCCAGGTCGGGGTGGCACAGCGGGCGGAGCGGATCCTGGGCCTCGGTGTGCCGACCTTGTTCTTCGGTGCCGGCCCCAACGGGTTCCTGCTGCTTGGAATCGTCGCCGTTCTCGCGCTGCTCGCCGTCATCACGGTGGTGCAGCGCATCGTTCACGTTAAGAAGCTCACGCGAGTGCGGAAGCGCTCGACGCAGGCGCGCTGGGCCGCGCCGTCGCTCGCGGATGTATCGGCTGCCGACACATCGGCCAGGGAAAGGACACATCAGTGACGGATGCAAACAGGAAGGAAGTCGCGCCCGGCGACGGCAAGCTCGGAGTGTTGCTCGTCGGCCTCGGGGCCGTGGCTACCACCTTCATTGCGGGCGTAGAGAACGTGCGGCGCGGCAACGCCAAGGCCATCGGGTCGCTCGGCGAGATGGCTACGATCCGGCTGGGCAAGCGGACCGAGTCCCGGTCGCCGCTGATCAAGGACTTCGTGCCGCTCGCGTCGCTCGAGGGCATGGTGTTCGGGGCGTGGGATCCCATCCCGGACGACGCCTACGAGTCCGCCAAGGTCGCCGGCGTGCTGGACACCCCGCACCTCGATCCCATCAAGGACTTCCTCAGTGGCATCAAGCCGATGCCGGCCGTGTTCGATCAGAAGTACGTGAAGCGGCTCGAGGGCAAGAACGTCAAGAAGGGCAAGACCAAGCGCGATCTCGGCGAGCAGCTGCGCGAGGACATGCGCAACTTCAAGCAGCAGAACGGCTGCGACCGGCTCGTGTTGGTATGGTGCGCCTCGACCGAGATCTTCATGAAGCAGGGCCCGCAGCACGAGACGCTCGCCGCCTTCGAGCAGGCCATGGAGAAGAACGACGACGCCGTTGCCCCCTCGATGGTCTATGCCTGGGCGGCCTTGATGGAGGGAATCCCGTTCGCCAACGGCGCACCTAACCTGACCGTCGACGTGCCGGCGATGCTGGAGCTCGCCGAGCAGAAGGGCGTGCCGATCTGCGGCAAGGACTTCAAGACGGGTCAGACCCTGATGAAGACCGTGCTGTCGCCCATGCTCAAGGCGCGCATGCTCGGGCTGGAGGGATGGTACTCCACGAACATCCTGGGCAACCGCGACGGCGAGGTGCTGGACGACCCCGAGTCGTTCAAGACGAAGGAGGAGTCCAAGCTCGGCGTGCTGGAGCACATCCTGCAGCCTTCGATGTACCCTGACCTCTACGGCGACATCTACCACAAAGTGCGGATCAACTACTACCCGCCCCGCCGTGACAACAAGGAGGGTTGGGACAACATCGACATCTTCGGGTGGCTCGGGTACCCGATGCAGATCAAGATCGATTTCCTCTGCCGTGACTCGATTCTCGCCGCGCCCATCGTGCTCGACCTCGCGCTGTTCATGGATCTGGCGAAGCGCGCCGGCATGGTCGGCATTCAGGAGTGGCTGTCGTTCTACTTCAAGAGCCCGATGGCCGCGCCAGGGCTTGCCCCCGAGCACGACCTCTTCATCCAGCAGACGAAGCTCAAGAACACGCTGCGCTGGATGATGGGTGAAGATCAGATCACGCACCTCGGGGTGGAGTACTACGAATACGAGAAGGTGTGACGGCGGTAGACTTCGTAGTCATCGCACTGGGCGTCCTGCTCATCGCCGGGGAGCTGTGGTTCTTCCTCGGCCCGCGCGGGGCGCCCGCTCGTTCCGCTCCCTCCAAGGGCGTCGTACAGGAAATCCGCGTCCGGGTGAAGGACGGCTACGAACCGGCGACGATCTTCGTCGAGGCCGGCCGACCGGTCCGCCTCTACTTCTACCGGGCCGAGACCAGCGAATGCTCCGAGCGGGTCGTGTTCGAGGACTTCGGCATCGATCAAGAGCTGCCGGCCTTCGAGACGACCCCCGTGCAACTGAACCCCAAGGAACCGGGCGACTACCCCTTCCGCTGCGGCAAGTCCGTGTTCAAGGGAAGGCTGGTCGCGCAGGTGGGTAGGGACGGGGCGCGAGCGAATCTCGGCAAGGGACACGCCAAGCATGGCTAGCGCTCGCATAACGCTCCCGGTGGAGGGAATGACGTGCGGCGCCTGCGCCACGACGGTGCAGAAGCGGCTCACCCAGGCACCGGGCGTCAAGGACGCAGCGGTCAACTACGCCACGGGCAAGGCGACGGTCAGCATCGACGACTCGCAGGTCAAGGTCGCGGAACTGGTCCGCGCCGTGCGCGACGTGGGTTACGACTGTGCGAAGGCTTCAGTCACGTTCGGCGTCGAGGGGCTGCACTATGCATCCGGCGTCGGCCGTCTCGAGGAAGCGATCAGGAAGTTGCCGGGTGTGCTGGGCGTAGCCGCCAACCAGGCCACCGAGCAGGTGCAGGTGGAGTATGTGCCGGGTCTGGTGACCGCGAAGGACATCGAGGGCGCGGTGGACCTGGCGGGCTTCGCGGTAGCGGAACCGGTACCGGCGGAGGATCCCGTCGAGCGCGAGGAGCTGCGCCGCAAGACCGAGGTCAAGCGCCTCTCCCTCAAGTTTGTGGTCGCGGCGCTCGGCGCGCTGCTCACGATGGTCGGCTCGATGCCGTTGATGGCCGCCATGGAGACGCGCGACCATGACCTGGTGTCGCGGCTGATGCAGCCCATCAACGAGGTGCTGCGGGGCCTCCTTCCCAGTCTCTACGAGTTCGGTGCCACGAGCCCGCAGCTGCTCAAGCTCGCGCTCATGGTGATCACGCTGCCGGTGGTGATGTGGAGCGGCCGCCAGTTCTACAAGGGCGCCGTGAGCGGCTTCAAGCACCGCAGCGCCGACATGAACACTCTGATCGCGGTGGGCACGGGCGCGGCCTTCCTCTATTCGGTCGTCGCCACGCTGCTTCCCTGGGCCTTCTCCGGGGCCGGCCTGCCGGCCGACGTCTACTACGAGGGAGTGAACGCGATCATCGCGTTGATCCTGTTGGGCCGGTTGCTCGAGGCGCGCGCGAAGGGCAAGACCTCCGAGGCGATACGCAAGCTGCTCAGCCTGAGGCCCAAGACGGCGCGGGTGCAGCGTGGTACGGAGGACTTCGAGCTCCCGATCGAGGAGGTCGAGGTAGGGGACAAGGTGCTGGTGCGGCCGGGCGAGACGCTCCCGGTGGACGGCATCGTGGTGGAGGGCGAGTCCGGCGTGAGCGAGGCGATGCTCACGGGTGAGCCGATGCCGGTGGTCAAGCAGGCAGGGGCCGAGGTGTTCGGCGGCACGGTCAACACGACGGGCTCCTTCACCTACGAGGCCACCGCGGTAGGCACCGATACGGCGCTGGCGCAGATCGTGCGGCTCGTGGAAGAGGCACAGGGCAGCAAGGCGCCGGCCCAGCGACTCGCGGACAAGGTCGCTGGGGTGTTCGTGCCCATAGTGATCGCGATCGCCGTCGCGTCGTTCGTGATCTGGTGGGTGGTGGGTCCCGATCCGCGGATCGTGTTCAGCACTGTCGCACTCGTCACTGTTCTGGTGATCGCGTGTCCCTGCGCGCTGGGACTTGCTACGCCCACTGCGATCATGGTGGGGACCGGGCGGGGCGCGGAGCGCGGCATTCTCATCCGTGGCGGGGAAGCGCTCGAGGGCATCCAGAGCCTCGACACGGTGGTGCTCGACAAGACTGGCACGATCACGGTGGGCCGGCCGGCCGTGACGCACGTGATGGGCGCCAAGCGCAAGGACGGCACGACCGTCGGCCCGGCCGATGTGCTGCGCCTGGCGGCGGCAGTGGAGGCGCGCTCGGAGCATCCCCTGGCGCTGGCGGTCGTGGAGGAGGCCCACGCCAAGGACATTCCAATCCTCCCGGTCGAGCGCTTCGTGGCGATGGAAGGCCGCGGCGCCCGCGGCATAGTCGGCAAGTTCCTGGTCGAGGTGATCAGCGTGCGGCACGCCCAGGAGCGGAGCCTCAAGGTCGGTTCGCTGAATCGGCCGATCGAGCACCACATCCTGGCAGGCCGCACGCCGGTAGTGGTCGTCGTGAACGACACCGTGCAGGGCCTGCTGGTGATCACGGACGATATCAAGCCCGAGGCCAAGGAGACGGTCACGCTCCTCAAGAAGATGGGCCTCACGCTCTACCTCCTGAGCGGCGACAACAAGAAGACGGTGAACATCGTGTCCAAGGAGGTCGGGATCGATCGCGTGATCGCCGACGTGGATCCACGCGACAAGGCCGACGAGATCCGACGGCTCCAAGACGAGGGCCACGTGGTGGCTATGGTGGGTGACGGCATCAACGACGCGCCGGCACTCGCCCAGGCGAACATCGGCTTTGCGATCGGCACCGGCACCGACGTGGCGGTGGAAGCGTCCGACGTCACCCTGATCCGCGGCGACCTGCGCGGCGTCATCGCGGCCATCGAGCTCTCGCAGCGCACGATGAGCACGATACGCTCGAACCTGTTCTTCGCGTTCATCTACAACGCGCTGGGAATTCCGCTGGCTGCCGGTTTGCTCTACCCGTTCACGGGGCTGCTGCTGAGCCCGGTCATCGCGAGCGCCGCTATGGCTCTGTCGAGCCTGAGCGTGGTGGGCAACAGCCTGCGGCTCAAGCGCTTCACTCCATCCGTATCCAGTTGAGACGATGCGTTACTTCCATAGAACCTCACTGCCGCCCGACGACGCACTGGCCGAGGCCGACCGCTACTTCGGCGGACGGCTCGAGCAGATCGAGTCCGGCGATCGCAGTCGCAGCTACTCGGGCACGGTCGGTCGTGTCGACCTCACCGTGAGGGCGGAGGCCGGCCACTACACGCTGATCACCCTGACGACGGACCAGGTCGGGGAGAGCGAAGCGGACAAGCACGCGAAGCGCTTCCTCACCGAGGTGCACACCCGCGTGGACTCGGGGCACGTTGCCCGGGGAGCGTTTTGAGGGCCATGGCTTCCACCCGACTCGAAGTCACGGGGATGACCTGCGGGCACTGCGTCGCCAAAGTGGAGGAGGCTCTCAAGGGAGTGGACGGCGTGTGGGGCGCCTTCGTGGATTTGGAGGGCGGCAGCGCCGAGGTGGACTTCGACGACTCGCGGGCGCAGCCCGAGTCCCTGGTGGCGGCGGTGAAGGCGGCGGGGTACGAGGCACAAGTTTCCTCCTGAGCAACATTCCCATCAATGCCTGAGCTGACCTACCTCGAGGCCCTGCGGCAGGGTCTGTGGGAGGAGATGGAGCGCGACGAATCCGTGTTCCTCATGGGGGAGGACATCGGGCTCTACGGCGGCGCCTTCAAGCTCACGGAGGGATTCCGGGACAGGTTCGGGTCCGGCCGCGTGCTCGATACCCCGATCAGCGAAGCAGGCATCGTGGGTGCGGCGGCCGGCGCGGCGCACATGGGGATGAGGCCCGTAGTGGAGATGCAATTCCTCGACTTCATCGCCAGCGCCTACGACATGCTCACCAACTACGTGGCTACGGCACGCTATCGCGCCGGTCTCTCTACGCCGTTGGTGGTGCGAGGTCCCGCCGGAGGGTACGTGCGCGGCGGACCGTTCCATTCGCAGATGCCCGAGGCCGCGTTCTTTCATACGCCGGGGCTCAAGCTCGTTTGCCCGGCCACGGCTCGGGACGCGAAGGGGCTCATCAAGGCGGCGATCCGTGACGAGGACCCCGTCATCTACTTCGAGCACAAGTACCTCTACCGCCGGGTGAAGGAGGACCTGCCTGAGGGGGAGGAGATCCTCACGCCCATAGGTGAGGCGCGGACCGCGCGGGAGGGGAGCGACCTCTCGATCGTCACCTGGTCGGCGATGGTGTGGAAGGCGCTCGAGGCGGCCGAAGAGCTGGAGCGGACCGACGGCGTCTCGGTCGAAGTGCTCGACATGCGCACGCTCGTGCCCCTGGACGATGCCGCCATCGCGGACTCGGTCAGGAAGACGAACCGCGTGTTGATCACGCACGAGGACACCCGCACGGGCGGCGTGGCTGGCGAGATCACGGCGCGGATCAACGAGCAGGCCTTCGAGTGGCTCGATGCGCCGATCCGCCGCGTCACCGCGCGCGATGTCCCGTTGCCGTATGCGGGCCCGCTCGAAGACTACGTGCTGCCCCAGACCGCGGACATCGTCGCGGCTGCGCGTGAGCTGCTGGCGTACTGATGCTCGGCGGCTCGACCCGACTATCACCTCCGCGAATTGCGGTGCCGCGCGACGGTCTCCGTGTTCCGTATGCACCACTTGCGCGGCATACCGAACATTCGCTCCGCCGCTTCCCACGCGGCACTAAGCCGTACTAAGTTGAAAAGCTCATCGTAATCAGGAATGCAGGAGATAGCATGGCCCGTGTAGACGTAATAATGCCGCAGATGGGGGAATCGATCGCCGAGGGCACGGTCTCCCGTTGGCTCAAGCAGGTGGGCGATGATGTGAAGCGGGACGAGGCGATCCTCGAGATATCCACCGACAAGGTGGATGCCGAGATCCCGTCTCCGGCCGGCGGCGTGCTCACCGAGATCAAGGTCCAGGAGGGTGAGACGGTCGAGGTGCAGACCGTCGTCGCCGTGATCGAAACCGACAAGGCCGCGGCCGGCGACGCCGCTCCGGCCGAGGTCGCGCCGCCGGCTGCCGAACCAGCGCCGGTCGCGGCTCCCGAGCCCAAGGCCGAACCGGCTGCTCCTGTCCCCGCTGCGGCGCCCGTTGCGGCCGCCGCGCCGTCGGGCGACGGCTCCGGCACGGCCGATACCGCGGAGGAGCGGCTGCAACAGAAGTCCACACCCGTCGTGCGGAAGATCGCCGCCGAGCACGGCGTGGACATCGGATCGGTGCAGGGAACCGGTCACGCGGGCCGCGTCACCAAGAAGGACATTCTGGCGTACATCGAGAGCGGCGCTCCCAAAGCCGCTCCCACGCGGGCCGCCGCCACGGCGGCTGCGGGCTCCGGCGCTATGGAGCACCCGCAGGTAGAGGCGTGGCCGGGTGACGAGGTCGTGCCGATGAGCCGCATCCGCAAGCTCACCGCCGACCACATGGTGGCGTCGCGCCGGACCTCGGCTCACGTCACCAGCTTCTACGAGGTCGACTTCACGTCGATATCCAGGGTCCGTCGCCAGATCAAGGCCGAGTTCGCGGAGCGTGGAGCCAATCCCACGTACCTCTCCTTCATCATCAAGGTGATTGCCGACAATCTGCGCACGCACCGCGTAGTCAACGCTTCGGTGAGCGGGGACACGATCATCTACCGCAAGGACATCAACATCGGGATCGCGGTGGCTCTGGACTGGGGGCTCATCGTGCCGGTGCTGAAGCGCGCCGACGAGCTGTCTCTGTTCGGAATCTCCAAGCGCGTGGCGGATCTCGCCGAGCGCGCCCGCACCAAACGGCTCAACCCCGACGAGGTGCAGCAGGGCACGTTCACGATCACCAACCCCGGCGGGTTCGGGTCGTTCGCCGGCGCGCCGATCATCAACCAGCCTCAGGTAGCCATTCTCGGTATCGGCGCCATCGAGAAGCGGCCCAAGGTCATGACCCTCGAGGACGGCCAGGACGTCATAGCGATCCGGACCATGGGGATGCTGACCATGTCCTATGACCACCGGATCGTGGACGGTGCGGATGCCGACCGCTTCATGGCCGACGTGAAGCGGGACCTCGAGGACTTCACTGACGGAGGGGCGTGATATGGCGCGACGCACGATCGAGATCGATGGCGAGCGCTGGCACGTCTATCCCTCGGGGCGCGTGACGCAGTACAGCCGCGACGAGTTTGGGCTCGTGTTCGAGAACGGGACGGGACCCGGCCGCATTCGGCGCGTCACGAGGTACTCGCCGTTGGGACCGAGCCGCTGGGACGCGTCTCTCGCGGGTTTGTCCGACGCGAACCTCGTGGATTTGTTCCGTCATTCGCAGACGGCCCGCACTAGTCCCGAGACGCGTTACGGTCAGCAGGCCTGACGGTGGCGTCCATCGACCTGCACATGCACTCGACCGCGTCGGACGGTGACTGTCCGCCGGCGGAGGTTGTGCAGCGGGCGCAGGCCGCCGGGCTCACCACCATCGCGCTCACCGACCACGACACGCTTGCCGGGCTGGGCGCCGCCGTCGAGGAAGGGGCGGCGCAGGGAGTGCGTGTCATCGCGGGGTGCGAGTTCAGCGTCAAAGCGGACTGGGGCGAGATGCATCTGCTCGCGTACTTCCTCCCCGTGGGCGACGAAGTGCTCAACGCGTACTTGGCGGGGCAACGCGACGGCCGGCGCCGCAGGGCGGAGCGCATCGTGGAACGGCTCAATCAGGCGGGGGCATCGGTCACCGTGGAGGCCGTGTTGCGAGAGACGCACGGCGAGGCGGTGGGCCGGCCCCACGTGGCGCGCGCGCTGGTGACGGGCGGGGTCGTGCCCGACGTGGACACCGCATTCCGTAGGTACCTCGGGTGGCGCCGGCCGGCGTTCGTCCCCAAGGAGCTGCCGCCGCTCACCGAGGTAACGGAGCTGGTGCGGAAGGTCGGTGGAGTGACGTCCGCCGCGCACCTCAGGGACCGGGCGTCACGCGGCGCGCTGCGCAGGTTGCGTGCGGCCGGGGTGGACGGCGTTGAGGTGCACCACCCAGCCCACGACGAAGAGCGGGCACAGCGTATCGAGGCGCTGGCCGGAGAGCTGGACTTGCTGCCGACCGGGGGCACCGACTGGCACGGTGACGACGTGGAGATGCCGAACCGGGCACCCCTCGGATCGATCACGATCCCCGAGCAGTGGCTCGCGGCAGTGGAGGCGATCCACGAACGACGGATTTCACAGTTGGAGGCGACGTGATGCCGGACATGATAGACGTTGGCGCGACCGCACCGCTGTTCGAGTTGGAGGCGTCCGACGGGGAGCGCTACCGGCTCAGCGACGTGCTGGCTCAGGGGCACGCCCTGCTGATCTTCTACCCGGGCAACAACACGCCTGGCTGAAACAAGCAACTCTCCGCCGTGCGCGATGAGATAGAGCAGTACCGAACAGCCAACGTCCGACCCTTCGGCGTCAACTTCGCCGGGGTCGAGGGCCACAGGAAGTACGCCGCCAAGCTCAAGCTGCCGTTCCCCCTGCTCAGCGATCCGGAGCGCGAGGTGACAGCGGCCTACGGAGCCCTCAAGCCGGACGGCAAGAAGATCCAGCGCACCGTCGTCCTGGTGCGCAGCGATGGGACCGTCGGGTTCGCGGCCCGCGGCATGCCGGGGCCGGACGAGAGCCTGCCGGGCGCCGGGTGAACAGCGGCGGCGCGGCCCCGTGGCGGGAACACTCGAGGTCGCTCGGCCGTTGCAGCCGGTGGAAGCCGGAACAGGGTCCGGCTCTGATCTGGATGTGCGGATGCAGACGTGACAGCAGAGGATCAAGTGACCGAAACGAACTATGACGTGGTCATCGTCGGTGGGGGCCCCGCGGGGCTCTGCGCCGCGATGTACGGGGGACGGGGCATGCTCAAGACGCTGGTCATCGAGCGTGGGATGACGGGCGGCGAGCTGCTCAATACCGACGTAATCGAGGATTACCCCGGCTTTGAGAGCGTGAAGGGACCGGAGCTGGCTCAGAAGATGACCGACCACGCGCTCAAGTTCGGCGCGGAGCTGGTTACCGACACCGTGAAGTCGATCGAGAAGCGTGACGACGGCGACTTCGCCATCGAGACCGAGCTGGGCAAGACGTATCGCTCGCCCACGGTGATCCTCACTGCCGGCGGCACGCCCCGCAAGCTGGACGTTCCGGGTGAGAAGGAGTACGCGGGACGCGGCGTGTCGTACTGCGCGGTCTGCGACGGGGCGTTCTTCAAGGGCGAGGTGCTCGCGGTCGTGGGTGGAGGCGATGCAGCCGTCGAGGAGGCTGACTACCTGACGCGCTACGCTGAGAAGGTCTATATCATCCACCGGCGTGACCAGCTGCGTGCGTCTCCGATCATCCAGAAACGGGCGTTCGCCAACCCGAAGATCGAGGTCATCTGGAACAAGGTGGTCGAGGAGGTCCACGGCGAACCCAAGGGCGTCACGCACCTCGGTCTCAAGGACACCCAGACCGGCGAGACGTCGCGGCTCGACGTCGGCGGCGTGTTCGTCTTCATCGGGTTCACCCCCAACTCGGGCCTGATCAAGGGTCATTACGACCACGACGCGGGCGGCTACATCATCACGGACAGCAACATGATGACGTCGATCACCGGCCTGTTCGCGGCCGGAGACCTGCGGGTGCAGCTCGTGCGACAGATCACGACCGCGGTGGGAGACGCCACGACGGCGGCGATTGCCGTGGAGAAGTACCTCGCCGAGAAACGGGACAAGGAGTTGGAGGCCGTTGCCTCAACCTAGGGTCATCTGTCTCACGAACGGGGTCTACCAGGAGAACTGCTACATCCTGGCCGACCCGGAAACAGGTGACGCCGTGATCGTCGATCCCGGCGAGGATTCGGACTTGTTCCTGCGCCGCGTGGCGAGCGAGAGCCTCACGCCGCGAGCCGTCTGGCTGACGCACGCGCACCTGGATCACATCCTGGGGGTGAAGGACGTCGTGGAGCGTACCGGTGCGCCACTCTACATGCACCCGGCTGACCGGCCGCTGTACGACGGTGTGGCCGAGCAAGGAGCCTGGCTGGGCGTGCAGGCCCCCAC
The DNA here is from genome assembly GCA_039587315.1 of Gemmatimonadota bacterium. Classification (GTDB taxonomy): domain Bacteria; phylum Gemmatimonadota; class Gemmatimonadetes; order Gemmatimonadales; family GWC2-71-9; genus WVYX01. Next base: position 8,046 of record JBDHIS010000003.1, on the reverse strand, counting down.
GCCGCCCCCGCCGGACCACGAGCTCGCCCACGGTGACTCGCTCCAGCTCGGCGGCCTCGAGTTCGAGGTGCGGCACGTTCCGGGACACAGCCCGGGGAGCGTAGCGTTCGTGGGGCACGGCGTGGCGATTGTGGGTGATGCGATCTTCGCCGGATCGGTCGGGCGAGTGGACCTGCCCGGCGGCGACGGCGGCACTCTGGTCGCGAGCATCCGCGATCAGTTGATGACGCTCCCTGACGAGACGATCGTCTATTCGGGACACGGGCCGGAGACAACGATAGGCACGGAGCGGCGCAGCAACCCGTTCGTGACGGGAGCCATTCCGCTTGCCTAGCCCGGCGCATCAGCGTTCGAACCGGGGTCCCGCCGGAGCGAACGTTGGCCACCGCACAGTTCGCGGAGGTGGGACCCCGGAAGAACGCGAGCGCCTGGATTGCATGCGCTGCGGTTTCGACGTAATCGCGCGTCCATCCGGCTGCAAGAATCCCTGCCGCAACTGCGGCTTCGTGTATCCCCTGGGCGACTGCTCGGATTGAGTTCGCAATGAAGACGCCCGAGCCACGGGTCAGGCCGCGCAATCCCGACGAGGTGAGCGACGATGCCCGCGGCATCTTCGAGGTCTTCCTCAGGGAGCGCGGCAACATCCCCAACATGTTTCGGACGGTCGCGGTCCGGCCGGAGCATCTCACGACTTTGATGGCGCACTTCCGCACCGTGATGAACGAGGGCGACGTGCCGCCGCTTCTCAAGGAGCTCGTCGCGGTGCGGGTCTCTTCGATCAACCGGTGTCGATATTGACTGGCTTCACACACCGCCTTGGCAAGGCGGCTGGGCGCGACGGAGGAGTGGATTGCGGCGGTGCGGCGGGAGGCGCCCGAGGATGGTGCGACCGCTACGGCATCGCTCGAGGGCCTCGAGCCGGGCTGGCTCACGGCTCTCGAGTACGCGGAGCAGATGACCGAGAGCGGTCATGCGGTGACCGAGGAGACGTATGCGGACCTCGCCCGCCACTTCGACGAGGGTGAGATCGTGGAGATCACTCTCGTCGCGGGACTGTTCGCTTACTTCAACCGCTTCAACGATGCCCTGCACGTGGAAGTGACGCGCTAGCGGCTGAGGTTCCGGGGGGTAGCGTGACCGACTCCTGGCTCCAGACCGACACCAACATGATCGAGGGAGATGACCACGTGAGCGAGACCAGACTGGAGCGGGATCCGCTCGGCGAGCTGCCGGTCCCCACGTGGGCGCTCTGGGGGATTCAGACCGAGCGTGCCCGTCACAACTTCCCCATCTCAGGGCTCAAGCCGCTGGCGGCCTTCGTGGACTCCATGGTGTGGATCAAGCGCAGCGCGGCGCTCACCCACAAGGAGACCGGCCGACTCGATCCGGAGCTGGCCGACGCCATCGTGGCGGCCGCCGACGAGGTACTGACCGGCCAGCACCGTGACCAGTTCGTGGTGGATCCCTACCAGGCGGGCGCCGGAACCAGCCACAACATGAACGTGAACGAGGTGCTGGCGAACCGTGCCAACGAGATCCTGGGTGGAAAGCGCGGCGAGTACGACCCGGTCCATCCCAACGATCACGTGAACATGGCGCAGAGCACCAACGACACGATCCCCACGGCGATCAGGCTGGGGGCCCTGGCGCTGCTTCCGTCCCTGCTCGACGCAATGGACCGTCTGGCGGAGGCGCTGCTCGAGCGCGGGCGCGCGTTCGATGGGCTCGTCAAGACGGGTCGCACGCATCTTCAGGATGCGACACCAATCAGGTTGGGGCAGGAGTTCACGGCGTACGGGCGCGCCGTGGAGCGCAACCGGGTCCGCGTACTGGCGGTGGCGGAGCCGCTACGCGAGCTCGGCATCGGCGGCTCGGCGGTTGGAACGGGACTCAACGTCGAGCCGGAGTATCCGGCTCGCATGGTCGCCCACTTGAGCGAGCTGACCGGAATCGAACTGCTCGAGGGAAGCGACCGCGTGCAGCTCATGCAGTCCATGGGTGATGCGGCCGCCCTCAGCGGCGCGCTGCGCGGCTACGCGCTCGACCTGGGCAAGATCGCGAATGACCTGCGGTTGCTCTCATCGGGGCCGCGCACGGGCCTGGCCGAGATCAAGCTGCCGGCGGTGCAGCCCGGATCGAGCATCATGCCGGGCAAGGTGAATCCCGTAATCGCCGAGATGGTGAACATGGTCTGCTACCAGGTGATCGGGAACGACGCCGCGGTGGCCGCTGCGTCCGGCGCGGGCCAGCTCGAGCTCAACGTCATGATGCCCGTGATAGAGCACAACCTGTTCTTCGCGATGGAGATACTCACCAGCGCGAGCCGCGTGTTCGGCGACCGGTGCGTGGCCGGCATCGAGGCGGACGAGGCCCAGCTGGCGTATTGGCTGGAGCGCAGCCCGGCCATCGTGACAGCTCTGGCGCCCAAGATCGGATATGCGGAGGCCGCGAAGCTCGCCAAGGAGGCGGTCGCGCAGAACGTCACCGTGCGCGAGCTGGTGCGGGCCAAGGGGATCCTGACCGACGAGGAAATGGACTCGATCCTGGATCTGCGGGCCATGACCGACCCGGGAGTGCCGGGCGAGCGCTAGGCCCGATCGTACCGGAGACGCCCATACCATGGTACTGGTTGCTTTCCGACCGTCAGTATCGGATATTTACGGCGGGAGGTAGCCATGCGAGTTACGACTTGGGCCGAATACGGCTTGATTGTCTCGCTTCACCTGGCGAAGCAGGGACGGGAAGCGCCGACTCCGGCGCGGGATATGGCCAAGAAGGAAGGCCTGCCTGCCGACTACGTGGAGCAGATCCTTCTCAAATTGAGGCGGGCGGGGCTCGTTTCGAGCGTCCGGGGTGCGAAGGGTGGTTACTACCTCGCGCGCGAGCCCGAGACCATCTCGGTGAAGGACGTCATCGAGGCCGCTGAGAACCGCACGTTCGAAGTGAACTGTGACGTTCACAAGGTGAGCGCGGTGCGGTGTCACGACGGCAACCCTTGCAGCATTCGCCCAGTGTGGCGTGAGCTGCAGCGCAGGGTAGATGACATGCTGGCGTCGATCAGTCTCGGCGACCTGATGCTGCAAGAGGCCGAGGTCCAGGAGCTGATCGCGGTCTAGCGTCGCAGGCGACACGACGGGAAGTGGATTGAAGTCGGGGGACGTCGACGTACGTCCCCCTTTGTATTCAGTGAATGCAGACTAATTCCCTCCTGTATCCTGCCAGGTGTCCCGATCCCTTCCGCGTGGTGCGGGGACTGGCCAACTTCCTCCCGATTCAGGTACGCCACCGGTTCCGACCAAGAGGGGACGCGCAACCACGTGCAGCCCGATCCCACACAGCTCACGAACGAGGAGATCCTGCGGTACTCGCGGCACCTCATCCTGCCGGAGGTGGGGATGGAGGGGCAGCGAAGCCTCAAGGCTGCGCGCGTGCTCGTGGTGGGGGCGGGCGGGCTGGGCTCACCTGCCGCGCTGTACCTGGCGGCCGCCGGCGTAGGGACGCTCGGGCTCGTGGATTTCGATTTGGTGGAGGAAACCAACCTGCAGCGCCAGATCGTGCACGGCACGAGTTCGGTCGGGAAGACGAAGCTCGAGTCGGCGGCCTCACGGATCGGGGATCTCAACCCCCACGTTACGCTCGAGTTGTTCGACGCCCGGCTCACGTCCGAGAACGCGCTCGACGTGCTGCGCGGGTACGACGTGGTGGTGGACGGCAGCGACAACTTCCCGACGCGCTACCTCGTGAACGATGCCTGCGTGCTGTCGGGAATCCCGCTCGCGTACGGCGCGATCTTCCGCTTCTCGGGCCAGGCCTCGCTGTTCGCCGCCGCGGGCGGTCCGTGCTACCGCTGCCTGTTCAGCGAGCCGCCCGCGCCGGGGCTCATTCCCTCGTGTGATGAGGCGGGAGTGCTCGGTGTACTGCCGGGAGTGATCGGGAGCGTCCAGACCCTGGAGGCCATCAAGCTCGTCACAGGGCTGGGCCGGAGCCTGGCCGGGCGTTTCCTGTTGTTCGATGCGCTGAAGCTCGAGTTCCGCGAACTCGCCCTCAGGCGCGATCCGGCGTGCCCGGTGTGCGGCGAGCAGCCGACCATTCGAGAGCTCATCGACTACGAAGCCTTCTGCGGCATCCAGGCCGAGCCGCCCGCGGCAGAGGGCGAGGAGATCACGGTTCGGGAGGTGGCTCGGAACCTGGGCGGGAGTCCCGCGCTCGTGCTGGTGGACGTGCGGCGTCAGGTGGAGTGGGACATCTGTCACGTCGAGGGGTCGGTGCTGATCCCGCTCGACGAACTCGGGGAGCGAGCGGGCGAGTTGGATCGGGACAAGGAGCTCGTCACGATCTGCCGCACCGGGGGGCGCTCGCTTCGGGCTGTGAGGGCGCTTCGTGCCGCGGGCTTCTCTCGCGTGCGCAGCATGAGGGGAGGAGTGCACGCCTGGGCCGACGAAATAGACGCTTCCCTACCGCATTACTGAGCTGCGGTCCGCTTGGCTCGACCGAAGCTTCCGATTAGAATTGATGTCCGATGCGAGTCTCAGTGGCTTCGCATCGCACCCGCCGAAGTGGTGGAACTGGTAGACGCGCTGCGTTCAGGGCGCAGTGGGCGCAAGCCCGTGCGGGTTCGAATCCCGCCTTCGGCACTGATGAATCGACGACAGGGCAGACGGGCCGGGCGCGCGCACGAGGCACTCCGCCCGTCTTTCCGTTTCACCGCTCCCGACCGCCGGCCTTGCCTCCACTTTGCGTGCCCCACCTCCGGAGCGGCTCGACGAGCCCGCTTGCTTTTCGGAACTCGTTTCCTATCTTGCACTTAGCTCGTGTCAGCGAAGAGTAAGTCAGACGGCAAGACGGGAGGGGCCGTAACTCGGAACCCCAAGGCCCGTCACGACTACCACATTCTAGAGACGTGGGAGGCCGGTCTCGTTCTGACGGGGAGCGAGATCAAGTCGGTCCGCGCCGGCAAGGTGAGCCTCAAGGGTGCCTTCGGGGTCGTACGCCGGGGTGAGATCTGGCTCGAAGGCATGAACATTTCCCCGTACGAATCCGGGGGATACGCGAACCATGACCCGATCCGTCCGCGCAAGCTTCTGGTGCACCGGAGGGAGCTCAGGCACCTCATCGGCGCCACCGAACGCAAAGGCCTCACCTTGATTCCGCTCGACCTCCACCTGACCAAGGGCTGGGCCAAGGTGACCATCGCGCTCGGGCGCGGGAAGAAGGCGCACGACAAGCGCGAGGACGTGAAGCGCCGCGACGCCGAGCGTGAGGCGGCCAGGGCCATGGGGCGCCACAGATGAGGGCTGTCCTGCTCGCGCTGATCTTCGGCGCGCTCGCCTCCGGGGCCGAGCCTCCGGCGCCGGCCACCATCACCGTGGCCACGTCACGCGGCTCGATGGCGGTGCCGGTCGCGACCGAGCGCGGACATCCGGCGCTCCCGGCGCCGCTCCTCCAGCGGCTGCTTCCCGTGACCGAGCGCCGGCTGGACGGGTGGGCCTTCGTCGACTTCGCCGACCAACCGTTCCAGTTCCTGCTCGGCGCTCCCATCCTGCTGTACGAGGGACGCCTGCTTCCGCTCGTCGGAGGCGCCTACGTGGCGCGAGACACGCTGTTCGTGCCGCTCCAATGGCTGGCCGAGTACATCCCGGCGATGTTCGAGGAGGGCTACCGCTACGACCCCCGCTCCGCCCGGTTCGAGGAGGCGCGGTTGGGGCCGGTGGTGACGGCCACCCTGCCGGCGGCGGTGGTGGCGCCCAACTACGAGGCAGCTCCGGAGCTCGGGCGCCGCAGCGGATTCCGTATGTCGCACCTCGTCGTGATCGATGCTGGGCACGGAGGCGTGGATGGCGGCAACCCGGGCCGGTATCTGCCGCGCGGCGTGCAGGAGAAGCACGTCAACCTCGCGATAGCCACGTTGCTCAAGGACATGTTGGAGGCGCGCGGTGTGGACGTCCTGATGACCCGCACGACCGATACGCTGATTGACCTCAGGCAACGCGCACCGATGTGCCGGAACGAGTGCGACCTGTTCGTCAGCATCCACGTGAACAGCATGCCGCGGCGCAGGGGCTACGAGCAGATCAACGGGGTGGAGACGTACTTCCTGGGTGATGCGCTCACCGAAGAGGCCCGCCGTGTGGCCGAGATGGAGAACGAGGCGCTGCGCTACGAGACAGGGGACGCGGCCGAGGCGGACGCGGACCTCGCGTTCATCTTCAAGGACCTGCACACCAACGAGTTCCTGCGCGAGTCGGCGCTGCTGGCCGACCTGGTACAGTCGAGCGCTGCCAGGGTGCACCCCGGTGAGGATCGCGGCGTGTCGCAGAACCGATTCGTGGTGTTGGCGACGGCTACCCGGCCAGCAATCCTGCTGGAGACCGGATTCGCGACCAACCGGCGCGACGGTGCCTATCTGGCATCCACCGACGGACAGTGGGAGATGGCAAAGGCCGCGGCGGACGGCATAGTCGAGTATCTGAAGCAGTACGAGAACAAGGTGCTCGTAGGAAACGGACAATGAGGCGCTGGCTGGGGCGGGCTCCGGCGCTGCTGCTCGTGGGCGCCATGGCATGCGCCTACTACAACGGCTTGTACAACGCCAACCGGCTGGTGGGAGAGGCCGAGAAGGCCGAGCGGGAGGGGCGCACGGGCGAGGCGCGCTCGCTGTGGAGCCAGGCCGCAGTCAAGGCCGAGTCGGTGGCCACGCGGTACTCCAAGAGCAAATGGCGGGACGATGCTCTCTACCTCTGGGGGCAGGGGCTGAAGGAGGCGGGGCAGTGCCGTCTCGCCGAGAACCCACTCAGCCTCGCGGTGGATTCGAGCCCCGATCCCAAGCTCCGCAACAGAGCACGGCTGGTCCTCGGGGAGTGCCTGATCGAAGAGGGCCGGTACGACTCCGCCGTGACCGTGCTGACCGCGGTCGCAGCGCAGGACGACGAGGATCTGGCGGCGCGCGGGCATCTATGGCGCGGCAGGGCCGAGATCGAGCGCGGCCGCTTCGACGAGGCCGCAGCAGACCTGGAGCAGGCCGACCCAGAGGCCGCGGCCTTCGATCTGGCGACTGCCTACCTGGCTCTGGGCAGGGCGGATGACGCCGAACTGGTGCTCGACGCGCGGGTCCCCGGTGCTTTCGATGAGCTGAGTTGGGACGATGCGCTAGACGAGCTGGGCGCCGCGAGCCAACCGGCGGCGTCGCGCATCGTCGACCGCCTGATAACCCGCGGGGATCTCACCCCGGGGGAGCGCGCGCGGTTCCTCCTTGCCGACGGCGCTCGTTGGGCAGCGGTCGGCGAATCGGAGCGGGCTTCGGAACGGTTCGCGCTGGCACTGTCGGCCGCGCCGGATTCAGTGGAGAGCTCCGCGGCGCGAGTGGAGCTTGCGCTCACCGAGCTGCGCGAGAGCGGCGACGTCGATCGGATGGTCGAGCTGGTAGATGTGATTCAGGAGGGCCGCAGCCGGGGCGGCGTGGCAGCCGAAGCCGCTCTCCCGTACCTGCAGGGTCTGCAAACGGCTGCGGTTGCGGTGCAGGATCCCGAGATAGACCCCACGGGAGCGGTCACGTTCGGAATCACCGAGTTCCTCAGGGATTCCGTCGGCGCCGAGCGCATGGCCGTGGCGCTGCTATGGCGCCTGCAGCGCGACCATCCCGGGCGCCCAAGGCGCTACTCGCTGTCGCCGCGCACGATCCGGAGGCCGCCGATTCCGCCCTGAGCCTGCTCGAGCGTGAGTATCCGGAGTCGCCCTACCGCCTGGCGCTGCTGGGCGGGGGCGGAGACGAGTACCAGGCCGCCGAGGACTCGCTGCGAGTGCTCATCGCCCTGGGGCTGGGTGGCGAGGTCGGGGCGGAGGGAGAGCGTGGGGTGGCCGACAGGGCAGAGGAGGGGCGGCCGGTACGCCGCCCGTAGCCGTGTTAGAAGCGTTCGGAACCACATTCCAGAATCCCATTCTCCTTGCGGCCGGAACGGCCGGGTTCGGCCGCGAGGTCGCCGGGCTGATCGATCTCGAGCGGCTGGGCGGGCTGGTGACCAAGGCCGTGAGTCCCGAGCCGCGCCACGG
>JBDHIS010000075.1:0-2844 GCA_039587315.1 Gemmatimonadota bacterium | reverse complement strand
AGCTTGCCCAGCGGAATCGGCGCAGTCTGCACGGATTTCGGGGGGTATGCGGGATTCCCGGCGAGGCCGGAGACGCCCATCATCCGATCGTTCTGGTCGTAGAAGGGCTCGAGGGTCGCGTAGTCGAGGGGCCAGTCCTCGGCGACGCCGTCCAGCGTTCGCACCCAGAAGTCCGACGGATGGAGCCTCGGGAAATGCGCGCCCCAGAGGATGGTGCTCCCCCCGACTGCGTTGAACATCAACGGGGAGATCGGTGACTCGAGGTAGTTCACCGGGTAGTCCTCGGGCCGCTGCCGGGCGTTGGGATCCGCGTTGAAGTCGGAGAGTATGTGAAGCTCCCAGTCCTCCGCCGTGCTCGGGTACTCGGCGGGATTCATCCACCCGCCCTGCTCGAGGCAGAGGATGTTCATGCGGGTTTCGGCGAGGCTCCAGGCCAGCGCCGCACCGGACGCCCCGGCCCCCACGATCAGAACGTCGACCGGATCCTCGGCCATGTCACGCTGCCTCCCCTCCCTGCTCGAACGTCTGGCGGTGCATCCCTCCGCCCTGGGAGTCGAACGAGTGTCGCACGACGCCGGCAGATGGGAAGAATAAGCGCCCGAGCGGGCTTTCGAGAAGGAGGTTCCTGTTCCGCTGGGTCCCGGGGCTCGACTTGAGCAGAAGGCCCGTTCCCGGAGCTTCAGGGGTCTGCTTGATCGACCCATCCCCAGAGACAGTCACGTGCCGACTCAATCGCAGGCCCTTCGCGTACCATGTCCCACCGAGGTGTCCCGATGATCCCACTCCCCGATCTCTCCGACGGACGTGTCGGCCTGATCCCATACCCGTCCGCCAACCCCTTCGAGATCCACCACATCCTGTGCAAGCTCGACGAGGCGCCCGCGCAGGAGCTGTTCGGTTGGCTGCTCATGCCCGAGACCGCCACCGGGCCCGTGCCGTGCATCGTCGCGTGTCACGGCAGCCTCGGTTGGCGCGGTCATCACCACGAGCACATGGTCCGCTGGCTCGAGGCGGGTATCGCGGTGTTTCGCGTGCATAGCTTCGAGGCGCGCAACGTGACGAGCATCGTCGAGGACCAGATGGCGGTGACGCACGCCATGCTGCTGACCGATGCCTACCGCGCGCTCGAGATGCTCGGTAGCCACCCGGGAATCGAGGCCGCGCGCATCGGAGTGGCGGGCTGGAGCCTGGGTGGAACCGTCTCCCTCTACGCGGCCTGGGAGCCGATCGCCGAAGCCCTGGCCCCCAACGGCGAGCGCTTTGCCGCCCATCTTCCACTGTATCCGGCCGCGCACCTGCGGCCCGAAGAGCCGCGCTGGACCGGCGCGCCGATCCGGGTCCTGCACGGGGCCGACGATGACTATACGCCCGTGCGCTTCGTGGATGAACTCGCTGAGGAGCTCCGCGGCCACGGGATCCCGATCGAAGTCATTTCCTACGAAGGCGGCCACCACTCGTTCGACTCGATCGAGCCGCTGACCTGGCTCCCAGACGCGGTCCGGCTCGGTCGCGGCACCACAGCCATCGATCGCGAGGGCAACATGTTCTTCACGAGCAAGGCCGGCCGGCGCTACTCGCTCAACGAACCGTCCGAGCGCCAGGCCGGCTTCACCGCGGCCAAGAACGTGGGCGCGCACATCGGGGGGAGCTGGGAGGCCAGGCGCTCGGTGTTCAGGGACGGTGCGCGCTTCTTCACCGAGCATTTGGTCGACGCCTAGGCGCTCGCGCCGGCCCTCTCGTCAGTCCTTGTCGAGCTCGGGAATGCCCGTCTCGCTCAGAGACCCTCAGCCCGACGATCCGACAGGAAGCGTCTTGTCAGTCCCCGGAAAGGGCCTTTGAATCGCTTATCCTCTCACGATGCCGCGGTTCGCCTGGCTGGTCGTTCTGGTCGTTGCGGGCCTCGCCGTATGGGCCTTCACCGAGCGTCGGGCGCTGGTGATGTACGCCTTCGCCCTGTCGGGCCCCCGCGAGGTTCCGGCACTGCTCCCGCCGCCTGAGGAGGGCCCATCCACCCGCTGGATTGACGACTACTTCACCGTGGAGCTTGTCGCGCCTCGCACCTGGGCCATCGGAGAGCCCCGCTACGCCCAGCAGAACTACAGCTACCTGATCGAGGGGGCCGAACGGGCGCTGCTGTTCGATGCTGGCCCCGGCATTCGCGACATCCGCGCCAGCGCCGAATCGCTCACCGACCGCCCCATCGTCTTTCTGCCATCCCACTTCCACTACGATCATGTGGGCAACGACATCACGTTCGATACCATCGCCGTCGTCGATCTCCCCTATCTCAGAGCCCGCGAGCAGAACGGTCGGCTCACCCTGACCACCATGGAGCACCTGGGCATGGCGGAGGGTTTCGGCCTGCCGACCTGGAAGGTGGATCACTGGTGGTCCCCGGGCACCGTCATCGACCTTGGCGGCCGCACGCTCACCCTGCTCTACACGCCCGGCCACACCACGGACTCCATCTCGCTGCTCGACGCTGAAAACCGGATCCTGTTCAGCGCCGATTACCTCTATCCCGGCGAACTGTATGGCTTCCTGCCCAACTCCAGCATGGGTGACTACCTGACGACAGCCGAATCTCTGCTGGCAGCACTCGACGAAGACGTCGTCTTTCTGGGCGCCCATCGGGTATCGCCGCCCGGCCCACCCCGGCTTCGCTACCGCGATCTGGTGGATCTGGAATCCGGCCTCTCGGGCATTCGCGACCGGCAGGTACCAGGCAGCACCGGCTACCCGAGCCGTTTTCCCATCAACGACCGGCTGGTCATGCTGGCCGAACCCCGCTGGCTGCAGCGCTGGTAGCTCGGTATCGAAAGCTCCCACAGATACGGGCTGACC
>JBDHIS010000048.1:0-13988 GCA_039587315.1 Gemmatimonadota bacterium | reverse complement strand
CATTGGTGTTCTACCGGTTTGGGTAGTGGCAATCTGTGTCTTCGCATTTCGAGTCGTCGATGTGTCACTGGGAACTCTACGCACTCTCTCCGTCGTCCAGGGCCGAATCGTGGTGTCCGTCGTCATCGGATTCTTTGAGATCCTCATTTGGGTCACCGCAATCTCACAGGTCGTCACCAGGATAACCGAAAGTCCTATCCTCGCCCTGGCATTTGCTGCCGGTTTTGCCGCTGGAAACGCCTGCGGCATCGTGCTGGAGCGCCGACTCGGGATCGGTTTGTGCGTAGTGCGCATGATCGCTAGCGAGGGTGCCGAAGACATTGCCGAGAGACTTCGAACAATGGGACACGTACTGACGACGTTCGAAGGCCATGGCCGCGATGGGCCACGGACCTTGATGTTCACTACGTGTCAAAGAAGAAAGATCCCACACTTGACGGCCGCCATCGCTGCGATCGACCCGCGTGTGTTCTACACAGTTGATCGGTTTTCACAAACAGGACACGCGATGTCGCTACCTCATCCGACAGGCTGGCGCGCCGTTTTCAAGAAGAAGTAGGACAACCACGTCACGCTTCATGGGATGGCTGCCGATGAACGACACTCCTGTGGATACCCAGGTTACCGTTGAACGCCTCGGTCGCGGGCGCTATCTACACACCATCATCCCGATCCTCGACAGATCGGGACGCGTCATCCACCGAATCGCAAAACCTCTGATGGTAGAGGTCAGGCCCAGGGATGTCGTGCAGATCGTCGTAGGCGCTGCCATCCTTGCCGTGCCCGTCGGCTTCACCGAGGAGGCATGGAACCTGGGCCAGCGCCTGCCGACGGCCAACGTCCTATTCTTGGCTCTAGTATCAATCGCGTCCATCGCCGTGTTCGTGTACCTGAACTTCTACCGTTTCTACTTGCGGGAGTTCGTCGGAGAGTACGTCAAGCGCGTTCTTGTCATATACCTGCTGTCATTGGTGGTCGTGGGCACACTGCTAACGATCATTCAGCAGTGTCCGTGGGGCAGTGACAACCTACTGGCGATCAAGCGGGTCATCATCGTGGCGTTCCCCGCATCCATGAGCGCGACGTTGACGGACGCCCTCAAGTGACCATGTCGAGGGGAATGACTTGCCTCCGCTGGCTGTCACACTCATTGTCACAGCGCCCACGAGCGCGTATGAGCGCCAGTGAGCGTTCAGGTCAAGAGATTCGGGCAGAATGAGCGCCCACGAGCGCTGGTGAGCGTGCGTGCATTGCCTCCGGAGCCAAAGGTCACAGGTTCGAATCCTGTCTGGCGCATCTTCCTATCTCGTTGTGTTACAAGCACTTATCTGGACGCCGTGAGGGGAGGCCGGCCAATCGACGCCGACCTCCCCTTCCTTGTTCGGGTTGGCTGATGCGAAGGCGCACTGGAAGATCAAGGGGGAGGGCAACGCGGCCAGCCGCCTCGGCGTGACGCCGAGCGGCCTGCGCTCGAGGATGAAGAAGCTCGGCATCATGCGCCCCCGTGAGCACAGCGCGATGTGACCTCCCGCCGGGGAGCCTGTGCCGGCCGGTACGTACCAGCGGTCCTCCCTCCACGTACCCCATGCGCACCCGGCCCATCGCCCGGATCTCTAACGGAGTGGCATCCACACATCCTCATGCTCATCGGCTCCAGCGCAGCCGACGGCTCGGAGCTAGACTACAGATGGCTAGGGGACATCACCTCGCCGATCCCAATAAGAGGAGGCGTTTATGAAGTCGCAAGGACCTCGCGAGGTCGGCCTTGGCGGGTTCCGGCTGCCAAACATCCAGAACCCCCGAGCTGTCGGCATCGGGTTGTTGGTCCTGCTGGGCGCCCTCGCGCTCTGGAGCTCGGTGTTCACGGTGCGGCCTGAGGAGGTCGGCGTCGTGCTGACCTTTGGCAAGTACAGCCGCCAGGCCGAACCGGGGCTCCGTCTCAAATGGCCGCGGCCGATTCAGACCGTGATGAAGGTACCGGTGCAGCGGCAGCTCAAGGCGGAATTCGGCTTCCGCACCGCCGAGGCCGGCGTGCGATCCCAGTATGCGTCGGGCACGTTCAGAGACGAATCGCTGATGCTGACCGGCGATCTGAACGTGGCGGTGGTCGAGTGGACGACGCAGTTCCGGGTCGCCGATCCCTTCAAGTACCTGTTCAAGGTCAGAAACCTGTACGACTCCAGGGAGAGAGCCCGCTCCGACACCTTTCGCGCCATGAACGAGGCGGTCATGCGCGCCGTGATCGGGGACCGCAGCGTCAACGAGGTTCTCACCATCGGTCGGCAGGAGATCGCCTCGGAGGTGGAGCGTCGCCTGCAGGAGCTGTGCGATCAGTACGAGACCGGCATCAAGATCGAGCAGATCGTGCTGCAGGACGTCAACCCGCCCGACCAGGTCCGGCCGGCGTTCAACGAGGTCAACCAGGCCCAGCAGGAAAAGGAGCGGATGATCAACGAGGCACTGGCCCAGTACAACGCCGTCATTCCTCGCGCTGGCGGCGAGGCGCTGCAGACGATCCAGCAGGCCGAGGGGTATGCCACCGATCGTGTGAACCGCGCACGGGGTGACGCCGAGTTGTTCAAGTCGCTGCTGGCTGCCTATCGCAGGGCGCCGGAGGTGACCCGCAGGCGCATCTATCTCGAGACGATGCAGGCCCTGTACCCGAACGTTCGGCAGAAGATCGTGCTGGACGAGGAACTGCAAGGGATCCTGCCGCTGCTGCCGCTGACCCAGGAGGTGAAGCCATGAGAAAGGCCCTGGTTATCGGTATCGGCATCCTGGTGCTGTTGGGCGTGCTGGTCGTGGGCGGAATGATCTACATCGTCCCCGAGACCATGCAGGTGGTGATCACCCAGTTCGGTGAGCCGAGGGGCGATCCGGTCACCACGCCGGGATTGAAGGTCAAGGTCCCCTTCATTCAGAAGGCCAACTACTTCGACAAGCGCTTCCTGGAATGGGACGGCGACCCGAACGAGGTGCCAACCCGGGACAAGCGGTTCATCCACGTGGACACCTACGCCCGTTGGCGGATCACCGATCCGCTGTTGTACTTCCAGCGCTTGCGCAGCGAGCAGGGGGCGCAGTCCCGGTTGGACGACATCCTCGATGGTGAGACCCGTAACGTGATCGCCAATCACGACCTGATCGAGGTGGTGCGCAGCAGCAACCGCGAGTTCGCTCTGTCTGAAGAGGTTGCCGGAGACGTCGTGTCCGAGAACCAAGAGACCATCGAGATGGGAAGGAGATTGCTCGCCGCAGAGGTATTGCAGGCGGCGCAGGCCCGTACCGAGGATCTGGGAATCGAGATCCTCGACTTCCGCTTCAAGCGGATCAACTACGTCGAGCAGGTGCGTATCGAGGTCTATAACCGGATGATCTCCGAGCGCCAGCGGATCGCCGAACAGTTTCGTTCGGAGGGCGGCGGCGAATCGGCCCGGATCAACGGCGAGAGGGAGCGGGAGCTCCAGCGGATCACTTCGGAGGCGTATCGCCAGGCTCAGGAGATCAAGGGCCGGGCCGACGCCGAGGCGGCGGACATCTACGCAGAGGCCTACAACCGCGATGCGGAGTTCTACCGCTTCCTCAAGACCATGGAGGTCCTCAGGGAGACCCTGGACTCGAATACCGTCTTGGTGCTGAGCACGAACAGCGAGTTTCTGCACTATCTCGGCCGGTCCAGGTAACGCAGGCGCACTCGCGTCTGGCAGCGGTCAGGACGGCGTCTACGGACTGGTGTGGCCACGCCCTCAGTTGCCCCGCCTTGGATCGTTGCGCAGCAGAGCGCGGTGGGGTGGTGCCGGGCGGGTGGCGCTCCACAAGGAGTGTTCTGATCTAGAGTCACATGACACTCCGGGACAGTAACGAGCATTGTCACGACCATTGTCACAACGCCCACGAGCGCTGGTGAGGTCGTTTCGAAGCTTCAGTAGGGTGTTTTGAAGCCTTAGTTGATCGTTTTGAAGGTTGGAATCGGCGTTCTGAAGGTTCGAAACGGCGTCTTGAAGCCTGCAGATGCCGTTTTCAAGCTTCAAAACACCCTACTGAAGCTTCAGAACACCTTACTGAAGCTTCAACACACCCTACTGAAGCTTCAGAACACCTTACTGAAGCTTCAAAACACCCTACTTCGGGCTCCCCACGGCAGGAAGACTGGGAAGAGTGCAACACTTGGGTGGCTGTGGGGTTGTCAGTTTCCCACCGCGTGGAACCGCCAGTTGACCGCAGCGATCAGCAGGTTCTGGTTGGGCACCAGAACGTCGTCGGGTCCCTCGTAGAAACCACCCTCCGGACCAGTGGAGCGGTCGAAGCGGTACTCCACCCGCAGATGGATGTCGTTGTGCCTCCACGGGATTCGCGCGTTCACCGCGGTCGCGATAGCACCGATCTGCTGGCGCGTGCCGGCAGCAAGGCCGTCCGGGTCGGAGAAGAACTCGGGCCTGAGCGTGAGGCGCAGCCAGTCGAGCGGCCTCCAGCCGAACCACGCTGAGCCCCAGGTCCAGTGATACCTCGGATTGCCCGCGACATCTGCCCGCTTCTCGGTTCCGTAGCCGAGCTTGCCCGCTACCCCGAAATCGCCGAACCACCAGGCTCCTCCCGCCTCGCCCACCAGCCGCCACAGGTCGAGCGACGTCTGCTCCTGCTCCGGCCCGTAATACAGGGTTAGCCGCAACAGCCTCTCTTCCGACGTTCCCCATGTCACCTGCGCTCCGTAGCTCGGCAGCCCGTTGGACTTGGCCAGGTAGTCCCACCCGCTCACCACCAGCAGCGATGTCGAGACCCGCTCACTCACCGGATACGTGGCGTTCACTCCCCACTGGAAGTACGGCACCCAGTCCACCGAGTACACGCGTGTGTAGGTCGGGTTGTCGATGGCCCAGAAGCTCTCGTAGCCGACGTTGCCCGGAATCAGCCCGCCGGTAAGGAGCAGACCGTTCCCCACCGGAGCCAGGTACGAGACATTCGTGTAGTACAGGTGCTTGAGCGTCTCCGCAGAGCTGATCGAGTCGGGCGGCACGAGTCCGTCGATGTCGTGCCCTCCCTGCAGGCCGAGCTGCATGCCCCACCGCGAGTCGGGGCACGCCTCCTTTTGGAAGAAGGCAGTTACGTTGTTCACCATCACGCCGCCGATGTAGGACGACGTGGCCTTGCTCCGCCACTCGTTGTTGCCGGGTTCGTTGGGGCTGTAGAGGTAGGCGACATCGAGATAGAGGCCGCCGTCGAGAGTGCCCGTGCCGGAGCAACCGGCCTGGGCGGCCAGCTCAGCGGTCGGAATCGCGGCGGCGAAGCAGGCGGCGGCCAGCAGCCGCAGAGCTGTCCTCAGGCGTCCTCTCTGGCAGAAGTCTTACCTGCTCCGCGCAGCAGCCCGGTCTCACCAGCCAGCCACACGACCAGGCGCCCCAATGGCGTGAGCCTGGCCCTCGCATCCTTCACACGGTGCGCCAACGCCACTTCGTTGCTGATGATGCCGTCCACTCCGCGGCTCATCATGACCATCATCTGGACCGGATCGTCGATCGTCCAGGCATAGACCTTCATCCCTCGCTTGTGGGCGTGGCGGATCATCGAGTACGACGACGACGAACAGCCCGGCGAGCAGGAGGCATTGGCGTCGCGTGGATGTCGCGTGGGGGTCGCGGAAGCTCATCGCGGCTCAGCCCTCCGTGGTTCCATTGGCGCAACGGTACACCTCACGCCGGAAGTTACGCGTGCCGCGGCGGCCCGCAAATCGGAGTCCACCAACACGAAGCCCCGCAGCCATTCTCGTGACTGCGGGGCTTCACGCCGAGCAGGCGGTCACACCACCGGTTGCCTACCAGACCCCGGCACCCACCTGGAACACGTACGTGAGCCTGTCGATGTCGAAGAAGCCGTAGTTCTTGATTCCCGCGCTGAAACCCCAGAAATCGGTCAGGACACTCAGGAAGCCGAGCGGCGAGTGCCCCAGGTTAAAGCGGAACTTGATCCCAGTCTCGAGCACGAAGTCCCACCGATTCACCGTCTCGACGCCGGCGTCGTCTCTCTCCCGGTCGTGCTCGGTGCCGGCCGCTAAGTACGTGTCAAACCAGCGCGAGGCGGACGGTATGTACATCAGCTGCCAGCCGAAGTCCTGCAGGTGGTTGTCCTTGAGGTACATCCGGTGGACGATGAACCCGCCGCCCGCGGGAACCTCGAAGTTCTTCACGATGAACAGAGGGAACACGAACGTGAAGCCGACGTCGCCGTCCAACAGCAGGGCGATGGACAGTGACTTCACAGCCAGATCGGCATCGACCCAACTCGTGAACTCCGAGACCTTGCTGACCTCCTTGATCTCAGGCCAGTCGAGGACCTCTTTGTCCTTGAAGAAGTTCACCAGGTGGTGTGGGTCGCCCTCCGCCATCTCGGTCGGCGGGAAGGGCCGCAGCTCGTACTCGATCAGCGACCCGTCGTAGTAGCCCCGCCGCTCCAACCGCGGCCTCAGCGGACTGTCGTCCGGCAGAGGGGGGACCACGCGGTGTTCGTCCTGTCGCACCTTGGTCATCCACGCCTGATAACCGCCCGTGGCAAGCGCTCCCGTGCGCATGTTGTCGCGTATGCCCCAGGCGTCGTTCACATAGCGGCTCACGTCGTAGCCCGGTGTGAAGTAACCGTCGGCGTTCTTGTCGGTCGCCAGCGCGTGCTTCCCCTCCTCCACGAGGAGGTGCATCGGGAACTTGGAGTCGGCATCGGTCTCGGAGACGTTCCAGAACCAGACGATGCCGTGCGCCAGGCCGGATACTCGGGTCACGACGACCACGTAGTTCTTCTCGTCACATTGGGCGGCGCTGTTCTCCTGCACCCACTGACTCGTATTACGGAACACGACGAGCCGAAACTCAGCGCCCTCGATGTCGTGGATGTGAGCCCCGAGTCCTTCCTCGGAACTGAAGTAGGCCCAGAAGTGCATCGTGAACCCGACCACCCGCTCGAAGTCCACGACCGAGTTGCCCGGATTCGCAGAGTCCCTGACGATCGGTACAACGGTGTCGTCCCATCCCTCGACGCCCTCCGCAACCTGCACCATCTGGCCGAACTGGTAGTACACGACCGGGTGATCGGGCTGGTCCTCGAACGGGAACGCCTCGGGGATCCGGATGTCCGTGCCTTCGGCGCCCCGCAGCAGGGGCTCGTCGGGTGAGAACCAGTAGACCGGCGCGAGGTACTCCGCCAGCCGCTCCAGGGTCATCTGCCGCTGCGTTCCCCACCACACCATCCCGGGCAGATCTCTGAAATTACAGCTCTGCTGCGACGCGGCTACGGGTGAGGGCAGCAGTGCGGCCGACGTTTGGGCGCTGAGCGGCGCAGAGAAAAGGACCGCCGCCGCAGCGGCAACGAGGCCGGTGGTCATGGAAGTCTTGCGCAAAGTGTATTCCTCACGATAGAGTCGGTCTCGATGGTCGAGTCTGATTGTCTCGAATGTACGGCTCATTGCCGATTATGGTAACGGTCGAATACGAACCAGGATGAACTCGTTGTCGTCCGGCTGCCCGGTGGCCGTGTGTCGCCCCAGGCCGAACGGGTAGTTGTTGTCGTTGATGATTCCCACGACCCCATCCTCGAGGATCACCAGTGCCTCCGTGGTCTCGTAGGGGAACGTGAACCGTCCGGTACCCGACGCAGACACGTCGTGAGGATCGGCGACGTCGAGCAGATCGATTACTTCCGTCTTGATCAGGAAACCTTCGGCGTTCACCTCCCCGAGGTCCACCAGGAACACCTTCTTGTGCCGTGCAGTCGGGCCCTGCCCTCCGTCCCGTTCTATGATCAGGAAGCGGCTCTCGTCCACTGCGGTGATCTCCGGTACTCCGACTCCCGCGGCGTCCATCTGGTACTTGAACCGCGGCTCGTAGGGGTCTGAGTGGGTGAACGTCCCCGCCGCCAGGTCGAACGCATAGATGTTGAGTTGCTCTTCCTGACCCACCAGCGGGCGCTCGAGCATCGGGTACAGTGTCGTCCCGTCCGCGCTGAGCGCCATTCCCTCGAAGCCCCCACTCGCACGCGCGTTCGGCTGCTCGGCCCCCAGCAGCGGGTGCTGCGGCGACCGGACTCCCGGTAGCTCGATCGGCGGCTCCAGCAGCCTTCCCGTGGAGTCGGTGTGCAGCAGGAACGGGCCGAACTCGTCGCCGAAGTAGAACGTGCCGTCCGCCACGCGCCGGAACGACTCCACGTCGAAGTCGGCACCGGTGAGCAACCGGCCGTTCCTTATTTCCGGGTCTACCGGGATGGGGCTTCCCGGATAGAACTCCAGGTCGGCCACGATCGGAAAGGAGATCACCCTGTCCGGGTCGCGCAGGAGAAACACCGATTCGGCCCCGATCGTACCCGCTCCCCCATCAGCAATCTTGAAATCGGGCCGCAGCTCGTACACGCGCAGCAGAAAGTCCGCGGAGTTCTCCTTCCTGCCGTAACCGTTGTCGGGGAGAGCCAGGAAGGACCCATCGCCGTTCTCGATCAGCGCCGAGAAGCCCTGCACCGGCTGGCCGTCGAACGGCGGCGTGCGTCCGTTGGCAGGATCGATGAGCTGCCCGGACGCAGGACCCGTAACGAAGTGGTCGGCGGGCAGCATGGCGAGGCCGACGAGTGTCGGCTCCTGCGTCTCTCCGCAGGCGGCGAGCACGAGGGAGAGCAGTGCGGCAAGATGGCGGGCGCGATTGATTCGTCTCCCAAGATGTGCTCTCATACCAGGTACCCTACCTCGTGCTGATCGAGAAGCTGAAGTCGTACTTCCCCGAGAGCTGCAGGCGGTCAAACTTACCCTTGACGGCCGACTCGAGCACCCGGTAGGCGCGCATGAGCTCAAACCCATGCGACGAAGCGAAATCATTGGTGAACGAACCGACTGATCAGAGCGCGAACCGGCCGCGCAGCCCGAATACCCAGATCGCGTCCTCGTCGGGGTTGTTGGCCGGATTTATGAGCAGCTGCAGGTCGGGCGTCACGGCGAGCTGCCTGGCGAGCTGCCAACGCCAGAAGAGTTCCATCGTGTACTGGTCGCGCAGGCCCGGGCCCCACGTGGTCTCGTTGGGCTGCCCCCAGTTGAACCCGATGCCGACCAGGTCGCGTCCTGGAATCCACTGATAGCCGAGGCCCGCGCTCACCGACTTCTGCAGCAGGCTTCCTCCGTCCTCCGTGTAACCGCCCCGCAGGAACGGTATCCACTTTCCCGCGATGTACCAGGCGCCCGAGACGTTCAGCCCCCAGCCGCTCGGATCTCCTGCCTCCGACTTCTCGTCGCTGTGCCAGAACGTGACGTGGATGTTGTCGAAGTAGGCTCGGTCCTGCGCCGTGGTCCATCCCACTTCGACGCTCTTGAAGTACTCGTTTACGTTGAAGAAGCGGTCGAACCCGGTGAACGGCTTGGTCGGATCCGAGGCGTTGTCCCCCAGGCTCGCCAGCAAGTACACGTGTTTGGACAGCCACCCGCCCGCGAGCACCCCGAGCAAGGCGTCGTTGGGAAGCGCGATGGCGGCCGAGCCCGTGCTGAAGGCCAGGTTCATGAAGTGGAGCCACGGGCTCGCCAATCCGTATACGTCCACGAAATCGGTGGCGTCCAGAAAACCGCCGAGTAGCACGATCCTCCCATTGGCCAGCCCCTGGCGCCAATAGAGGTTGGTCAACCGGAGTTGCTGATCGCTGAAGGGCGCGGCGAAGATGCCGGCGTACCCGATGTTGAAGGACAGCGCCATCGGCGCGATCGTCGCGTAGCGGTGGCGGTGCTCGATCTTGAAGACGAAGGCTCCTGGGTTCTGTGACCCGCGACCGACCAGGTTCCACGAGCCGAACAGCCTCACCATGCCGCTCGATGCGTTCTCCTCGGCCAGGCTGGCACTCGCCTTCATGAACACCGTGCTGTAGTCCACGCCGAAGCTGAGCCCCGAGCTCTCGCTCAGCCGATCCTTGAACTCGAAGTATGGCTCGAGGAACGTCAACCGCAGCAGCGGCTCCTTGGGAGCGGCGTCGGACTCTATCTGGTTGTCCACCTGGTTGGGACTGCCGAGATTGGGTTGCCCCTCCGGCTCCTGCTGCTGCTCGACCTGTTGTGCCGAGATCGGTGACGCCACGCCCAGCAATGTCCCGGCTACGAGGACAGCCGCGTGGCTCCATCGTACACGTTTGTCCGTCTTCACGCCCCGCTGGCTCGCTTCATATCCCGATCTCGAACCCGAATATGAGACGCATGCTGCGGTACACGAATGTCGCCTCGAAGTCCTCGTCCTCGTCACCCAGCACGTCGGTCAGCCGCTGGTCCACCTTGCTTCCCCAGCCATATCCGAACCCGAGGGTGAAGCGAGCCGAGCTGACCGCGAATGCCGTGCCGACGGTGACGGTGGAGATGTCGATGGGGATCGCGGACAGACCGGCCCGCTCGACCTCGTCCGTGAGTCCGCTGTTGTCGGTGTAGTACGACAGGTAGGCGCTGAGTCCCGGTGAAAAGTCGTGCTCGAGCCCCACGCCCCAGTTGAGAACCTCGTCGAGCGCCTGGACGGCATCCACCGACATCACTTCCTCGGGCTCCTGTGTGATGAAGTCCTCCCCCTGCATCACAACGTACGGGTCGATTGCTTCGAACCACTCGGCGCTCGCGTGCAGTCGGGTGCCCCCGAACCGCAGCGCACCCCCGAACCCCACCGACAGAGGCGACTTGTAATCCGCTGCAAGACCGACTTGCACGTTGGACGCGAGCGCGGTCGTGTCGCCAAATGCTCCTGTATTGAGCCCAAGCTGCCCGCTGCCCGAGATCTTGAGGCTGGGCGTCGTCAGAGTTACGCCACCGGTGAAAGGCCCGCCGGTCGCGAAGGCGCCGACCTTGAAGAGCGTTCGGATGGAGGTGTACTTGCCACCCCGAATGTCGAGGCGCACCGCACCCGACCCGTCCAGCTCAACGGCCTGGCTCAGTGTCTCGGCGCGCCGTCGCTGGCTTCGGAACGCGGCGTACCAAGTGGCTCCCAGGCCGAAGTGGGATCCGAGCCCGTGGGAGTATGTCAGCCCGGCCCACACTTCATTGAACTGCCCCTCGAACTGAACCAACCCTGCCAGGTCATCGGCCTGAAGATCGGGCGGGACATCCGCCCCCGAGACAGCTGCATACCCAAAGAGATCCTGCGCGCCCCTCGCCCTGGTGATTGCGGAGTACGCCAGAACTCCGCTCCCGAACAGGTCCTTCTTTATGGTCCCGGCCACGAGGGAGGGCCGCAGCCCCGAGCGGGATGTGCCCAGGTCCACTCCTTCCCCGCCACCATCCTCCAGGCCGACGCCCGAGACCTCGAACACGTTGGCGGTCACTGCGAAGGCGAGGTCCGCCGCCTGGCTGAGTGCCCCGGGGTTGTAGTAGGTGGCGCTGACGTCGTTCACGCTGCCGATGACGGATCCACCGAGCAGCGACGGCCGCGGCCCATACTGGAGAGTCCAGTAGTGGGCATCCTGGGCGGTTGCTCTCGTGGCCATCGCGG
This sequence comes from Gemmatimonadota bacterium, assembly GCA_039587315.1. GTDB lineage: Bacteria > Gemmatimonadota > Gemmatimonadetes > Gemmatimonadales > GWC2-71-9 > WVYX01. The sequence goes on along the minus strand of JBDHIS010000048.1, from coordinate 2,520 downwards.
CAAGCACGACGGGCACGATCAGAGCCGATCGCAGAATACAGGGTTTCATCCGGCCAGCCAGGCTGCAGCATCTGCTCACTGAACGCCTCCGATCACGAGGTTGATACGCCCCCTACCACGGCACCCGGACGACTGGAGTCACCTGGAAGAAGATGCCCCAGAGTCCACCCTCTCTACTGTCGCGCAATCAGTTCTCCAGCGTGTTCTTGTAGATCACCCCGTCCTTCATGATGACTCGGATCGTCTCCACGCCATCCCGCGGCGGAGCATCGAACCACTTGTCCACCGCTCCGATCACGCTCAGGTCCTCCAGCGGGTTGCCGTCCACGAGCAGGATGTCGGCATACGCGCCCTCTTCGATTACACCCAGCTTTGCGTATGGATAGGGATTCACAACCGGACCGCTGAGCGCGGCGATCTCGCCACCAACCGACGTCATGCTCACAAGCGCCCGGTAGTTACCGAAGAAGTGTCCATTCAGGTATTTCTCGTAGGCGATCTGCCGCCAGCACATGGTTGCCGGCCCAACACAATCCGTATGATACCCGCGCTTGGGATTGAGCCGCCTTACGTTATCGATGTAATCTGTGAAGGCCGCCTGGGCTGTCTGCAGCTTGTACTGATTGCGTGGGTCGGCCAGGGCGCTGATGTTGGCGAGCAATGGCGAGAAGGCTGTGAGGTTCGTCGTGATGTAAGCGCCCTTCTCGACCATCCTCGCGTGAACGGCGTCATCAAACATGAAACCGTGCTCGATGGTCTTGACACCCATGTCGAGTGCACGGATCATGGCGTCCGCTGTATAGGAGTGTGCGCCGACATAGCTCTGGTAGGAATTGGCAATCTCTACCGCGGCAGCAATTTCCGCCTCAGTCATGCCGTTGAGCTGCCACGGATCGAACAACGATGCCACTCCACCTGTCTGCATGATCTTGATTTGAGAGGCACCTTGCCGGAAGTTGTTCCTCGCTGCGGCAAGAACCTCGTCCGCCCCATTGGTCTCCTGCGCCAGGTTCAGCCGCGACATCTGGGTTGGCTCGCCCTGAATCGATGAGAATAGGGCGAAGTCAGCATGGCCGCCCCGACCACCAATGAAGGCACCGGACGGATAGACGCGAGGACCGGGGATAATCCCGGCGTTGATCGCTCGTGTGAGCCCGCCATTTGCGCCACCCATGTCTCGTACGGTGGTAAAACCGTCATAGAGGTACAGCTTTGCCATTGCCACACCACCAATAGCGAGATCTTCCCACGTTTGATTGGCCTCGATATCCAACAGGCCTGCGCCATTCAACATGAGATGCACGTGGTTGTCGATCAGCCCTGGCATGAGCGTACGTCCACCGCCATCGATCACCGTCGCGCCACTCGCGCTGATCGCGCTCGACGAGATCTGGCTGATCAAATTGTCTTCCACCAGCACGTTCATCCCGTTCTGGAGTGTCTCGCTGGTGCCGTCGAAGATGTTCACGTTGGTGAACAGCACCCGGCTCGGCTCGTCCTGGGCGAAAGCCGACGCCGGAGCGGCGGCAAACAGTACCGTGGTCATCACCATGATGAGTCGAATCATCCTAGCTCTCATTTTGCCTGCTCCCGTTCGGATCTCGTACTCAGGTTTGTCATGCGCTCTTCTGATCGTGATTTGTTGGATCGCGATCCATAGTCTCGACCGAGATCATGGCCAGGTTCAAGTCGCTCAGCGCGGCAATCACACCCTTCAGCGCGGCTTGATCCGGCACGTCACCTTCGAGGACCGTTTCGGTCCCGTCAGGGTTGATTTAAGTGCGCGGCGAACGGTAGGTCAAGGCGGTGTCGGCACAACCGCAGCCGCGCCACGATCTCCCAAGTCCAATAACTTCAATGAGCTGGGAGCCTTGACGGAAAGGCGGACGCGGATTAGTATGAGTATATCATACTCTCTCATACTATGCACCGCATAACCATCACCATCCCGGGTGACCTCGTCGCGGCGGCCGACCAGCGGGCGCAGGAGCTGGATCGGTCCCGGAGCTGGGTGCTTGTCGCGGCCCTGCGGCGGTATCTGCGGGAGCCGGGCGGGGCTCACCTCGTGAGTGAACCCCCGCCAGGACCTTACGCCCATTCGGAAGACACTCCCGCCGGATCAGCGAGCCCGGTGGACGCCGCTTTCGAGGTGGCCTCGTCGCGCAGGCGCCGGTTGCGCGCCGAGCTCGCCCTGCCCCCCCTTGAGCGGTTGCGTCGAGCCGAGGAAATCGCTCGGCTCGGCGAACCGTCGGGCCGGCACCGGGCCAGTACTCTCGTGGTGGGGTTCGACAGCTATGAGGATTACTACGAGTGGAAGAAGACCCGACTGATCCGCGTGTGAAGCCGACCACCCTGGCGACCCGTGTGTGCACCACTCTCAACGAACACCGGGTCGAGTATCTCGTGATCGGCGGGATCGCCTGCGTGCTGCACGGCTACGTCCGAGCCACCACCGACGTGGACATCCTCATCGAGCGCTCGCTCGACAACGCTCGGCGTCTGCTCAAGGCTCTGGAGACC
>JBDHIS010000074.1:0-3003 GCA_039587315.1 Gemmatimonadota bacterium | reverse complement strand
GAAGAGGAACTTGTCACCGTTGCCGAGCTCCACCAGGAAGCATGCCGCGGCCTGTGCGGCGCGCGTCGTCGGCATCCCGGTGCCGCACGCGATGACCCTCATCTCGTCGGGGGCGAGGTCCTCGCTGTTGGGGACGTAGTAGTCCCTATCGCGGGCCTGCGTGGGTGATACGTCCTGCGCCCCAAGGCTGCTGTCGCCGGTACTGCCGACGAGGTATCCGACGGTGAGCGCTACGGCAACAACGGCGATGGGGACGACTCTTCTCGCTTGGGTCGACATGGCCTCCGGCTCCAGCTAGTGATTACTAGTCGGCCCACGCACACCCGTGTGGCGGGCAAAGGGACGAACTTACTAGGGAAACGATGGTACACTCCCGTGAATTGTGCAACCTCGCACACTTGAAAGTGTCAGCTGTTGCTGTGGGAGCGTTCCCTCTGGACATGACTTGGGCATAAGCGACCGGAGCCCGACGTGACCCGACGCAGCTGTACGCAAGACCGCCGGGCTGTAGATCTGTTCTTCGTGGCTAGAACGAGCTGGACGCAGCGCATCATGCGCTGCTAGATCCATCGGCGCACTCGCGATTCATACTCTTCCCACGCCTGGCTAAACGTCTCCGCCAGCATCTTCTCCTCTTTGCGTATGAAGATACGGTCCATGGCGTACGGAAAGATCACCACAGGAACGAGAGCCGCTACCGTTCCCAAGAGCAGAGCAACGCCGAATACCAACAGGGACATGCCGAGGTACATGGGATTCCTGCTAATCGAGAACGGGAAGGCGGTAACCAAGGCGGACGACCGCTGAAACGGCTTGACAGTCGTCTCGTGGGTCTTGAACTGGTGGTCCGCCGTCACATTGAGCAGGATGCCGAGGGCGAGCGGTACGGATCCAATAAATGCCAGGGGGAAGGACCAATAGCGAAATACCGGCGCTGCGACGTGTAATCCGGCCATCACGGCCAAGGCAAGGAGTAAGTAGACGGGGGGGAGGGCCTTCTTCACCTGGTCAAGTTCCTGTTGCCGTGGTCGATCTCCAACGTACTGGTCAACGCGGGCATGCCCTTCAGGCAACCCGTCAGCTCACCGTTGGCGTCCTTTCGTACTCACCCCGCTGCGGATTCGGGGGAGGGATTCGGAATATGAGCCTCTGACCGCGATTCAGGAACCGGACTTAGGCCCCGTCAGCCGGGTCGCTGGCGGGGCCTGTCTTCAGTTGTTCAACACAGACTAGTCAGGGGTCATGCAACTGAAGGAGGACGCCTCCCGCGGGTCCCCTACCCCGTCGTACACGAGCGCATTCGGATAGGCGCAGACCGGCCTGGACCCGTCCGGCTGCATTTGATCGTTGAGCCAGTATGCCGTTACCTGGCCGGGCGCCTCGCCCGTTTCGACCCACTTATCGATCTCGGTCAGGAAATTCACCCAGGATGGACCGGGGCCACCAAAACAGTGCTCGACACCCGGCATCATGAACAGCCGGACGTCGGCAACGGCCGTTTCGTCATGAGCCAGGACGTCTTCGTAGTATCCGATGACCCCCTCTGCCGGCACGGCGGCATCCGACCATCCGGAATACATCAACAACTTGCCGCCGCGCTCGCGATACGCCGACAGGTCAGGGTTCGTCGCGTTGAGCGTTTCTGCGATCCGTTCCGAGTCCTTCTCTAGCGTACCGAAATCGTAGTTGTCGTAGCTCCAATCAGGATCGTTGTACACGAAATACTTCATGATCCCGTTGCCGAAACCGTAGAAGGCGTTCGGGACGACAGGTGCTTCGAAGTCCCCAACATCCACCCCTCCCTGGAACTCATCTAGGTCGCTCAGGTACTTCAGTCCTCCGGTCAACCAGCGAGGCCAACCGCCAAGAGCCGTTTCACCCCCGAACGGGAAGCCATAAAACAGCGCATTGCCCTCCGGGTCCTTCGGACCATCGTACACAACCTTGACCGCGGCAAGCTGCTGTTCGCTGAGACACCGGTCGGTCTTCTCGCCTTCGCACAACAAGGTCGCTACGTCGAATTGACACTGCCTGGGGTCGTTGAGGATGCCATCCTTGAGCCCGTCTTGGTCGTCGCACACCGCAAGATACGACGACTCGATCAGCTCCTGCTCGGCGGGGCCAACGACAGCCTCTTCAAGATAGTTCGGGTCAGGATACATGGCCTGGGTGATCTGGGTCGCAACCGCGGCCATACCCGGGGCCCAGTTGTAGGCTGGCGCACCAGCGACGATGCCGTCGAAATCCTCCGGGTATCGCTGGGCTTCCATCATGCCCTGGCCACCACCGCGTGAGCACCCGGTGAAGTAACTACGCCCTATATCGCTTTCATAGTACGACTCGGTCAGAGCCTTCGCGGTGATTGCAGTGCGGTGTACAGCCTGGTGGCCGAAGCTGACGAGACGCTCCAGGTTGTTATGCGCCCAGCTCGCATCGAGCGGATGACCTTGATGGCCGGCATCCGTTCCCACCGTGGCATAGCCTGCTTGCAGGGCACCGAACATCAGTGATGTATTCATCACAGAGCCCACAAACCCACCACCACCGCCCATCACGAAATTGCCGTTCCAAGCGTCGGGCAGCAGCAGCTCGAAGTTCGTCTCGGTGCCGATCACGCCCGCCACTTTGCAGTGCGGTACGGGCGCCGCTTCGTGCCTCACGGCCGTGATCCGCACGTCCAGGAGGTGCGGCAGTGAGTCCGGATCGCAGATCGGCCCTGCCTGGCGCGCCGCGTTCGACGACAACAGCACAACGGGTATCGCAGAGACCATGAACAGCGTTCTCACGGTGGCATCTCCTTGGTATGCGCTGGAACGACTCCACGTCGGGACTTGAGACTAATGCGACAGCGGCGGTCCCTCAAGCATTGGAGGCATCGGCCGCGGCGCGTCCTCGGAATCGAGGGCGATGAACAACACGTCCTTGTATCGGAAGTGGTAGTACTTGGGGCCGCGCCGCTGACTCCACGCTTCTCTCGTGAGGGGCAGGTTGATGTCGTGGTTC
>JBDHIS010000047.1:0-14905 GCA_039587315.1 Gemmatimonadota bacterium | reverse complement strand
ACCGTCTCGGACGACGGGTTGGTGACGGCAGTGGACCTGGGAGACGCGACGATCACGGCGACGAGCCAGGGCACGCCCGGCTCGGCCGACGTTACGGTGCAGCCGGTGCCGGTGGACGGGATCACTCTGAGCCAGAACGTCATTGTTCTGACCGAGGGATCCAGCGTCGAGCTGACCGCGACGGTAACAGCGGGTGGCGAGGTGGTCACGGACCGCGAGGTGACGTGGACCACCGAGGACGGAGCGGTGGCGAGCGTTTCGCCTTTGAGCGGCCTGATGACGGTGGTGACTGGCGAAGGCGCTGGCGGACCGATCTCTGTCACGGCCACCAGCGAGGGCGTCAGTGCCAGCGCCTCCGTGACGGTTCAGCCCAACACGCCGCAGCCCGATCAGTATGAGCCGAACAGCCAGGGCTCGCCGGCCAGCTTGGGGCAGATCCAAATCGGGCAAACTCGGGTGTTTAGTGCCAACTTCCACGATCACGTGAACGACTCTGAGGACTGGTACACGATCGATGCAGCCCTTAGCCACAGTCCGAGCTGCAGCGCAGGCGACATATTCACACTAACTGTCACGATGGACAACCTGCCGCCCCTTAGCGACTACGACTTGTATTTGTACGATGGTACCGGTACGCAGGAGCTGGACAGGGGGTACCTGACTGGAACCGTTCCCGAAACGGTTTCGGGGCAGCGGGTACTGTTCTGCGATGAAGATCTGGTGCAAGCGTTTCAGGTGAGGGTGGCGTACTGGACGGGCGCCGACACCAACGACATGTACAAACAGCACTCTCCGACAGGTCGGCCCCGGACGCCAGCGCGTTCGGGGCCGTTTCACTTCCGGGACCTGCACGCGGGCGTCAGCCGAAATCGATGAGCCTTGCGGGGTGCCCTTCGGCCTCCAGGAACTCGAGAAAGTCCTTTGCGCCGATGGACGTTGTCATCGCGTTGTCCAGCGGATGGAAGTTGAGGGGCTCCCGCTCGAGAGCTCCGCGATCCAGCGCGACGCGCACGGCGCAGGCCTTGTCGTTGACGACGGCGAACGGCGTCACGGCCCCCGGAACCACCCCCAGGTACTTCATCAGGCGCTCTGCGCTCCCGAAGGAGAGCCTGGTGCTGCCCAGCTTGGCCTCGAGCCCCCTGATGTCCACGTCGCGGTCCTCGAGGCACACGACCAGCCACATGTTGCGGCCCTTCTTGTCGCGCAGGAACAGGTTCTTGGTGTGCGCCCCCTGGACGGGGCCGCGCAGGCGCTTGGCCTCCTCCACCGTGAACACGGGCGGGTGCTGCAGGGTCGTCGTCTTGATCCCCAGCTCCTCCAACCGTCCAAACAGCTGCTCCGGGGTCCCCGGAGTGCTTCCGTCGGCGAGCTTGCCATCGTGGGGTAGGTCTGTCATAGGGGCCCTCGCATGCTGGCTCGAACAACCAAACATCCGCAGCGCGTGTTCGCCAGGCCGGCGCAACTGGACACTGGCTGAGAGGCCGCAGCGGGCCTGGCCCGCACCCGCCCCAGTTGACGTAACTCACCGTCCTATCTATTCTTACGTCACCATGTTGCAGCACCACTTGAGTGAGGCTTCAACGTCTCCGGCTGTCGGGGGGCCCGCTGGGCCAGCGCCGGCACCCGGAGGTGAGCATTTAGTTCGTACAAACCGCAGAGAGGCGGCCCTCCGGTCCGACCGGGCCTTGGCGCAGCCACTCCACAGACATGGGCTCAGCGCGACGGCCGCGGGGGAAAGCTCTTCCGCCCGACGACCGATTGCGGGAGCCAGGGTAAGGGAAGTTGAAACGCGAGATACTAATCGATGCCGGCCAGCGCGAGACGCGTGTGGCCATTCTGGAGGACGACCGCCTGGTCGAACTGCTCCATGATCGACCGGAGCTTCGGCGCACAGTAGGGAACATCTATCTCGGCAAGGTCGATGCGGTCTTGCCGGGAATGCAGGCGGCATTCGTCGACATAGGGATGGAGAAGAGCGCCTTCCTGCACGCCTCCGATCTCGTCGAGCCTGACGAGGACTCGGTGGACGATGACGGGCGTCCGGCGCGCAACAACCGCAACAATCGCGGTCTCCCCAACATTCAGGACCTCATCAAGCGGAACCAGTCGATCCTGGTGCAGGTCACCAAGGAGCCGATAAGCACCAAGGGTCCGCGTGTCACCCGGCAGATCTCATTGGCCGGCCGCTTCCTGGTGTACATGCCGTTCGCTTCGAAGGTCGGGGTGAGCCGCAAGATCGACAGCCGCGAGGAGCGAGTCCGCCTGAGGGAGATGCTCTCGCAGATGATGGCGAAGGAGTCCGGTGGCGTCATCGTGCGCACTGTGGCGGAGGACCTGACTGAAGGGCTGGTGAAGCGGGAGCTCAAGTCGCTCATCGCGCAGTGGAAGAAGATCAAACGCAAGGCCCACTTCGTGCGACTTCGCGTGCCGAGCCTGGTGCACCAGGAGACGTCGCTCACGAGCGGCATCACGCGGGACCTCCTCAGCGACAAGGTGGACGGGGTCATCGTCGACTCCAAGGAGGTGTTCGGGGAGATCCGGCGCTACCTCAAGGAGGTGGATCCGGAGCTGGTGGAGCGGGTGACCCAGTACAAGGAACCCACCCCGCTGTTCGACAAGTACGACCTGGAGACGGAGATCCGTGAGCTGTTCGACAAGCGGGTGGACCTCCCGACCGGGGGTTACCTGATCATCGAGCCCACCGAGGCGCTCGTGTCCATCGACGTGAACACGGGCCGCTACACCGGCAAACAGGACCCTGAGAAGACGATACTGCGCACGAACATCGAAGCGGCGCGGGAGATCGCGCGGCAGGTGCGACTGCGGGATCTGGGTGGGATCATTGTCATCGACTTCATCGACATGGAGTCGCAAAAGAACCGGGACAAGGTGCTGCACGAGCTGCGCAGCTACCTGGGGCGGGACCGGGCGCGTACCCGGGCGTTCCAGGTCTCGCAGCTGGGCCTGATCGAGATGACGCGTCAGCGCGTAAGGCCGTCGCTGTGGGACACCATGGCCGATGACTGCCCTTCCTGCGGCGGAACCGGGCGAGTGTTCCGGCCTGAGGTGGTCGTGCGCCGCCTGGAGCGGTCGGTGGCGCGGGTGGCGGGCGACAAGAGCGAGCGCCGCATGGCCGTGCGGGTCCACCCGGAGGTCGCGCTCTACCTGATGGAGCAGGAGCCGAATTTCCTGAAGGAGCTGTCGCGCAGCACCGGTATCGACCTGGAGTTGAGGGACGACCCGATCACCCGGATCGACGAGTTCCGGCTGGTGGCACAGCCCGCCGGGCGCGACGTGACCGAGCGCTACGCGGTGGCCTAAACACCCCTTGACCCAACCATATGCCCTGAGTAGCCTTAGCGTCTATGTCATACGCGATTTTCAAGGCCGCCGGGCAGCAATTCCGCGCCGAAAAGGGTGTTACGCTGCGGGTTCCCAAGTTGAGCGGGGATCCGGGGGCGAAGATCACCTTCGACGAGGTCCTGCTCGCCAGTGACGGCAAGAAGGTGAAGGCCGGCCAGCCCACCCTGAAGGGTGCCAAGGTGGTCGGGCAGATCGTGCGTCACGGACGGGGGGACAAGATCTATGTCTTCAAGTTCAAGCGGCGCAAGAACGAGCGGACCAAGACGGGTCACCGGCAGGACTTCACCGAGATCAAGATCACCGACCTAAAGCTCGGGTAGTTATATGGCTCATAAGAAGGGCGTCGGCTCCAGCCGCAACGGGCGTGATTCCAAACCGAAGTTCCTCGGCGTAAAGCGCTTCGGGGGGCAGGCGGTTCGGGCTGGGAACATCCTAGTGCGGCAGCGAGGCACCAAGTTCCATCCCGGCAAGAACGTGCGGCGCGGGAAGGACGATACTCTGTTCACGCTCGTGGACGGCGTCGTGAAGTTCGAGCACCACAACAAGAAGCGCCTCAAGGTAAGTGTGTATCCCCTGGAGGCCATGGCGTCATAAGCCGAACTGATACACTGGGAATTCGAACGGCGGTGGGTCTCGGGCGAGGCTCACCGCCGTTCGCCTTGCCGGAGGGGGTGGCAAGGCTCGCTCAATGCGAGGCGGCAATGCAGCGCCGCCCCACAGGCAATCAGTGGACTGCTTCGCTCAGGGAGCGGCGATCGGGGCGCACTGCGCCCGCTGCCGCTCCAGCATCTGACGCTGGCCGTTTGCCCCGGTGACGATCACCGTGTCCATGACGGTCACGGCCCCGTTGGGGCACTGCATGCGGCTCAGCTGCTGCCCGTATGCGAATTGGTCCCGTTTTGCGGCGCATCCGGTGGCGAGGCCGGCCAGAAGGATGAAACCTCCGGCTGCCAGCGCCAGCCTGTGTCCGCAGATCTTGGTAGTGACGGTCGCCCCCAATCCCCGCTTGACTTGACTCACAACCCCTTGGGCGCACCTTTTGTCTACACACTTCTCGTTAGAGAAGCGTGAAATAACTCTGAACTAACGGGTCCCGCACGAGCGAGGCAGCCCCAGAACATGGCCCGCTTCTATCTTCGCACCCTCGCCAGAACGCCGGGTCTCACGCTCGGTGAGAGGGCGGAAGCCAAGGAATGCCTGCGCTTCTCGAAGCAGCTCGCAGTCCTGATATACCTCGCGTCCCGACCACAGGCCAGGGCGACGCGCGAGGAGCTGATCGGGCTGCTGTGGGAGGGCTCTTCGCCGCATGACGCGCGCCAGGCGCTGCGGCAGGTCGTCTATCAGATCCGGCACGGGACCGACAGGGAACTGTTGAGCGGCGACGAGGTCCTCACACTCCGCAAGGAGGACCTGGCGTTCGACGTGGACCATTTCCGTTCGCTGCTGGCCCAGGGAAAGCTGCTCGAGGCCGCCGAGCTGTACGACTCGGATTTCCTGTCGAACGTTGCCCTGTCGGGCGCGCGCGAGTTCGAGCAGTGGGCCGAGGGCATGCGCCAGCAGCTGGCGGCGGAGTGGCGCCAACTGCTCAAGAGCCTGGTGGCTCATGCCGTGGACGCGGGGAACTGGGCCGATGCTGCGCAGTACTCCGAGCGCCTCATCGAGCGCGACCCGTTCGACCTGGATCCGCGCATCAAGTTGGTGGAGCTGCTGGCTCTCGCGGGCGACGAGGTACGCGCGCAGGCGGCCGCGGAGGAGGTGCGCCGGGTCGCTGCCGAGATCCATGGTGAGCGCATCCCCAAGGTGGTTGATGAGGCCCTGGCGCGCGCGATCTCTCCGACGGCGGCCCCGGACCGGCGGCAGTCTCGCGGTTTCCCGCGTCACCCGGAGCTCGTGGGCCGCGCGACCGAGTTCGGTGTGGTGGTGGACCGGTGGCGGGGTACCCTGAGTGGGCACGGAGGGGCGGTCCTGCTCTCGGGAGAGGCCGGCATCGGCAAGACGCGGCTGGCCCGCGACCTGGAGCGCCGATTCCAGCGCGATCCCTGCATCGTGCTCAAGTCCGCGTGCTACACCGTGGAGCAATCCGACCCGCTGGCGCCGTTCCTCGAGATGCTGCGGGAGGCGCACCACGCCCCGGGGCTCGCCGCCGCTTCGCCGTCGTCACTGGAGGTGCTGGGAGCGTTCATCCCGGAGATCGCCAGCCGGTTCGGTGCCTCGGTCGCTCCACGCCCAGCGCCGATCCCGAGGGAAGCCCTCTCGGCGTCCCTGCTGGACGCGTACGCCGCCATATCCGACGAGCTGGCCCTGGCGCTGGTCATCGAGGATCTGGACCGTGCGACGCCCGCGACAGTCGAGTTCGTCCACCGGCTGGCGCGCCGCGCCCGCACCACCCATCTGCTCATCATGCTCACGGCGCGTGACGTGGCTCGCGTCCCCGACGCAGGCCGTGCGCTGCGCGAGGTGACCGGCACGGGCGTGATTGCCGACGTGAGCCTCACGCCGCTCGACGTCACCGACGTTTGGCACTTCATAGGATCGATCGCGGAGCTGCCGGAGGAGGACACGGGTTGGCAGTTGGCGCAGCGAGTGGTCGAGACGACCTCGGGTGTCCCGTTCTACGTGCTCGAGTTGCTCAAGGCGCTGTACGACGCCGGTGAACTCGAAGTCGAGGCGGGCCGTTGGCGGTTCTCGGACGCGCTTAGAGACGCAGGTAAGCCGCTTCCGATACCTGAAACGACCGACGCCATTCTCCAGCAGCGCCTGGAGATGATCGGGGAGCGGCCTCTCCACGTGTTCGCGGCACTCGCCGTGCGGGAACGCGAGACCTCCCTGCAGGATCTCGGATACCTGACCGGGTACGACTCGGAGGCGCTCAAGGCTGCGCTCGGCACGTTGCAGCGCCGCAGGCTCATCGGGCGCCAGGGGGGGCGGCCCACGGTTCTCCACGACGAGCTCGCCGCAGCCGCGTTGCGCCGCGTGTCCGATGTGGATGTGCGCCGCTTCCATGAGCGCGCGGCGGAACTCGCCGAGGAAGGCGGCCGCCTGGGACGTAGCGCCGAATGGTCGGTGGCGGCGCACCACGCTGCGTCGGCGGGACAGGTGGAGCGCGCCGCGGAGAACGCCGCCCGCGCGGCGGCAGCGGTGGAGCAGACCGCAGGTGAGGAGTCGGCTCGAGAGACGCTCCGGACCGTGCTGGACGCAATGCCGGATGCGACGTTGGCCAAGGTCGAAGCCGCGCTGGCTCCGGTCGTGGGTGGGCGGCGCTCGGCGCGGCGCTGGCTGGAGGTGCGGTCGAACGGAGAAACGAGCTGGCGGCGCCACGCGCTGCCGGTCGGAGCCACGGCCATCGTCGTCGGGGCCGTCGCCATCGCGATCATGCTCTCTTCGGGCCGGTTCGGACGTGCGGCGGCCGGCAGCGACGCGGCCGGAGGACAGGACGGCACAGGTGGTGCGGTTTCTGGCTGGGCCGTGGCCATCGACTCGGTGGACGTGGTGGACCCGAGGTTCGCGGGCGATCCCTCCGTTGCCGGGCCGTACCGGCCGGGTGCGACGCACATTTCACCCACCGGCGACAGGATCGTGGCGCGGCGCAGGGGCGCGGACGGCGACCAGGTCGTGCTGCTCAGCGTGGGAGAGGGGCTGGTCGGCGTGATTGACTGGTGTTCGGGGCAGTTCGCGGTGAGCTGGTCCGAGCCGGCTGGCCGGCTGGCGTGTGTGTCGGCGGACGGCGCCCAACTCATGCTGGGTGAGGCCCTGCCGGGCAGCGTGCCCGTCGCGGTCGCGGCCGGAGGGCAGATAGCCGGAAGCCCGCTGTGGTCGCCTGACGGAGAGCAGGTCGCGTTCTTGCTGGCCGGCGACGCGGATCGTGTGTTCGTGGTGAACGGCAGCGGCCAGGGCGAACCGCGAGCGGTGAGAGGCCTTCAAGGAAGAAGCGCCGGACCACGCTGGGTCCCGCAGCGCTAAGCTCCCTCTTTACTCACTCTTCAGAATGCGACCCTGCTGCCGATCACTACGCAGGCGCTTCAGGTCCCGTCTGGCGAGGCGTGCCTTGCGGTGGAAATAGAAGAACGGCGCCAGCGAGGCGGCGCCGACCGACCCCGCCACTATAGCCTTGGTCAACTCCAGCGACTCCGCTCCCGCGACCAGCCATATGACCGCCACCTCCGCGGCCACGAAGATTCCCGCAAAGCTGTCCCGCAGATACGCCATGTCCTTGCGGTAGACGTTCAGCCGGTGCTCGGCATCGGTCTCGATCGCGCCGGCGGCCAGGAGCTCGCCTTCGGCCGAGTACATGGCCCCGCACTGCGGGCACATCTTCATGTGGCCGGTGAAGAGGCTCTTTACTCCGCGCCACCAGTACCGTGACCAGCGAAGCCTGCGTACGGGCTTCGCGAGCACTTCCAGCGCGTGGCCGCAGCGGTCGCAACGTTCTTTCAGTGCCATCTGCGAGATACTACGAGTAATGGGTCAACGTGGTTGCACGCTCAGGGCGTCCGCGCCCGAAACAGCTCCAGGAGCCTCGCGGCCACCGGACCGGGAGCGCCACCGCCCACGGGCGTCCCGTTCAGGCCCACTATGGGCATGATCTCCATGGTCGTACCGGCCAGGAACAGTTCGTCCGCCCCCTCCAGATCGTTCAGCGACACGGCCTGCTCCTCGCAGGGGATCCCGTTCGCCCTGCACAACTCGAGCGTCACGCGGCGCGTGATGCTGGGCAGGATGTAGTTGTCCGCGGGCGCTGTCCGCACGATTCCATCGATCACGGCAAAGAAGCTCGTGTGCGTGCCCTCCAGGGCGCGGCCATCTCTGACCAGTACTGCCTCGGTAGCCTTTGCCTCGACGGCGTCCTGCAGCGCGAGGCAGTTGGCCAGCAGACCAGTACTCTTGATGTCGCAGCGCGACCAGCGGTCGTCGGGCGCGGTGATGATGGTGATTCCCTTGGCCGGGTCCGCCTTGGGTCGAAATTGCCGCGCGGCAGCGTAAACCGTGGGCGGAACCGGCGGGTCCGGAAACGCGTGCCCACGGATCGCGGCGCCGCGCGTCACCTGCATGTACACGAGTGCATCCGCGCCGGCCAGATCGTTGCGTTCGAGCAGGGCATGCGCCACGGGCCCCAGCGTCGGCGGATCCACGCCGTGGATGCGCAGAGCGGCGAGTCCATCGGACATGCGCGAGAAATGCGCGTCCACCTCGAAGAACGTGCCGCCGTAGCTGCGCAGCACTTCGTAGATGCCGTCCGAGAAGAGGAATCCGCGGTCCTCCGGAGAGATCCTCGCTTCCTCCAGTGGCACGTACGCCCCGTTCAGGTATACGATCTGGCTCATCTGCCTCACATCCAGTGGCGACGCCCGTTCTTGAACGGCGTGTCGCGCGGATCGTTGGTCTCGATGAATTCCCGGTACCGCTCGCGCAGACGAATATAACGCCGATCGGAGGTGTGAATCGGGCGGTGCGGGACGTCGATCAGAACCCGCTCCACCTTCCACACGTTGCGCTCGGACAGCCGCCAGTCATACCGGTCGATGTCGCGCAGGTCGACGAGGGCGTATCCGGTTATACGCCCCGTGAGGTCGATATACGGCTCGTAGTAGCTGCGCGCGAGCGCTTCCAGGGTGCGAAAGACCGGTTTGCGGCCCCACAGCCCGACATCGCGCGACCCCGCTACGGCTCCCCAGCGGCCGTGCGACCGAAACGGGAAGATCACGTGGTCCAGATGGTCCCGAGACTCGAGGTCCAGCAGCAGGGGAGGGAACCCGTGCTGCTCCATTACGGTCGCCGCAGCCAGCGCGGCCTCGAGGCAATGCGCTTCGCGGTGTCTCACCACGCCGCGGAAGGAGCGCAGCGTTTCGCTGTCTCGCTCCCAGTTGTACCTCAGTGACTTGATCCAGCGCTGCGCCTGAAACGGCGTGCGACAGCGCGCTACGACGCGGCGCTCCGCTCGCGTCAGTCGCTTGTGTCGGGTCACGAGGGGCCGGGCCGAGTGATGAAGGTCGTCAGCGCGCTGCGGCGCCCCACACGAAGAGAGCCCATCCGGCGAGAAAGCAGACGCCGCCCAGGGGCGTTATGGCACCCCACCAGCGTGCTCCCGTCAGCGCGAGGATGTAGAGGCTGCCGGAGAACAGCAGAGTTCCGGCAAGGAAGAGCCAGCCGGCACCGAGAAACTGCGCGGTGCCCCAGCGCGCGAACGCGAGGCCTGCCCCGACCATGGCGATGGCGTGGTACATCTGGTACCGCGCCCCGGTCTCGAATACCGTGAGCAACTCGGGGGAGAGACGTGTCTTGAGGGCGTGCGCGCCGAAGGCCCCGGCGGCAACGGAGATCAGGGCCGACGCGCCGCCGAGCGCCGCCAACAGGCGGTCCGGCGTCACGCCTCGTCCTCCGGAATTGCTCCGGCGTCTGACAGGACCTGCCGCGCACGCTCGGCGTCTTCCGGTCGGACGAGGAGGCTCGTCCCCCCGGGTCCGGGTCCCAGCCCGGCCCCCTCCCGGGATTGGATCACGTAGGGGATGTCCTCGCCGAGAAGTAGGGCGGCCGCAGACTCCGCCTCCCACCTGTTCTGGAAGTTCGCCACTGCAACCAGATTCTCATCGTTTCCCGTCATCGTTTCGGTCCTTGGTTCGTTGCTGGTTTACAATGACCAAATTGCCACCGCGATGGTAGTGACGACGATCGCCAGGATGTTGAGGCCTATACCTGCGCGCGCCATGTCGGCCGGCTGTATCCAGCCGCTGCCGAAGACGATGGCGTTGGGCGGGGTGGCGACCGGGAGCATGAACGCCATGGAGGAGGCCACCGCCACAGTCGCCATCAGTGGGAGGGCGGGCAAGTCGAGGCCTACCGCGACGCCGACGATGAGCGGCATGCCCAGCGCCGAGGATGCCGTGTTGCTCGTGAGCTCGGTCAGGAAGACGAAGACCCCCGCGGTCGCCATCACGACCAAAGGCAGGGGGACACCGCGCAACGAGGCGAGCCTGCCTCCGACCCACTCGGACAGCCCGCTGGCACCGAATGCACCAGCGAGTGCCAATCCGCCGCCGAAGAGAAGCAGGATACCCCACGGTACCTTGCTGGCCGATTCCCAGTCCAGCGCCACTCGGTGCTTCGCGCCCGTGACAGGAACCACGAACAACACCAGGGCCGCCGCAATCGCGATGGCCGGATCGGAAATCCCGGGAAGCAGGTCGCTGAGCCCCGGTATGCGCACTCCGCCGATGGTCTTGGGTGCCCGCAGTACCCAAGCGAGAGCTGTGAGTGCGAAGACCGCTAGCACGAAACGCTCACCGCCCGCCATCGGGCCCAGCGAGTCACGTTCTCGCTCGAGCGTGTCCTCCAGGCCCGCTACGCGGCCGCGCACCCGGAACATCGTGACGAGAAGCAACCAACAACCTACCAGCATGAACGCGGAGATCGGCAGTGCGAACGCCATCCACTGCGCAAACCCGATGTCTTCCCCCAGCAGCTCACGCGCAGCCCCGGCGAGTATCGCGTTGGGCGGAGTCCCGATGAGGGTCGCCACGCCGCCCACGGACGCCGCATAAGCCACTCCGAGCATCAGCGCCGTGGGGAATCCGCCGTTGGAGTGACCGGCGTCGCGGGGGCGGCCTATGACGGCGATCGCGATGGGCAGCATCATGATCGCCGTTGCGGTATTGGAGATCCACATGCTGGCAAACGCCGACGCGAGCATGAAAGCGAGCACGACGCGGCGCGCGTCGGTGCCCACCAGACGCACCGTACCGAGGGCGAAGCGGCGGTGCAGGTTCCAGCGCTCGAGCGTGGCGGCCAGGAAGAAGCCCCCCAGGAACAGGAAGATCACGGGGTCCGCGTAGGAGCGGGTGACACCCGCCAGCGGCACCACGCCCGTCAGCGGGAGCACCACGATGGGGAGCAGGGCGGTGGCTTCGAGCGGGACGATCGCGGTCAGCCACCACAGAGCCATCCAGGCGGCCAGTCCGGCCACGTGCCACGCCGCATCGGTGAGGCCTCCCGGCCCCGATGTGAGAAGAGCGGCCAGGAACAGCGCCGGCCCCAGGATCAGCACGGCGCGCCGCTTCATCTCACCGGAAACAGCGAGAGCGCTGTGTGGCGGGTGATGCGGTCCTTCAGATCGTCGGGCAGGTCGAGCGTCAGGAACTGTTCAAGGTTCCGGCGCAGGTCCTTCACGCCGGGGCTAGGCCAGTCGGTTCCCCACACGACACGGTCTCCGACCTCCTGAAGTCGCGGGAAGTACTCCAGGATCTTGCGCGGTGGGATCCCCGAGAGCTCCAGGTAGACGTTGCGGTGCCGCCTCAGGATGAAGAACGCCTCGTCCATCCAGAGTGGGCGTCCCCCGTGCGCCATCAGGATCGTGAGATCGGGAAAGTCCAGCGCGACGTCATCGAGCTCCATTGGACGGCC
This sequence comes from Gemmatimonadota bacterium, assembly GCA_039587315.1. GTDB lineage: Bacteria > Gemmatimonadota > Gemmatimonadetes > Gemmatimonadales > GWC2-71-9 > WVYX01. The sequence continues at coordinate 3,148 of JBDHIS010000047.1, read as the reverse complement.
GTACTTGCAGCGGGCGCCGGGAAAGATGCTCGTGCCGGTGTGGACCATCACCGGGAGGCCGCGCTCCTCGCAACGCCGATAGATGCGTCCCAGGGCTTCGAGGCCCTGAGTGTGCGCGTTCGCCGGGAACACCTGGTGCGGTGGATGGATCTTGAGGCAGCGGATACCCAGCTCGAGCAGCTCCTCCACCTGGCCCTCGGGGTCGGTGGTGAAGCGCGGGTGCACGCCTCCATAGGGCAACAGGCGTTCGGGCGCTGCCTCGGCGTAGCGTGCCGAGAACCGATTGGTCTCGTCGTCGAACCCCATCAAGTCGGGGCTCGGGTAGTTGACGAGCCCGACGCGCCAGATGCCGGAGCGATCGAGCACCTCGAGCAGCACCTTCGGGTCGTCCATCATCTCGAGGAGCCACTCCCAGTGGTCCTCCTTGCCGCTGCGCATCTGAGACGCGACGTCCGGCTTCATGTCGCGCCACGGCTGGATGTGGACGTGTAGGTCGGTGACGCCCGGCTGGTCTGGGCTCACTTGCCCTTGAAGTCCGGGTCGCGCTTCTCGAGGAACGCGGCTACGCCCTCTTCTTTGTCCTCGGAGGAGAACGCGAGCCCGAACAGCGTGGTCTCGTGCCGCACTCCATCGTCGAGCGACGTGCGCACGCTTGCCCGCACCGCGTCCTTGATGAGCTCCAGGGCGACGGGGCTCTTGCTCGCTATCTCCAGCGCCAATCCGCGCGCACGCTGCTGCAGGTCGTCGTGCGGCACGACCTCGTCCACCAGTCCGATGCGCAGTGCCTCGTCGGCTTTGATGATCTGGCCGGTGTAGAGCAGCTTGTACGCGTTCCCCAAACCCACGAGCCGGGGCAGGCGCTGTGTCCCTCCGCCACCCGGCAGAATCCCCAGAGAGATCTCCGGCTGGCCCAACCGCGCCTTGTCCGAGGCGATCCTGATGTCGCACGCCAGGGCGAGCTCGCACCCGCCCCCGAGCGCGAACCCGTTGATCGCCGCGATTACCGGCTTGGGCAGCTTCTCGGGCGCCTCGAAGATGCCGAACCGCTTCGTGACGTGAAGCTGATCCACGCCGCCGCGACCCTTGAACTCTGCAATGTCGGCCCCCGCGACGAACGCCTTGTCTCCCGAACCCGTCACGACGACGACCCTCACGTCGTCGTTGTCTCTGAGCTCTTCCAGAACGCCCACGAACTGCTCGCGGACGTCCTTGTTCAGAGCATTCATCTTGTCGGGCCGGTTGATCGTGACCGTCGCGACCCGATCCGCGATATCGACTAGGACGACCTTCTCTTTGGCCATTCGTGAAACCCCCTCCCGGTTTTCTTTCCCAACTCGCCCGCCTGCACCTTGCGGCGCAGGATCTCGGGTGGCGCGAAGCGCACGTCGTCGAGCTCGCGCTGTAAATATTCGGCGATTGCCAGGCGTACGTCGAGTCCCACCAGGTCACTGACGCGAAGCGGCCCCATCGGGTGCCCGTAGCCGAGCTCCATCGCCTTGTCGATGTCCTCGGCGGTGGCGATCTCCTCTTCGGCCATGCGCATGGCCTCGAGCCCGAGAGCGACCCCCAGCCGCGAAGAAGCGAACCCCGGGCTGTCCCGCACCACGATGGGGTCCTTTCCCATTCCCTCGGCAAGGTCGCGCACGCGCTCGACCGCGGCCACGTCGCTGCTGCCGTGCACGACTATCTCCACCAGCTTCATGATGTGCACGGGGTTGAAAAAGTGCATCCCCAGCACCAGCTGCGGCCGGGAAGTCGCCTGCGCGATGTCCCCGACCGAGAGCGACGACGTGTTGGTGGCGAGCACGGCGTCCGGAGGTGCCACGCCGTCGAGGCGAGTGAAGAGGTCGCGCTTGACGTCCAGATCCTCGAGGATCGCTTCGACCACGATGTCCGCGTCCAACGCGGCGCTCTCGATATCGTCCCGCAGGTTGATGCGCCCCAGGGCGGCGTCCGCGTCGGCTCGGGTGAGCTTGCCGCGATCCACGCCTCCGTCGAGGTTCGCCTGGATCTTGCCAAGCGCCGACTGGAGAGCTGAGGGATCGGCGTCGGTGAGCGCAACGTCGCACCCGGCCGTGGCACCCATCTGTGCAATGCCGTGACCCATGGTCCCCGCGCCCACCACGGCGAGCCGCGTCATCCCACCACCTTCCTCGCCACATCCGGCCGGTTAGTGCACACCGCGTCTACGCCGGCATCAATAAGTAGCCGCATACGCTCCGGATCGTCTACGGTCCAGGCGAACACACGGTAACCGCGGCCGTGGGCGGCCTCCGTCAACTCGGCATCCACCAGGGTCTCCTGTTGCCACAGGATTCCAGCGCCCGCAGCCTCGAGCGAGGCGAACGGATGCACCGGATAGGAGCACGAGAGGACCCCGCAAGAGGGACGTGGACGCTGGTCCTTGAGGCGGCGCACGATACGGTGGTCGAAGGAGTGCAGGTGGTAGTTGAGGGGCGCCGGCCCCTGATCCAGCACCGCCAACAGCTCGGCGTCGCGATCGGCCGGGAGGTCCTTCACTTCGACGAACGCGAGCACGCCTTCTCCCAGCTCGGTGAGGACGTCCGCCAACGCGGGCGGTGGCTCACCGTTGGGAAGCCGCTGCGCCGCCAGGTGGGAGCTGCTCATTTCGGAGATCGCGCTTCCGTCCACCGTCGGATCGTGGTGCACGACAGGCACGCCGTCAGCGGTGACGTGCACGTCCAACTCGACGCCGTCGGCACCCTGCAAGCGGGCGAGACGAAACGCCGCCAGCGAGTTCTCGAACTCGTAAGCCGAAGCGCCACGGTGGGCGATGACCAAAGGCACGGTCAGGCGCCGCGGAAATTGGGGGAGCGCTTCTCGAGGAAAGCACGCATTCCCTCCTTCGCGTCTTCGCTCTTGAAGCACAGCATCTGATGCTCGAGCTCCATTTGGAGCACGTCGGGCAGATCCATGCTGCCGCTCCGGTAGATCGCTTTCTTGGCGAGAGCGAGGGCAATGGGCGGCTGGGCCGCAAGCATGCGGGCGTAGGCCGCGGTCTCTTCCCCGAGGCCCTCGTGCGGGACCACCCGGCTGAATAACCCCAGGCGCTCAGCTTCCCGGGCGTCGATCATCTCGCCACTGAAGACGAGCTCCAGAGCCTTGGACTCGCCAACCAGCCGCGGGA
>JBDHIS010000018.1:0-73067 GCA_039587315.1 Gemmatimonadota bacterium | reverse complement strand
GACCGTACCATTCACATCACGTGGCGAGCAGTTCCAGGTGCTCGGCACCACGCACTGATAGCGGGAGATCTTCCCGTTCCGGATCTGCACCCAGTGACCCAGCGAGCCCCGTGGCGCATCGAGGTAGCCGTAGCCTTCGGCTGTCTCGGGCCACGTGCTCGGGTCCCACCTTTGAGGGTTGAACGTCGCGGTGTCGCCACCCTTGATGCGCCCCACCAGCTCGTCGAACCATACTTCCATCTGGCGCGCAATCAGGACGGTCTCGATGCACCGCGCCGCGGTGCGCCCCAGGGTGGAGAACAGCGCCGCCGGTCCGACCTGCAAGCGGCCCAGCACCTCACCCACCAGCTCCTGGGCGCCGTCGTGGCCGGAAGCGTACGCCACCAGCATCCGCGCCAACGGACCGACCTCCATGGGCTGGTCATCGTAGCGCGGCGCCTTCATCCAGGTGTACTCGTCGTGGTCCTGCAGATACTCCCACGGAGTCGGCGGCCCGGTGTAGTTGGGCGTCGTCTCACCTTCGAACGGGTGCAAGCTCACATCCTTGCCGCCCTCGTAGTCGTACCACGAGTGCGTGACGTACTCCTTCACCTTCATGTGGTCGTACGGCAGCACCTCGTTGAGGTTGTTGTTGAGGATCACGCCGCGCGGGAAGTACAGCGAATCGACGTCCCGCACGTCACCCTGGGGAAACTCCCCGGGCGTGAGGTAGTTCGGTGTCCCGCCGCCGACGGCAGCCCAGTCCTTGTAGAAACCGGCAATCGCCACGAGGTCGGGGAAGTACACCTGGTCCACGAACCGCCGCGCCCGCGTGATCATGTCCTTGATGTCGGTAAGGCGCTCGGCGTTGATCGTGGCCGTGCCGTCGAGGTTGATCGCGGAGGCCATGCCGCCGACGACGAAATTCGGATGTGGGTTCTTGCCCCCGAATATCGTGTGCAGCCTGATGACGTCCCGCTGCCAGTCCAATGCCTCCAGATAGTGCGCCACGGCGAGCAGGTTCACCTCGGGCGGAAGCTTGTAGGCCGGGTGGCCCCAATAGCCGTTCGTGAAGATCCCCAGCTGGCCGCCCGCGACGAACTTGCGCACGCGGTCCTGCACCATCGCGAAGTACGAAGCCGAGTTGTTCGGCCACGGCGATACCTGGCGCGAGATCCGCGCGGTGGCGGCGGGACTCGCGTCGAGCGCGCTCACCACGTCCACCCAGTCCAGCGCGTGCAGGTGGTAGAAGTGGATCACGTGGTCCTGCACGAACTGCATGCCGTGAACCAAGTTGCGGATCAGGTTGGCGTTGGGCGGAATCGTAATGTCGAGCGCGTCCTCTACGGCCCGCAGCGACGCGACCGCGTGAACCACGGTGCACACGCCGCAGATACGCTGCGTGAACGCCCACGCGTCGCGCGGGTCGCGGCCCTCCATGATCGTCTCGATGCCGCGGAACTGCGTGGATGATGCCCACGCATCGGCGATCCGCCCGTTCTCCTGTTGCACCTCGATGCGGAGGTGACCCTCGATCCGGCTGATGGGATCGACTACCACTCTCTGCCTAGCCACGGTCCACCTCCTTCTCCACTACCGGCAACTCCTTGCGCTGCCGTGCCCTGTGGATCCCCGTCGCTACCGCGTGCGCCGCCACACCGGCGGTCACGCCGACCGCGAGCGCGGCGCCTATAGTATCCACCCGGCGTTCCACGCCGAAGCCGGCGACGTCAGGCAGTCGGTTGTAGAACGGCGTCATCTGATCCCAGAAGTTGCGCTCGGTGCAGCCGAGGCAGGGATGTCCGGCACCGATGGGCCAGCTCGTCGTGTTGTTCCACTGGATGATCGGGCACGGCGCGAAGCTCGCCGGTCCCTTGCAGCCCACCCGGTAGAGACACCAGCCCTTGCGTGCGGCTTCGTCGTCGAAATTCTCCACGAACTGCCCCGCGTCGAAGTGCGCCCGGCGCGAGCACTGGTCGTGGATCCGCTTGCCGTACGCGAACATCGGGCGCCCGTCGAAATCGAGCGCCGGGATGGCGCCGAACGTCAGGTAGTGTGCGATCGTAGCGGTCACGACGTCGCCGATCGGCGGGCATCCGGCGATGTTGACCACCGGCTTGCCCTTGACGATCGACGATACGCCCACCGCTCCCGTCGGATTGGGGCGCGCCGCCTGGATGTTGCCCCAGTGCGCGCACGCGCCCACGGCGATTACTGCTGCTGCGCCCTCCGCCGCCTCCTCCAGGATCTCCTTGGCAGTCCGCCCGCCGATGGTCGTGTAGATGCCGTCTTCCTTCAGCGGCACCGAGCCAGTCACCACCAACACGTAGCTTCCGTGGTTCTCCTCCATGGCGGCGCGGCCGGCTGCTTCTATCGCATGGCCCGCCCCGGCCATCAGGGTGTGCTGGTAATCGAGCGAAATGATGTCAAGAACGAGGTCGCCGATGGAGGGATGCGCGCTGCGAATCACGCTCTCCACGCAACCGGTGCATTCCTGCAGCTGAAGCCACACGACCGACGGGCGCTTCTGATCCTGAAGCGCCTTTGCGATCTTGGGTGTCATCAAGCTGCTCAACCCGAGGACGGCACCAAGCTCGGCGCAATAGGTGAGGAAGTCGCGCCGGCTCACACCCCTTTCTTCGAGGTGTTCACCCAACGTCTCGCCCGCCACCCAGGGGTGCGAAGATGGGAAGAACATAGTCCTTCTCCGTTGCGAGTGTATTCGTTTTGTCTCGAACAGCGGTGGCAGTGACACCGACCACCGACGGCGGCCCGCAGAGGGGCTCCCAGCCCGCTAGGGTACGGGCCGGAAATTGGAACCTTCGTGTTGGGTTTATTACCGGGGAGCGTGCTGTAAGAAACCGTGAAATTACTATGACGCCCGTCCCATTCGTTCAGAGGGTGACCCATCTCAGCCTAACGCTAGGGATCACAATCGCTTACACCGCTGGCGCGGCAGCAGGGCGACGTAGGGCCCGCCAGGGCTGAAGGCCTGAAGTTGCTTCAAATGAATGAACCGCAACGCGTTGAGTCCGGCCCGACACCCTTGCCGATCAGAGACCGGCGCAGTATTTGAGTGGTATGCAACCCTCCCTCAGGAGAGGCCGTAAATGACGCACAGTCTGGGCAAGGAGTATCTCCACCGCATTCAGGAGGCCATCAGCAACTTCGAGGTGGCGATCATCGAGCGCGAGAAGTGGAAGCCGTTCGAGAGCAAGGTCATGCGACAGCAGGACGTGGACAGCGCACGCAACAAGGTCGTCAACGTGATCGTGGACCTCGTGACCGAAGAGCGAATGAAGGGACAGACGCCGCCGGCGTAAAGAAGTGGCCGTTGCTCGATCCGTGCGCGCACCGAACAGGCACTTCGCCGCGCCGGCGAGTGTCCGGGCTCACGAGCGCCCCGCCTAGTTCCTCCCGTTCAATTACAGCTGCAGCGAGCTGAGGGTGAGCCATGCCGGGCCCTGCAGTACCTTATAGCCTATGAGCGACGCGTCCGACGACCTCCGGTCTGCGCTCGCGGACCGATACACCCTCAAGCGCGTCCTCGGACGCGGGGGGATGGCTACGGTCTATCTCTCCCATGACCGCAAGCACCATCGTGACGTGGCCGTCAAAGTGCTGCATCCGGAGCTCGCGGCGTCTATCGGCACGGAACGGTTCCTCAAGGAAATCGAGATCGCCGCCGGGCTCACCCATCCACACATCGTGGCGCTGTACGATTCCGGTGAGGCGGGCGACTTCCTCTACTACGTGATGCCGTACATAGAGGGCGAGTCGCTGCGCGGGCTGCTCAACAGAGAGCGCCTGCTGGAGCCGCGCCGAGCGATCACCATAACCACGCGAGTCGCCGACGCTCTCGCGTATGCGCATCGACGCGGCGTGCTGCATCGCGACATCAAGCCGGAAAACATCCTGTTCTCCGACGGACACCCGCTCGTCACCGACTTCGGCATCGCGAAGGCAATCACGTCGGCGGGCGGCGCCAACCTCACTCGCACCGGTCTTGCGCTGGGTACGCCCGGCTACATGAGCCCCGAGCAGGCAGCCGGCGTGCGCGATCTCGATGAGCGCACCGACGTGTACAGCCTGGCTTGTGTTCTGTACGAAATGCTGATCGGCGAGCCACCCGGCATGTGGCCGACGGATGAGGCGGTGCGGCTGAGCCGCTTCATCGACGCGATGCCGGACCACCGGCAGCGGCTCGACCTGCTTCCGGGCTCCCTCGAGCAGGCGATGGTGTCCGCGCTGGCACTCCGGCCACGGCAGCGCTGCGCGTCGGCAACGGAGTTTCGCGAGACGCTAACCAAGTCGTTGAGCGGGCATCGCCGCTTTCGGGATACCGAGGTCAAGAAGATCATCAAGCGCGCCTCCGAGTCGCAGGCGGCGCACCCCACCCAAGAGGCCGACCTCCTCACGCAGGGCGGCCTCGAACAGGTTGCGGCTCAGGTCGGGCTGTCTCCCGCGCGAGTGCGCGACGCGATGCGCCATGTGGATCGCTCCGGAGCCGCACCGGCGCGGACCAGCGGGTCCGGCATGCCGGCCCTGCAGCAGAAGTCCAGCTGGTCGTGGTTCCTCGGCGCGCCCACCCGGCTGCGGTTCGAGCGGATCGTGGACGGCGAGGTGCGGGAATCAGAGTTCCCCCAGCTCGTGGGCGAGATCCAGAGGACGCTCAACATCGTGGGGCACCCCAGCACCTTCGGCAACTCGCTCGCGTGGAGCACGACGAGCCCCGGGCAGGGAACGGGTCGCAGCCTGCAGATCACGATCACGCCGGTGGACGGGCGGACTCTGATCCAGGTCGAAGAGTACCTGGGATCCATGGCGGGTGGTCTCTTCGGGGGCATAATGGGCGGCGCCGGGGGCGGCGGGTTCGGCGTCTCGCTCGGGACAGGCATCGAGGCCGGAGCACCAGGAGCGGCGATCATCGCCGCACTGTTCTTCGTGGGCGGCTCGTGGGTCGTTTCGCGCTCGATCTTCTTCACGGTGGCACGCACGCGGGCACACCAACTCTCCAAACTCGCGGACGCGCTTGCCGAACGTGTGGCGGCGGGAGGGACCGAACGCAAGCAGCTGGGTCCCGGGGGCCCGGAGTGGCTGCCGCCATGACCGTGGGCTGAGGTGGCGACGGGGTCATCATGCAAAGAGGGCGGCCGTTCGACCGCCCTCTCTCACGTCCGACCGTTGACCGGGACACGTTACGGGTTGCTGCGCGGCTCCCCGGCCAGCCGTGCCATCTCCCCGCGAGCCTGCTCCACCCGCGGCTGGAGCTCCGGGTCCGCGTCCTCCCACAGTTCCACGAACCGGCCGAAGTACTCCCCCGCGCGCTCGTTGTCACCGCGTTCGGCGAAGACTTGCCCGAGGCGTTCGTAGACGAATCCAAGCGACAGCCAGTCCGTGCCGTCGCGACCCATCCAGGGCGTGTTCACGTAGCGCTCGTACAGGGCGATCACCGAGTCGGTATTCCCGGCCTGATCGTATGCCATACCGAGCAGCGGAAGCTGGCAGATGGAGCACGACCCCACGTCGCCGGCCCACAACTCGGTGACGGCGTCCTCGGGCCTTCCCTCGGCCAGCGCGAGCATGCCGAGCAGCGTGTGGCGCGCCTCCTCGTAATTGAATCGCAAGCCCGGCTCGACGGCCGCTTCGTACTCGCCGATCACTGCACGCGCCCGGTCGGGCTCCTCCGCTAGAGCGTAGAACTGGGCGAGCGTTCCATACGGTCGGTCGAGGGGATCCATGTCCTCCAGCGGGTAGAGTCGCAGCGCCTCGTCCACCTGCCGCATCGCGCCCGCCTTGTCTCCGCGGAACCACAGATCCACGAACGCCTTCTGCACGGAAGCGACGAGCGCGAATTGGGGGCTATCCAACTCGGCTACCGCCAGCAGCACGTCGTCTAGGTGGCGCTGGCCGTCGGCGAGCCTACCCTTGGTGAGAGCCAGCTGGAATAGCCGGATGCTCGCCGTCGCGGACCACAAGGGGTCGTCGCTCTGCTCCTCGCCGAATGCCTCTACCCTCGCGGCCGCTTCGTCGTAGTCGCCCCGCGCGCTCGCGAGAGACACCAGCGACAGCGTCCGGTTGGGGCTGTCGGGCATGTGGTCCGCGAGTCGCTCCTGTGTCAGGTCCGCATCGTCGAAATTGCCCTGCGCTACCTGCGCGGTGGTCGCGTTGGCGTATGCGAACATCAAGTTTGAATCGACCTCGATGGCGCGTCGCAGCAGCGCTTCGGCCGTAGCGTAGTCGCGCCGCTGCATGTAGAGCAGGGAGAGATTGTTCAGCGACGTGTACTCGTTCGGGAACCTCGCGAGCACCGCCTGGTATGCCGCGATGGCCCGGTCCTCATCATCCGTCACGACTGTGTAGTAGGCGGCCTCGAGGAGATTCCGCTCCATCTCGGTCAACCTGTCGCGGTGCCGATAGGCCCTGTTTAGCGCATCCACCTGCTCCGCCCTGCTGATCGCCGAGACCCCGATCTTCCGATAGGCCATGGCAAACGCCGTGTCGAGCTCCACCGCATCGTCCAGGAGCTGGAGGGCCTCGGTTACCTCGCCCTGGTTGACCATCTGCATGGCCTGCGAGTACTTGACCAGCGCCTCGAGCGACTCGGTCGTCACTGCAGCGAGCGGCTCGTTCGCCCGGATCGACTTCAGCGACTCGCCGATGCGACTTCGCAGTTTGTCGGACAACCGGTCTACGGCACCGATGATCTCCGTCGAGTCCGCTGCTGTTTCGCGGAACGCAGCGAGCAGGCTCCCGTCCTGCGCTGACACCATGCGGGCGGACAGCACATAGCTGCCTCCTACTGTCGTGACATCCCCCGCCACGACAGCCTTGAGGCCCTGCCGCAGCGCCACTTCTCGCGCGACCTCCTCCGTGACGGGTTCGTCAACGGGGCGCTCCATCAGAGCCAGCACCCGTGTAACCGATGCCGGTGACATCAGCGTCACTACCGGGGACTGCGCCAGGTCCACGCGGAATGCCTCGGTGACCGCTCGTCCCAACAGGGAGTCGGCGGTGCGGTTCTCAAAGTCCGCCACTACGAGCAGTTCCCGCTCCTCGAGTACGCCAGCCGCCACTAGCGTCCCGACCGGACCAACGCCCAGCAGACGCATTCCCATGTAGCCCACGACGAGCGCCGACCAGCCTCCAATGGCGAGCACCCCCCCACGCATCGCGTTGTTCCAGCTCAGGAACGGCAGCAGAGGCGGCTTGCCCTTGGCGACTCGAATCTCGGAGTGAGCGGCCGCCACCGTTACGGGCAGCCCTATCAGCAGCAGCACGCCCACACCGGGCATGACCCAGTCGGGGAGCCCCAGCTGAACCAGCAGGAACTGCGACACTGCGAGCAGGATCAGGGATGCTGCCATATGCAGCCCACCAACCCCGATCACTCCCAGGCGCTGCACCAGCGAGCCACCTGTGCTCCGTGGCACGCCCATGTCCTTCACGAAAGTGGACGCGGTGTCGTAGCGATCTTCGGGTTCGGTGGCGAAGGCCTTCATCAGGGCCTGGCGGGTGTCGGTTGGCACAGCCGGGCCGAGTCCCTCCAGGTTGGGCCGTGGGTCCTTGAACCGCTTCGCGATGATCGCCTGCGCCGTCTGGCCGTCGAAGGGAGGAGCGCCCACGAGCATCTCGTAGACCACGCACCCGAGACTGTATATGTCGCTGCGGCCATCGAGGGTGTCGCTACCCACCACCTGCTCGGGACTCATGTACTGCGGCGTCCCAACCGCGATCCCCGCTTGCGTGAGGCCGGGACCACCCGAAGCGCTGATGGCACGGGCAATGCCGAAATCCGCCACCACTGCGTGACCGCCCGACAGCAGGATGTTGGCCGGCTTGATGTCGCGGTGGATGACATCCTTGCTGTGCGCGTAGCTCAGCGCGCTCCCCACCTCGCGTGCTATGTGCAATGCCTCGTCCACCGAGAGGCGCTCGTTGCGCGCGATCCGGTCGCGCAGCGTCTCCCCCTCGATGAATGGCATCACGTAGTACAGCACGCCGTCGGCGTTGCCGGAGTCGTACAGGGGCACGATGTGGGGATGATTCAGCCGCGCCGCGGTCTCGATTTCGCGCAAGAACCGCTCGGTGCCTAGTGCAGCCGCCAGCTCCGGCCGCAGCGCCTTGATGGCGACGGGCCGGCCGTGCTTCAGGTCCTGGGCCAGGTACACGACGGCCATGCCGCCACGTCCCAACTCGCGCTCGATGACGTAGCGGTCCGCGAGGGCAGCCTTCAGTCGCGCCAGGGCAACAGTCTGCACCCAGGACTCCAGGATCGGGAAGCGGTATGGTTCGGGCCGCGCCCCGGCCGTGGACCGACAGGCCAGCACACTCCCATACCTTGTATGATGATCAGATGCCCGGGAGCGTTGCGATGCCGCGCCCCCTCATCTCCCATGTACGTCAAATTGCCTATTGATGTTTCATCCAGCAACCGATGGGTCTTCGCCGTGCCCTCGGGAGGTGCCTAATTACCTCCTTCGTCCAGAGCTCCCCTCACGCGCTGCAGCAGCTCGCTGAGGGCCCACGGCTTGCTGATCAGGGGGATGGCGGCTCCGATCTCGCCGGCCTGGAGCCGGCCACGGTCCGCGTACCCGCTGGTGAGAATGAACGCGGTGTCGGGGCCTCGCTGCCGGATTGCCTTGTAGAGGTCGTGACCGTTCATGTTGGGCATGACGACGTCCGAGATCACCAGATCGATCTCACCCTCCGCCTCGTCGAATAGCCGCAATCCCTCGTCTCCGTCGCAGGCCACGATCACGTTGTACCCGAACAACGCCAGCGCCCGCTCCGCCGAACGCCGAATGCCCGCCTCGTCCTCCACGAGGAGTATCGTCTCCGTCCCACGCGGCAACGTTCCCTCCGTCCCATCGAGCACCACTTCCTTCCCGAGCTCGCCCGCAACCGGGAAGTAGACTCGAACGGTGGTGCCCTCGCCGGGGGCACTCTCCACGCCTACGAAACCGCGGTGCTGCTTGACCAGGCCGTAGATCATCGCCATGCCGAGGCCGGTGCCCTCACCCGGCTGCTTCGTAGTGAAGAAGGGCTCGAACAGTCGTTCCTTGGTTTCATCGTTCATACCGGCGCCGACATCACGCACGGAGAGGCAGAGGTAATCTCCGGTCTCTCCCCACCCGTGGATGGAACGATGCTGCTCGTCGAGATGCGCCGAGCGAACATCGACGGTCAGCGTCCCGCCCTCCGGCATGGCGTCGCGGGCGTTGGTGGCGAGGTTGATCAGTATCTGCTCTACCGCTCCAGGGTCTGCCACGACCGCCTGCGTGAGCTGCTCTGCGGAGAACTCGATCGTAATGGTCTCGGGGATCAGGCGGCGCAGCGTTACCAGTAGCTCGTCGACGAGTTCCGAGAGATTGACCGGCCGCGGTGAGAGCAACGCCTGTCGACTGAATCCGAGCAGCCGCTTCACCATCGCCGACCCTCTGCGGGCAGCCTCCCTGAGCTCCTGGAGATCCGACCGCTGGCCGTGGCATTCGGTGGGCAGCGCCGCATCGACGAGATCAGCATTGGCCATTATGACGGTGAGGATGTTGTTGAAGTCGTGCGCCATCCCGCCTGATAGCTGCCCCACCGCCTCCATCTTCTGCGCCTGCTGGAGTTGGGCTTCGAGGGTGCGCTGCTCGGACAGGAGCTCCTTCTCCGCCCGCTCCCGCTCCAACCTCCGCACGGTCTCCAGACGGCGCTCTTCGTTCAATCTGCGCTCGGCCTCGAGACGGCGGTTCTCCCACTGCAGCAACTGCTGCCAGCCGAGTGCAATGCCCGCCAACACGAACACCGACACGAACGCCAGAACCTCCCTTGGCGCGCGGCTCTCCGAGTCAGCCACGCCCAGGCCGTACAGCGCGAAGTGAATTACCGGCAGCAGGGCCGTGTAGATGAGGAGCATCGTGCCGCGGCCACGGTGCGGCTCGGGTCCGCCCTCGTAGGCGTCCTCGTCCGGATCCTCGTTTGGAAAGGGATAGAGTCGCAGCAGGCCCGCCACGATCACGGGGATGAAGGGAACGTACCAAATCAGATCCCAGAGCCTCCCGGGCGAATCCATCCACGCCGTCACATCTGCGTAGACGAGCATCTCCAGCGCATCGCTCGCCAACCACATGGCAGCGGTCAGCGCCAGGAGGCCGTACAGCGTCCGCCAGCGAGTCGACCGGCAGTCGTATCGCACGTGGAGCAGCCGCGCCAGCACGATCGCGTCGAGCGTAACGTAGAGCAGCATCGACGGGATCCAGGTCCAGTACTCGTCAGGACTGAGGACGTTCGGGATGACGGCGAAGTAGAACAGCAGCGCGAACAGGAACACGCCCGCACCCAGCGCCTCGAACCTGCGCCGCAGGGTGCCGAGGCTCGCGGGAACGGGCCGATCGGGTCGGAATTCCAGAGCGAGGACGATGCACAGATAGAACAACATGTACATCGCGTCCACGACCAGTTCGAACCACCACTCCAGGTACTCCAGCGGCACCGTCGCGTAGAGCAGCCGCACGATCAGCCAGCAGACGAACGCAAGTGTCCAGAGATCCCAGAAGCGCCGCTCCGTGCCCTGGGAGATCTCGCTGCGCCGATACTGGAGCGCCGCGATGGTCGCCAGCAGCAACGGGAAGTCTCCGTACAAGTCCCCGAAGTTCTCCATAGCGGTTGGCGAGAGGATCGGGACGAAGTAGGGAAACAGCACGACCCCGAACGCGGCGACCGCGATCCAGGCGACCGGATTGCGGCGCAGCGTCTGCCAGCGATCCACGATGAGCTCAGCTGTTCCCACTGGACCTCTCGAACCGGGATCCGTTCGCGGGAGGGGCGACGGGAGCGCAAGAATAGGGAGGGGGTCATGGCCCGGCTAGGCCACACATCACATCATGGCTCTTCGGCCCTCCGAGCCGGACCGCCAACCATATAGCCGACAAAGACTTACTGTTGAAAGGCCGGCGCCGTTGACCACCGCACTGGAACGGCTCGCGGCGCACACCCCTGTGAGAGCCGTCACGGCCCCCGCCACCTAACTATGAGAGACTAGTGCACTTACGAGCCTGGGTACACTGAGGGCGCCGCCCCGATTGCCCCGTTTCACCGAGTGCCGCATCTTCTGCCGTACTCATCTCCGCCCGGAGGTTGGGCGGCGGACCAGGGCGCCTTTACCCTCCGCTGAACCGAGAGAGGATCCAGCAGTGTGACCGGAGTCAGAGAATCTCGTCCATCGCAGTACGTGGAGTTGGTCGATTTCCTGCAACACGTAGGGAAGGACCCTTCACGCCTCATATTCGAGGACGAACTGACGGGCATCCACAACCGCCGCTACCTGCGTAGCTATCTGGAGCACAAGGTTCAGTGGGAAAGTGAGAAGGAGAACCGACTCTCACTGCTCATCATCGACCTGGACCACTTCAAGCAGGTCAACGACGCCCAGGGCCACGAAACCGGCGACCAGGTACTCACCTGGATGGCCGCGCTACTCAAGGACGTGGCAGGTACGACAGGCATCCCGATCCGCTTCGCCGGCGATGAGTTCATTCTGCTGCTGCCCAAGACGCCTCGCACAGAGGCATCGGCAGTGGCAGACCGCCTGCTACAGCTAACGCGGGACCGTCCATTCCGGCTCCGCGAAGCGGGGATTACGCTCCCGATCACGCTGAGCATAGGCGTCGCTTGCGCCCCCGAGGACGGAAGGGACCCCAAAGCCCTGTTCCAGTCGGCGGACACAGCGCTGTACCACGCGAAACAGTCCGGAAGGAACCAGGCAGCCAGCGCGGCCGAGGTCGATCCCGGCAAGGTCTTCCCGAAGACGGCGTTGCACCGCCTGATCGCGACCGGCATCGCCGGGCGTGACGACGAGCTTTCGGTGGTCTCGGATGCGCTCGAGGCGCTCACCCGAGGTGAGAGCCAGTTCCTCCTCCTGGAGGGCAGCCCCGGAATGGGGAAGAGTGCGTTCCTCGAAACGGTGCGATCCAATCTCGCGAGCAACACCGCTTACTCCGTGGTCAAGGTGGCGGGCGATCAGCAAGAGGGCTACAGGCCCTACTACTTGGTGTCGCGCGCGCTCGTAGCGTTGCTCAACGAGCGTGCGGACAGCGGTCAGGGTGTGTTCCCTGGGCTCAGCAAGCGAGAGCTCGGCTACCTGGCCCATGTGCTGCCGCAACTCTCCAAGGAGGGCGGGCCTCCAACAGACGAAAGCGAGAGCGTCAGGCGACAGGGCATCTTCGCTACGCTGACGCGCTTCCTGCCCCGCGTCGTGGATTACCGCCCGATGATCCTTCTGGCGGACGACCTGCACTTCGCCGACGAGGCGTCGTTGCTGCTGCTGCGCATGCTGATGCAGCAGAAGGAGCCCGCACTTCTGGTGTGCGGCTCGACACTGGAGTCCCTGCAGCTGGGAAGCGAAGAGGACGCGCCGCCGCTGGAGCGGTTCTACTCCTCCCACCAGAGAGAGTTGGGGATGCGGCGCGTCAAGCTGAACCCGCTCGGCGGTGACGACATAGCCGAGTACCTGCGGGGCGTCTTCCCCAGCCTGCAGATGCCCGCCGGGCTCGAGAAGGAGTTGGCTCGCACCACTCAGGGGAATCCGCTGTTTCTCGGGGAGATCATCCGCAAGCTCGTCGCTGACCGACGAGTCTCGCTCGAGGGACAGGCGTGGGTGATCCAGCCGTTGGAGGAGGGATACCTGCCGCGCTCGCTGGAGGAGATCGTGATGCAGAAGATCTCGGCGCTCGATGAAGAGGGCCGGGACATCCTCGAGCGCGCATCTGCGCTGGGCGACGACGTCTCCGTCAGCATGCTCGCCGGATCGGCCCAGGTCGATGAGAACCGCATCCTCGAGTTCCTCGACCGCGCGGAGGCGCTCGGGTTGGTCAGCCTGGATTTCCAGATCAACGACGAGGTCATGCATTTCCTGGGCAAGCAGATCGCGGAGATCAGCTACGGGGTGATCAATCCCGAGCGGCGCCAGGAATTGCACGAGAGGATCGGTAACTACCAGGAGGGCCTCTACGAGAAACGGCTGCTCCCCTCCGCCTCCCTGCTTGCGTACCATTACAAGCGCTCCGCAAACCAGGAGAAGGCGCGCGGTTACGAGCGCGCGCAGCTGGCCCAGAGCCAGTTGGTGTTCGACCCCAACGAGGCTGCAGAGTACACCGGAGAGATACTCGAGGGAGAGGTCGAGGAAGAGCAGCGCCTGGACCCGGACAGTCTCCGCCTGATGCCCGACGTCCTACGGACTTTCACGAAGGCAGTTCGCAACATCCAGCTCTACCCACCCGAGAGCAAGGCGGTCGGGCTGTCGGTGACGGACGTGAAGGACGCGCTCCTGGCCATTCTGGAGACGAACGCGCGCGTCCACCTGTCCCAGGACCAACGCTTCCTGCTCGCCAACGGGCAGCGAGTGGACGTCTCCGAGTTCACCGTACTGTCGGACGCCTTCCTGGAGATGCTGACGCGAAACGAGCTGAAGGGGATGACATTCCAGAGCGGCGTCAGCCAAGACGAGTTGAGCGCCCTGATTGGAGCGCTGAGCCGGACCAGGCCCGAGGCCATCACCCAGGACCACTGGAAGAGCTTCATGCTCGAGAACGGGCTCGACAACATCGAGCTCGAACAGGTGCGCTACTCGCGCGTCGTGCGTCGCCGCGCTACCACGGCCGCCGGACCACGCACCATCGAGGAGGCCGCCCTCGACGCAGACGAGCTGCAGAGCATCCCCGAAATCCTGCGCGCGTTCCAGGGCGCGGCCAAGATCGTGAAGCTCTATCCGATGGACTCCAACCCGGTCGTGAGCGCGGTCGAGCGGCTGCACGGATCGCTCAAGCCGGTGTGGGGACGGCACGCGGTGTTCACCCTGGCCGGCCTCGACGAATCGCTGCTCGTGAACGGGGCTCGAGTCGACACGGCCGCGTACGACGCGCTTGCGGCGAGCGTATTGCAGTTCATGGGCTCAGCCGGGCTCACCAGCATCACTTTCTTCCAGAATGTCCCCTTGAGCGAGATCGAGTCGTTCGTAGAGGCGCTGCGCGACCTGCCGCCCGACGCCGACCGGCAATTCTGGGACGAGTTCGCAGCACAGAAGGCCTTCTCCGGCATCAGCTTCAACCAGCGGCAGTACGCCGTGGGCGCTGTGCAGAGCCTGCTCAGCGTCGTGGAGCCCGACGAAGACATGGCCGCGCAGGCCGACGCCACGCAGGCGTTCATGGAGCAGCTCGCCGAGCAGCCTGAAGAGGCGCTGCTCGTGGCGCTGCCTCGGTTCGGGAAGGAGCTCCTGGTCAAGGGTGAGTTCGACCTGGTCGGAAAGCTCATCCAGCGCATGTTCGGCAACTTCCAGGCGGAGGAGACTCCCACGCGCGAGCGCACGGTACAGGCGTGCCAGGCCCTCCTGGGTCTGCTCATCCTGGGACTCCAGCGCAAGCTGATCGAACTCGCGACGGGGACGCTGCTGGAGGCGCTATCGGAGGAATCCGAGCCCAGCGTGCTGCGGGAGTTCGGCAACGTGCTTCACTCTATGGCCAACGTCGCTCTGCAGTTCGGCGACCATCAGACGGCGAGCCGGGTGCTGCTCGGGCTCAAGGACCGGAGGCAGGAGATCGAGGACGCTGGCTACGCGGACGCAGACACGCTCTCGAAGCTGCTCGACCGGGGCCTTGAGCTCGGCGCCCAACAACTGCTGATAGAGGACCTGCGCTCCAGCGAGCCCGAACGACAGGGCCGCGCCGCGCAGGTCATCGGCAGCCTGGGCCGGTCCGGCATCCCGCTGCTGCTGGAAGTGATCAAGCGGGAGCGGGACTTCCGCACGCGCCAGATGGCGGCGACGCTCCTGGCCGAGATGGGCGCGCACGCCGTGGCCGAGCTCAAGAGGGCGCTCGCCACAGAGGCGATCGTCGAGCAACGGTTCCGCATGCTCGAGGTTGCCGACTCGGTCACCCAAGATCTGCGCAGCGAGGTCGAGTACGCGCTGGCGGACGACAACTCCAAGATCCGCCGAGCCGCGTTCCGCCTCGTCGAGCGCCTCAAGCAGGACGACATGATCCCGATGGTCGTGCCCCATGCGGCCGATGAAGATCCCCAGGCGGCAAAGGGGGCGATTGCGAGCCTCGCCTCGCTCGGATCTCCGAAAGCGGTGGAGGCGCTGCTCAAGGTCCGCAAGACCGCCCAGGACCCTAGGGTTCTCATCGCGCTGTGTCAGGCGTTCGGACAGGTGGGGGACCAGGCCTGCATCGAAGCCCTCGAAGCTGTTCTGAGCGAGCGCAAGTTCCTCTTCTTCGGCCGGCGCTGGGAAGAGCAGGTCCGAAGCACCGCGGCCACGGCCCTGAAGCAGCTGTCCCACCCGAAGGCAGCAGAGGTACTGGCGCGCTTCGTAAAGGACCCCGACCCACGCGTGCGCAGCGCGGCGCGCGGCGCCAGCGGACAAGGCTCCTAGCCCAGAGGAAACCCGAGGACGTCTATCGGAGTTAAGGGGGTATCCCGACTCCGGAGTCCTCGATGCTCAAGCTCCGCCCTCCCCGTGGCTCGACCCCCGCGATCTCGGTCCTGCTGGCCGCCGTCGTGCTGCTTGCGGTCCCGCACCCAGCGGCCGCCCAATGGCCACCCGACACGCTCGAGAACCTCAAGGTGCTGCCCCAGGACATCGACACGCGCGAGCTGATAGGGATCATGGCCGGGTTCACCCGCGCCCTCGGGGTGCGCTGCCAGTACTGCCACGTGGGCGAGGAGGAGATGCCCCTGGCCCAGTTCGACTTCGCGTCGGACGAGAAGGAGACCAAGCGCAAGGCTCGCGTCATGATCCAAATGCTGCAGCACGTCAACAATGACCACCTGGGAGAGTTGGAGACCCGCTCGGATCCGCCCGTCGAGGTGACGTGTGCTACGTGTCATCGGGGAGTCCAGAGGCCCCGGATGCTGCAGGACGTCCTAATGGAGGCGTACGGCGAGGGAGGGCTGGAGAGCGCAGTCGCCGAGTACAAGGCGCTGCGTGAGCGTTATTACGGACGCTATGCATACGACTTTGGGTCGGTCCCGCTGGATGACGTAGCGGGTCAGGTCACCCAGATGGGGATGTTGGGCGACGCCGTGTCTCTCAGCGAGCTCAACCTGGAAATGAACCCCAACTCGGTGTTTGCCCAGCGGCAGTACGCCGGACGCGCGATCGGTCACGCAATGGTCGAGGAGGGCCCTGAAGCCGGAGCGGCGCTGTACCATCAGCTCAAGAGCGATCTGTCACCCCAAGCCTTTCCGGAGTTCCTGCTCAACTCGGTGGGCTACCGTTTGATGGGAGCTGGCCACATGGAGGAGGCCATCGTGGTATTTCAGCTGAACGTCGAGGCGTTCCCCGCGGCATCCAACGTCTACGACAGCCTGGGCGAGGCCTACATGAATCACGGCGACACGGATCTCGCCATACGAAACTACGAGAAATCACTGGAGCTGAATCCTGAGAACACGAACGCCGCCGCGATGCTCCAACGCTTGCGCGGGGAGGCCGGCGGCGAGGACTAGCTGTTTCTCGGGGAGTCTCGGGTCGGCTACTTGTCCCGCTTGATCCTTCCCGCGCCCATCAGCTCGGCGGCGAAGGCGTCGGCCTGCGCCAGCTGCTTGAGGTAGTATTCGCCCGCCTTTCGGGCCAGCTCGTGGGTGGGGTAGCTGCTCACCCCGAACGACTTGTCGAACGATGGGCCACCGCGGCCATCGACAAGAAAGACGAAGCGGTCCTTCACGCGGACCACCGTAATGCGGGATTTGGGATCTCCCGGGCTCGCTGGCTTGGACGATGCGGAACCGGGGCGCGATGAGGGCATGGAGTGTTGCACGCGCGGTTGGTCAGGCGGTTCCCTGGGCGCTCGCCAGCACGTACAGCTCGCCGGCTCGCTGGGCTTCCTCGGGAGTGGCGAAGGTCGTGATCCCCCACGACTTGTCGAACACGCCATCCCCGCGGCCGTCCACCAGGAACAGGTACCGCCCCCGCCACTTCACCACGCTCACCCGCGTGTCGCGGGCCCTGCTGCCGCCATTATCTCCCATCGGATAGGACTCTCCACCTGGAGTGACAGCCAACGGCGTCACCTTACAACTTTCCGACGAAAGGTTCTGTGATGCATGTCGCTGTCGGAGAGGCAGCCCGACAGCGTTTCGGCTGGCGTGACAGTGAGCGTGGATTGCACGCTCGTTGCTTCAGTGACAGTGGTCACTCGGCGACTTGGTGCAAAACGGACCAGGGCCGTCAGAGCCAACGAAAAACGGCGCCCGCAACACGGGACGCCGCTTCTCGCTTTGTGGAAACTCTACTAGCGCTCGATGTAATCGAGAGGGTTCACGCTCTCACCGCCCGCCCAGATCTCGAAGTGCACATGCGGTCCCGTGGAAAGCCCCGTGGAACCCACCAGACCTACAGTGGCACCCGCTCGGACCACCTCCCCGGGGCCTACGTCGAACGACTCGAGATGCCCGTAGTAGGTCATGTATCCCTGACCGTGGTCCAGGACGACGACCAGGCCGCGCGCAGGCTGCTCAGCGTACTCGCTGGTCGCGGCGACAACCGTACCCCCGGCTGCTGCGAGAATCGGAGTGCCGACAGGCGCTGCCAGGTCCACTCCGGAGTGGACCCTCAACTCCCCGGTCGCCGGGTGACGTATTTCTGCCTCGTGCCGTGAAGTGACCCTCGCCCCGGGGACGGGGTCCTGAAACGCCGGCTGTTGCGTGGCAACGGCGGCACCCAGAACCTGGATTGCCGCGGGCGTCGCCGCAGGACGCACTGCCATGGGAAGCGTTCCGACGGCGACCAGTACGGCGGCGGTCCACGAGACCGCCGCGCCCGACGGCGACCAGTACGGCGGCGGTCCACGAGACCGCCGCGCGCGGCCGCAAGAAAGACGGCTGCATTATGGCTTCGAACCTCCGGGTCGTCCGTCGCGGCGCGGCGGCAAGCGCCGAGACAGCATGGGCTGAGCCCGGCGTGCCCCACCGCAGGAAGTCGAGCAGCGCACCGCCGTAGGTCCTCGGACGCATCCGCCCACGCAGCAGTACCGCCTGGTCACACACCTGCTCGGCGGCGTCGCGCACTTGCCTCGCGGCTGCCCACGCAACGGGGTGGAAGAAGTAGACAGATGTGACGGCGGCCTGGAGCTGGAGCCAGAGGTCGTCCCAATGCCGCACGTGCGCCATCTCGTGAGCGATCGCGCAATCCACGAATTCCGGCGTGGGCGCTCTGCCGACCCGCCCGGGAAGCACGATGACCGGGTGCAGGGAGCCGATCGTGAACGGCGACCGAACGGCACCGCTGAGGACCAGTCGAACGCGGCGCCGCACGCGCATCCGCTTCCGCCAGTGCTCGAGCTTGGCCAGCAAGTCCGGCTGCGTTACCGGGGCAGCCGTCCTAGCGAGGGCACGATAGGTGTGCCGCCTGGCGATCATCACCGATCCCACGCCCACGGCGCCCAGCGCCCAAAGCGCGAGCAGAGCCATGCCCCAGAGAGGCATCGGCGCCCAATCCAGGCCGGAGCTGACGCCTGCAAAGGTGCGAGGCCGGGGAGTCCCGAGCACCCCCGGTGCGTCCAGCTCGGCCCCGTGAGTCGACACGACAGGGAGCTCCACTCCGGATACGCTCGCGAGACTCCACAGCGACCAGGGCGCGCCCAAACCGGGTGGCAGCACGAGTCGCACCAGCACGAGTGCCCATAGCAGGTGTCGCAGCCTGCACCACCGCGGCGGGAGCAGCCGGCTGAGCGGCCAAACGAGGGCGAATAGGAGCGTGGAGAGCACGACCTCCGCGCCCAGCAGCTGAAGCAGCGACATCACCGGCCTCTCCCCTCTCCCTCCAGAATCCGTGAGATCTCCTCGATCTCCTCCGGGGCGAGCGCATTGCCCGCAGCAAACAGCGGCACCACGAGCGCCGGGTCCACCTGCACCACGCGCTCCGCGAAGTCCCTCACGCGTTGAGCCAGCCCTTCGGCACGGGAGATCTTCGCCTCGTACAGCTGGATGCCGTGAAACGTCTTCTTCGATACGGCGCCCTTCTTCACCAATCGCCCGAGCACCGTCCGTGTGGTGGAGTACTCCCACTTCTCCTGCTCAGCGACTGCCTCGTGTACTTCACGGGCGCTGAGCCGCCCTCGATCCCAAATGACTTGGATGACCTCGAGCTCTGCCTGGGAGAGCTTGGGTAGTCCGCGCTTGCTGTGTCCCACATCAGCCTCGATGTTACAGTTGTAACATTTCCGTGACCACTATAACTCCAGGCGGCGCACCTGTCAAGGCGGGCATGTGTATTACGATTCGAGTGCTACCCAACGGTGGGGCGGTCTTCACGCCACTGCGGAAAGCAAAAAGGGGGGGCGACATTAGATGGTGAAACGGTTGGGAATCCTCGCTGCAGCGGGAGCGATAGGGACGCTGGTCGCGATGTCCGCTTGCACCGCGTTCGGCGACTGCGTGTCGGACAGAATCGACGCCTCGATGGGCGGTGCCAATCTGGAGTTGAACGGAACGCCGACGTTCTTGACGCTGGTGGGTACCGTGACGCCGGGAAACGTGAACCCCGGCATCTACAACCGGCTCGTCGGGGCTCTCATCGACGGTAGCGAGAGCACGGTCGGGGCCGCATGGACCCTGGATCAGGGATTCCCCCAGCCCGGTTGGCTTTCGATGGTACTCGGAGTCGAGGCCCTGGATGGCGACACGATCACCGTGACACAGGCAGCTACCGGCGGAGGTTGGGGATTCCTCGACGCTCCGGGCACGCCGTTACTCGTGAGCTTCAAGCTCGGAGACTTCCAGGCCACAGCGGCGGCGGGGACGGCCGTCGTTCTGGACGCAGCACCACTCAACCTCAGGCTCAACCTCGCCCTGGCAAATGGGGACGGCGATACGATCCTCGTTCAGGGCGACATGGTCTTCCGCCGCACCCGGGAGGACGTGAGCTGCAGCTGACCCGCCATGGAGCGGGACCAGGTGGACTCACGCAAGAGGGGCCGGCACTCGCCGGCCCCTCTCGTTCGAAGCGGATTCGGTCGGTCGGGGACGGTTACTCCTCCGCCACACTGCTCCTGAGACTCCCCGGCAGCGCGTCCCGGTGCACCATGATGCTGACCGTCTTGGCGCGGACGTACTGCTCGGACATGTACACGTAACCATCCTCGGCGCCGGTCTCGCCCCAGGAGTTCTTCGTCACGTAGTACTTGGTTCCGTTCTGGTCGCGCGCTATGCCAACGAGATGCATCAGGTGATCGTCGGTGGACGAGTAGTTGTCGAACATCTGCTGCCGCAGTTCCGGCGTGACGGTCAGCTCCGGCTGCGGCACCCCGCAGACCTGCCCCTGCTCCTCGCTCGACCGCGACTCCCAGGGAACAAGCGGCAGGACGGCCACTCCCTTGCCGTGACAGAAGCTGCGCTCGCTCACGTCACCGTCCCAATCCACCGAGTACCCGTTCTCGAGCGCGTTGTCGATCACGCCCATCAGATCGTCGAGCGGCACGTTGTAGCTCTTGTTTCGAGCCCAGTTGTCCGGGATCTCGACAGCGAACCATGTGTTGAACGGGTGGTGGGTAAAGGACGTTAGCTCCACGTATTCGTCGGGACCCAGTCCCAGCCACTCGGCGAAAGACTCCGGAGTGTAGCTCCGGCCGCGATACGTGAACTGCTCTGGAATCGGCCCCAGGTACGCGTCCAGGATGCCGTCGATGGCGTCGGGCCACACCGGGCTCAGTGTACGGCGTTCCACCAGGGCGTCTGCCGCTGCCTGGATCAGGGCAAACAGCTCGCCATGGTCGTGCCCCGGCGCTCCGTAGCGGCGACCTTCGTAGACTTCCTGCGGCACGGCGCCGTACTTCCTGATGGCGCGGACGACGTCACCTGCGAGGCTGCCCTGACCCAGAGCGGTACTGCCGTGCAGCCGTACGTAGTTCGCGACCTTCTGCGGGTACGTGACGCGCACGAAGTACATCTCGGAGAGATCCACACCCTCCTTGCCCATCCGCAAGAGCTCGGTCTCCATGAAGGACGACGAGGCAAAGCTCCAGCACGTACCCGTGCGTCCCTGGTTCTTGACCGAAGTCGTCGCTACGTCACTCACTACCGTGAAATCGAACCCATCTTCCTGCGCCGCCGCCGCAGGTGCGACAAGAGCGGCGCATAGCATGACAAAGAACACCCGCTTCATCGTCTCCCCACCTCTCCTCGGGTTATCGCGCAATTTACGGCCGCCGCCTTGGGCCGGCCGCATCCTGATGACGAGTTAATGCCGATTTCATAGTTGCGGGCTTGGCCCACACGACCTCGGGTATCTAATCGTTGGAGGACATCCCCGCCGCGATCTTCCACGTGCCGTCCGCCTGCCTCTCATAAACATGCAGATACTTCCGCTTGGATTTGAACCCCTCCAGGGGCGGTTCGACGGCCAGCTCCTGGACACCGACTTCCCAAGCTACACCCTCCCCACCATCAACGCGGACCGGCGTGAGAACCAGCTTCGTCACGGTTGTGGCACTGAAGATCTGCTCCGTGTGCTCCCTGATGGGGCCGGCGCCCTGTACGGACGGGGTGTCTTGATGCATCACGAAGGCATCCGAAGTAAAGCATGCGACATAGGTGCCGGCATCGCCCGCTACAATTGCATCGCTGAGAGCTGCCCGCACACCGTCGATCCCCTTGCGGTCCTCGTCGGTCAACATGTGGAACCTCCCTTAGTTGGGAGTCACCGCCCGTGCCCTCGGAAACGAAACGGGGCATCCAATCCGCTGCCGCCAGGACCGCTCCAGCCCGCCCGGTGTCGCGCCATAGATGGCTGCGAACGCCTCCTCGTTCGCGAGCACGCCGGCGGGCTCATCGGTGCTCGCCAGCATTCGGTACGCATCCCGAAACGTGTCGATGCCGTAGCGCTCGACGAGGAACTTCACGAAGGAAGCCGCCTGGGGGTACGCCACCGGCGGGTTCGAGGCCTGGCTACCAATCTCGGTGAAGCCGAACAGTGTGTCGAGCGGTATCAGCCCGCCGACCCCGGCCGACTCGCAGGCCACCTGGTCGGCGGTGAGGCCGGGATGCCCGAGGAACTCCAGGGCGTCCGCCCCCAGGCGCTCCGACACGTACGTTGCAAAGCCCTCGCTCAAAAGCGCCGGGGGATCACCCAACCGGCGTGCCACCACGTGCGCAAGCTCGTGGTACGGATCGAGCCTGATCAGGTCGTTGTAGATCTCGATGATGTTGTTGCCCCAAGCCCACCCAGCCCCAACATGACCAGTTTGATCGGTCTTTGTCGCGGAGTCGGGATAGAACACCAGCCGCACACGGTCCGGGAAAGTCACGCCGAGCTCGTCGGCGATCGCCTCGAGGGCGGCCTCACGCCGCCCGCCGATCGCCTGCATCTGCCCGGCCGCAACCGATCCTCTCCACGCATAGATGTCGAGGTGCGCCGTAGCCAGGCTGTCGAAGAAGTCCGCGGGGCTCAACGCCGCGGGATTGCCTGCTCCCACCCGGTATGACTCCTCGAAGAACCGATCTACGTCCGCCTCTCCACGGCTCGTCTCCATCACACGGCCGAACCGCACGCGCAGCGCGCCCTCGACCGACATGCGAGTGAACTCATAGGGCGCCTCGATCAGGCGCACCTCGTAGGGATGCAGCTCGATCCTACTCTGCCGCTGCCAGTTGGGTAGAAGCCACAGGCCGGGGGACGCCCGGAGATCCAGGGAGAGTGTCACCGGTTGTCCCGTGCGGTTCTTGACGGCCGCGTAGAATACGTTGGCCCCCGGAGCCGGCTCGCCCAGATCGAGGGCCCAGACACGGAGCTCGGGAGTTTCCGCAATCTCGAGCCGGGCCCGGGACGTCTCTGACTCGTAGTCCGCACCGGGCGATCCGTCGGCGGGGCCTGCGCAGCCGAGGGCCGCTATCCCGCATCCGGCGGCCAGGCGTTGAAACACTCGCAGCGTCGACATCCTACCTCCCGAGTTCACAGGAAGGTCGCGAGGGAGCGGCCGCGGCGCCAGATTGAGGCCCATGAGCCAGTTGAATGGGAACATCGCCAGGCTGCACAGGGAAGCGCCACTGACCGACACACACGCGCATCCCGCAATGAAGGCGTACCTGTTCCGCCGCAACCTGTGGCGGCACTACCGCTCCAGCGCGGTCCTCAGCCCGTTCGCGTCGCGCACCGATTTCCACCGACTCGAAAGAGGCGGAGTCGGCGTCGTCTGGTCCGCCAACTACATCCCCGAGCGCCAATTGCTCGAAGATTGCTTCCTGCTGCGAGTCATCTCGGCTCTGCTACTCCCAGGCCATCGCAAGATCACCACCGGCCACCCGTTCGACCGGCTGCTCGAGATGATGGATGCCATGGAGCATGAGATCGCGCGGCGTCCCGACCGCGTCGAGTTGGCCAAGTCGGCCGCGGACCTGCGGCGCATTCGTGAAGCCGGGAAGATCGCCATCGTGCACACGCTCGAGGGCGCGCACATGCTGGACCGGGACCCCGAGCGGCTCGACGTTCTCGCCGATCGAGGCGTCGCCATGATCACTCTCGCTCACTTCTACGACAATGGATTCGTGGCGCACGTGGACGGGATGCCGGAGGATCTCTGGCTGCGCAAGCTGTGCACCTTCCAGTTCGGCGCCGGCGGCACGCCGCCCCTCACGGATCTGGGGCGGGAGTTGCTGCGCAAGATGGTCGAGCGCCGGATGCTCGTGGACGTGACCCACTGCACGCCCGCTGCCCGCGCAGAGGTCTATGCGGAACTGGGGGGCAGCGTGCCGCTGCTCGCGACTCACATCGGCGTGGCACAGCTGCGGAATGACCCCTACAACCTCACCGACGACGAGCTGCGCGAGATAGCCGCGAGCGGCGGTGCCGTGGGCGTCATTTTCATGACGTACTGGCTCTCTCCGGACGAACCCAAGTACGGGCTCGAGATGATCTGGAAGACCATCGAGCATGTGCACGACGTGACCGGATCCTGGGACCACTTGATGCTCGGCACCGACTTTGACGGGTTCACGGATCCACCCGACGACGTCCGGGATGCGTCGGAGCTTCCCAAGGTCACGCAAATGCTGCTCGATCGCGGGGTGGCGGAGGACGACGTCATGAAGATCCTCGGTGGCAACGCGACGCGTGTCCTCGAGGTGGGGTGGCGCTAGTGCTGGTCGTGATCAGCGATCTCCACCTACGCGATGATTCCAGGCTCACAGTCAGCCCCGAAGCTACCCGAGGCTTCCTCGAACAGAACCTGATCCCGCAGGTCCGCAGCGCCAACGTCCGCGAGCTCACAGTCGTCTTTCTCGGCGACATCTTCGACATCAACCGATCGCCATACTGGGTGGACGGACGCTCCACACAGAGCGACGGCTACAGTTACACACCCTGGAGTCACTGGCGTGACACGCTGGGTGAGATAGCTCGCGGCAAGAAGGTGAAGGCGACCGGTGGCGAAGACGCGAGATTTCAGCGGGACGAGCTCGAGCACCACACGGTGCGGGTGTTGGACGAAATAGCCGCAGCCAACGCCGACAACATCTCTCTTTGGCAGGAGTTCAAGAGCGGATCGCCCAGCCTGTGGGGCAGCGGCGCCGACGCGCCCTCGGTCAACTTTCGGTTGATCCCGGGAAACCACGACCGTCTGGTGCAGTACACCGAAGGTACGCGCGATGCGATGGCACGCGCCTTCTCGCTGGACCACGACCCGGAGCATCCATTCCCCTGGGTCGAGAGCCACCCCGAGTACTCGGTGCTCGCCTTTCACGGCCACCAACTCTCGAGTGACAACTTCGGGGGAAAGGGCGCCCCGCAGGATCCGGTTTCGAGCCCGTGGTACGACTTCCCGTCACTGGGCGACGTGGTCACGGTGACGTTCGGGAGTCGCCTGCTACAGCGGATCCGGAGCGATACGGGGCTCGGCCCCGATGACCCGGTCATCCGATCGCTCGAGGAGATAGACCTCGTGCGACCGCAAATGGCGGGTATCAGGTGGCTCAAGGAGTGGGGACTCGGCCGCGACGCCAAGACAGAGCGCGCGGTCACGAAGGCTGCGCTCTCTGTGTTGGATGAGTTCCTGCGCGACGACTTCGTGCGATGGTGGGGGCTGCTGTCACCGGTGCAGAGCCTCTTCCTCAAGCTCGGCATCGGGAGGCCAAGCGACCTCGATGGGGCGTGGAAGCTGTTCGCGCGCCGCGCCGGATCATCGCGCACCCTCGAAGAGAGGAACCGCGGTTTGATGGAACAGCTGACAGGCGGCCGGTTCGGAGCCTGGCTGCGGCGCGAGCACTCGGAGGCGCGGTACATCGTATCGGGACACACGCATCGCCCCACCCTCATTCCACTCGCCGGGCGCGCCGGCGGGGACCCCGCCGACGAGAGAGTCTACTTCAACACCGGCACGTGGCTCGACGTGGTGGAGGCGGGGAGGTTCGGAGGTTTCGCCCGCCGGGACCAGATCACACACGTCACCTTCTACGCCCCGGGCGAGGACGTGAAGGCGGGAGGCGCGCGCCGCAGCCACTGGGAGTACTGGCGAGGGAGTCTGAGAGAGGGCCCCGCGTAGCCAAGGGCCTTTACCCTCGTCAACGATTTGCCCGCGTCATCACTTGGCTACGCGGTCTGAGGCATCGGCACCTGGTTAAAGCGCCTCTCCGAATAGAAATGTCCCAATTCCGGCATATGATGCCCCAAGTGAGGCCTACCGAAGACTCCTGGCGTAGGCCATCTTGGCCGCGCTCTCGTAGCGAGCATCTGCAGTCCTGAAGCCGGCCTGCCACGCCCTCAGTCCGAGATTTCAAGGACAACTGAATCACCGTTGTTGAGACGGAACTAACCGCAGTTCCGCCACAGCGCCGACTTGCGCCCATTCGGACGCTGGCTCGCGGTCTGCACGCGCGCCATGCGACTTGGCTCGTCTCACTAGGCGACCGCTCGGGAGCCGAGTACGCCGGTAGCTGACGCTACCACACACCCACAACCGCAGGAGGAAACGCGTGGCAAAGAAGAAGACCCGCAAGGGGACCGCAACGAGCGAGCCGGATTTCCAGTTTCACATGGGGACCCCGTCGGCACCGGGGCGCAGCGACGCCGATGTCGATGAGGGCGTGTACTTCTACCCGGCATCCCGAGCGGAGGGACGAACCTGGGAGTTCAAACTCGTATCCATCGGCAGCTGGCCCGAGTTCAAGACCGAGACCTGCTACAAGCGGGTCAGGATCCCTCTCGACGGCTGGACCAAGGTCCCGTATCCCTGCGCATGGAGACGGACTTGCAGGAAGACCTTCTTCGCGCAGGTGACACTTCATGAGGCCGCACCCCCCAACTTCGAGCGTGAGCTCAAGGATTGCGCCAAGAAGGCGGCGCTGATCGCCGTGCCACTCATTCTGGCCGGCCAGGTCCCGGCGGCCATAGCCGCGTTCGCGGAAGCGCTGAAGAGCTGCCTCATCCTCAAAGGCATGAAGGTGGCGACGAAGCTTCAGATCGGAATCCACAGCAGAAAGGTCTGTGGGAGCTGGAAGAGAGTCTGAGTCAGCCGATTGGTGGACGTGGCCCCGGGCGCCTGCCCGGGGCCCTCTCTCTCCAGAAGACGATCAACCCTTCCAGCACTCCGGGCTATCCAATCGGTATGGGCATCGCCCATGATTGGATGGACGGAGGCCCTCACACCAGCCAACTGACCGGATCGAGATCTCATGGCTCGAGCTCTCCGCACGGCCCTCACCGGAATCCTGACCGCCACTGCAGTGGCAGCTTGGTCACCGGTGCTCCCAGCGCAACAACGTGTGACCGTCGATCGAGACCAGCTGACCGCCGTCCAGCAGATGGCCAACGCCTTCCATGAGGTTGGCCTCTTCGATGGTGTGGTGCTGGTGGCGCAGGACGGAGAGGTGCTCTTCGAAACGGCCTACGGCTATGCCGACCTGGATCAGGGAGTATCCAACACGCTGAACACCAGGTTCCGGCTCGGGTCCATCGCAAAGCAATTCACGGCGGCCGCCGTGATGTTGCTGGTGGAGGAGGGCAAGATCGACCTCGAAGCACCGATCTCGAGGTACTTGCCCGAGTACCGCAAGGACATCGCCGACCACGTCACGGTCCACCAGCTGTTGACCCACACGTCGTGCATCCCCGAGGAGACCGCCTTCATGCTCGACGGGCGCGCGGATCGCGACACCACCTGGGGCCGGCTGTTCGGCCTCATCAACGCGCAGGGGCCCGTGATGGAGCCGGGCACGCGGTTCTCCTACAACAACGTGGGGTACATGCTGCTGGCCCGCATCGTCGAGTCGGCGAGCGGCGTGGAGTTCGCCGCGTTCCTGGAGCAGCGGATCTTCGCGCCGCTCGGCATGGAGAACACGGGCCTCGTGTCGCGGCAGATCACCGTGGAGGGCCTCGCCGAGGGATACGCACGCATTCTCGGAACGGTCGAACGTCCAGACCGCATGGACGTCGCCTGGTACCGCGGCGCTGGCGGATTGTACTCGACCGCCGGCGATCTGCTCGAGTGGGACCGCGCCCTGCGCGAGAACGCATTGGTCACGCCCGCCTCCAAGGAGCGGATGTTCACGCCCAGCGACCACGCCAACTACGGATACGGCTGGAGTCTGCGGTACTACTGGGTCGAGGGCGACAAGCGTCCGATAGTCGCCCACACTGGTGGCGGTCCCGGCGTGACCACGACGATAGACCGCTTCCCGAGAGATGGGCTGCTCATCGTGGCGCTCAGCAACGTGCGCCACTCCCAGGTGTCGGCTCTATCCCGCAGCATCGGTCTCATTCTCCTGGGCGCTCCCACGCCGACGTTCCCCGGGCGCTACATGGAGGACGAGTTGCAGCAGGTGTTGTTCGAGGAAGGGATCGTGTCGGCGGAGATGATGTGGGAGGCAGCCTGGGACGAGCCCGCGCTTTGGCCGCCGCGATCCGGCACGTTCAACCGGATGGGATACCAGTTCCTGCACAGCGGTCGCGTGGATCAGGCGCTGCAGCTGTTTCGCCTCTACGTCACCCTGTTCCCCGGCGTGGTCAACGCCTACGATAGTTTCGCCGAGGCGTTCCTGGTCGCCGGCATGCGCGACTCAGCGATCGTCTACTACCGCAAAGCCGTGGACCTGGACCTCGAGAAGGTGAACGCCCTGTTCATGCTGCGGCACCTGGGTGATCCGGGACCGGACGACGTTACCGATCCGGTGCTGCGAGCCGCCCTGGACAGCGGAGTGGGCGCCGCGGTGGAGCTCCATCGGGAGGCTGGCGGCGCCCCGCACGAGTTCTACATCAACGTGGCGGGCTACAACCTGCTGCGCCACGATCGGCCCGAGGACGCACTGAGGGTGTTCCAGCTCAACTCCGCCGTGTTCCCAGAGTCGGCCAACACGTGGGACAGTCTGGGCGAGGCGTACATGACCCTGGACCGCAACGACGAGGCGATCCAGAGCTACCGCAAGTCGCTGGCGCTCAACCCCGACAACGGGAACGCCAAGCGAATGCTGGAGCAGCTGGGCGGGTCCGCGCAGCGCTAACCCGAGTTCGGATCGGCACGCCCGAGGCGCCCGGCTGAGTCGGGCGCCTTTCTTTTGCCGCCGCGCGTTCGGGCCGGTATGCTAACTGGGTGTACGCGACCTGCCTGTTCTGCAATCAGCACCTCGGGAGCAACGACGTCGTCGAGACCTTCCCCGTTGGGCGGCGTCTCGCATTCGATGCCGCCCGCGGAAGGCTGTGGGTGGTGTGCCGCCACTGCGAGCGCTGGAACCTCACTCCGCTGGAGGAACGCTGGGAGGCAGTGGAGGACTGCGAGCGCCGCTTTCGCGCGGCCCGCCACCGTGTCTCGAGCGAGAACGTCGGACTCGCCCGCCTGCTCGAGGGATTGGAGTTGGTGCGCATTGGCGACCCCCTCAGACCCGAGCTGGCGGCCTGGCGCTACGGTGACCAGTTCGGCCGCCGCCGAGAGAGGGGGTACAGAGCCGGCGTCGGAGCGGCCGTCGTCGGCGGCGCACTCCTCGCTGGATGGGTCGCTCCCGCAGCCGCGATTGCCGGGAGTTGGTGGGCGTACAAGGCTGTTGACGAGTGGGTGAGCTCATCCCGCAGGCGGCGCCTGATCGCGCGTGTGCCCACCGACGATGGAGACGTGCTCACCGTCCTGGGCGAGCACGCGGAGGACCTGAGACTGCGACCGGATCTGGAGGCAGAGGACGGGTGGAGCCTCGGCGTGCCGCACACGAAGGGCTACCGCGCCCTCAAGGGCCAGCACGCACTCAACGCCGCAGCACTCCTCATGCCCAAGCTGAACGTGGCGGGAGCACCTCAAGCCCGGGTGGACCGGGCACTCCGCTTGCTGGAGAGCTTCGACAAGCCGGAGCGTTACCTCCTGGCTGCGGCCCATGTCGCGGACAGCAAGGAGCCGGGCCGAAAGGTCCTGCCGAGACTGCCGTTGGACGTGCGGCTCGCCATCGAGATGGCCGCCAACGAGGAGAACGAGCGATTCGCGCTTGAGGGTGAATTGGCGTTGCTGGAGCTGGACTGGAAGGAAGCCGAAGAGGTCGCCGCAATCGCGGACGACCTGCTCGTGCCGGATCATGTGGATGGCCGGCTACGCGAAATGCGCGATCCGGATCGACCGCACTTCTTCAGGCACCGCTGAGTGGACTGGAGGTTGGGCACCATGACGCACCGCGTGACATCCATGCTACTGCTGGCGCTCGGGACGTTCGCAGCCATGGGGAGAGCACAGGAGCCGGAACGCCCGCGCGTCCGAGACGTCGGCCTGGTAGTGGGAGTGTTCGCCACCGGAGAGCACAACGCGATAACCGACGTCGCCGGCGTGCGAGTCGGGCACGCGACCGTGATCGAGGGCGACAGCGTCAACACAGGGGTGACAGCGGTCATTCCGCACGAGGGAGACTTGTATCGCAATCCCGTGCCGGGTTGGATCCTCGTCCACAACGGTTACGGCAAGCTCATCGGCGAGACGCAGGTGAGGGAGTTCGGGGAGATCGAGACGCCGATCCTTCTCACGTGCACGCTCTGTGTGTGGAGCGCCGCCGAGGCGCTGAAAGAGTATCTGCTGGCCCAACACGGCGACTGGAAACACACTGTCAATCCAATCGTGGGCGAGTGCAATGACGGGTACGTAAGCGACATGTGGGCAAACCCCGTCAAAGCGGAGCACGTGCGGCAGGCACTCGAGAGTGCGACTGACGGGCCGGTCGAAGAGGGGAGCGTGGGCGCAGGCCGTGGTACGGCCGCTTTCGTCTGGAAGGGCGGAATCGGCACCAGCTCCCGGCTGCTGCCCGAGCGGTTGGGGGGCTACACGATCGGAGTGTTGGTACAGACCAACTTCGGCGGTTTCCTCACGATCAACGGAGCGCCGGTGGGACGGGAGCTGGGCCGCTACCCCTTCTGGTGGGCACTCGAGCCGCAGGACGGCGGCTCCATCATGATCGTTGTCGCGACCGACGCACCGCTCTCGCCGATGAACCTCGAGCGCCTCGCCAGGCGCGCCATCATGGGTCTCGCCCGCACCGGGTCCTACGCCTCGAACAGCTCCGGAGACTACGTGATTGCATTCTCCACGTCAGAGAGCGTGCGGCGCGACCGCGAGAAACGCGTGCCGCTGACGCAGGAGTGGCTACCAAATCCGGAGATGTCGCCGCTCTTCGCAGCGACCGTCGAAGCGACGCAGGAGGCCATCTACAACGCCATGTTCAAGGCAACGACGGTTTCGGGCCGGGGCCACACCCTCGAGGCGCTGCCCATCGAGGAGACCATCGAGCTACTTCGCAAGTACAACTCGCTCGATTGGGATGAGACGCTACCGCCGCAGCGGTGAGCGTAGCCTTGTCCTACTTCCCCATGAACCAGCCGCTGCGCTCGTGTACGGCGTCCCCGAAGCGATGCATCTCGTTCATCTCTTCGGATGAGAGCGGACCCTCTTCCAGCGCGGCCAGGTTGTGGTCCAGCTGTTCCCGGTTGCTCGGAGCAGTCATCACGACGTGCACGTGCGGATTGGAGAGCACGAAGCGGTAGCACTGTCCGGCGCTGGGACGGAATCCGTCCCTGGGCCAGCCCCGTGGCCGACGCAGTAGCCGGCGCCATCGCGTGGCCGTGTAGCTCACGACCCCGGGGTCGTGCCCTTCGAGGTGAGGGAAGATGTCGCGCTCCGCGCCCCGGTGTGCCGCATTGTAGCGGATCATGAGTACGTCGAGAGCGCCTTCCTCGGCCAACTGCCCCGCGAACTGGCGGTCGTGACATGACATCCCCACCGCGCGGATCTTCCCCTCCTCGCGGAGCCGGTAGAGTTCCTCTCGAGCGCGCTGCGGAAACTCCCTTCCTTTCATGACCCCCAGGAAGAGAAAGACGTCAATGTAGTCCGTGCGGAGCTTCCGGAGCCGCTTCTCACACGTGCGTCGAACGTCCTGGTGGCCCCAGATGTAGTTGTACGCGCCGGTCGCAACCACGAAACGCTCGCGGTCGTGCCGCAACACTTCACGCAGCACCCCCACCATCTGTGTGTCGAAACCGTAGCAGAACACGTAGTTGATGCCACGCTCGAACGCGTAGTGGATCGTCTTCTTGCCGGGACGGTAGCTGCCCGCGAGGCCGAGGCGGTGGACCCGCATACCGGTGGCCCCGAGCACTGCGTGAGTGAAGTCGCTTCCAGTCTGATTCACCTGACTAATCTCCCCCGGCTAGCTAGATTCCCGAATCCGCGCACACCAATGGAGTCCAGCATGATCCCGCGACGCCCCCTGCTCTCCCTGTCAATCTCGGTCTCGATCGCGCTGCTGTCACCTGTGGCGCTTCAGGCCCAGTGGCTCAACCTGGGAGTCAAGGCCGGCGTGACCCATTCGGATGTGAGCAACGTGGAGAACTCGAGCTACCAGACCGCGTTCGTCGGTGGCGCCTACGCAAGCCTGCACACCATGCAGATAATCGCTCTGCAGGCCGAAGTCCTCTACTCGCAGCGCAAGTTCACGACTTTCGAGGGTACGGATGTCCAGATGGACTTCGTGGAGATTCCGCTGATCGTCGGCTTGAGGATCTCGGGGGATCCGTTCTACCCCGTTTTCTACGCGGGCGGCTCGGCAGCCTTCGAGACGAAGTGCACGCTCGAAGGGGTAGCGGCCCAGGGATGTGACAGCGCAGGCGGCAGCCCGACCAGCCCGCAGTGGAACTTCCTCCTCGGCGCGGCAGTCGACGTGTATGTGGGACCCGTAGTGCTGACGGTCGACGGGCGCTTCAACATGGGGCTCAACGAGCTGCAGGAGGGCAGCGACAGGAAGTGGCGCTCATTCTACCTGATGGCCGGGGTCGGCTACCCGCTCGGGCGCCGGGAGGCACGGCGCACGGTCAGGATGACCCGCTAGCTACTGCTGCTCGAGCTTGCTCTTCGAGGTCAGGAAAGCCAAACGCGACCCAACCTCCATGAGTGGAAGCTCGCCCAGTGCCTCGTCGATCTCGCCCAGCAGCGCGTGAACCGCTTTGCCCGCGACGACAACGCGTCGGTAGTTCACGTTCATCAATCGCTCGTCAGTCACCGAGTTCCCAAAGCACTCAGCGACGGCCTTGAGGTTAGCCCTCGCGACCGGCTGCTTCGCGGCACCCAGGCCCGAGAAATCGACGTGTCCTGCCGCGAACCGCACGCACAGCCACCCTGTTGGGGAGTAGGCGTACAGGTCCAGGAACTGTGACGGCTCGGGCTCGCCGTGCACGTCACTGATTCGCTGTGTCGGCGCGGCGCCGGCGTCCGCCGCGTGGCCTTCCAGCTTGCCGGCGGCAGCGTCCGCAGCCATGTGGGCGAGACCACCTCCGGCGCCAGCCGCGCCCGCAATACCCCCGAGGGCCCCGCCTCCGGTCTGGATGTTCGCAGTGAGCACGGATCCGCTCCGACGCGCGGCCGGCTGGTCGTCCTTTGGCGGCTCACCGAACACGGCTACCACCCGACTCGCGCGGTCGATTTGCACGGGCCCCGTCGTGCACTCGACGCTCAGTGATGACTCGTCGAGCGTCAGTGCGGTCGCGAGTTGAAGGCCGGGCACGGCCGCCAGCACCTTCCCGGGAATGAGCGCCACGTGAAAGCCCGCCTGGAGCAGTCCCGTGGCCTTCTCTCTGGCGTTCTCGAGTTCGGTCTCGGCGAGCCAGATCTCGGGCGCGCGGAAGTTGGACTTCATGCGTACGTCGGCCGCAGCACAGCCGAGGCACTTGGCGGCCGCCTGGAAATCCAGACTGCCGTGAGGGGGATTGGACACGACCAGATGGTACTCAGGCACTACCGGAGTCCTCCGTCGCGTGACGCGCCCAAGATAGGAAGAATCGGGCACATGGGCGAGAGCCGGCATGAAGAGAGCCGGCTACGCTCCGCGCCGCCGGCGCTCGCGATCCACTCCCTGCGGGCGGTCAGAGG
This sequence comes from Gemmatimonadota bacterium, assembly GCA_039587315.1. Lineage (GTDB taxonomy): Bacteria > Gemmatimonadota > Gemmatimonadetes > Gemmatimonadales > GWC2-71-9 > WVYX01. Next base: position 39,744 of record JBDHIS010000018.1, on the reverse strand, counting down.
CTAATCCAGTAGTTGACCTTGATCAGGAAGGTGTTCTGCTGCGCGTCGCTCCAGAGCTGCCGGAACTCGTCGTACGCACCGAAGTCCGGGTCGTTGGAGAAGCCGGAGCGGTTGTGGTTCCACACCAGGAAGAGAGTCGATCCAGGCATGTACTCCCAGCGAACCACCAGGTTCGTGCGCAGGGAGCGGACGCGGAAATCCGGATTGACGAACGTGAACGCGTCCGCGGGCCCGGGGCCATCCGGATCAACGGTGTAGGTGTTGGCGTCACCGTCGAAATCGATGGTCGAGTTGTTGTCTACGCCGTAGCGCAGGAAGTCGAACGTGCCCGGCTCCGCGAGCTCCTTGTAGCCCTCGTAGTCGCCAGCTGCAACGAAGGGCTGCGCCCAGAGCTGAATCGAGAGGTTGGGCGTGACGGAGAGGTTCGCGCGGATCGTGAGGTCCACTCCCTTCTGACCCAGGCCGCTGAACACGTAGCGCCCGCCGTAGGTCGCAACGGCCAAGTCGTCCCTGCGTTGTGTCACATAGAACCCGGCGGAGTTGGAACGGTTGTAGCTCGGCACGACGGAGAACGTCATGGCTCCGGCCGGCCTAAACTCGACTTCCATGCCGGCGTCGGACCACCACCCACCGTAAGCGTCCTTGGTGTATGAGCCCCACAACGCGACGGACACGGGCTTGCGATAATCGGTGCCGAGGAACGCGTTGGCGCTCCAGCCTGCGGGGTCCTCCATCAACGGCCCACCGCGGGTCGCCTTGTCCGACTGTGACGTGAAGAAATAGCTCCCACCCACGCTGACCCGCATGTAGTTGTGAAACTGTCCACTGAAGCCGAGATAGGGACTGTGCCCCAGGGACACGCCTCCGAAGTTCCACGAATTCGCGAACGTCGCGTTAATGTTGAAGTTGCGGAACACCTTGCCCGGGTCGAGCCAGCGCCGGTTCAGCCGCACACCCCAGAAGATGCGGTCGGCCACGGACTCGAAGCCCGCGTCGTTCACCTCGAGTCCGGGCGAGTACGCGTAGAAATCAGTGGCGTAGAGGAAATTGCCGGACACCTTCCCGGCCTGCATCGAACCGGCGAACCCGGTCAGACTGGTGCGTGTCGTGTCGAGCGAAACGTAGTCCTGGTCCGGCCGCTGGAAGTAGCGAGCTGACGACAGCTGGGCCAGCGCAATGGCGGTCTGATCCCCGCGGATGTGGGCGCCACTGAACGAGCCGTTCACCACGAACTGATTGCGGCCGAAGCGGTGGAAGAAGTCCATGCCCCCCGACCACGCAGATGAGCGCAGCGGTACGAACCGCGAATCGGACAGGTCCCGAATCACACTCGTGCCGAGAAAGCCGAACCCGCTCGCACCCTGGCGCAGATCCTTGCGCAGGCTCACGACCGCGTAGTTTGCCAGTGGCTCGACCGGCTGATTGGACCGCGAAGCATCATCGTACTGGATCGTCGCGTGTTCCGGGGCCGTCAGAGCATCCAGCACGCCGACGGACCACCCTCCTGTCTTGCCCGACAGTTTTGCGGCTCCGATGATGGACGTATGCGCCGGATAGTCGACGTAGACCGCGTCCGGATCCAAAACCGGCATCGACGGAGCCCGTCCGATGCGCCGTGAGTAGAACAGGGTGGGAGCCCCGAACGTGAAGCCCCCGCTGCCGGCGCCAAACTGGAAGATGTTCGCGCCCTCAACGAAGAACGGGCGCCGCTCGGGAAAGAACACTTCGAAGGCCGAGAGGTTGACCACAGCCGGGTCGGCCTCGACCTGGCCGAAATCGGGGTTGATCGTGGCGTCGAGCGTGAGCTCGCTCGTGACGCCGTACTTGAGGTCGAGCCCGGCGGCGATGTCGTACGTGCTGCCGTCGTTGAACGGATTCCTCGGGTCAGCACCCTCCAGGTAGTCACTCGTCGCCACCGCGTAGGGGAGCACCTCCAACCGGCGGGGAGCCGGCACTCCCTCGATGCCCACCAGGTGTCCGAAGTGGGATGTGTAGCCCTCCTCCTCGTTGGCAACCCAACTCCAACGCAGGTCCTCGTTCTTGCGATGTATGCTGCGCTGGAAGTTGATCCCCCAGATCTGCTCCTCCTCACCCGAGAAGCGGAGTTGAGAGAACGGAATCCTCATCTCCGCCACCCAGCCCAGCGAGTCCACACTCGTCGCGACCGACCACACTGGATCCCACGATTCGTCACCGTGACCGTCGTCGTTCACCGCGACCATGTCGGAGCGCACGCCCGCCGGATTGGCGTCGAAGATGAACGACGTGCGATGGTCGTGGTACGAGTCGATGGAAACCCAGAAGGCGTCGCTCGAGGTGTAACTGTCGCGCCGCCCCAAGCGACGCGCGACCGCTGTCGGATCTGAATCGTACATTCGCGCAGCGATGTAGAGAGCGCCCCCGTCGTAAACGACCCGGACCTCGGTTCGCTCGCTGGGCTGTGCGCCGTCCTCGGGCTGCGCCTGTGTGAAGTCGTGCGCAGTTGGCGCGTACAGCCATACGTCATCGTCCAGCCTGCCGTCCAGGTTGGGCGCCTGCTCCACGCGCACAGCGACGACGATCGGAGGCATGCGACCTGGATGCCTCAGGCGCGGATCGGTCGTGTCGGGAACCGCAGCGCCTTGCGCCGTTGTCGCTGCCTGAAGGGCAAGCGTTAGTGTGGCTATGAACATCGCGCCGCGTCCGAATGGCGGTGAGGGTCAGGGCGTTCGACTGCCACCACTTAGACGCCTGGGCGGCGCAGACGGTTGCGATGGACTGGGGGGGTAAAGGTGAGTGATTCCGTCGGGGTGGGGCGGTGGCGGAGCAGCTCCACTAGGCAATCGAGTTCCTACGGTCGCCACCTCGGAAAGGAGGCCACTCCCTCGTAGACCACGACCCTCTGCGTGCCGTCCGGGCGCATCGTCACCACGCCTACGGAGGTCGACTCATCAATTCGTGCCACCGTCGCCAGCCACTGTCCATCCGCGGACCAGGTAGGACAGTGATCACCGGGTTCGTCGCCGGTTGCGTCGGCCACGGCGCTTGCCGCCAGGTCGGCGACCCGAATCGCACCGAACGGACCGGTCTCGCCACTCAGGTAGGCGAGCCGGAGACCGTCCGGAGACCAAGCAGGACAATCGCCGCGGCGGGCTGCGCTCGAGAGAGCGTCTGCTCCGCTGCCGTTTGCCTCGGCGACCATGACGCGGCGCGTGCCGTCTATGCTCTCCTTCACGAACGCGAGGCGCGTCCCGTCCGGAGACCACTCGACATCGGTGTACACAGCACCTTCATCCGTCAGCTTCACCAGCCCGCCGCCATCGGCGTTCATCACATGAACGCTCCCCTCCAGATTGCGCCAACTGATGAAGGCGATTCGCGTGCCGTCCGGAGACCACAACGGTCGGAAGTCGGGAGCCGGCTCGCTGGTGAGCTGAGTGGGCTCTCCTCCACTGGAGCCAACGACGAAGATCTCTGGATTGGGACCTTGCAGTGAGCGCACGAACGCGATCCTGAGACCGTCAGGTGACCACGCTGGCGCGTACTGGTCGAACGGATTCGGGGCCAGTTCGAGCAGCCGACGATTGGCAATTCGCACGGTGTAGATATCCCCGTTGGGCCAAAAGCCCTCCTCGAAAGCGATGCGCGCACCATCCGGTGACCACACGGGGTTGGTCGCCGCCTCGAGCGTGGCCGACAGATCGACCAGCTCACCTTCCGCGGCCACCAGGATCAGATGCGTGTCCCGCACGACTGCGAGCTGCATGCCATCGGGCGACCAGACCGGATCACTATAGGAACCGGGACTGTTCGTGAGGTTCGCGAGTCCGTTCCCGTCGGCGGCGACCACGTAGACCTCAGCCTGGTCCCCGCTGCCGCCTACGAAGGCGAGCTGAGGACCGTCCGTCTCCGGACCGAGCACTCTCTCCTCGCCGCCGCATTGCACGAGCACGACACACGCCGCGACCATCGTCGCGAGTCTCGTGGTCAGCGCGCCGCGTGAGCTTGGGGAAGGAGCGACAAGAGTGAGCATTCGGGGTCCGGCTTGAGCGTATACCTGCTCAATACACTGCCCCGCCGATCGGTTCCCCGCCACCCACCGCCCGTACCGGACGCAAGAGGGCCGGCAGGGCTGTACACCCCGCCGGCCCAACTCCTGCGACTGTGTTGCTCCCTCTCGGCTACTGCGCCGTCGCCTCCTGCGCCTTCGTCATCACCTTCTTGAACACCCACAGCGCAATCAGCACGAGCGCGAGGATGAAGAACGCCTTCACCACGAAGGCCACAAAGCCCACCAGGGTGCCAAGGAGCGGGAGGAGCAGCACCCAGAGGATCTTCCAGAGTGCGTAGCCGCCGACGCCGACTGCAGCCACAGCAAGAACCGGTCTCAACATGGAACGTCCCTCGATTTCCAAGGTCTGGTTTCCCTACGGTACGGCCCGACCAGATGTTTCGGCTGGTCCCGCCCGACTCAGAAGGTCTCGCCGATGCTGAGGTAGAAGCCGCCGGATCCCACGTCGAACCCCCACCCATAGTCGGCCCGCAGATTGAGGCCTTCCTGGCGCGATATCTCGAACCTCAGCCCACCCCCAGCCGACACGTGGAAGCCGCTTCCCGAGAAATCGCCGAAGACATCACCCACCTGCCCCACGCCGACGAAGCCGACGGCCCCGAACCGCCACCACACCGGCGTTCGGAACTCACCCTGGAAGGCCACCAACTGGCGATCCCGGAAGCGGCCCTGGAAGTACCCCCGCAGCAGCTGCTCGCCGCCGAGCTGCGGCATAAAGTCGAACGGTGGCGTACCGGTCGTGGCCATGCCGAGCGCCCGCAGCGCAATGACCTGCGATCGAAAGACCGGCAAGTAGCCACGCATGTCCAGAGAGAAGCTCCCCCAATCGAAGTCGCTCCCGAAGAAGCCGTCGAACAGGAACGCTCGGAACTGGTGGTAGCCGCCCCGAGTCGGGAACACCGTGTTGTTGCGCGTGTCCCGCGTCAGAAGTACCCCGGGGCCGATCGCCCACCCGTCGTCAGAGCCCGGGACGACGCCCGCCTCGAAAGCTCCGCCCGAGTCGAAGGCCGTGATCGCGCGGTACCCCGCCTGCAGTCCGGCCCCAACGAACCAGCCGCGCGCCACCCGGTGCAGTACCTCACCCAGTCCGCCGACCGACTCGGGGGTGTACTCCTCCTCGTTGGATTCGGGGGTCTCGTTCCCGATTCCCCAGTACTTGTTGGGGAACTTGATGTAACCCACATCGCCCACGACCCGGTTGCGCCCCCTGCTCAGGAACAACTCCCCTCCGAGCGATATGACGATCTGCTTTCTGGTCGTGTAGATGCCGACGAGCGAGAGGTTGGACGGCTGGTACGGCGCGCCGGGCTCCTCCGGTCCTTCGCCGATCTGGAAGTAGTAGCTGACCAGACCCCCGAAGCCGAGCTTGGTCTCGGGCTGGTAGAAGACCACCGGAAGTGGAACCAGCGTGTTACCCGGCCGTGCGGTGGCGCTGTCGGCGGGCTGCCCCTCCTCAGCGTCCTGTTGCGCACGCGCCACTCCCGGGAGGAGTGGCAGCACGCATAGAACGAAGACTAGTCGCGCGAACCTGCGCGCCACTACTCGTTGTCGTCTTCCGGATCGTACGAGAACTTCTGGCCGCCGACCGACGCCTCGTACATCAGACCGCCCTTGGCGATCGTGATGATGGCGACGCCACCGTTGTAAGAAATGTCACCGGAGGCTCCCGCCGTTACCGCCACCGCGGAGGCCTGGGCCGAGAGCTCGAAGTTGCCGCGCTTGAAGTCCTCGAGTGATGTCTGGTCCTTGAAGAACACCACTTCGCGGTAGGCCTGGCCACCGAGCTGGAATCCGATCGTCACCTGCGTGAGCTTGGAGCGACCCACCAACCTGCCCTGCTCGTAGACCCACCCGCCGCCGTGCGCTCCACCGATCCCGATGGCGCCCTTCCCCACAGACGGAAACACCGCGTACCCGTACGCGTTGTCGAACCACCACTGCGTGCCGGGATCCGTCTCGATGAAGTCGGCTATCGCCTCTTCTACGTCATCCTGCGCCAGCAGTGCCGGCGTGTGGAACAGGCCGAGCGCAGCAGCACAGACCAAAAGAAAACCGAGCTTCCGCATTCCCGCTAACCTCAGATTAGAGTCGGGCTGAATCTAACGGGGAAGCCTCGGAGTCCGAAACCGCCGGAGCAGCAGCGACCTGCTGGTGGATGGCGCGAGGACCTCGAAGGGTACGGCGCTGAATGTTCCCGCCACGGTAACCCTGCCGTCATCGAGAGCATCCGCGGACTCCCCGACCTTCCCATTGGCGGCCAGTTCGAAACTCCCCTCTACCAACTCGGCGGCAGACGATGTGATCGTGAGTGTACCCGACACTGCGTCACCGACAAAACCGACCGGCACTTCATCCGTCGGGCTGATCACTACGACCGAGCCGAAAGAGTTGCCCTCGAGGTCGCTGGGCTCGGTGAACTGGACGATGGGATAGGAGCCGGCTTCAGGACGTCCGCCGAGAGTGAGGAACGCCACTCCCTGAAGAGCAGCCAGCTCGCCTGTGTGAAGGTCGAGCACCCATGTGGAGTCGCCATTGAAGGGATCCACCCCGCCGCCGAATACTGCCGTATCCCCTTGAACCGCGCCGCTCACGTCGCCCCGTACCACGAAGGCGAACGTCGCTTCACGGCCGGGCGCGGTCGAGTCCGAACACGCGGCCGCCAACACGCCACTGACGAGCAGCATCATGCCTTTGCGCATCTGCTTTCCTTGTCTGATCGAGAGTCTCGCGTATTGCGACGTAACCCCGGCAAGCCGGTAGGGTTCCAAAAGCCTTGCAGATGAGGTGACTCTCATCCGCGCGAGCGGCGGCGACGTCGTGGCATTCGAGCTGTTCGGGATGAGGGCGGAGCGTGTACAGTAGCGAGCGAATCAGAACGCGTAGCCGAAGGAGAACCCGCCCCAGGGTAGAAAGCCGTCAGTGGCGAATACAGGAGTCAGCTGCACTCTCAAGAACCAGTCTTGGGACGGAAAGCGGTACTCGTATCCGACAATGACGACTGCGTAGCCGGCCGTTTCGTCGGAACCCTCGAGCCCGGGAGCCTCCACGGCGAAGATCACGCCCCCGCCTGCTCCGACACGGAGTGCGTGGCGTTCTTTCCCAACGCGCCAGGCCACCGTTGCGAACCAGATCGAGCCCTTGAGCCCCTCGAACGGGTACCACCCCATGCCGCCGCGAACGCTGAGGCCGCTCGGGAACAGGCGCTCGTAGTTGATCGAGTAGCCTATGCCGGCGCCCATGATCTCAATGTAGGCGAGGTTCGGGTGGAGCTCAGGCTCCTGCGCGCTGAGAGGGCTGCCGTAGAGAAGGGCGACGCTCGCCAAACCGACGGAGAGCGCGGCGAGAATCGAGCGGCGACGAGGTCCCGACTCCGGTGCCTCTGGCATGGTATTCAGTTAATCGCCCCGGTGTGAGGCCCCCGTCAACCTATGGTGCGGGCACCTCCTGCACGGCCGGCGGTCGACGGCCGACCAGCCAAATGCCGACGAACAGGCCGACGGCGGCCCACGCCATCGCAATTGTCGGCTCCTCACCGAACACCACCCAACTGCCGATACCTGAGATCAACGGCTGCGAGAACACGTAGACCGCCGTCGTGGAGGCTCGCACCCGCGCCAGCGCAAACATGTTGAGCAGATACGCGATTATGGTCGGTCCGACGAGTATGTATGTCAGCGACCACCAGGCGGCCGTGGCGCCAGCATCCGGTGCGAGCTTCTGCCCGTAGACGAACAGCGGCAACGCGACGATGGACAGAATGTAAGCCCAGGCGGTGAGAACGAGTGGGGAATAACGGCGTGTCAGGACCTTCGACACCACGAGGTACCCGGAATAGCAGAGCGCATTGCTCACCATCAGAAGATTGCCGAGACCGTACGCTCCCAGGTTCCCCAACCCGTCCTGGAACAGAAGCGGCAGAGTGCTGACGAGAGCGATCACGACTCCGAGGAACCGCAACGCGCTGAAGCGCTCGAGGCGCGCAAGGGCCGCTATGGCGAACGTGAACACCGGAATCAGCGTCATTACCAGGCCCGCGTTCATCGGAGTCGAGCGGGAGAGTCCGACGAGGAACAGGCCCTGGTTCACGGCGACGCCCAGCATCGCCGCGACGAACAGCAGTGGGACGTCCTTCCGCGCCGGCAGTGCGCGTCGGCCGTAACGCAGCAGGGCGAGCCCACCCAGCACCATCGAGCCGACCACAATGCGCCACGCCCCTACACCCAGCGGAGAGAAGCCGCCGGCCGCGAATGCCATTATCCCGAACACGGGGAAGAGCCCAAATACCACCTGTACGGCGGTGAGGGCGACGTGACCCTGAACGACTCGGCGATCCGGCTTGTGGAGCTCCATCAGCGCCGGAATCTAACCCGGCTTCCGAAGCGGGGGTGTCGTGACCCCTGGACGCAGAACCGCGCCGTCGGTACCGAATGCCCGACGACGCGGTCCGTGACCTGCGCAACCCGGTGCGATCGCCCTACGGCGCTCGATCAGAGGCGCAGATCGCGATTCGGTCCTGGACTAGCTACCGATACGGCGATCGCTTGCCCATACCAGGTTGCGCTCCGGTTTCTGACTGGACAATGGATCACCTCCTCTCTACGGGTTCACGAAACGGGCGGGACAACTGCATACTACAACACCAGGTCACCGTGGCAAGTTTCGCTGAGGCATGACGACGCCCGAATCAACGACCCGAATTCTCCTGGCCGACGCCGACGCGTTCTACGCGCAGGTGGCGTGCCTGATGGATCCCGCAGGGGCCGGGCGGGCTGAGTTGTTGCTCGTGGGAGGGTCCGCGAGTGGCCGAGGCGTCGTGACGTCGGCTTCCTACGCAGCCCGAGAATTCGGCGTGCGTTCCGGCATGCCCACCGCTACGGCCCTCAGACTTTGCCCCGATGCCACCGTCGTTGGCGTGCCGCGCCGCGCCTGCAGTGACCGCAGCAAGGCGATCGTGCGCGTGCTGGAGAACTTCACGCCGGTGGTCGAGCCGGCGTCAATCGACGAGATGTACCTCGACATGACCGGCACCGAAGGGCTCTACGGGGGAGAGTCGCTCGAGCTGACGGCCAGCCGTATCCGCCTGGCGGTTCTCGCACAAACCGAGATCGCTGTCTCGATCGGGGGCGGCACGACCCGCCTGGTCGCGAAGCTCGCAGCCAAACGGGCCAAGCCACATCACACGCCGGAGGCCGGTGGCGTGTTTATCGTGCCGCCCGGCGGGGAGGGCGCGTTCCTGGAGACGTTCACGCTCGCCGAGATCCCCGGCGTGGGCCCGCGGTTCCAGGAGCGGCTCGCCGCCGTGGGTCTCGTGACGGTGACGGACGCGCTGCAGCACGACATGCATACGCTGCAACAGTGGCTGGGCGAGCGCACGGGCCGCTGGCTACACCGACGCATCCGCGGCATCGACTCAACGCCCGTCGAGCACAGGGAGCACGCCAAGTCGCTGAGTCGCGACTCGACCTTCGCGCTGGATTTGGATGCCGATCACGACCTCGTGCGGGAATTGCTGCGCCTGGCAGACAGAGCATCGGGTGACCTGAGGAAGCACCGCTGGGCGGCTCGCACGATCACGGTGAAGATCCGCGACCACGACTTCAAGACGCGGCAGAGAAGCCTCACCCTCGACGAACCCGTGATTTCCGATCGGGTGATCGCGTCGGTCGCGCGCGCGTTGCTGGAGCAGCTGCGCACCAAGCGGAGAGTGCCGGCGCGACTGCTCGGGGTAGGGCTCTCCAACCTCACTCTCCAGGAAGAGGTCGATCAGCTCTCACTGTTCGAGGAGGAGGGACCCGAGACGGGACGTGACCGCGCCCTGGCCCGCGCGGTCGACCGCGTGCGGGAGAAGTACGGCCGCGGCTCGCTGGGGCGCGGGTCGGAGCAGGACTGGTTCTAGGATGGCGTCGAGCGGATCCTCCTAGCCGGTCTCCCACCACGCGACCTCGCCCTCGTGGCCGCAACGCTGGCACACGGCCCTGGTCGCGCCGGGTGCCAGCCGTACTCGGTGACCCGACATTGGACACACCCCATAGATACGGCCGCGATCCGCGGCGCTCCCCAGCGCCGGGTTGGCCTCATCGTACCCGCGATACACGACCGTGAAGCGCGATGTGAGACCGTCTCGGACCTCGACCACCTTCTCGCGCACAACGGCGCGAGCGCCTTCGACATCGAGCACCAGCCGGTCCGGCTGCTCGTCCCCCACGACCCGGTACCACGCCCCTTGCCGCAGCCGAGGCCGGCTGGTGGCTCGGGAGACGGCCCAGGCGCGGGCCCAACTCTGGTTCTTTGGCATTTGAGGGAGCCTCTGGGTTAGAGACCGTACTGCCACGTTGTGAGCGGCTACTCACAAGTTGGCCTTGGAGTTACGCTCCATCCGTGACGAGCGTTACAGGGGCTCCCTGCTGCTGGTTAAACTGTTGTATCGTAGGCACTTAGGCTAGCGCTCCACGCGATAGATGACCAGCCGCTGCACGTCCAGGTCATCGGTTTCAATGACCACCGCGTGACCCGCCGACGTAAACGCGACCGGGTACTCGACGTCGGACGGCAGGGTCCCGACATAGGAGCCATCGGGCGCGATGATGTCGATCGGGTGCTCGCCCGGTGCGGTCCAGTCGCGCTCGACCCAGATCGTGCCGTCCGGCTCGACCAGAAGCTCACGAATTGTGGGAACCAGCGGAGCGTAGCCGCGCGCCTCGGCGAAGTCTTCCGCCGGCACATTGCAGTCGATTGCGCCGCCACGAAGACGCAGCCCCTCTGGGAACTCCCCGGCCGCGATCTCGGCTGTGGCCTGCCGCGGCTCGACGTCGCGTCGGTAGCTCGCCACTCGTCTCGCGCCGTCGAACAGGGAGATCACGTATTCCGGTCCCTCGTTGACGACCACCGACGTCCAACCGGCAGCCCACGTAAGCTCGGGGGCGAAGATCGGCGGCTGCTGTATGCGGATCGGACAGTTGGGGACTTCGACGAGTTTGGTTCCCGCTGGAGTCACTGACGTCAGCTCGGTCGTGTCCGCACCGTCGGCGATCACCAATTTGTCCGTGATCTCATGCATCCCCTGCTGCAGCTCGATGGCCAGACCGGCATCCACGCGCTCCATCTGCATGATGGCGCCCTCAGGGCCCAGCGACACACTCCCGAGGTACTCGCCGTCCGCGGCGATCCGCTCGATCTTCCGGTTTCCGATGTCCATGACCTCGACGGTTCCGTCGGCACCCACCGCCACGCCGAACGGCCACTGGAACTCGCCCGGTCCGCCACCCTCGCGCCCCACCGACCAGCGGTGCCCGCCAACCGAGTCGAAGGCGACGACACGATGGTTGGGACGGTCGATGACGTAGATGCTCCCGTCGCGGCCGGTCGTCACGACGCTGCGCCACAGCGTGTAGAACGCCTCCGGCCCCTCGTCCGCGCCGCCGAGAGTGAGCACGGGAGTGAACTCCCAATCGAGGGGTCGGTCCGCCCCCGAGTTCCTCACTATGGATATGCCCGCCGAGTCCGTTCGGGTGGCGTCGGTACCGCCCGCTCTCTCACCGCACCCCGCGATCGAGACGCACAAGATCGACGCCCCGGCGGCCGCCCAGGTCAGAAATCGCTTCACCATCTTGCCTCCCATGTCTCCCCACAAGACACGCAATGCCCCCGAACCGTCGCATCCAAGCTGCCAAACTCCGTTACACCACGAGGGTGAGCGCAACGATGAGTGCGCATACCGGCGTCAGCATCACGATCTCTGGAAACAGCCCATCCCAAACCTCTCGCACAGAACGACACGAGCCCCATTCCGTCGTCTGATCGATGATCGGCCGGCGGGAGAACCACCGCCGACCACTAACGGGCCAGAGAATGCCGATGCCGTACCCGCGCTCCCAAAGCGTCGGGCCTGTGGTCACGACGTCGAGAACCGGGTGCGAAATGAGTGCCGCCCACCAAGCGAGCGCTACGCGGCGGTCCACCGGGAGCGGCACGAACAGGGCGGCCGCCATTCCGGCCAGGCCCAACAATCCGATGAGAAACAGGGAGTGTGACCAGTTGCGGTGGTAGCGAGGTCCCTTGAACCCCACCCACTCGAGCACGAGGTCGAGGTCGGGAAGCCCGCTGGCGATCACGGCGCCGACCCACAGTTCGGTGCCGTGCGGTGCACCGGTCACCCGCGCGACGACCGCGGCCGACGCGAGACCGACCACAGCGTGTCCTACCGGGGACGCCACTGGCTCCGGCCTACACCTCGAGCGCAGCTACTGCGCGATCGAACTTGTTGGGCCTAACATAGAGCAGGTAGCCGAAACTCCCCTTGCCATCGGTCACTCCGCTCGACGCGTAGACGTTCACGCCTGCCTCGTACAGCTTGCGGTGGAGTCCCGCGAGCGCTCCCAGCGCATCGTCGCCCTGCACCAGCAGCGCGTGGTGCGGCCCGTCCAACGGCAGGCGTGCCTTGTGCGCAGCGATCTGGAGTTGTTGCCCGTTCTCGGGAAACAGCGTGAGCTGGGTGTAGTTCGGCCCGGTGGGAATCCCCGTAAAGGCCAGCAGGTTCACGCCCGACTCCGCAAGCTCGTTGAGCAGTCGGTAGCCTTCGCCCGGTTGGTCCTGGACCGTACAGTAGTAATAGTCGGCTCGTCTGATCGTGAACGTCACGGCCGCCTCCTCAGTAGTCCGACAGTAATCCCACCAGCTTCATGAGCCGCTCCCGATACGCCTCGTACTCGTCGTCCCCGACCCCGTGCATTCCGCCCCGCTCCGGCTCGTGCCGCAGCAGATCGACGAGCTCGTTCACCTGTGGGTCGGCGACATCTCCGAGTTCCTCGATGAACGCGTCGACCGTAACGCGCCGTTCGTAAAGGGCGAGCGTGAGCGCGGCTACGCGTTGGCGTTCGGACTCGGTGAGCTGATTAGACATCGGTGTCGGTCGGTACCTGTGACGAATGGGCCCGTGGAGGACCCGCCGGTCACCTGTCTCGAAGATGCAGCGGCCTCGCGGGCGTCGCCAGACCTCGCGGTCAGGTCATGGCGTCCAGGGCGCCTCGCAGCTCGGTCAGGTGCTCGTCGCTGAGGCCGTTCATCTCGAACAGCGACACGCCAGCCGCGCCACCATCTGCCGCGGCACGCACCGCTCGGCCCAACTCCTCGGGGGACATGGTAGGCAGGTAGAGTCCGCTGTAGAGCGGCGTGCTCTCAGGTAACGCTGCTACTCCCTCCGCGGTGGCGGTCCCGATCCAGTCGATTCCCTCGTTGTAGAACTCGTGGTACAGCATCGGGAACACGGCGTCGAGCGGCCACCGCTCCCATGCCTGACGCACGAGGCGGCGCGCGATGGTAGGGGTCGGGAAGACCGCGGCGGTGATCCGCTTGCCGCGCGCGTGCACCGCGTCCGCCAGCACTCGAACGAGGCCCGTGACGCTGTTCCAGCGGAACTCCCGCCATGCCACATCCTGAGTTGGATCGTACAGGTCGAGCGGGTCGGTCCCCGACTCGGCCTTGAAGGTCTCGCGGCACACTTCGCAGTAGCAGAAGTCGAACTCGGGGTGTTCGCGGTCCTGGACCAGGTCGTACTTGGCCCAGAGTCCGACCGGGAGAATCACGTCGGCGTGGCGTATGTAGTCGAGGTGCACACCGTCCACATTGGGATCGCTCGCGATCTCGTCCACGACTCCGCGCAGGTACTCTCGCACGGCGGGGCGAGTGGGACACACCCAGCGGTAGTAACCCACGTACGGAGGGTGCTCGAGGCTGGACTCGCCGTTCCTGCTCACGGTGTACCACTCGGGGTGATGCTCCTTGGCCCACTCGTCCCCGGCCCGATTGAGTACCCAGGTCCAGCGCTGGAAGTCGAGTCCCTCCGCATGCGCCGCGCCGGCAACCAGCTCGGTGCCTCCTCCACCTACGAGCACGCCGCCTATCCCGGCGGCACGCAAACGCGCGAAGCGCCGGCGCCATTCCTCCTTGTCGGCGCCGCCGCCACCATGGACCCAGGTCCAGCTCTTGCGCTCCGGTGCCTGACCCGCTGGACTGCAGCCCGCGAGCGCAGCGGCGCCGAGCCCGGTTGCGGCGGCTGCGCTGCCCACTGTCCGAATGAACTCGCGGCGCTTCACGTCCCGTCCTTCACTGTCCCTGCTTCCAGATCCGCCCCTCCTCGTTGATGTGCCAGAGGGCACGACCGTCGTCGCCCGGCGCCGACGCAACGTACGCCCTCTCCGAGGAGAGCAGTCGCACTCTGGACGCGAGCATCGCGCGGCGGTCCACCGCGAGATCTTCGAGCCAGCGGGCATAGTGCCCGCGCTCGCGGTGGTACGTGGATTGCGCGTAATACACCTGGCGTAGAGTCCATCGCACCGCTTCGTCGTCGGACGCCCGGAATCCGGTCCGCCCCTCTCCCACAACGACATCGCTGAACTGCACGATGCCCCACATCTCGGGCTTGTGCATGTTCACGGTACCCTGCTGCGACCACACCCAGTTGTGTTCGTCGCGCGGTCTGCCGGTCGTGGAGTCGGTCGCCTTCACGTAGTCGCCGTCCACCGTCTCCAGGTCCCATTGCACACGGGAGAAGTTGACGCGCCACTGTTCGCCGTCTCGCGGGCGCCGTCCCGCGGGCGCGTGCTCGGCGAGCACGTCCCAAGGCAGCGCCAGCTCCACGGTCCACGCTTCGTCCCGGTCCGATGGATCGTTGAGCGTGCCGCGCAATGCGACCGCCGCGAGCAGCCCTTCGATGTCCCACTCGTTCACCGCCGGCCCGCCATCCCGGTAGGGCTTCTCCAGCATCAGGTCCCACACCGTTCCAAGGGCGTTGATCTCGAGCTCGTAGTAGTCGTGTGTGTCACCGTCGGGATCGATGAAGACCTCGAAGTCGTTGTCGTGGTAGATGACGGCGTCGCGCTCGGTGAGCGTGGCCCAGAGGTGGGGCTCCTCCAGCTCTGCCGCGAAGTAGAAGTAGTCGTCGTCCCACAACGTCTTCACGCGGGTGAGCCATGTGGGTGCGGGCAGTGCTTCCCCCTCGATGTCCACGAACGCATCGGTCCACGCCGCGAGTTGCCAGGCCGCGTCGCCGAGATCGCCGTCCACGACGAGTGGCTCGTGTGCGCGGTACACCACGTGGTGGCGCAGCTCGGGCTGCCTTCGGGCGTCGCTCAGCATTTCGCCGATGCCGCACGAAAGTGCGGCTGCGGCGACCACCGCGACAGCCAGGATTCGACGGCGGGGAAGTCCACGCATGACACTGGGAACATTGCCCCATCGGCCTGCGGGCCGGAAGTCTATATCCCTCTGCATGCCTTCTCTCGCTCAGCCCACTCTCAGGCTGAGGCCGCCGAGAAGAGCGTTACCGCCCGATCCTCACCGGCAGTCGCTGCGCGCCCCAATCACCCGGTGGTCCGTCGAACACACCCGCACACTCGGTTCCGCACTTGGCGCAGCGCCCGTCGTCGGTGAGACGCCAACCGTGCAGCACGTACCAGTCGCGCGCGACGAGCATCTCGCCGCACTCGTGGCAGATGGTGCTACCACCAGCGAGATCGTGCACGTTACCCGTGTACGCGTAGCGCACACCGTTCTTCAACGCGATGTCGCGCGCGCGAGTGAGGGTCGCTGGAGGCGTGGGCGGCACGTCCAGCATTTGGAAGTCCGGGTGGAACGCGCTGAAGTGAAGCGGCACGTCGGGCCCCACGTTCTCAACCACCCACCGAGCCAGTTCCTCTAGCTCTGCGTCGGAGTCGTTCTTGCCGGGGATCAGCAGGGTGGTGAGCTCGAACCAGACGTCGGTCTCGTGCTTCAGGTAACGCACCGTGTCGAGCACCGGCTCGATGTGGCCCTTCGTGAGCTGCCAGTAGAACTCCTCGGTGAACGCCTTGAGATCCACGTTCGCGGCGTCCATGTGGCGGTAGAACTCTGCGCGGGGCTCGTCGCACACGTAACCCGCCGTGACCGCAACAGTCTTGATGCCCTTCTCGCGGCATGCCTGCGCCACATCTATCGCGTACTCGTGGAAGATGACGGGGTCGTTGTAGGTGAACGCAACGCTCTTGCACCCGAGCTGGAGCGCCGTATCCGCGAGCCCCTCCGGCGACGCAGCGTCCGCCAGCGTGTCGATCTCACGTGACTTGCTGATGTCCCAGTTCTGGCAGAACTTGCACGCCAAGTTGCAGCCCGCGGTGCCGAACGAGAGGACCGGCGTCCCGGGGTAGAAGTGATTGAGCGGCTTCTTCTCGATGGGGTCCACGCAGAATCCGCTGGAGCGCCCGTACGTGGTGAGGACCACCTCGCCGTCCTGGCACATCCGCACGAAGCACATGCCGCGCTGCCCCTCTCGCATGTGACAGTAGCGCGGGCACATGTCGCACTGCACACGTCCGTCGTCGAGCTTGTGCCAGTACTTGGTAGGTACGACCGAGGCGGATACTTCGGACATTCGCTTCTTCGCCTCCTGTCCTAAGGATAGGCGTGCGGGGCTCCCAAAGACAGAAGACCGACCGGCATCGCTGCCGATCGGCCTTCTCCCCCCCGCTAATTCGACCCCCCAAGAGGCGTCTAGCGGCCGTTGGCTCGCCTGGACTCCTTGATGCCGACCTTCACCATGTCGCGCGTGGGCAGGTAGTACACCGACGTCACCACGCCGGTGTTCTCCGAAACCTGCTGCCGCACGATCTCGGCATCGTGGCCGTTCGTCTCGGTAGGCTTCGACCGAGCCGCCCGAACGGCTGAAGGGAGCGGTACCGTGTCGCCCGCATGCGGGACGATGCGGCACTTGGTGAGCCACTCTGAAAGCTGGGGCAGGACACCAACGAAGTCCTCGCCCCACAGAGTGCACTCGACCTTGAACGTCTTGCGTAACATCAGTTACCCCTGCTGTACTGCGTGAAACGGTTTCTGGGATGCCGCCGTACACTGTACGATGGCGTAGAAGCTTACCTTCGTACACGGTACGAGTCAACCTCAGCAGTGTGTGTCCGAAAACGGGTTGGCGCAGTTCGGGATTAGGCCGTACATTGTGCGAGAACAGCCCAAAGCGCCCAATGATACTGAGAAAACAGAAGCGCCCGCCCCGGGATAGCAGTGAGGCCCGCGACGCCCTAGTGGACGCCGCCGTCCGGATCGTGAACGAGGAGGGCCGCCAGTTCGACGCCCGATCGGTCGCCAAGGAGGCCGGGCGCAGCCTCGGCACCCTCACCCACCACTTCCGGGACGGCGGGCTCCAGGAGCTCCGGGGCGCGGTCGCGCTGCGGGGCTTCGACATGCTCACGGAGGCCGTCCGTGCGGAGCTGGCAGAGGCGGGAGACCCGGAGAAGTGTCTGCGCCGCATCGCTCTCACGTACGCCAGGTTCGCGCTGAAGCACCCCCGGCTCTACAGGAACATGTTCGGCGATGACTGGGGGGAAGAGGTGAAGGAAGCTCAGGAAGTTCTGGGCGCGATCGTGGAGGAGCAGGTCACCAAGTGCCAACGGGACGGGGTCCTTCGGCCGGGCCCGATCGACCGCATCTCACGCAGCGGGCAGGCGCTGCTGCACGGCATCGCCCTGATGCAGCTCGAGGGACAGGTGCCGGCGGACGACGCAGAGTCGTTTGCGAAGGAAGCGATAGACGATCTGTTCGACGGACTACGCGCCCGGGACTAGAGCGCTACTCGAACCAGCGCACCACTCGTTGGGCCAGCCGGAACAGTCGGCTCTCGTAGGGCGGAAAGAAGATGCGGGCCAGCGCCGGCTCGCGCTGCCGAACCACAGGCCGCACGTGCGACATCGTGATGAATCCGTGGTAGCCATGGTAGCTCCCCTGCCCGCTGGCCCCCACTCCCCCGAACGGCAGGTCCGAGCCGATGTAGTGCAGCAGCGTGTTGTTGACCATCGTGCCGCCGGCCGCGAACCCCCTCAGCAGCTCGTCGGTCGCGCGCTCGTCGCGACTGAAGATGTATGATCCAAGCGGAGTGCCGTTCCTGCGCACAACGGCGATGGCCTCCGCCCGATCACCGTAGGCGATCACGGGTAGCACCGGCCCGAAGATCTCGTCATCCATCGCGGGCATGTCCACTGTGATTCCCGACAATACTGTAGGCGCCACGTAGCGCGTGTCGGCGTCGAACTCTCCCCCGATCTCGACGCGCGCACCTGCAGCGGCGCTGCGCTCGACCATATCCACCAGCCGTTCAAAGTGGGGATCGTCCACGATGCGGCCCAGGTCCGGAGAGGCCCGGCGCTCCGCCTCGCTCTCTCCGTAGAACCGCGCGATGCTGGACTTCAGCTCCGCGAGCAGCTCCTTCTCGACAGCCGCGTCGACGAGCACGTAATCCGGCGCCAGACAGGTCTGCCCGGCATTGAAATATTTCCCCCAAGCGATCCGTTGCGCCGCGGTACGCACGTTCGCGGATGCGTCCACGATCGCCGGTGTCTTTCCTCCCAGCTCGAGCGTGACCGAGGCCAGGTTCCTGGCGGCCGCCATCATCACCTGGCGGCCGACTGCTGTCCCACCGGTGAAGAAGATGTGATCGAAGGGAAGCCCGAGCAGCGCCTGCGCGGTCTCCGGTCCGCCCTCCACCAATCCCACTTCTCGTTCGTCGAACGTCTCGCTCACCAAAGACGCCAGGACACGGGCCGTGGCCGGTGCCTTCTCCGACGGTTTGAGCACCACGCAGTTGCCGGCCGCGAGCGCGGCAACCAGAGGGTTGATCACCAGGGCCACGGGGTAGTTCCAGGGTGCCATGATCAGCACCATTCCGCGCGGCTCGATGCGCAGCCTACTGGAAGTCCCGAGGAGAAACAGCTGGGTGCGACCGCGTCTCCCCCGCATCCAACGCGGGAGATAACGGATGGCATAGTCGATCTCCTGCAGTACGTGGTGGACCTCGGCGAGCTCCGACTCGGCCCGCGGCCGTGCGAGGTCGGCGTGTATTGCGTCGACTATTGCGGGGCGCCGTTTGACGACCGCCGCGCGCAGCCGCCTGAGCCGCTCACGCCGCTGTGTAGCGGTCGTGCGGGCCATCACGGGAACTTGCTCCCGCTGGCGCTCGAAGATCTCCTGGAGTCGTGGGTCCATTGTGGGCCCCCGCAGGGTACCTGCGGGGGCAGGACCCGGCAAGCGCTACTGGCTCACGCGATACGCGACCACCCGGTTGCCCAGAAACGTCGGAACGACGAGCAGGCCCTGATCAACAATGAGCTCGAAGTCCGCCGTGTTGAGCCGTTGGGACATGGTGTCCAGCACCCGTGTGAGTTGTCCGTCATCGGTGATGACGTAGGTTTGCCCCTCCCAGTGTGAGACGAGGAATCGGCCCTGGTCGTCCACACGTATGCCGTCGATTATCCCCGGCCCCATCGACACAACCCTTTCGACCCGGGCGTCGCTCAATCGCACTCGCTTGAGGAAGCCGTCCCCCGAGTTTCCCACGATCAGGTAACCGTCCCGCACCCACAGTCCGTTGGCCCTCGAAATCCCGTCATTGGCCCAGACCTCGAACTCGCCGTCCCGGAACCGGTAGATGCGGCTGTCATCCCAGCCCGAAGGCCTGGTGTCCGAAATGTAGATGTACCCCTCGTCATCGATCACGAGATCGTTGGGGAAGTCGGCGTCGGGAATCTCGAAGCGCGCCGCGATCTGCCCGGACTCGAGATCTATCGCGGTGAGGTGGCGCCGCTCGCACAGCCACAGCGTGTCACGGTGGATGTCCATGCCCGTGGGCGCGGTGAGACCCGTGACCCATTGGTGTTCGATGACCTCGCCGTCCAGCGACAGCTTGGACACGTAGCCGCTGGGGTCCTGCTTCTGAGCGAACTGGTTGTCGAAGCTGGTGACGTAAAGCAGCTCGCGGTCCGAATCGTACAGCACCGACTCTGGAGTCAGGAACACGTCATCTGTTTCCCACACCTTCGTGGTGCGTCCGAGATCTTCCAGTGGCGGCTCGAGGACCGTGTCGGCCTTCATCATGAAGCCCCAACCACCGAACCGCTCGGCGACCATCAGAAGGACTTCATTCAGACCCTTCTCAAACCGCACGCTCACCGCGTCGTTGAGCCCGACGATTCCTAGGAACGAGCGGTCGCGCGACTGGTAGCCGCTCCTTCCCGAGAAGACCCTGCGGCCGTTCACGAAGAGGTCCACGTCGTCGCTGTAGCCGAACGACAGAGTGACGTCGCGCGCCGCATCGGAGCGGAAGACGCTCCGGGCCAGCACGATGTCCCCGTTCTGGTTCTCTCGCGTCACGTGCCGCGCGATGTCAACGAGCCCTGAGGCATCTGACGCAGCGACTTTCCACTCAGCGAGGAAGATCGTGTAGAAGTGGGGGTAACGGTCGGTGCGCGCCCGATCGGCGGGAAAGCCTCGGGACACCTTCCACTCCGTGATCGTCTCCGGTTCGGGCTTGGATGCGGGTGGAGGAGGATCGAAAACGAGTCCGTCGCCGGTCTGATACCGGAAGTTGGAGAAGTAGGCGGTCCCGTTCCTGGGACCCATCACACCGATAGCTCCCTTGCTCACTCCGTGCTCCAGCTGATCGATCTCGAGTGCGGGTTCCGAACCACCGTTCACGAACACGCGTGCCCGCTGCCCCTTCACCTCCAGTCTCAGCCGTATCCACCCCTCAGCCGGTAGCTCCGCGCCCGCCGTGTACCCATCGCCATGGTACAGCTGCCATCCTGCCACCTTGTTGATCACCGGGGTGTACTGCAGCGCGTCCGGATAGAGGCCGGCCCGGTGCGGCCGGATGTAGAAGCGCTCGTAGTTCTCCTCGGACTGGAGCCGAAACAGTATGCCCGGATAGGAGCGCTCGCCCGTCACCGAGACGTCTACCTCGACCACGCCGTCCTCGAACTCCAGGTCCTTGAGAATCGCTGCGCCCATCAGGCTCCGGCGCCCCGCATGCTCCGCCATCTCGGCGTCCACCAATTCCCACCGGGCCGAGTCGAACGGCACGGCTATCTGAGCCTGCACTGAAGTCGCAAGGAGCAGCGCCGTCGCTGCAAGACTGATTGGCTTCATCGGGCGTTCCTGGTTTGGGTTCGGCCAGTAGGACCCCAAGTGGAGTACGCCCCCAATGGTCCGGGAAGTTGCAGGAGTGTGATTGTCGGGTATCGCCTAGGCGCGGACCGACGCGCCCGGGGCGGCGCCGAGCCGCCCGAACGAGGAGAGCTAGTGCAGCGGCCGGCCGCAGCCCCTGACTTCGTGGCCGTCCAACGTGACAGTGACGGTCGTCTCGTACTCATCGTCGGCCATCGTGTCCAGGCAGCGCCGTCCCTCGAGCTGCACCACGAGCTCGTGATCGCCGTCGCCCGTGCGGTAAACCGCACGAGCTCGGTCCCGGTCCTCGTCCAGCTCGGGAGCCGGGAACTCGTATCGTGCCTGGCCATAGTCGGTCACGAACACGATGCTCCGACCGCGTCTGATCTCCAGATGCCACCCCGGCTCGTTGCCCACGGCCCGGAAGTCCACACCGTTCAGCTTGGCATGCTCCCAAATAGCCGCGCGCCGGTTGTTGCGGCACTCCCCGGCCTCGAACCCAGGCGCTTCGATCGACGCCTCGTCACCGTGCGACCAATACGTGACCTCTCCGTCGGTGTACTTCGCTCCGGAAGCCGCAGGCACGTGGGTGGCCGCAACGGTGTTCCCCGGAAGGAACAGCCAGGCCGTGTCTCCCTGTATACGGGCCACGAAGCCGCCGCCGCCCGGGCACTCATAGACCGCGGTCACGGCATCATCGCGCATCGCGGCGCCATCGTCCTCCTGCCTCACGTCCGGCGAACCACAACCGGAGGCGATGACCACCACGCACGTTGCCATCACCCGGAATCTCGCGCCCATCGTACCCCCTTCGAAGAGCTGTCCTGAGGATGCGTCAACTCTAACCCGCGCTCACGGGTGTGCCAGGGACTAGACCACCGTGCCACATTGATACACATTCGGGGGCCGCTTTCGTGGCTTTAGGAGCTCGCTAATGAGACCCAGTGTCAGGTTCCTGAGCGATCAACTCATCGAGACCATCGTCGCCGAGGCGCGGGATCTCCTGCGCACGTTGGGCGTGGAGATCCACAACCCAGGAGTTCTCTCCCTGCTGTCGGACCACGGCGCCCGAGTGGATGCGGGTTCGAGTCGCGCCTTCTTCACCGACGACATGATCGACAAGGCGCTCGGTACCGCTCCTTCCGGCTTCCGTCTCTACGATCAGTCCGGCATCGAGACACACGATCTCTCGGGCCACAACGTGCACTTCACGCCGGGTTCCGCGGCAATCAATGTCCTCGAGCACGGCTCCCAGTCGGTCCGCACACCCACGACCGCGGATTACGTAGCGTACGTGAAGGTGGTGACGCAGCTGGCGCACCTGCCATCGCAGAGTACGGCGCTGGTTCCCGCCGACGTGCACGCGAACATCTCCGACAGCTACCGCCTGTACCTCAGTCTCATGTTCGGCCACAAGCCGGTGGTCACGGGCGCGTTCACGATCGATGCCTTCAACGTGATGAAGGACCTGCTGCTTGCCGTGCGCGGATCGGAGCACGAACTCCGCGCCAGGCCGCTGGCCGTGTTCTCCTGCTGTCCTACTGCGCCGCTCAAGTGGAGCGACGTCACATCGCAGAACGTCGTGGACTGCGCAAGGTACTCCATTCCCGTGGAGTACGTATCCATGCCGCTGACTGGTTTCGTGTCTCCCGTTACCCTCGTCGGCAGCATCGTGCAGCACACTGCCGAGACGTTGAGTGGAATCGTCATCAGCCAGCTGTCCAACCCCGGTACTCCGGCGCTCTACGGTGGGTCCCCGGCTGCGTTCGACGTGCGCTACGAGACCACTCCGATGGGCGCGGCCGAGACCATGATGATCGACTGCGCCTACAACGAGATCGGCAAGTTCCTCGGTCTGCCGACACAGGCGTACATGGCGCTGAGCGACGCGAAGCTGCTTGACGCGCAGACCGGGCTGGAGACGTCCATGGGCGCCACGCTGGCGGCCCTGGCCGGGATCAACAGCATCTCCGGCCCCGGCATGCTCGACTTCGAGAGTTGCTTCAGCCTCGAGAAGCTGATCCTGGACAACGAGATCTGCGGGCTCGCCCTCCGTGTCATACAGGGAATCGAGCCGAAGGACGACTTCCCCGCTCTGGAGCGGTTCCAGGAGTTGATGGCCGAGGGTCACCTGCTGATCTCAAAGCACACCCGGCGCTACCTCAGGGAGGAACACTACTTCCCAGGGCCGGTCATCGACCGGGCGAACCGCTCGCGCTGGCAGGAGGAGGGCGCGACGACGCTCTCGGAGCGCGCGCACTCCGAGGCGGAGCGCCTCATCGCCCAGTACGAGACGCCGCCGCTGTCCGGCGAGGTGAGAGCGGAGCTGACCGCGCTGATGCTGGCCGAGGCGCGGGGCTTCGGCATGGAGTCTCTCCCCTCTATGAGTTCATGACCGAGACCTTCACCTTCTCACCCGACGAGGTCATGCCGACCAGGGAAGCCGTGTTCGAGAACCAGGGCATCCCTCCCGGCATCACGGTAAGCGGTCCCGCAGACACCATCTGCGAGCACGCACTTGCCCTTCTCGCCAGTACTGCGGCGCCCGCCGGTATTACCGGAGAGATTTCGGCCGACGACTTCGGGAAGGTGTACGAGGGAGTGGGCCGCAATGATCCTGAAACGCCCGTGGGAGGGATCTTCGAGCGCGCCGATCATCTGGCGCTCTTCACGGTCACGATCGGCGAGCGCCCGGGCGAGGAGATCGCGCGGCTGTTCGACGAGAACGACTTTGCGCTCGCGGCGATGCTGGATTCCGCGGCCTCCGCCGCAGCCGAGAACGCGGCAGAACTGGCCGAGCGGCGCTACGGTGAGGTGCTGCGCGGCGAACGGTGGGGTCGATCAGACGGCGGTGTGCTGCGCTACAGTCCAGGCTACTGCGGATGGCACGTCAGCGGCCAGCGCAAGCTGTTCGACCATCTCGGCCCCGAGAAGATCGGCGTCACGTTGACCAACAGCTTCCTGATGCAACCGCTCAAGTCCGTCTCCGGAGTCATCATCGCGGCACACCGGGACGTCCACAAGTTTGCCGCCTCGTATCCCTTCTGTCGCGAGTGCAAGACGCACGAGTGTCGGGACAGGATTCGGGCGCTGTTCGCGGAGTGAGCCATATGGGATTGCTCGACCAGATCGCAGAGGCCGTCATCACCGGCGACGACGAGCAGGTTGCTCGGCTCACGCAGCAGGTGATCGAACAGCGCACACCCCCGAAGGAGATACTGGATGGCGGACTGATCGCCGGCATGAACGTCGTGGGCCAGCGCTTCAAGGCACATGAGATCTTCCTACCGGACGTGCTTCTGGCCGCGAAGGCCATGTACGCCGGCTTGGACCTGCTCAAGCCGTTGCTCATCGAGGAGGGCGTTCCATCCATCGGACGGGTCGTGATATGCACCGTTCGCGGCGACCTACACGACATCGGCAAGAACCTCGTGGGCATAATGCTGAAGGGAGCGGGCTTCGACGTGATCGACCTGGGACGCGACGTGAGCCCCGAAGACATGGTGCAAGCCGCCAAGGAGCAGGACGCCGCCGTGATCGGGATGTCGGCGCTGCTCACCACGACGATGCCGGTAATGGGCGAGGTGGTCGAGCTGCTCAAGCAAAAGAAGCTAGCCGGCAAGATCAAGACGATCGTGGGCGGAGCGCCCGTTTCGGAGGATTTTGCGCAGGGCATCGGCGCGGACGCGTACGGGTTCGACGCCGCCAACGCAGTAGATCGCGTGAAGCAACTGGTCGGTGCGTAGCGTGGAGCCGCTCTCGATCCGGCTGGCATCAGGCGCCGTTCTCCTGGTGGACGGGGCGACCGGAACCATGTTGCAGGAGAGGGGCCTCGAGCCCGGAACCGCTCCCGAGTCGTTCACGTTGTCGCACCCCGAAGTGCTCGAGGAGGTCGCCCGGCTGTACGTGGTCGCCGGCGCCGACATGGTCGAGACCAACACCTTCGGTGCTTCTCCCATGCGGCTCGAGCCCTACGGTTTGGCGCACCGCGCCGAGGAGTTGAACCGTGAGGCGGTGGTTGCCGTTAGACGGGCCGTCGCGGGCAAGGCGTACGTAGCAGGGTCGGTCGGACCGAGTGGCCGCATGCTCACACCGCACGGCGACACCGAGCCGCCGGACGTTTACGAGAACTTCAAGGCTCAGATGCAGTGGCTCGCGGACGCCGGAGTCGATTGCGTCTGCGTCGAGACGATGCTCGACCTTACCGAGGCGACGTCGGCAGTCCGGGCGGCGAAGGAGGTCTCACCGGAGACGCCCGTTACGGCGACGATGACGTTTGACGAAACGCCCAGAGGCTTCTTCACAGTCATGGGTGTAAGCGTGGAGGCCGCGGCGGCGGGACTCGCCGACGCCGGTGCCGACGCGATCGGGTCCAACTGCGGCAACGGCATCGAGGTGATGGTCCGGATCGCAGAGGAGTTCCGCCGCGTCAGCGACCTGCCGATCATCATACAGCCCAACGCCGGCTTGCCCGAGTTCGAGGATGGAAAGGCAGTCTACTCCGAGACCCCGGAGTTCACGGCCGACAGAGCGAGACGGCTCATCGCTGCTGGCGTCTCGATCATCGGTGGCTGCTGCGGCACTACGCCCGATCACACTCGAGCGGTGCGTGAAGTCGTGAACGAGTACCAGGGAGCGACATGATACAGCGCGAGGACCGCGACTCCGTTGCCGTAATCCGCGTCGAGCACGGCAAGGCCAATGCCCTCGACGCCGAGCTCGTGACGGCGCTGGCCGATGAGATCGACGCCATCCGCAGCGCGGAGACGCCGAGCGCCGTGGTGATCACCGGCAGCGGTTCGATCTTCTCCGCGGGCGTAGATCTATACCGCTTCCTGGACGGCGGTGAAGAGTATCTGGATCGCTTCTTCAAGGCACTGACGCGCTGTTTCTACCGCCTGTTCGTGTTCCCGAGACCCGTGGTAGCCGCCATCAACGGCCACGCTATTGCTGGGGGTGCCGTCTTCGCGGCCGCAGCCGACTACCGCATCATGACCGACGGTAAGGGCAAGATCGGAGTGCCCGAGCTGCGGGTGGGGATCCCCTTCCCCGTGGTCGCGATCGAGATCCTGCGGTTCGCGGCATCCACGCAGCATCTGCAGGAGCTGGTGTACCTGGGCCGCAGTTACACCGCGGAAGAGGCTTTCAGGGTCGGGTTGATAGACGAAATAGGCGAGCAGGATGCACTGCTCGATCGGGCGCTCGAAGTCGCCGGAAAACTGGGCGCGATGCCGGCCGCACGATTCGGCCTCACCAAGCTCCAGCTCAGAGCCCCCAGCCTGGACCGCATCGAGCGCCAGGCAACCCACATAGACCGAGAAGTGCTAAAGGGATGGAAAGATCCCGAAACGCATGCTGCGATTCGGGAGTACGTGGAGCAAACGCTCGAGAAGGGAAGCTGAGCGGTCCGCGCTACATTCGGGTCCGCACCAGCACGAAATACAGTACGAGCAGTACCGCCACACCCACCATGGTCCAGTTGAGCTCGCGCCCCCTCCCGCTGAGTAGCTTGATCACCGGATAAGAGATCAGACCGAGCGCTAGTCCGTCAGCGATCGAATGCGCCAGCGGGATGCCGATCATCGTAAGAAACGCCGGGATCCCCTCCGTGTAGTCGGTCCATTCGATCCGCGTGACATTGCGAACCATGAGCGCGCCCACGAGCACGAGTGCGGGTGCGGTGATCGGCGGATAGCTCCCCACCATCGCGATCAGCGGATAGAAGAACAGCGCGAGCAGGAAGAGCCCGGCCACCGTAATTGCGGTGAGCCCGGAGCGACCGCCCTGCTCGATGCCGGCAGCGCTCTCGATGTAGCTCGTGACCGTGCTGGTGCCCAGCGCCGCACCGGCCACGGTCCCCACTGCGTCCGACAGCATCGCGCGCTCGCCACGTACCAGCTTGTTCTCTTTGAGTAGATCCGCTTCCTGCCCGACCGCGATGAGGGTGCCCATCGTGTCGAACACGTCCATGAACAGGAAGATCACGACGATCGGAATCACGGACGCGGTGAGCGCGCCGAGAATGTCCATCCGAAACAGTGTCGGCCCCATGGATGGCGGCAGCGACATCACGCCGCTGGCGAGCTCGAAGCGCTGCCACAGCAGCGACTCGCTCACGAGGGGCGAGGCGGACACCGCGGGGACGAGCGGCAACATCAGCTTGAACACGAGAGCCGTTCCCAGCGCCGCGCCAATGCCCCAGATGATCGCCCCCGGCGTTCTGCGGGCGTAGAGGATCGCCGCCACGAGAAAGCCAATCGCAGACACAACAACGTCGGGCGAAACCAGTGCGGGGTTCAGCTTGACGAGCGTGCCGGGATCGCCGATCACCACCTGCGCGTTCTTGAGGCCGATGAAGGCGATAAAGAGGCCGATGCCCACCGCCAATCCCTGCTTCATGCTGGGACTCACGGCGTCCATCAACTTCTCGCGGATACCGACGAGGGTGATGAGCAGAAACAGCACGCCGGCGACG
Organism: Gemmatimonadota bacterium; assembly: GCA_039587315.1. Taxonomy (GTDB): domain Bacteria; phylum Gemmatimonadota; class Gemmatimonadetes; order Gemmatimonadales; family GWC2-71-9; genus WVYX01. The sequence continues at coordinate 12,241 of JBDHIS010000018.1, read as the reverse complement.
AACACGGCACCCAGCGCCACACGCCAGGGCTCCGCGGCGCCTGCCGCGGCCGCCACCGGAATTGCGCTGAACACGAAGAAGAAGTTCTGGCCCATCCCGGGAGCGAGTGCAACCGGATAGCGCGCGTACAGCCCCATGATGGCGGTGGCCAGAGCGGCGGCGAGGCAGGTGGCCGTGGTGACCGCCCCGAAGTCCATTCCGGTATCCTGGCCGAACATCGATCCCGACAGCACGGCAGGCTGCACGAAGATGATGTACGCCATCGTGAGGAAAGTGGTGGCGCCGGCGAGGAGCTCGGTGCGGAGGGAAGGTGCTGTGATCGGTTAGCCGTCCACAAGCAGCGTGCTTCTGCGGCAGCCGGTGCAGACCACGTCCTGCATCCGCACCCCCGCATGCGTCTCGGCAGGTCCGAGCAGCAGGCGGGCCTCGCACTGCGGGCAGGCAGCCTCACGCTCCGGGTGGTCCACCATCTCCCGGATCAGCCGGCTCTCTGCAAGCGTGAACTGCTCCACCTGCGGGCGGCGGCGATCGTAGCTGATGCGCCGTTCCGCGGTCGCGCGCCGGTCTCTGCCCGATCGCCGCTCGTGCAGCACGGGGACGTTGGCCACTCTGCGCTCGCCGCGACGGCGCTCGCGCCCGCAGCGGCGATCCCCCTCCGACCTGAGGTCATCGAGAAAGCGACGTAGTCCGTCGTTATAGTCCGTAGCGTTAGTTTCGACCATGATCTCCACCGCCACGCGGGCGCAGTTATCGTGACAGCTGCTATCCTGTTTTATCCCATTTTGCCCCGTTCCGCTAGGGTGCCATTTCGGAACCAATTCAAGCCCTGGCGCGTACTTGAAGCGGCCACTCGTGGCCGCTCCATGACGTCGCCGTCGCCTCCACGGCTGCGATTTCAAGGGAGGGGACGATGCACGTGTACCGCATAGCGACCTGCGCGGCGCTGGCTCTCGCGACAGTTTCCGGATCGGCGCAATCCCAAACCATCCATGACGCCGCCCGACAGGGCGACGTGGCCGCTGTTTCCAGCCTGCTGGACCAGGACCCCGAACTCGTCAACAGCACCGATGACAGTGACTGCACGCCGCTACACTACGCGGCTGGTAGCGGATTCCTGGAGTTGAGTGAGTTCCTGCTGGAGCGGGGCGCCAAAGTCAACGCCCAGAGCTACGATCATGAGGCCCCACTACATTGGGCTGCATTGCGCCGTCACGATGAGGTGGTCCAGCTGTTGATCGACCGCGGCGCCGACACCGACATCAAGGAGGATTACGGCCGCACTCCGTTGCTGCTCGTGGCGCGCGAGACCGGCAAGGTCCGGACGGCGACGATACTGCTGGACGGTGGAGCCGACGTGAATGCCCGCGATCGCTTCGAAGCCACGCCGCTCGAGCTGGCCGCCTGGCGCGGCCACGCGCCCTTGGTCGATCTCCTGCTGGACCGCGGTGCCGACGTACCCACGTCGGGGCGCGACGCCGATTTCCTCGCGACGATGGCCATCGAGAAGGGACTCGTGCGTTTGTTCACACTCCTCGCGGGGGACATTGACCTCCAGGCACGCAATGAGAGCGGCGGCTCGCTGCTCCACTCTGCCGCCGAGGGAGGCTCGGCCCGCATTGTGGGAATCCTGCTCGACCGGGGCTTGGAGGTGGACGAGCTGGATCGCTATGACCGCACTCCGCTGCACTACGCGGCCGAGTATGGACACGCGGAAGCCGCCGAAATGCTGATCGAGCGAGGAGCGGCACTAGACATGCGCAGCGTGGCCGGCTACTCGGCGCTCAACATGGCACAGGCAGGTGGCCACGACGAAGTGGTCGATCTGCTGGCGGCCCGGGGCGCGAGCACCGCGCCCGTCGACTTCCCCGTGCTGCGCGGCCCATACATGGGGCAGCCCCGCCCAGGACGGGAGCCGATCCCGTTCGCGCTGGACATCGTCGCGTCGCACCGGTTCGAGCACTGCGTACCAGCGTTCGCTCCGGAGGGAGACGAGGCGTTCTGGTCGAGCTCGTTCATCGTCGACGAGTCGGGCTACACGCGCTCGCTCTTGTTCACCTCCATCCTCGACGAGGGTCGCTGGACCGAGCCCGCAAAGGTCCCGTTTTCCCAGTTCACGACCGGCGACGGCGAGCCGTTCTTCGATCCCGGCGGTGAGCGCCTGTTCTTCCTGTCGTACCGGCCCAGTCCAGTCGATAGCTCGCGCGCAGAGCGTATCTGGTACGTGGACCGCACGGCGCACGGCTGGTCGGAGCCGCGCATGATCGACGGCGGCCCCAACACAATCGAGATGCACTGGCAGTTCTCGGTCGCGGCCAACGGGAACATCTACTTCGGCTCCGGCGCACCCGGCGGCTTCGGCGGGGGAGACGTATACATGTCTCGCTTCGTCGACGGAGAATGGCAGGAGCCCGAGAACCTGGGCCCGGTGATCAACACGGAGGCTGGCGAGGGTTCGCCCTTCATCGCACCGGACGAGAGCTACCTCATGTTCACGGGGAACGGGCGGCCCGATGCAGTCGGCGGTGTGGACCTCTACATCAGCTTCAAGGACGACGACGGCGACTGGACCGCACCTGTGAACATGGGAGAGCCCGTGAACTCGAGGGCGTACGAGATATGCGCTCTCGTCACTCCGGACGGCAACCAAATTATCTTGAACTCCTCGAGGCGCGGCAACGACGACGCCTACTGGGTCGACGCCGGGATCATCGAGGAGCTGAGAGATCGATAGGGGCAGCCGCTTGATTCCACAGTTCGAAGGGAGACGAAGCATGGATGGGCTCAGACGGTCCAACTCACTTACGCTTGGCGCGCGCATCGCGCTCGTAATAGCCGCGCTGCTGCTTCTCTGCGCCCCGAGAGGCTCAGCACAGATGGGCCCACCCCCGGACGTGGCGGCGGACGCAGCCATGCGCGCCGAGATCATCGACTCGATCTGCGCCGCCCTCGACCGCACCTACGTGTTCCCCGAGGTCGCGGAGGAGATGGGCGCCTTCGTGCGACAGCAGATGTCCGACGGCGCCTACGATGACCTGAACACGGTTCGGGAGTTCACGGGTGCTCTCACCCGGGACCTCCAATCGATCAGCCACGATCTGCACCTGCGCGTGGGCTACATTCCGGCGGCCGCGATGGCGGAGTTGACGGCTGATGTGGATGACGACGAGGCAGACGCCCGGCGAAGGGAAGAGGCCGCCAGGGACAACTTCAGGTTCAGGCGTGTCGAGATCCTCACGGGCAACGTCGGATACCTGCGGTTCGACGCGTTCCTCAACGCCGCGTACTCCGGCCCCACAGCGGTGGCCGCAATGAACTTCCTGGCACACACGGACGCGCTGATCGTCGACCTCAGGTACAACGGAGGTGGATCTCCCAGTCTGATTCAACTCATCACGACCTACTTCTTCGACGAGCCTGTTCACTTGAACAGCTTTTACATTCGCGAGTCGGACAGCACTCAACAGTTTTGGACGCTCACCCACGTGCAGGGGGAGCGATTGACGGATACTGAGCTCTACGTTCTGACCAGCAACCGCACGTTCTCGGGCGCCGAAGAGTTCAGCTACAACCTCCAGAACCTGGAGCGAGCAACGATCGTGGGCGACACGACGGGCGGCGGGGCCCACCCGGTCACTCGTGTCGTGTTCGAGGAATTGAATACCGGCTTGGGTGTCCCGTTCGGGAGGGCCGTGAACCCGATCACAGGCACCAACTGGGAGGGTGTGGGAGTGATCCCCGACGTCGCCGTTCCGTCGGATCAGGCACTCGACAAGGCACACCTGATGGCGCTAGAGAAGATTCGGGAAGGCCAAACCGACCCGCGGCAGGCCTTCGCCACAGGGTGGGCGATCACCAGCCTGGAATCCAAGTTGAATCCGGTGACGGTGAGCCCCGATGTGCTGGCGTCGTATGCGGGGAGCTACGGACCACGCACCCTCACGCTCGAGAGCGGCAGCCTGACGTACCAGCGTGGGGAGGGCGCGCGCATGCGCGCGATCCCAATGGGCGAGAACATGTTCCGCTTCGATGAGCTCGAGTACTTCCGGATCGAGATAGTGACGGACGACTCCGGCCAACCGCTCAAGCTCATAGGGCATTACGACAACGGCCGGACCGACGAGTCGCCGCGATCGTAGCGACCTCGGGCGCACGCCGGCCCCCCGTAGCCGGTAGAAATCAACAACACGACAGAAAGGGCCCCGTTCGGGGCCCTTTCCAGAGGGGACGACGTGCTGCTCTCTATTGCCGCGTTACCGCTCGAACACCGCCACGGCGTAGCTGCACGGCTCGATGTCACAGTTCACCATGATGACCTCGACCTCGAACATCATCGTACCTTCGCCCGCGACGGAAACCTCGCAAAGCGGGAAGTCGTCCAGCTCCAGATCCTCATCCAGTGTCGTGCCGGAGCGCGTCTTCACGCGCAAGTCGATGTCGGTGCAGTCGTTGTCGCAAACGGCCAGAAGGGTATAATGCGACCCTCCCTCCAACTCGGCCATCACCGTCTCCCGCTCACCGGCATCTAGGGCGCCGGTCACGATGTTGTGGCTGAGATCGGTGAGACCGAGGTCCAGGCGGTACATCCACAGCTGCTGTTGGACCTGGCGGCTCCATGGATCGAGGGGCTCGAGCGTTTGTGCCTGGGCGGAGCCGGCGAAGCCAACTCCGAAGGCAAGTAGCAGAGCTAGGCGCAGCATTCGGACCTCCCCGTATGTGTCGTATTCGGCAATGTAGGTATGCCGACCGGACAGGCAAACGTAGCGCCCTTCCGTTAGGCGGGCGTAGGCGCTGAAGGCCATAGGGAACAACGGAATACGGGATCGGAAGAGAGCCGGGGAGCGTGCGCCCCCCGGCCCTCTTCGCATATGCCGCTCGTGTCGAGCGGACGCTCACTCTTTCATGGGTCGGTCGGCCGCCGTGATCTCAACCGTCACGGTCTCGCCACCCCGGTCTATTGTGAGCCGAACCGTCTCGCCCGGCCGCACGGTGGTGAGCCGCCGCGCGCCCTCGTCCTCAGTCACGGGATGGCCGTCCGCCGCGAGGATGCAGTCGCCTGTCTCGAGACCGGCCCGTGCCGCGGGGCTGTCTTCCGCCACTGCGATAATCTTGGGCGCGTCCTCGAACTCCCAGGTCGTTCGCTCTTCGCTAACGTGTGCCATGCAGTTACAGCTGAACGCGAACCCGAACCAGCCCTCGGGCAGTATCTCGATGAGCTTGATGTCCATGTGGTCGCCCCGCTCGATGCGCTGGACCGCCACATCCACGTCATGCGGCACCGAGAAGGAGCGCTTCTGGCACTTGGCCGATGCCTGGATACTCACGGCTTCCTCGCGACCGTTGCGCCGAATGACGAGCGTCAACGTCTCGCCCGCCTCGACGTTTGACCACTGATCGCCGCCCTCAGCGCTCGTGATCAGGACCCCGTTCACCGACACTATCTGGTCACCCGCCTCGAGCTTCCCCTCGGCCGGGCCGTTTTGTTCTATGTCGAGCACTTGGGGTTCTGCGTCGAAGCGCCAGATCCACTTGCCGTCGCGCCGCGTCTGAGTGCAGGGTCCGCATGCGAGCCCTTTGATACCCAGCTCGCCAATGGACACTTCCTGCTCGCCACAAACGCCTTCGACACGTATTTCTGCGTGCTCCCGTTCCTGTGCCATCAGACCGCCTGATGTTCCGAAGAACAGGGCCACCAGCGCCGTCACGATCCTGGTTTGCGTTTTCATCTGTTCATCTCCCTGTGGGGCTCTAGAACCAGACCACCCACGGCTCTTCGGCAGGGCCCCGTGTGGCTCCCGACGCTGCTACGGGCTGAACCTGGGCCAGGAGCAGCGACGGAGTGGGATCAGTTGGGTCCAGACGCGTGAGCGCCTCGAGCGAAGCGCGCAGTGCTGCGAGCGACACCTCGCGCGCCAGCTCCACGTCCCGCGGATCGGCCGACTCGACGGCCGAAGCTAGCCGGACGATTGCCGCCGCGTGCGCGGATCCGGTGCGCTGAACGAAGGCAGCCGTCTCACGAGCGTCTCCGTCGGGAGCGGGGGCCAGCACAACCACCGCTGAGCTGGATCCCAGCCGGTGTCCGAGCGCGGTCCCGGCCGCGAAGATTGCGAGCGCGGCCGCGATACCGACCCACGCGCTCCAGCCCGAACGCCCGCGCGGTGCACTCCACCGCGACGCTATCAGCCCTCGTTGCCTCAGCGCCGCGACGGTGCGGTTCTCCAACTCCGCCGACGACTCCTTCTCCCGGGGGAGTGCGTCGAGCGCCCGCCGAAAATCTGGTGTCAGTCCGTTCTGATCCCGCTCACTCATGGCTTCCTCCGTCGTACAGCGCCTGCGCTTGCTTCCTGGCCACCGAGAGCTGGCTCTTGGACGTGCCCTCGGCGATTCCCAACATCTGTCCGATCTCCGCGTGCGTGTAGCCTTCCACGTCGTGCATGATCAGTACCGTCCGTTGTCCGTCGGGCAGCTGTGCCACCACGTGCTCGAGGTCCATCCGCTCCTCGTGAGAGAGTCGCGGCCGAGGCGACTCGGGCTCCACTCCTTCGATGAACCCGCGCCACCTGCCGGTCCTCCTCAGGTGCATGCGGCTCACGTTGAGTCCGATCCCGGTGAGCCACGTTGCGAACCGGGCCTCGCCGCGGAACCCGGGCAGTCCCTCGACGGCCTTGATCCAGGTGTCCTGCACTACGTCCTCGGCTTCGTCGCCGGCGCCGCCCAGCACCCGGGTGACGAACTGCAACAGCCGGGGCGTGTGCCGACGATACAGCTCCCGAAAGGCCGCCTCACTCCCGCCCTCCAGCAGCTCCTCGACCAGATGCTGGTCGGTTGCTGGGTCCCTGCCGATGCCATGCATCTCAGTCCTTAGTGGCCTGAGGGAGACGAATGGTTGGGTTGGATTCTCGAGTCACGATGACGTGGTATGTCACCGGAATCTGGCACCCCGCGGCGGGGGTGCAAAGGAGGGGTTTACTGCAGGTGGCGGCCCTTGGGGCCGCCACCCTGGACTAGCTCCGCCTGCGGCTCGCGCGCCGCTTGCGCCTCAGTGCCGCCGCCGCCTTGAGCCGCTTGGCCAGGCTCGGCTTCACGTAGTAGCGTTTGCTCCTGAGGTCCTGGAGGATGCCCGAGCGCTGCACCTTGCGCCGGAAGACCTTGAGGGCCCGTTCCAGGTTGTCGTTCTCGTCCAGAATGATCTCGGTCACCGTACCATCACCATCTTTGCTTGAATGTCAGTGTGAAGAGCAGAGGGCCGCCCCGAACGGCGCCGGAGCAGCCCTCTCCGTCATCGGTCAGCGAGCAGACTTCTAGCCTTCGACCTTTGTGACGTTCTCCGCCGCCGGGCCCTTCTGGCCCTGCACGACGTCGAACTCTACGCGCTCGCCCTCACGCAGCGACTTGAAGCCGCTACCCTGAATGGCGGAGTGATGGACGAAGCAGTCCTTCTCGCCGTCGTCCCGCGTGATGAAGCCGAAGCCCTTGCTGTCGTTGAACCACTTGACGGTTCCGGTCGTGTGCATGCCGCACTCCCTATGGTGTGTTGATGCTCGACGGAGTCCGGCAAAGCCGCACCCACCGATCGCTCATCATCTGCGCGGTCACTCGCCCCCGCGATGGGCTGCCGGTTGCAGGGCTTACCCCCACGCCGGCAACGGTTTAAGTAGCCTCGCAAGGTAATCTGCTCGGGACTGGAGGGCCAGGGGGCCGGCCCGGGCCTGCCAGGGGGCCCGGATCGCCTAAGCCGGCGGCTGAACGTACCGCGTCCTCTCCCCCAGGCACTCCCCCCAGCGGGGCTCGCTGGAGACGTAGAATCGGACCTCCACCAGGCTGTAGATCTGCTGGGTCAGCTGGACCAGTAGCTCTCGCTCCCCGTCCGGCAGGGGCCCCAGATCGACCTCCCCCACGGCCATCGCTCCATCCGCAAAGCGGCGGGCCAGGCTCAGGATCGTGGAGCTCGACTCCGGCAGGTAGAGGCCAACCACATGGTCGGCAGCCAGGAAGCGCCCGACGAACTCGTCGGCGCGGGCGCCGTCCTCAGCGGGCCACGGACCGACGGCCAGCACCAGCTTGCCCAACGCCGTCTGCCCGGGAGTCCTCCTCTCGACGGCACAGGCCGCGGCGGCGTACCCAAGCGGCAGGGACACCAGGACCTGGATGAACTCGCGCCGCCTCAACTCGTAGCTCATGAGGCCCTCCCCTCGAGATGCTCCGCCAGACGGAGCGCCAGCGCGATGATCGTGAGCGTCGGCGGGTTGGCTCCCATGTGAGGGAAGACCGAATTGCTGACCAAGTGCAGGTTGTCGAGGCCGAACACCTTGAGGTCGGGGTCGCAGACACCAGCGTCAGGCAAGGCGGCCATGGCGGTGGCGCCGGAGGGGTGGTACCCCAGGCCGCCCTCGGGTGGCGAAATCTCAGAGACGTTAGCGGCGCCCATCGCCTCCGCGATCTGCGGCGCCAGCTCGCCCATCCTGGCCTGGGCGCGGCGGTCCCAATCGGTGAGCGTCATCCTGACTTTGGCCACCGGCGAGCCGAACGCGTCGAGCTTGTCGGGATCCAGCTCGAGCACGCCATTCCCGCCGAGCTCGACCATGCCAGAGACCGTCGCCATGCGTGGGATGCTCTCGCGCACGCCTGCGAGCGACAGGGTCCCGTTCTGCGTCGCCCACGTGGAAGCCTCGACGCCGACGGGGAACCAATCCATCGCCGGCGATGCGAGCATCCAGAAAGTGTTCTCCTCGCGCCGGTTCACATTCACACGGAAGTGGTCGGTGGCCACCGTCTCGAACCCGAGCCGGCTGCCGGCATGGCGGCCGAGATCCACCGTGAAGTACGGGTGTACGTGATCGCTGAAGTGCTGCCCGACCTGTCCGCCCATGTTTCCCAACCCGCCGCCGTGGCCGCCGCTTCCTGCCGAGAGCAAGAGCAGTCGCGGGGTTTCGACACCGCCAAGGGCGACGACGAAGTTCTGCGCGCGTATCACCAGCTCGCTGCGGTCCTCTACCCGCAATGCGTGCGCCACGGTGACGCGATCGCCCGCCGCGTTCGTCTCGAGCCGCCGCACGCTCACGCCCGGCAGGACCGTAACGTTGTCGCGCCCCTCCAGCATCGGGATGTGCACGCGGTCGGGGGAGTAGCGCGCACCCGAGGGGCAGAACTTGCACGCGCGGCACGCAAGGCACTCCGAGCGTCCGCGGTACGGCTCCGTGGGGATCCCGCGGGGACACGTGTGTGCGGTGATTCCCAGCCGCTGCATTGCGGGGCCGAAGATTTCGCGGTCGAAGTAGGAGAACGCGTGGCCCTGCATCGGGAACGGGCCCGAGCGAGGTGACGCGTAGGGGTTGTCGTCGTTTCCGGCCACGCCGACTTCCTGCTCAGCCCGGAGCAGCCACGGCTCCAACTCTGAGTAGCGAATCGGCCAGTCTCGCCCCACGCCGTAGAGCGCGCGCATCCTGAGGTCGTCGGCGATGGGCCGCCCCATGATCGCCTCGAAGTGAAGCGCGGTGCCACCGATGCCGAACTGCCGCCACGCCATCCAGTCCACCACCTGCCCTTCGGCCGGCGCCGAGCTGTAAGGCGTCACCGTCGCGCTCGACTCGTCGTCGTTGTAGTCGGCGTAGTCGTTAAGCGTGTCCACGCCGCGGCGCAGCTTTGCCGACCGGTCGGCCTCGGAGTAGTGCGGGCCCTGGTCCACCAGCACCACGCGCTTGCCCGTCGCGGCCAGCTTGGTCGCGAGGACGGCTCCGGCGGGTCCGGCGCCAGCGATGCAGTAGTCGGCGGTGATCTCCTGTGTCATCGCGTTACCTCGGCTCTCCGCTCAGCCGCGCGAGCGCGGCACGGGCTTCTTCAACGACGGGCTGTAGCTCGGGATCGGCCTGGTGCCACGAATCGACCACGAATGCGTAGTCCTCGATGGCTCGCTCTTCGTTGCCGAGCCGGTCGTTGACGCGGGCGCGCTCGAGTGTCCACACCACGCCGAACGCCATCCACCCATCGCGTTCCAGGTAACGGGCCGCCTCCGCATCGCGCCCGGCAGCCGTCAGCAGGCGTATGCGGGTGAGGCTCTCACTATCGCAAATCGAGCAGAGTGAATCCGGCAGTGCCATGAACCGGTCCAGGGCTTCGGCACTGTCGCCGCGCGCCAGCGCGAGGTATGCCTCCGCCGCCGGCTCGAAGAACGGGTCCAGCAGCCCACCCCAAGCCCCGCCCCTTTCACGCGTTGCAGCCACCAACTCGTGGATCCCCGCCGTGTCGCCCCGCTCGCCGAACCACCAGAGCGCGGCCTCGCCCCACTGGCTCCCCTCACGTATCCAGCGCAGGAACAGCGCCGTGACGCGGTCCGGCGGAACCCCGCCCAGCCGTGCCAAATCGTGGAGACTGACGAAATCCGTGAACTCGTAGTCGTCGTCCGAGGGCAGGAGCGCGGCAGCCTCACGGAGATGCCCACGACGCGTCAGCTGCAGGAGTGTGTGACGCCGCCCGGTGCTCGGCTCGCTCCAGGGTGGATTCCCGGGGCGTCCCTCCGCCATGAGACGGGCGATCCGCAGAGCCTGCTCCGCCGAATCCGGCAGGGACCAAAAGGTCAGGTACGCCGGCGAGAGCGTGTTGGCGGATGCGGTATCCAGCATCCGCTCGGTTTCCGGATCCGACGCGGTCTCCGGGTCGAGCAGCCGGCGTACCAATCGCTGGCCGTTAGCGTGCTTGTCGGTGGGACCGAGCGCCAGGTAAGCGTCAATCCGGCGCAGCGCGGCCTCGTGACCCTCCAGCTCCAGCGCGTACTCGATGGCGTGGATGTAGGCCGGAGCGAAAGCGGAGTCGAGCTCTATGGCTCGCTCGAACGCGTCGAACCCCTCCCGCCGCGACAGGTTCATGAAGTCGCCGGCGTGATAGACAGCCTCACCAACCTGATTCCACATCTCAGGATCGTTGGGGTAGCGCGCCACGGCGTCTTCGCTGGTGGCGAAAAGGCGTCGGACCATTTCGTGGAACTCCAGACCCGCGGGCGCTGCCGCGGACACCGCATGGAGCACCGAGTCCATCACGATGAGCAGGCTCTCACGCGGCGGCAGGCCGTGGTTCAGCTGGCCGGCCCGCAGGCCGTAGGTCTCCGCCCGCGGATCATAAATGGTCGACTGCCAGCCAAGGACCGTGCTGAGGCGATTCAGCGCCAACGCGAACGTGGAATCGAGCTCCACCGCGCGCTGATAGTCGACCCGAGCCGAGTCCCAGTTCGACCGCCGGTACTGCTGCTCCCCCTGCAGGAAGAACTTCGTGGCCGCAAACGACGGAGACGCGAAGGAAGCTCGACGTACCGCCCCGATCGGGCGCGTGCGTCCCAACTCGCTCAGCAGAGCCACGGTGAGCGTGTCGGCCAGCCGGTCCATTCGGTCGCTCGCGTCACGCAGCTCGATCTCGCCCAGCACCGCGCCCCGCTCCACGTCCATCAGGCTCGCATTCAGTCGCACCGAGTCGCCGCTGGTCGCTACCAGGCGGCCGAACACAGCGAGCCCCGCTCCTGTTGCGCGACCGAGCTGACCGGCCGACTCAGGATCGGCGCGCCCGTCCCAACGCCGGATGACCAATGTGGGCGAAACGGTCCTCAGCGGGCCCGCGCCGTCCAGGCTGCGCGACAGGATGTCTACGAGCCCCTCGCTCCAGAGGTCGAGGTCGTCTCCCAGTACGTCGAACGGCGCGACCGCCACGACGTCCGGATCGATCGGGATCCCCGTCGGTGCGCGGAGCAGGACCGCGGCTACGGCGCCTATGGCGACCACTGCGGAGCAGGACCGCGGCTACGGCGCCTATGGCGACCACTCCCGCGGTCGCAGCCGCTACGCCCCACGTCTTCCGCTTCCCCACAGCCGCGACCGGTCTGGTCGCAGTCGGAGTAATGCCGCCGCTCGGTGTCGCAACCGCCTCCAGCACTGCCAGCAGCTCCTTGCTGGTCTGCCACCGGTCAGCCGGCTTCTTCTCGAGGCACTTCATGACCACCTGCGCCATCGCGGGCGGGATGGACGGCCGGTGGCCCGATACGTCGCCGGGCGCCTCGGTCACGTGCGCCGCCAGCACGGCCTGCGGCGTGGGGCCGATGAACGGCGGTCGCCCCGTGAGGAGCTCGTACGCCATGGCGCCGACGGCGTAGATGTCGGCGCGGTGGTCTATGTGCGGGCTCGCCGCAGCCTGCTCGGGCGCCATGTAGGCGGGTGTGCCCAGAGCAACACCAGCCGTCGTGATCTGCTGCCGGCCGGTCGCT
>JBDHIS010000046.1:0-14286 GCA_039587315.1 Gemmatimonadota bacterium | reverse complement strand
CCGATCGCGGAGTTCGACGCGGGGCGCAACGCGCTGGACCTGGGCGTCGTTCGGGAGGGCGACAAGGACGGGTGGGAGATGAGCGAGAACTCGGGACAGCACCTCGACGTGGAGCTCTCCCCTGCAGTCCCTCTCAGCCTGCACGTGGAAGCCGGGGTGGCCATCAGCGAAATCGAGCTGGGCGGCCTGTCCGTCTTACGAGCCGAGATCGCATCGGGCGCGAGCGAGACCCTGGTCTCATTCAGCGAGCCCAACCGGATCCGATGTGAGCGACTGGAGATCGCCGTGGGCGCGGCGGAGTTGTTCGTCACCGACCTGGGGAACGCACGCTGCGAGACGATCGAGATCGCCGGGGGCGCCGGTAGCATGACGGTCGATTTCACGGGAGAGTGGGACGCGGGGCTCGACACGCAGGTCGAATTCGCGGTGGGAGTCGCCAACCTCACGCTACGTATCCCCGAGGACGTCGGAGTGGCCGTCGAACTCAATCGCCTATTCGCGGGGTTCGAGTCGAGCCAATTCACGAAGCGCGACGACCGCTGGGTCTCCGACAACTACGACTCGGCGGTGGCCAACGTGTCGCTCGAGATCACTGCCGCGCTGGGCGGCATCGACGTCGTCTGGCTGGAGTCCGACCGCTAGGAACTCACCCCGCCCACACGCAGTAGCCTAGGTGATGATGGGCAGCGGCACCGACTTGCCTCCGGTCCGCTGCATCACTTCCTGAGCGATCGCCGCGAGCGCCTTGCCGGCCGGCGAGTCGGGCTGGCCCACCACGACGGGCTTGCCCTCATCCTGCTCCTTGGTCATCCCGGCCTGCAGTGGCACCTGCCCGAGGAGCGGCACGCCGATCTCCTCTGCGAGCCGCTGTCCCCCGCCGCCCGAGAAGATGTCGCTGCGCTCACCGCAGTGGGGGCACTCGAAGTAACTCATGTTCTCGACGATGCCGATCACCGGCACACCCACGCGCTCGAACATCTTGGCCCCGCGCAGGGCGTCGCCGGCCGCCATCTCCTGCGGCGTAGTCACGATGACCCCGCCCTTCATGTGCACCGCCTGCGCCAGCGAGAGCTGCGCGTCACCGGTCCCCGGCGGCAGGTCCACCAGGAAGAAGTCGAGCTCTCCCCAGTCGACGTCGCTCAGGAACTGGTGGATGATCTTGGTCACGATCGGCCCGCGCCAGATGGCGGGCATGTCGCGCTCCACCAGCAACCCGAGCGAGATGAGCTTCACCCCGTACTTCTCCAGCGGCTGGATGCGCCCGTCCTTCACCGCCGGCTGTCCGCTGACCCCGAACAGGCGCGGCACGTTGGGTCCGTAGACGTCGCCGTCCATGAGCGCCACGCGCTTCCCGGCGCGCGCGAGCTCGGCCGCCAGGTTCGCTGCGACGGTGGATTTCCCCACGCCGCCCTTCCCGCTGGAAATGGCAAGCACGGAGCCGAGGGCCGGGAACTCGGCCGGCCCCTGCGGCGCCGCTTGCGCAACCGGAGTTGCTCCGGGCGGCGGGGCGGCGGGAGCGCTGCCTTCCGGCTCCACCACATTGATCTTCACCTCGACGACGCCATCCACGTCGCGGACGGCACGCCTCGCTTCGCGGACCAGCCCTGCCGGGTCGTCCTGCGACAGCACGAAGGTGAACGACACGTGGCCGTCATCCTGCACGGCGAGCTCCTGCACCATCCCCGCCGAGATCACGTCGTTGTCTACACGCGGGTTGCGCACGTTGGTGAGTGCGCCCGCGACCAGTGCGTTGAGTTTGTTGGTAGTCATGGTCGGAGAATGATAACGGAGCGCGCCACCTCGAGCACCTGCTCCTGCACCTCGGCCAGCGTGCCACTGAGAGACGCTCCCGCGGCCCTGCGGTGCCCGCCTCCCCCGAAGGACTCGGCCAACGCAGCCACGTCCACGCCTGCCACGGAGCGGAACGAGACCTTCACGCGGCCGCTCGCGAGCTCGCGGAACAGAAGCGCCAGGCGCACTCCCCGGATGGAGCGGGCAAACTCGACGATGCCGTCGAGCTCGGTGGTGTCCACCCCATGCCGCTCGAGAGCGCCCGTCGGGATCGTCATCCAGGCCAGTTGGTCGTCCGCCTCCACCACGAGCGTATCGAGCACCTCGGCCGTGAGACGCACCTTGCCTTCGGATTCGCTGGCGTAAACCTGCCGGTACACGTCTTCCGGCTCCAGCCCGACCGCGAGTTGCTGCGCCGCCACCTGCAGCGCCCGCGGCGAGGTGTTGGAGAACCGAAAGCCGCCCGTGTCGGTGAGGATCGCAACGTAGATCCCGCGCGCCGCAGCCTCCGTGATCGGCCAGCCGGCGACGGTAGCCAGGTCGTACACGAGCTCACCCGTCGCACACGCTCCGGCATCCACGAGACGCGGCCCTGCTGGCAGGTTGCCGTCGCTCACGTGGTGGTCGATGCAGGCGACCGGGACCTTGGCCTTCTCCACCACGCGGCCCAGGTGACCCAAACGCCCGACGTCGGAGATGTCCATAACGACGATTGCGTCAGCCTGCTCGAGCGCCTTCACGGCCTTCTCCGTCTGGTCGGCGCCGGCCGCACCATCCAGCAGGAACCGGAACTTGTCCGGGAACGGGGTCGGGTTGGCGATGGCCGGCTTCATCCCGCGCTCGGTGAGCAGGTGCCACAGAGCGGCCTCACTCCCCGCGCCGTCGCCGTCGGCGTTCACGTGGGTTGTGAGAACCACCCGCATGCCGGGCTCGAGCGCAGCCGCCACCTGTTCGGCGGCGCTGCGGCGCTGCGGCTTCACCGTGAGATTGTCCATCGGTCGATCGGCCACTTCGGGGGGCCTCCAGGGTACGCTCCGGGTATCATTGTAGCGGTACGCGCGGGCATCCCGCTACCGAGGCCTTGCCGCCCCCCGTGCCCAGTGCCCATTATGTCAGGCCTCTCACCCACCAGAAGGTGCCATGGAGATACTCGAGCAAGTCATCACCACGCTGTCCGAGTACATCTGGGACAGAGGGATTCCGGTCGGCGAGCACGAGATCCCCTGGGTCGTCGTCGCGCTGATTGGGACCGGCATCTTCCTCACGGTTCGCTTGGGCTTCCTGCAGCTGCGCAAGCTGGGGCACGGGTTCGCGGTCACGTCCGGCAGGTACGACGACCCCAACGAGCCCGGCGACGTGTCCCACTTCCAGGCCCTCACCACGGCGCTCTCGGCCACGGTCGGCATCGGCAACATCGCCGGCGTGGCTCTGGCGATTCACTGGGGCGGGCCCGGAGCGCTGTTCTGGATGTGGGTGACGGCAGCGGTGGGAATGGCCACCAAGTTCTCCGAGGTGACGCTGGCGCAGCACTACCGCCAGGTGGACCTGGATGCCGACCCCCACAAGTGGGAGGGCTCCGTATCGGGCGGCCCGATGTACTACATCGAGCGCGGCCTCGGCACCAAGTGGCAGCCGCTGGCGGCCTTCTTCGCGCTGATGCTCGGGACCACGGCGTTCCTCACGGGTAACGCCATCCAGGCCAACACCGTCGCCGACACGCTGAACACCACGTTCGGATTCCCCGTGTGGGCTACCGGCATCATCACGGCGTCGGTCGTGGCCTCGGTCATCATCGGCGGCATCTCGCGGATCGGACGGGTCACGGGCATCCTGGCCCCCTTGATGGCGGCCATCTACGTGACGGGCGCGCTCATCATCATAGCTCTCAACCTCGACCAGCTCTTCCCGACGTTCGGGATCATCTTCCGCGAGGCGTTCAATCCCACCGCGGGCGTGGCTGGAACGGGCGTCGGCGTGTTCATGCTCACCATGATCTGGGGCGTGAAGCGCGGGCTGTTCTCGAACGAGGCGGGCCAGGGCTCGGCTCCGATCGCGCACGCCGCTGCGAAGACTGATGAGCCCGTGTCCGAGGGAGTCGTAGCGCTGGTGGAGCCCTTCATCGACACGATCGTGATCTGCACGATGACGGGCCTGGTGATCATCATGACCGGCGTGTGGAACGACCGCGTGCCCACGGAGATCGATCTGACCGGCGGCGATCTCTCCTACGTGACGTACGAGATCGAGGGCGGGCATCACTCGATCGACGACCCGGCCCAGATCGTGCTTCAGGACGGCCGCTACGTCGAGACCGCAGCGGGCGCGGCGCGGATCGCCTGGCACGAGGTTACGGTCGAGCCCGTGTACACGGATGCGGAGCACACCGCGCTGTTCAGCGGTACGGTGTATCCGCTTGAGAATCGCGCGGTGCACGCAGACGGAACGGAGTACACGGCGCTGCACGCCGAGGCCGCCGAGAGCGGAGCGCCCCTCACCATGCTGGCGTTCGAGAGGGGACTCCCCGGAAACTTCGGCCGTTTCATAGTGGTGGTCAGCGTGTTCCTGTTCGCCATCTCGACGGCGATCGCATGGAGCTACTACGGCGACCGCTGTGCCAACTATCTGTTCGGGACCCGGGCCATACTGCCTTACAAGTTCGTTTTCGTAGCGATGCACTTCGTGGGCGCGGTCCTGTCGCTGTCCGTTGCCTGGACGCTGGGCGACGTGTTCCTGGGCATCGTGATCCTGCCCAACCTCCTGGCGCTGATCCTGCTGTCGCCAAAGGTGGTGGAGCTCACGAAGAGCTACTTCCAGCGCAAGCCGTGGATCGAGAACCGAGAGGTGCACAAACGGCTGGTGAAGGAGGGGCGCGCGGGCAAGCCCTGGGGTTAGGCCGCGACGGCCCGAAACGAAAGGCGCCCGGATCCCAAGTGGGGTCCGGGCGCTTTGCCTGTTGACCTGAGCCGTTACAACGAGTAGTTGGGCGCCTCGCGTGTGATCACCACGTCGTGCGGGTGCGACTCGCGCAGTCCGGCAGCGGTCACCTGTGTGAACTCGGTCTCGCATCGCAGCGTGTCGAGCGTCTCACAGCCGCAGTAGCCCATTCCGCTGCGCACACCGCCGACCACCTGGAACAGCACGTCGCCCACGGGTCCGCGATAGGGTACCCGGCCCTCGATGCCCTCGGGTACCAGCTTCTGCGCGGAGATTTCGCCCTGCTGGAAGTAGCGGTCGGCCGATCCCTCCTGCATCGCGGTGATCGAGCCCATGCCGCGCACCGTCTTGAACCGGCGGCCCTCCAACAGGAAGCTCTCGCCGGGGCTCTCCTCGGTCCCAGCCAGCATGGAGCCCAGCATCACGCTGGCCGCCCCTGCCGCGAGCGCCTTGACCGCGTCGCCCGAGTATTTGATGCCCCCGTCGGCGATGATCGGAACGCCGCTGCTACCGCGCACGGCGTCCACAATAGCAGTTATCTGCGGCACTCCGACACCCGTCACCACGCGAGTCGTACAGATCGAACCGGGGCCGATTCCCACCTTCACAGCGTCAACGCCGCGCTCCACCAGCGCCTTGGCGCCGTCCAGCGTGGCGACGTTGCCGCCCACGAGTTGCGTATCCGGAAAAGCGTCGCGCAGCATGGCCACCGTCTCGAGCACTCCCTCGGAATGCCCGTGAGCCGAATCCACCACGACCACGTCCACCCCGGCGTTGACGAGCTCGCCGGCCCGGTCTCTCGTTTCCGGACTGACGCCCACGGCGGCCGCTACGCACAGACGTCCGTGCTCGTCCTTGTTGGCGTCCGGAAACTGGCGCCGCTTGTGGATGTCCTTGACGGTGATGAGCCCCTTCAGCACGCCCTTCTCATCCACCACCGGCAGCTTCTCGATGCGGTGCTCGCCCAGAATGCGCTCGGCCTCGTCGAGGGTAGTACCCACCGGCGCTACGATGAGGTTGTCCTTGGTCATCGCCTGCTGGATCGGCCGGTCGAGGCTGCGCTCGAACTGCAGGTCGCGGTTCGTGATGATGCCGAGCAGCTTCCCGCTGTCGTCCACGATCGGGACGCCCGAGATCTTGAACCGCCCCATCATCTCGCTGGCTTCGCGGATCGAGCGATCCGGCCCCAGGGTGATCGGGTTCAGGATCATGCCGCTCTCGGACCGCTTCACCCGGTCCACCTCGGCGGCCTGGCGATCGATCGGCATGTTCTTGTGGATGACGCCGATCCCGCCGGACCGCGCCATGGCGATGGCCATCTCCGCCTCGGTGACCGTGTCCATCGCGGCCGAGACGAGCGGGATGTTGAGCGCGATGCCGCGGGTGAACATCGTGTTCACCGTCACGTCCTTGGGATGCACCGTGGCGTGGCGCGGCACCAGCAGCACGTCGTCGAATGTCAGGGCATAGCCTGGACGCAGACCGCTCACGAACCCTCCAGATGCGCAAAGACCCGCCGCGCCGGAGGCGCTGGGCGGGTCGTGTGCCGTTCGATTGCTCGTACCATAAAGGAAGTTACGCGCTCCCCCGGGCGCCGGTCAAGCGTCGCCGGCTTCCTCCTTCTCCGCCTTCTCGTCCTTCTCATCGGTCGGGGCGTCACCAGCCTCCTCCTCACCATTCTCGGACGGCGCCGGGGTCAGCTCGTCCGCCACCACGCGCCCGGCGGCGGCCAGGCCCTCCATCATCTTGCTGGCGGCCTCGGCGACCTGGGCCGCGCCCTTCGTGGCCATGTCCGAGACGCTCCCGATCCCGATCCTGTCCTCGATGTTCTCCGCCAGTCGCTGCACGGTGGACGGCGAGCGACGGCTCAGATTGTACTTCGACTCCAGGAACTCGAGGTAGTCCAGTACCTGCCGGCCCATGTCGTCCGGCAAATCGTCGAGCCGGCGCACGATCTTCGATTTCAAGTTGTCGTTCATGACTGCTCCCTCTCTACCTCCGGACTGCGAGGTCTACCAGATCCAATATCGGGTTCCCCAGGTACTGTGACCGCGCGGTCCTGACTCGCCCGATGACCACGAGCTCCGTGAGCGGCTCGAGACGCTCGATCTCCGTCAGCTGGGCGTCGTCGAGCACTATGTAGACGAACCCTGCCTCGGGCAGCGGACCGCGAGCCAGCACGTAGCGCTGCCCCTCGGGGATCTCCCGCCGCAGCTCGTCCGCGCTCTGGATCGCGATGTACTGCACCACCCACTGGAGCAGCGCTCCCTCGAACTCCCGCGGGCTGGACCGCACCTCGGCTCCACTCACGCCAACCAGCACGCCGGAAGACGACGGTCTCAAGTCGCTCTCACGCACCCAACCCTCGGTCTGCACCCGCACCCACTCACCCGAGCGGGCCAGGACCCGGACCGAAGCATCCGGTGCGAGCGTGCCGGCCGAGTCTCCGTCAGGCGTCCGATGGAGCGCGGCCCGATCGGCCGTGACCGCCCAGTCGAGCCCGATCTGGGCCGAGCTGGTGGCCGGTGCCGTTGCCGGCGCCGCCGGCCGCGTCGCCGCTCCCACCGGGGCCACTGAGCCCCGGAACATCCACGCAACCCTACGGACGCGGACCCATCCAGGTTCCCGATCCAGCTCCACTAGCAGGCACCCCTCCGCCAGGCGGCCCAGAACGCGTCCGTTGGGTGCAATCCGCACGTTCTCGCCCCGGCCCGGGCTGACCCTCAGATCGAACCCAGGCTGGGTCGTGGGAGCAAGGGACTGGGCCCAGACCCAACCCTCCAGCACCAGCCGGACCCACTGGTTCATCACGGAGTCGGCCGGGAGCTCGACGCCGGCGTTCACCGTCGCCAGGAGCGCGGCGTTGCCCGAGGGCTCGCGCCGGAAGTTCTCGGTCCGGAGGACTCGAAACTCCTGCTGCGCCGACAGCAGAGCCGCCCCCGGCCCCAGAGTCAGGGCCAGGAGTGTAGCGCAGGCTGGTAGCGCCGGTAGGAGGTGGCTAGATTGCCTCATCCTGGATTTCCGAGGGGATTTTAGGAGTCACCTGGGTCGATGTCAAACCTCGCACGTACCGGTGTAGTGTACTCATTCAGGGCGGCCTGCGCCGCCCTTCTGCTCGTTTGGCCGGCTGCGGCAGCCGCCCAGGTGGGGCACGCCCCCGAATCCACCCCCTACCGGGACGTTCGCGCCAAGTGGCTGCTCTCGGCCACCGGCGGTTACTCCTGGGGCTCCGGCGGCGACGTGGGGGTAGGCCCACACGACGGCCCCCTCATCGGCGGCCGGGTGGACTGGCTAATCGGCGGGCCGGCCATGCTCGGAATCTCGGCCACGTATGGCGACCTCACGCGCAATCTCATAGACCCCGAGGCTCCTCTCGACGAGCGCTTTCTGGGCACGGCCCAGAACAGCGTCCTCATGCTGGAAGCCTCCATAGGCCTGGTTCTGACGGGAACCAAGACGTGGAGGGGGTTCGCGCCGTACATCGGCGGGACTCTCGGACTCGCTTTCGGCGGCGACGTCCCCGAGGACTCGCTCAGCGGGTTCGAGTTCAACACCAAGTTCACAGCCGGCTTCATAATCGGTACCCGCTGGCACCTCAGCCAACGCATCGCGTTCCGCTTCGAGTTCAGGGACGTGTTCTGGCAGCTCAAGTACCCCTCGTCTTTCTTCTTCCCGGAAGCCGACGTCCCGCCCGTGCTGAATCCCCTGACACAGGGAGAGACGTCGTGGGTCGCTAACCCACAACTGCTCCTCTCGGTGGGGTACGCGATCCGGATGAAGTAGCTCTTGGAGTTCTTCGCTGACGGCCTGAAGCGCGGCTTCGAGCTGATCCTGGGCGGCGACGCCGAAGTACTCGACATCACCATCCTATCGCTGCGCGTCGCCGGCATCTCCACCATCCTCGCCTGCTGTATCGGAGTTCCCGTCGGCTTCATGGTCGGGACCACCCGCTTCTGGGGCCGGCGCGCGGCCATAACCGTACTCAACACGATGCTCGCTTTCCCCACCGTCGTTGTCGGCGTGCTGATCTGGGGACTGTTCGCAAGGCAGGGACCGCTGGGCGGCATCGGAATCCTCTACACGTGGTGGGCGATAGTGATCGCCGAGGTCGTGCTTGCCGCGCCGATCGCGGCGGCGCTCACCGCCGCGGCCGTACAGGGCATCGATCCCAGGGTGCGGCGCACCGCGCTCACCCTCGGAGCGGGCCCCCTCCGAGCGCACCTGGCGGTCGCGCGGGCCGCCAAGTTCGCGCTCTTCGCAGCGGTCGTAGTCGCATTCGGCAGGGTGCTCGCCGAGGTCGGCGCGGCGATGATCGTGGGCGGCAACATCAACCACTACACACGCACGCTCACCACGGCGGTGGCGCTGGCAAGCTCCCAGGGGGATTTCGCTCTCGCCGTCGCACTGGGGCTCGTGCTGCTGGCTCTCGCCCTGACGGTCAACGTGCTGCTGCAGCTGTTCCAGGGTCGCGGCGATGCTTAGCGCCGCCGGACTCGAGCACGCGTATGGGAAGCGGCCCGTCCTCTCGATCGACGCGCTCGAGCTCGAGGCTGGGACCGCGACGGCTCTCGTCGGCCCCAACGGCTCCGGCAAGAGCACGCTGCTGCGCCTTCTCGCATTCCTGGAGCGGCCCGTGGCCGGCTCGCTGCTCCTGGGGGGCACGCTCGTCGGTACGGCGGCCCAGCGACGCGACGCGCGCCGCCGCGTGACGCTGGTCGAGCAGCAGCCCTACCTGTTCCGCGGCACCGTGCAGCGCAACCTGCTCTATGCTCTGTCACTGCATGGCCTGCGCGGACCCGAGGCTGTGCAGCGCGCCGCCAATGCGCTGGACCGGCTCCAGGTGACCGACCTCGGTGAGCGCGAGGCCGCCGATCTCAGCGTTGGAGAGATACAGCGGGTAGCGGTGGCGCGCGCCGTTGCGCTCGAGCCCGACGTGCTGCTGCTGGACGAGCCGACGGGTGTTGCCGATCGCGCCGCCGTCTCCCGGCTCTACCAGACTCTGGAGGAGGAGCGCGTGCGTGGCGCCGCCGTGTGCTTTGCGTCGCACCAGTTGGAGGACGCATACCGCTGGTCCGACACGCTGATTGCGCTGGCCGACGGCCACGCGTCACCGGTCACGCCGGAGAACCTGTTCCGGACCGTCCTGCCCGAGGGCGACGGCCCCAAGTCGGCTTCGGTCGGGCCGCTCGAGATCCTGGTCGTGACCGACAAATCGGGGACCGCGACCATAGCGATCCCCCCGGACGAGATCCTGGTCAGCCTCGAGCCGCTGCAGTCCAGTGCGCGAAACGAGTTCCGCGGCAGGGTCAGCCGTGTCGGCGACGACGGCCGTGGGGGAGTGACGCTATTGGTGGACGCAGGAGTGGACCTCGCCGTACACATCACCCGCGGGGCTCTCGAGCAGCTCGGCTTGCACATAGGAACCCAGGTAGTGCTCTCGTTCAAGGCGATGGCCGTGCGGGTCTTCTGAATCGGAGCTAGATTCTGCCAATGCCCACCGTGCGGCTCACCCGCGTCGTCGCCTTCAATGCGGCACACCGCTACCACCGGCCGGAGTGGTCGGCGGAGCGGAACCGGGAAGTGTTCGGCGCGTGCGCCAACGAACACGGACACGGTCACCGCTACGAATGCGCCGTCACCGTATCCGGCACGCCGGACCCCGAGACCTCCATGGTCCTGGACCTGGCCGCCTTCGATCGGGTATTGAAGCAGGAGATCTCCGACAGGCTGGACCACCGGCATCTGAACCACGACGTGCCGGAATTCGCCTTCGGCAAGGGGGTCCCCACCGTGGAAGCACTGGCCGTCCACATATGGAACCGGATCGCGCCGCACCTGCCCGCGGATGTTCGCCTGGAGCACGTGCGCGTGCACGAGGAACCACACCTATATGCCGATTACTATGGCGACGAGTAGAGCCGGGATCCGGCAGGCAGCCGTCGCGGCGGCGGCACTCCTGACCGCCACGGCCGCCCCGGCTACCGCACAGGAGGGAGCCCAGCCCCGGCTGTTCTTCACGGTCAACGCGGGCATCGTGTTCGGCGGCAACCTCTGGACGGTGGACAAGCAACCCGTCGCGTTGCTCGGGGGCATCGCGTTCGACACGATGCGCATCTCGCGCCAGCTGACCTCCGGCCTGGCTGCGGGCCTCACCGCGACGCTCTACACGTCGACGCACCTCGGCTTCTCGTTCGAGGCTGAGTACCTGGGTCAGGTCATCGACGACGAGTGCTCGATGGTCTACGAGAGCGACTTGGACCCGCAGCGGCGCAACGCGCAAGTCTGTGAAACGATGGACCAGATCCAGGCCACTGCCGCCACCACAGGCTTCTACCTGGGCGCCAACTACCGCTTCACTCCGCGGGGAGCCTTCAGCCCCTACGTGCGGGTCCAGGGCGGCGTATCGCTGCGCAATACCAGCGTAGTGGAAGCGTCGGGAGTCTTCGTGGCCGACGGAGACGTCCAGGAACGCGTAGTCATACAGGATCGCAGCGGCACGAGGATCGCGCCCACCGCCGCACTCGCGCTGGGCGTCGTCATCCCCCTCTCGCCGTCGTATCTTGTCAGCTTCGAGCTCAGGGACCACCTCATCCAGATGCAGCGGGTCACCGGTCCAGCCGTCGTGGGGATCGCTCCGACCGAGAACTTCCTCATGCACGCTTTCGCCGTCACGTTCGGCTTCAGCATCGTGCTGGAGAAGAAGCGAGGGCGGAGATACTGACGCGTGCGTAGCGCGGTGCTCGCGGGCGGCGCCGCGAGCCGCTTCGGCGGCCGCCCCAAGGGGCTCGAGATGATCGGCGGAGTCCGTGTACTCGACCGCGTCGTCGACGCCGTGATCGCCGCCACCGGATCCCCTCCCACACTGATTGCGAACGCTCCCGAAGCCGTCGAGTGGCGCCCCGGATTGGCGGTGGTCGAGGACGTGATCCGGCACCGTGGCAGTTTGGGGGGCATTCTCACCGCGGTGACCGCCGGCGAGGGACCGGTCCTCGTGCTGGGTTGGGACATGCCGTTCATCGCGACCGGGATTCTTGGAGATCTGGTAGCGCACTCCGCCGGCCACGACGTGTTCCTGCCGGAGAGCAACGGGCCGCTGGGCGTCGAGCCGCTGTGCGGGGTTTACGGTCCCGCATGTGAGGACCCGATCCGGCGCAGCATCGAGAACGAAGACCTCAGAACCACGGCCTTTCACTCCGAGGTGCGCGCAGGAACTCTCCCGCTCGAGCGGACGAAGACGCACGGCGACCCCAAAGTTCTGTTCTTCAACGTGAACGACTCGGACGACCTCGCGCGGGCCGAAACGTTGTGGCGCGAGCAGCACGCCGCCACCTCGTAACCGCAAGCCCACGAACCGCCTGATCCAACGCAATGTCTGACGCACCGCGCAAGCACCTGAGCGCCGCAGAGGCGGCCCGAGCCATACTGGCCGAGGTCGCACCGCTTCCGGCCCACAGTGCGCAATTGGGCGAAGCACTGGGACAGGTGCTCGCGCAGAGGGTAGTCAGCCCTCTGGACATTCCGCCGTGGGACAACTCGGCGATGGACGGCTACGCGCTGCGCAGCGCTGATCTCAGCGAGGGCGGGGAGACGGTGCTGGAGGTCGTAGAGGAGATCGCGGCCGGCGCGTTCCCGCTTCGCACCGTCGGCCAGGGACAGTGCGCCCGCATTTTCACCGGCGCCCCCGTTCCCGAGGGCGCCGACTGCGTCATCCGGCAGGAGGACACCGCCGCGTTGAAGGACGGCCGCGTGCAGATCACCGGCTCGCGTGACGCGGGACGCAACGTGCGCAGGCAGGGCGAGGACATCGAGCGTGGCGCGGTAGTATTCGAGCCTGGCACCGAGTTGAGCCCCTCCCGGATCGGCGTGCTGGCCTCGATGGCGATGGCCCACGTCGAAGTGCACCGGCGCCCCACGGTCGCCATCCTCTCGACCGGCGACGAGATAGCCGACCTCGACGAGCGTGAGGCGATCCTGACCGGACGCAAGATCGCCTCCTCGAACAGCTACGGCATGCGCGCCGCATTGGAGCAGGCTGGCGGCGTCCTGCTGGACCTGGGCATTGCCCGTGACGATCCTGAAGACCTGGAGCAGAGGCTCGACAAGGCCGCCGACGCCGACCTGCTCGTCAGCTCGGGCGGCATGAGCGTGGGAGAGCACGATCACCTGCGGGAGATGCTGGAGCTCAGGGGCGGCGACATGAAGTTCTGGCGCCTGCGCACTCGCCCCGGCGCTCCGGTGGGGTTCGGTCTCATGAACGGGGTGCCGTGGATCGGTCTCCCCGGTAATCCCGTGAGCACGATGGTCACGTTCGAGCTGTTCGTGCGGCCGGCGATCCGCAGACTGCTGGGCCACACCAAGCCGTTTCGCCGCGCGGTGTCCGTGCGCGTGGAGGAGAGGCTGGAGACCCGGGCCCCGCTCACGCACTTCCTGCGCGCACAGGTTTCCGAGAGTGCCGGGACGCTCGCCGCCAGGCTCACGGGCCCGCAGGGCTCGGGGATGCTGTCGTCGATGGCGAGCGCCGACGCGTTATTGATCGTCCCCGAGGACATGGATGAGGTAACGCCCGGAGAGACGGTCCAGGCTATCCTGCTGGGCGAGTCGGTGCACGTGGAGGATCCACCCTACGAGTAGCGCTCTCACGCCTCATGGGCGCCGCGCATCATGCACGCGTCAGCGACGCCAAGTACTCACCGTTCTCCTGCTCGACGACCACCTCACACTCCCAGCCGGCTTCGGCGGCGTGCGCGCCAAGCGTCTCCGCATCCACGTGGAGCCATCCGAATAGCGGGCCCGCGTGTCCATCGTACTCGAACTGCATGCGGATCTCTCCCACATAGCGTCCGGCGGCACGGTTGGATTCCTGGTAAGCCAGATGGTCGGGCTTTTGGCTGCCGCGCACGTCCAGCGATTCGAGCAGCCACCGGCCGTCGCTCGCAACCAGACCTCGGGCTCGCCCCAGGAAGCGGTCGAGTCCCGTGATGTTCTCCACCATGCCGATGCCGTGGCCGAGCATCAGCAGCGTGTCGAACCGATCTCCCTCGAAGTCGCATGCGTCGGAGCAGCGCGCATCGAGCACTCCCCGTTGCGCCATTATCTCCACCGCTTGAGGGCTGATGTCGATGGCGGTGACCGTGAGACCTCGCGCTTGCAGAACGAGGCTGTGAAGTCCGCTGCCCGCCCCAACGTCCAGGATGTGGCCGCGGCATTGCTCGAGCGCGGCGATCTCGATGGGAGAGAACTCCTCCGGCGCCCGGAAGAAGTGACTCACCGGCAGTGGATCCTCGACGCCGTCGTCACGTCTCACGGTGAGCTGTGCATCGGAGCGGCCCTCGATGTAGGCGCGGAGCGCCAGCCCGTGGGGCGTCATTGCGTCCGGATTCAACGCAGCTCCTCGGGGCGCATCTCGCGGTCCAGCTCCGCACCCGCCCGCGTCACGATGCCGGGCACCGCCTCCACATCGGCGACGGTGGTCCGGAAGTTGGTGATGCACGCGCGCAGCAGATAGGTGCCGTCGATGACGTGGTTCGATACGAACAGTTCACCACCCACCTGCAGCCGGTC
>JBDHIS010000002.1:0-140259 GCA_039587315.1 Gemmatimonadota bacterium | reverse complement strand
AAATCCATCACCCAGATGTCGCTGTCGAGCTCGAGGATCGTCAGATAGAGGTGTTCCGTACCCACGGTGAGGGTGGGGTAGACCTGCAGCATCGGGTCGTCGAGCGCCACGATTGCGGTAGGATCCCCGCCGTTGGCCGGCATCCAGAACGTGGCATCCAGTTCCTCCCCCTGGAGGTAGGAGAAGAAGTAGATTCTCGATCCGTCGCGTGAGAACCGGACGCTATGGAGACCCTCCAGCCCGACTGCCGCGGCGTCGTATTGTGAGATGACCGCGCCATCCCTGGACACACGGTGCCACCTACCCCGTTCGTCGTGACACACGATGCTTGCACCGTCGGGGGCCCACTGCGCCGACTGGCAGGAAGAACTGGTCACCTGCACCGGCTCGTTCCAAGGTGCCCCGATACTGTCCCGCGATGCGATCCACAGAGCACGAGGGCCACCGTTTGGAGGAAGCCCATCGAATGCAATCGAGAGTCCATCCGGCGACCATTCCGGGCGCATGCTGGGACCGGGGAAGTCCGTCAAGTGCTCTGCGGTGCCGCCCTCCGCAGAGACGATCCAGATCGGCCCTCCGCCGTAGAACGCGATCTCCCTGCCATCGGGGGACCACTTCGGGCCGAACGCATGATCCGGTATATCGGCGACCAACTGGGCGGACCCGCCGTCCAGCCTCTGCTTGAAGATGTCGGACTGTCCGCGAAGGGTGCTGTTGAAGGCGATCCACTCCCCGTCCGGGGACACGGAGTGGTTCTCGATTATCTGATTGCCCGTGGTGACCGGAACCGCATCGCGGATCGACACTCTGCCCGATCGTGAAATGGGGACCGACCAGATGTTCTGCCTCCCCGGGAACCTCGCGTAGGCGAGCTTCCGCCCGTCTGCCGATATGGATATGGAGTGGGGATCCGACGAGCTGAGCACGCTTCGCGGTGTTCCATGTGCTCCGTCAGCCCCTACTTCAACCACGTAGATGCCTCTGGGTCCGTCCCGGCTGGATACGAATAGGAGGTGACGGCTGTCGGGGAGCCATTGCGGGCTAACGTTCAGGTGTTCTCGGTCGGTCACCTGCACGGGCTCGCCGCCGCTCGCATCCAGGATCCAGATGGATGCCCCATCTACGTTGGTGCCCGTTCTCCAGTTGGAGTTACCGCTTACGTAGGCGATGAATCGACCGTCGGGAGACCAGGCCAGCGAGTGCGCCCCGCCGTGCAGGCTCAGGAACTCGGGCTCTCCGTTTTCGACAGATGAGACATAGAAGCTGTCCCGTACCGCGAACGCCGCACGGGTTCCATCCCGAGTCCATGCGTGGCGACCCCGAGGAGCACTGAATGCCCGGACGGCTCCGCCGAGCTTCCCCACCTCCTTCCAGTTGCAGCCCTCCAGGCCGCAGGCCACAAAGCGGACGAACGCGCCGTCCGGCGCCCACGCCGGAAAGAAATGCATGCCGTCCAGTTCGTCACTCAGCCGCGTCTCACCAGCGCCGATGTCGATGGTGCTCCGTACGACGATGCGTCCGAAGGAGCCCTCGACGTATGCAACCTCGCGCCCGTCGGATGAGATTGCAGGCTGGAACTCGAGGCCGGGTTCGCTAGTCACGGCGCGGATGTTCGAGGTGGTAATGGTGATCGGTCTGGATCCCATCATGCGAAAGAGCACCACCGCGATCACGATTAGCAGAGCGGCAGCTGCCGCGCCGACACGCCATGCTTTGGGCGACACCCGCCGCCGTGGTGTCCGCCGCTCCCGGGTCGGCACCACCTCCACCTGTGCCGCTTCCCCCGCCGCCTCCACGAACGCCCCCGCTGTGTCGTAGCGATCCGCCGGCACCTTGGCGAGCGCCTTCTCGATGGCCCGCTCCAGCTCTTCCGGCACCGTCGGCCTTACGGTGCGCAGACTCGGCACCGGATCCACCAGTTGCCGCGCAATGATCGCCGGCGCCGTGGGGCCCGTGAACGGCGGGTCACCTGCCAGCATCTCGTACAGCACGCAGCCGAGCGAGTAGACGTCGCTGCGGCCGTCCAGCTCCTGATTGCCGCTCGCCTGCTCGGGGCTCATGTAGTGCGGTGTGCCCAGTGAGAGCCCCGTTTCGGTCAGGCGCTCACCACCTGCAACTCTCAGAGCCCGTGCGATGCCGAAGTCCGCCACCACGGCCTGGCCTTCCTGCATCAGGATGTTCTCGGGCTTGATGTCGCGGTGGACCACGCCCTGGCGGTGGGCGTAGTCCATGGCACTGGCCACTTGGCGGGCGAGCTCGATGGCCTCTTCGATGGAGAGCTGGGTCTGACGCTCGAGTCGTTGGCGTAGCGACTCCCCCTGTACGTAGGGCATCACGTAGTAGAGCAGGCCGTCGGCGTCTCCGGAGTCGAGCAGTGGGAGGATGTGAGGGTGACTCAGGCTGGCAGCGATGTGAATCTCGCGCAGGAAGCGATCGCCGCCGAGTACTGCGCCCAGTTCGGGCTTGAGCAGCTTGAGCGCCACCTGGCGTCCGTGGCGCACGTCGTCTGCTAGATAGACAGTGGCCATGCCGCCTGCACCAAGCTCGTGCTTGATGACGTAGCGGTCGGCGAGGGCTCCCTCCAGGCGCTCCAGGACCTCAGCCATTACGACACCACCTTTCGTCCGCGCCCGCTCGCGCGAAACCAACTACCGCTCCTCCACCCCCAACCGCTCCAGTCCCGCACGAGCCTCTTCCACCCAGGGCTGCACCTCGGGATCACCATCGGCCCAATAGTCCAGCACCATCTGGTAGCTCCACGCCGCGATGTCGGGATTGGTTCGCTCGTTGATACGTCCCCTTAGCAGCGCGTGCTGAACCTGCGTGAGGGCGCCATCGTGCGAACCGGCCGCTCCCCACCCGGCCAGAGCCTCAGCCTGCCGCCCCCTGCCGGCTCTCACTGCTAAGAGCTGTGCCGCGGTGTAGTCGGCCGGAGCGCACCACATTCCATCCGTGCAGCGCCGCCATTTGGCGAGCAGCTCGTACGCCTCCGTGGTGTCCCCACGCAGCAGCGCAAGGTGAGCCAACGTCTCATCCACGACGGCGCGCCTGCGCCGGGTGGGCAGCCACCCGGAAAGTGATTCGGGGTGTGCCCGGATTATCTCTACCGCGCGCTCGAGGGTTGCAGAGTCGCCCTGCTCGTACCACCAGCGCAGTGCAAAGCTGATGCGCGTAGGTGGGCCATTCAGGTACTGTAGAATTCTGGGCCCTGCCGTGTCGGCCGGTACCACGCCCACTCTTGCCACGTAGGGGTAGAACTGGGGGTACCAGAAGTGGGGCGCCCTGGGGAACAGGGAGTCTCTCAGCTCGACTACCCTGTGCACCTTTCCAAACTGTCCGGGTGCGAGCTCCGGGTCCCATTCCGTTCCTTCGAGCAGCCAGTCGGGAGGGTACATCCGCGCTGAGAGAACGCAGTCGTATGCCTTGAACAGCACCTCCTTTTTCACAGTGATCATGCCGTTCTCGGCGATGAGCGAGTCAACGCGAAGCCTCACGTCATCCGTTCCCTGGCCTCCGGACCGAATGATGTCGGCGCAAAGCCGGAACGCCTCTGCAAGAGGCAGATCGCCTGCGAGGGCAGCGAACTGATCTATGTTCTCCAGCCCCTCATCATGGCCGCGGAGAAACAGGCCCAGGTAGAGGAGGGGGAAGTAGCCAGGCAGGAACTCCGGGTCGAGCTCCAGTGCGCCACTCAGTGCCTCGACCACGATCTCCGGTGGGTACCCGTACCCAGCCCCCTTTGCCAACACCGCATGCGCCAACATGAACAGGACCTCTGGATCCTGCCGGAAGTCTTGACGCGCCGCTTCCAGCGTCTCGAACAAACGGAGGTATAGACTATCAGCTTCGGAGTCCACCTCCACGTCAGCCCGCCGACCGAGTGTCCGCGCCGCCGCCCAAACGGAGTCCGCGGCTACCAGTAGGCTCTCGCGGCGTGCCAGGCCCCGGTTCAGTGCACCCGCCGTGATGCGCAGCTCGTCGAAGCGTCCCCATGGAGGGAAGAGTCCCCAGATGTCCTGGCCCAACCCCCGGGCCATCTCGCTGGCGTACGCAAGGCCACGGTACGCCAGCGCGAAGTTGCTGTCTTCGGCGATCGCCCGTTCGTAGTGGATTTGCGCCGAGTCGGGCCTGAACCCGCGGAAGTGCAGCTCGCCGTCGAGGAACTCCCTGATGGCGCGCGGGTTGGATGAGCCGAGCGAGGTCCAGCGCGTGGACGGCGGCATGCGGCCGCGCGCAAACGCGACGAGGACACGCGTGGCCAGTGAGTCCACGAGCGCGTCCATCGGCTGCCGCGAGCCCACGACCTCTGGCTGTTCCGGAGCCTCTCCCGTAGCTGCGTCCAACAGCGTAGCCGTGAGCCGAACGGAATCACCTCCGGCATCCACCACTCTCCCGAACAGCACGAGTCCCGCCCCGACCTGACCCGCCAGTTGCATAGCGGTGGCGCGGTCGGCCTCGCCCGCCCAATGCTCACGCACCGATGAGGGCGGGACGGTTCGGAGCGACCCGGCGCCGTCCAGCCGGGCATCGAGCAGCGTTGCCGCGTCGTCGCGCCAGGAGTCGAGCCCCTCACCTATCGCGTCGAACGGCGCTACTGCAATGAGCGTCGGGTCGAGCGCGGGCCCCCGGGGCCAGAGGAGCCAAGCGGCGACGGCGGCTATTGCCACCGCCGCTCCCGCGAGTGCCGGCACCAACCGGTGCAACAGCTTCTGCCGGCCGCGGTGGCGATCGAGTGCCCGCCGCTCCCGTGTCGGCACCACCTGGATCTGTGCCGCAGCCCCCGCTGCCTCGACGAATGCACCGGCAGTGTCGTACCTGTCTGCCGGCACCTTGGCGAGCGCCTTCTCAATTGCCCGCTCCAGCTCCTCGGGAACTGTGGCTCTCACGGTGCGCAAGCTCGGTGGCGGGTCCACCAATTGCCGAGCTATGATCGCCGGGCCGGTGGGACCGGTAAACGGCGGGTCGCCGGCCAACATCTCGTACAGCACACAGCCGAGGGCGTAGACATCTGTCCTGCCGTCCAACTCTTGCGTGCCGCTCGCCTGCTCGGGACTCATGTAGTGGGGTGTGCCGAGCGATAGCCCGGTCTCAGTCAGACGCTCGCCCCCCGCAACTCGCAGTGCTCTGGCAATACCGAAGTCGGCCACGACGGCATGGCCTTCCTGCAGCAGGATGTTCTCCGGCTTGATGTCCCTGTGCACCACGCCCTGCCGGTGGGCGTAGTCCAGTGCGGATGCGACCTGACGTGCCAGCTCGATGGACTCGTCGAGCGAGAGCTGCGTTTGGCGCTCGAGGCGCTCGCGCAGTGTCTCGCCCGCTATGTAGGGCATCACGTAGTAGAGGAGGCCGTCGGCTTCGCCCGAGTCGTGGAGTGGGAGGATGTGGGGGTGGCTCAGGCTCGCTGCTATGTGGATCTCGCGGAAGAAGCGCTCGCCGCCCAGAACCGCGCCGAGCTCGGGCTTCAGGAGCTTGAGCGCCACCTGCCGGCCGTGGCGCACGTCGTCGGCCAGATAGACCGTAGCCATGCCGCCCGCGCCAAGCTCGTGCTTGATGACGTAGCGGTCACCCAAAGAAGTACGGAGACGCTCGAGAAGGTCCTCCACCCATCACCCCCGGGGCGCGTGTCACTCAAGAATAGGACAAGAGCGTTTGGGTCGCCAAGCAGAAAGAGGAGTGCCTTACTCGGAAATCGAGAGCCTGCTGGAGCGGGAGTCCTACCTCGTAACCACCACGTAGCTCATGTACGCCACGAACCCGGTCAGCAGCAACACGCCGTCGAAGCGCGAGATGCGGCGCTTGCCGAGCCACATCATCGGGAACAGGGCGAGCGTGAACGCGAGCAGCACCCAGTTGTCGAGCGCCAGGGAGCGCTCGTGCACCGGGACGGGAAACACGCTGGCGGTGATACCCAGTATGGCCAGCAGGTTGAAGATGTTGGAGCCGATCACGTTGCCGAGAGCGACATCTGGTTCGTTCTGACGCGTGGCAGCGACGCAGGTGGCCAGCTCGGGTAGGCTCGTACCCATCGCTATCACGGTGAGGCCAATGATCCGCTCTTCGACGCCGATGATCTCTGCCCCCGCCACGGCGCCCGCTACGGCCAGATACGCTCCTCCCGCGAGCGCGGCGAACCCAACCAGCACGAGGCCGATGTTGATGCTCCACGCTCGGCCCGCACCCTGCTTCAGGTGGGCGGCGCGCTTCACCTCGCGGTCCAGCGACATCTCTTCGGTGGCGGTGGGAACACCGCGTCGCGCGAGGTACACCGTGTAGCTCACGAAGAGAGCGATCCCCACCACCAGGGCCACGGCCTCTACCCTGTCCACCACACCGTCACGCGCCAGCAGCAGCACGACGATCGAGGCGATCAGCATGATGGGATACTCGACCCGGATGGTCTGGCGCTGAACCGGTATGACGGCGATCAGCGCCGCCACTCCCAGAATCGCACCGATGTTGAAGACGCTCGAGCCAATGACGTTGCTGTACGCAATGTCGGTGGAGCCCCGCCACGCGGCCGTGAAGCTCACCGCCAGTTCGGGAAGGCTCGTTCCCATCGCCACGACCGTGAGCGCTACAACCGTCACGGATACGCGGGCCAGCAGAGCGATCGAGGTGGCCCCGCGCACGAGGTAGTGCCCGCCCGCGTAGAGGATAGTCAGGCCGATGGCCAACTGCAGCAGCGCGATCAGCACTCGCTCTCCCTGGGTGCGTGGCGCTCGAGCCACTCGTCTATGGACACTGTGCGCTTGAGCGCTGCAGGCTTGCGGCGGAACCAGCTCAGCACGAGCAGGGTCTCGTCGATCGCGCTCGGCGCGATGGGACCCGGCTCTCCGTTCTCGCCGGAGTGCTCGGCCACGAGCGACCGGAACGCCTCGGCCTCAATCGGCGTGTGCGGCGCGGGAGCGGAAGCGCACACAGTACCCCGCCGGATCACGTATGCACGGTCGTCGCCGTAGGTGCCCGGATCGGTGTACACGAAGCTGAGCGAATCGAGAGCGGCATAGGCGCGGGTGCAGGCGCTGAGCAGCCAGGTGAGCGCCTCGAACCTGTCGCGCCACCAGGACGCGCGCTCGAACTGCTCCTTCTCGCTCGCGCGGTTCATCTCTTCGATCACGCGGTCGAGCGGAGCCAGGTCGCGCGCCTCGATGAAGTCTGTGGCCTGGGCCGCGCGCCGCAGGTACTCGGCCTCGGTCACGAAACCGGCACACGGTCCGGTGCAGGTCCCGAGCTCGTAGCGCAGGCACGCCGCACGCTGTGCTGTGGCAAAGAGATCACCCTGCTCCTGGTAGGCTATCGGCAGGTTGATGGCGCAGTCGCGCAGGCCGAGGAGGTCGTTCAGGATCTTGACGCTTTCCTTGAGCCGCGCGGCTCCCACGAACGGCCCGTAGTGGCGCACCTCCTCGGCTCCGATTGTGTTGCCCACGTAGATCTTGGGCGCCGCGCCCCCCGACACCTTGATGAAACCCACGCGCCGCGCGCGGTTCATTCTGACGTTGAACACCGGGCGATAACGCCGGATCTGGCGCAGCTCGCTCAACAGCGCGGCGAACTCGGAGGGCGAGTAATCCCACTGGATGTCGGCCGCTGCGTGCAGGATGCGGGCCGCCTTGTCCTCGGGGTAGCTCGCGCGGAAGTAGGAGAGGAGGCGGGTGCGCAGCTGCTTGGCCTTCCCCACGTAGACGACGCGCCCGTTCGGGTCGAGCATGCGGTACACGGCGGGACGGTTCTCGGCGAGCGCCCGTACCCGCCGCTGCAGCAGGTCGAGGTCGCCGAGTGGGAGCGCGAGCGCGCTGGCTACCGCCATCCCCTCAACGAGCGGATGTAGTGGTGCAACGTCAGGAACTTCTCGTAGGCGATGGGATCCTTGCGCTTGCGGCCCAGCTCCGCCAGCAACTCCCGCATCCGGCCGCGCCGCACCACGTAGAAACGGAACGTCTCGGCGAAGTCCTCGAGCGGGTGCGTGCCCGCGTAGGCGCTCACGTACTGCGGCTTGACCGTACTGACGCGGCGGCGCTGGAAGCTCACCCACGCGTCGTCGCGCACGCGGTATGCCTTGTGCACCTCACCGAACACGCGCCTGAACGCCTCGCTCCTGGTCCACGACCAGTGGTGGTACAGGAAGCTGTGGCCGAGCTCGTGGCAGATCAGCCCGACCAGCGTGGTCCAGGGGATCTCCGTGCGGCTGCGCGCGCCCACGACGTAGTCCTGCTCGATCTCGACGATCTTGGGGTACTTCGGATCCACGCCCGACACGCCGGGCCGCAGCACGACACGGTAGCCCCAATCCTTGATGCCCGTTACGAGAAGCAACCGCCGTACCCTGGTCAGGGCGCGCGGTATGAGGCTCTGACCGGTGGCGTCCTCGCCGCACCACGGGCAGGTGTCCATCCAGTCGTTCACGCCGCGCTCGCAGTGGGGACAGGAGCCGTCGTACCAGTCGTCCTCCCAATCCTGCTCCCGACTGCACCACGGGCAGTACGGCATGGGATACTGCAAGCCACCGCCGCAGCCCCAGTCGCAGCGCGCGTCGAAGCGAAATCCCTTGGGCGCCTTCATGGGCTTCTCCCTGGAGAAGCCCTCCTCGTAGATGTCGGCCTCGCACCACGGGCAGAAACTGTAGAAGTCCGAAACGACCCAGCCGCACTTGTAGCACTCGGCGTCCGTCATGGGCGGCTGGTCCCCCCACACCTGCCCGCGGCCGCACGAGGGGCAGTACGGCCAGAACCGCTTCAGCTCGTGGCCGCACTTGCAGCGCAGCTCGGGCGTCGGGACGGGGTGGCGGGACTTCCGCTTACGGGTGCCGCTCATAGCGCGATTGCGCCTCCTTTACGAGTCGGGCGATGAAGGCGTAGTAATCCATGCCCGCCTTCTCCGCAGCGTTTGCCGTGTCGTGGCCGAACGAGATGAACGGGTTGGCGTTCACCTCCACCACGCAGGCCTCGTCGTCGTCCGTGAGCCGCACGTCAACGCGAGCGTAGTCTCTCAGCCAGAGCGCGCGAAACGCCATACGGCACGTGCGCTCGATATTGTCCGTTGCTGCTTGCGAGATGGGCCGCGCGAACACGTTCTTGATTCCCTTGCGCTCGCGGTACGGGACGTCCCACTTGGCCGACCTCGTTGCGATGCGCTCTTCGATCTTCGTCTTCTCCTTGTCGAACACCATCTCGACTATGGGCAGGATCTCGAGATCATCTCCGTTGCCGATCACGCTCACGTACAGCTCGCGGCCGTCGACGAACTCCTCGGCGATGGCCGGCTGCGTGAAGTTCTCGTGGATGAACTGCACCCGCTCCTTCAGGGAATCCAAATCCGGCACCACCGACGCCTGTGCGATGCCGCTCGATGCGTCTTCCAGCAGTGGCTTCACGATCAGCGGGAACGGGATGTCCGGCGCCTCCTTCACGTCTTCGGTGACGCGGTACGTGACGAACTTGGGTACCCGTGCCCCGTGCCACCCCAGCACCTTCTTGCTCATCGCCTTGTTGCGGGTAGTGATGAGCGAGATCGGCGGCGCGCCCGTGTAGCGATAGCCCTCCGCCTCGAACAGGGAGGGGAAGATGTAGTCGAGCCGCGGCCGCTCGTGAAATGCCTCCGAGCAGTTGAACACGAGGTCGGGCTTGAAATCGGCCAGCCGCTCGAACATGTGGTGCAGGTCGTCGTGTACGCCGACGAGAAGAACCTCGTGGTCGTAGGCCATCAGGGCCTCGGCCACTTCGTACTCGGGCTCGTCTACCTCGGCCTCGACCTCCTGCTTGTAGTCATCGTCCTCCCAACCGTCGTTGGGAGTGTCGAACACAACGGCGATCTTCATGCCGGTCTTCCCTGGCACCGCCAGCAGAACGTCGTCGCGCGCCCGTCTATGACGTGCGTCGTCGCGAGCTGCGCACCGCAGCGCGGACACGGCTCCCCGCCCCGCCCGTACACCTCCAGGGCGTCCTGGAAGCTGCCGGTCTCGCCGGTCCCGGTGCGGTAGTCGCGAACCGTCGTTCCCTTGGCGGCGATAGCGTCCTCCAACACGTTGCGCACGATGCCGTGCAACCGCTCCAGGTCCGCGCGCTCGATCTTGTCGCTGCGGCGCGAGGGGTCGATCCCGGCCTTGAACAGGGCTTCGTTGGCGTAGATGTTGCCCACGCCGGCCAGGAGCCGTTGATCCATGATCGCCTTCTTGATCGCCTGGCGGGTGCCGCCGATGCGCTCGACGAAGACGTCCGCCGTGAAATCATCGGCCAACGGCTCGGGACCGATGCGCGCAGTATAGGACTCCCAGCCCTTCTCGTCCAACAGCCAAATCGTCCCGAGGCGGCGCACGTCGCGGTACACGAAGCGCTCGCCGCTGCCGATCGCTGCCTCCAGGACCACGTAGCGGCGCTCGGCGACCCTCATGCGGCGGTCGTAGACGATGAAGTTCCCGGTCATGCGCGGCTGGATGACGAGCCGGTGGCCGCTCTCGAGCTCTACGACCACGTGCTTGGCGCGCCGGTTCACGGCGTCTATCCGGCTCTTCTGCAGGACGCGCAGCAGCCTGGGCTTGCTCACCCGGCGCAGCACATCGCTGTGGTGGAGTTTGGGGTTGGTGAGGGTGCGGCCGGTAAGTCTGGGGCGGAGGTCGCGAACGACCGTTTCGACTTCAGGCAGCTCCGGCACGTGCTACCTCGCGCCACGCAA
The DNA here is from genome assembly GCA_039587315.1 of Gemmatimonadota bacterium. GTDB lineage: Bacteria > Gemmatimonadota > Gemmatimonadetes > Gemmatimonadales > GWC2-71-9 > WVYX01. The sequence goes on along the minus strand of JBDHIS010000002.1, from coordinate 129,591 downwards.
TGTCGCTCCGGTACTGTTTGCCCTCGAACCGGATCTGCTCGGCCAGCGCGCGGCTGACCTCGGCGGCCTCGGTGACGTCGCGGCCGAGTCCCGTGGCGTTGAGGACGCGGCCACCGGCGGCCCGCAGTTTCCCTGACTCGTCGATCGAAGTGCCGGCGTGGAACAGAATCGTGTCGGCCGGCAGCTCAGCGGGCATTTCGATCTCCTGGCCCTTTACGGGCGATGCGGGATAACCCGGCGTTGCCAGCACGGTCGTCACGGCGGCGCGCTTCGCGGGCCACGCCGCCATCTCCGGTTTCCACGACTCGCCGGAGCCGATCGCCCACAGATGCTCCGCCAGGTCGATGTGTGCCGCCGGGAGCACGACCTGCGTCTCGGGGTCCCCGAAGCGGCAGTTGAACTCCAGCACCTTCGGCGTGCCTTCGTCGTCCACCATCAGCCCGGCGTAGAGCACGCCGCTGTAGGGTGCGCCTTCGCTCGCCAACTGATCGAGCACGGGCCCGATGACCTCCGGGCCGACCCGGTTGAGCAGACTCTGGCTGGCGATGGACACCGGCGTGTAGGCGCCCATCCCGCCGGTGTTCGGTCCGGTGTCGCCCTCGCCGATCCGCTTGTGGTCCTGGGATGCGGGGAGCAGCATCACCTGCTCGCCGTTGGTGAGGGCCAGGATCGAGAGCTCTTCGCCGCTGAGGAACTCCTCGACCACGACGGTGCTCCCGGCTTCGCCGAAAGCGCCGCCGAACATCTCGCGCGCGGCAGCCTCGGCCTGGGCGCGCGTCTCGCATACGATGGCGCCCTTGCCCGCGGCGAGCCCGGACGCCTTCACGACCAGCGGTTCATCGTGCGAGCCGATGTAGTCGAGGGCGGCGGACTCGTCGGTGAAGGTCTCGCTGTGGGCAGTCGGCACTCCGGCCGCGAACAGCACCTCCTTGGCGTACGCCTTGGAGCCCTCGATACGAGCCGCCCGCGCGCTTGGTCCGAACGCGTGGTGGCCGGCGGCCGCGAGGTCGTCGACCAGGCCGGCTACGAGCGGAGCCTCGGGCCCGACGACCGTGAGGTCTATGCCGTGCTCCCGGACCGCTGCGGCTATTGCTGCGTGATCGTTGGGGTCTAACGCGAGGTTGGTGCCGAGCTGGGCCGTTCCAGGGTTGCCCGGCGCGCAGTAGACGGAGGCGGAGCGGGCCAGCGCCCAGCAAAGGGCGTGCTCCCGTCCGCCTCCGCCGACTACGAGTACCTTCACTACTTCTTGCCCTTGAACGCGTCGGTGAAGGCCGACGCCGCCTTCTTGGCGGCTTCCGTCATCTGCGAGACCGTCTCCCTGGCCCCGTCGGCGTAGTGCTTCGCGGCCTCGCCGATGTCGGCGGTGATGGGGCGCTCCTTCTCCTCCGCGCCCCTGTGCGTGTACTCCCCGCCGAGCATGCGCTCGTAGTTGCCACCGTCCATCCAGTCCTGCAGCTCGCCGGCCCGCAGCGTGTGGAACGGGTGGGTCATCCCGAGCATGTTGAGGACCTTGTAGATGGCGTCAACCGGGCCGCCCATCTCCTTGTACTCCTTGGCCTGCTCCATGAACCCGTCGAGGTCCATCTCGCTCATGTTCCCGCCGCCGGCGAGCTTGAGGAACAGGCGCATGGATGCCACGGGATCCTGACTCGCTAGCAGGCCGGCCCGGTCGGACGACAGCTCGCTCTTCCGGTACCACTCGAGCAGGGCGAGCTTGATCGGCAGCAGAACGATCCCAGCCAGGAACGGCAGGTTCTGGAACCCGAGCGTCAGGATCAACACGGTGACGGTGCGGTACAGAGAATGGCCGCTCATCACGTGGCCCAGCTCGTGGCCCAGCAACACGCGCAGCTCGTCGTCGTCCAGCAGATTCACCGCTGCCGAGTTGATTACGATGAACGGGTGATCCACGCCGTAGGCACCGGCGTTCACGAACGGTGTCTGGGTCACGAACAGCTCCGGCTGCTCCGGCCAGTCCATCGTCGTGCAGACCTCGGTCATCAAGGTGTGCAGCTTGGGGAACTGCTTGGGGCCCACGCGCACGGCGTTGGCCTGGAAGATGAGGCGGATGCCGCGCTCACCGAAGAACCCCACGATCTTCTTCACGGCTTCGTTGAATCCGGGCACCGCCCGGACTGCCTGAAGCGCCGCCCGGTCGGCGGGGTGCTCCCAGCTCACGGCTGATATGTCCGTGAGCACCTTCCGCGGGCGGGCCGTGGGGATGCCTTTACCTTCTGTCATTGCTGCCTCCAGAATCTGCGTTACCGGCTGGTCTCGTCAGTGGCTATCCGTACGCACGCCGGTTGGGGCAGTTTCACAACACGCGCTATGCCGCGCCGGTTGCCTGCAGGGCCTGTTCGAGGTCCGCGATCAGATCTTCGGTGTCCTCGATGCCCACCGAGAGCCGGATCAGGCCGTCGGTGAGCCCCATTTCCTCACGCATGGCCTTGGGCACCGAGGCATGGGTCATCGACGCCGGATGACCGATTAGGCTCTCCACGCCGCCGAGAGACTCTGCGAGGGCGAAGAGCCTGGTTCCGTTCGCCACGGCCCTGGCACGCTTCAGCGAGCCGAACTCGAGCGAGATCATCCCTCCGAACCCGCTCATCTGGCGGCACGCCAGCTCGTGCTGTGGGTGATCGGGCAGCCCGGGGTAGTAGACCCGTTCCACCTTGGGGTGCCCGGCCGCCCACTCGGCGATCGCGCGTCCCGAGCGGTCGTGTTGCGCCATCCGAATGGGGAGCGTCTTGGTGCCGCGCAGCGTGAGCCAGCAGTCGAGCGGCCCCGGCACCGCACCGGCGGCGTTCTGAATGAACCCCAGCTGCTCAGCCAGGTCGTCGCGGGTCGTGAGCACGGCGCCCCCCACGACGTCGCTGTGTCCGTTCAGGTACTTCGTGGTGGAGTGCACCACGAGCTCGGCCCCCAGCTCGATGGGGCGCTGCAGGGCGGGTGTCGCGAACGTGTTGTCCACCACGAGCACGAACCCCTTGGCACGGCTCAGCTCGCCGACCGCCCGGAGATCGGTGAGGCGCATCATCGGGTTAGTGGGAGTCTCCACGTACACCAACTTCGTGCGCTCGGTGAGTGCCGCCTCCACGTTGCCGATGTCCCGGGTGTCCACGAACGAGAAGTCGAGTCCGAACCGCTCGAACACCATCGTCATGATGCGGTGCGTACCGCCGTACACGTTGTCCCCGCAGATCACGTGGTCGCCGGAAGAGAGCAGCTTGAGCACAGCATCGGTCGCCGCCATCCCGGACGCGAACGCAAATCCGTGCGTCGCTCCCTCGAGCGCCGCCAGGTTGCGCTCCAGCGCGTCGCGCGTCGGGTTGCGCGTGCGAGCGTACTCGAAGCCCTTGTGCTCGCCTAGCGCGGGCTGCTGGTACGTGGAGGTCTGGTAGATGGGGGTCATGATGGCGCCCGCGGGGTCCTCTTCGGGGCGCTGCCCGGCGTGCACGGCGCGTGTGCCGAGTCGGGTTTCGAGGTCCTCGGAGAGTACGCGGGTCATGGGCGGAACCTATACCGGACGGCGCGGCCGGGGCAACCGGCCGGGGGCGCTCGGATACGGCGAGATTCCTGTTAGGTTTGTCCCATGAGCGGAACTCTCATGCGGAGCATATCGGGCGTTCGCGGGATCGTGGGGAGCGATCTCACGGCCGAGGTCATCGCCCGTTACGCCGCTGCGTTCGGAACGCTGGTTACGTCGGACGAACGGCGCGCGATCGTGCTGGCCCGTGACTCGCGCGAGTCCGGTCCGGAGTTCGCCGCCGCCGCCCGCGCAGCTCTGATCGCCGCCGGCGCGGACGTCGTGGATGGAGGGATGATCCCCACGCCCACAGCGCAGCTCGCGGTGGAACATCACCGTGCCGCCGGCGGCATTATCATCACGGCCAGCCACAACCCCGTCGAGTGGAACGCGCTCAAGTTCGTGGGGCCGGACGGGCTGTTCCTGGACCGCGAGCGCGCGGACGAGTTGTTCGCTTTGGTGGATGCCGACGACGCTCACGACGAGGACGAACGGACCGGTGTCGTGACCGCCGACGAGGAAGCGGTCGAGCGACATCTGGAAGCGGTGCTGGCGCTTCCGTTCGTGAACGCCGCGAGAATTCGGGACCGCGGCTTCACCGTCGCGCTGGACTGCGTGCGGGGCGTCGGTGGAGTGATCGTGCCGGAGCTGCTCGAGCGGCTCGGCTGTGGGGTAGTCGGTATGGACCTCGAGCCCGATGGGCGATTCCCCCGGGCGCCCGAGCCGGTGCCGGCCAACCTCGGAGGACTGTCGGAGATAGTCCGGACGAGCGGCTCTGACGTTGGAATGGCTGTCGACCCGGACGGAGACCGCATGGCCCTCGTGGACGAGGGTGGCGTGGCGATCGGTGAGGATTACACGCTCGCCCTTGGAGCGCGGGCGGTGCTGGAGCAGCGCTCGGGGCCGGTCGTCGTGAACCTTTCGACCTCGCTCGTGGTAGATGATGTCGCGCGCGAGTTTGGCGCCGAGCTGCACCGCGCGCCTGTCGGCGAGGCCAACGTGGCGCATGCCATGCGGCGGGTGGGTGCTGTAGTGGGCGGCGAGGGAAACGGTGGAGTGATGCTGCCCGATCTCCATCTCGGTCGGGACGCCCCGTTGGCAGCGGCGCTCGTGCTGGAGCTGCTGGCACGCGGCGGCCGGACGGTGAAGGGGTTGGTCGACGGCTCTCCCCGTTATACCATCGTCAAGGCGAAGGCGCCGCGCCGCGCGGACATGGACGGCGTGTACGCCGCCCTCGAGCGCGAGCTGGCCGGGGCCGAGCTGGACACGCAGGACGGGCTCCGGCTGTCGTGGCCCGACCGGTGGCTGCACGTTCGACCTTCGGGAACCGAGCCCATCGTGCGCCTCATCGCCGAGGCGCCGACTGCGGAGGCGGCAGAGGACCTCGTAGCCGCCGGCAAGACCGTGTTGTCAGGAGAGTAGCAGTCCATGTGCGGAATCGTCGGATACATAGGAAAACGTGAAGCGGCGCCCCTGCTGCTGGACGGCGTTCAGCGGCTGGAGTACCGCGGCTATGACTCGGCCGGCCTGGCACTCGTGGATGACACGGGCCTCGTGGTCGAGAAGGTGGCGGGGCGAATCGTGGACCTGCGCTCGCACCTCGGCGAGCGGCTTCCGAACGGAGGCCTCGGCCTGGCGCACACCCGGTGGGCCACCCACGGGGTCCCCAACGACGCGAACGCCCACCCCCACATCGATTGCGGCGGCACGATCGCGCTGGTTCACAACGGTATCATCGAGAACGCGAGGGCGCTCAGGGAGTGGCTCGCCGAGAAGGGGCACAAGTTCCGCTCCGACACCGACACGGAAGTGCTGGCCCACCTCGTCGAGCACTTCATGAACGGCTCCCTGGTGGAGGCGGTCGGGACGGCCCTGCGCGAGGTCGAGGGTGCCTACGGCATAGCCGTAATCTCCACTGCCGAGCCGGAGACCCTGGTGGCGGCGCGCAACGGATCGCCCCTGCTGTTGGGCCTGGGAGAGGATGAGAACTTCGTGGCCTCCGACGCCGCGGCGGTGCTGGAGCACACCCGTGACGTGGTGTACATGGACGACGGGGAGATCGCGGTCGTGGAGCGCGACGGCTACGAGATCATGGATCTGCAGTCGACCATCGTGGAGAAGCTCGTCACCACACTGGAGTGGGACCTCGCCAAGATCGAGCGGGGCGGCTATCCGCACTTCATGCTGAAGGAGATCATGGAGCAGCCGGACAGCATCCGGAATACGCTCCGCGGCCACCTGTTGGAGGACGAAGGCACGGCCAAGCTCTCCGGGATCAACATGGAGGACGACGATCTCCTCGGGATAGACCGTGTGGTGCTCACTGCGTGCGGCACCTCGTGGCACGCGGCGCTCATCGGCGAGTACATGCTGGAGGAGTTGGCGCGGATTCCGGCCGAGGTCGAGTACGCTTCCGAGTTCCGCTACCGCAATCCCACCGTGGACGAGCGGACTCTGGTAGTCGCCATATCGCAGAGCGGTGAGACTGCCGACACGCTGGCCGCGATCCGCGAAGCGAAGCAGCGGGGCGCCCGCACGCTGGGACTCGTGAACGTGGTGGGGAGCTCCATTGCCCGGGAGGTGGACGGGGGCACGTATCTCCACTCCGGTCCGGAGATCGGGGTCGCGAGCACCAAGGCCTTCACGGGCCAGGTGGTCGCGCTCGCGCTGTTGACGCTGCGCATCGGACGCCTGCGCTCATTGTCGGTGCTGCAGGGTCGTGAGATCGTGAAGGCGCTGGCAGCCCTGCCGGACCAGGTAGCCGAGGTGCTGTCCCGGTCCAGTGAGGTGCAGCAGGTGGCCGAGACGTTCATGCGGGCGCAAAACGCGCTCTATCTGGGCCGCGGCTACAACTTCCCGGTGGCATTGGAGGGTGCTCTCAAGCTCAAGGAGATTTCCTACATTCACGCCGAGGGCTATCCCGCGGCCGAGATGAAGCACGGTCCCATCGCGCTGATAGATGACATGATGCCCGTGGTGTTCATCGCCCCGAAGGACGCGGTGTACCAGAAGATCGTGTCCAACATCGAAGAGGTTAAGGCGCGCCGCGGCCGCGTGCTTGCAGTGGTTACCGAAGGCGACGAGCAGATCACCGAGATCGCCGACCACGTTATCACCATTCCGGAGACGATCGACTCGCTGACGCCCGTCCTGAGCGTGCTGCCGCTGCAGTTGTTCGCGTACTACACGGCTGTGCGGCGCGGCTGCGACGTGGACCAGCCACGGAACCTGGCGAAGTCGGTGACGGTGGAGTGAAGCGGACGTGAGAGTCGTTCTCCAACGCGTGAGCAGCGCGTCGGTGAGCATCGAGGGCCGCGTCGTCGGATCCATCGGGCGCGGCTTCGTCGTGCTGGTTGGTTTCACGGCCGGCGACGGTGACGACCACGTCGAGTGGATGGCCGGCAAGGTCCACGGGCTGAGGCTCTTCTCGGACGATGAGGGAAGGATGAATCTCAGCCTGGGCGACGTGGGTGGCGCCGTCCTGGTGGTCTCGCAGTTCACTCTCTACGCCGATGCCCGAAAGGGCCGCAGGCCGTCCTTCGTGGACGCCGCGCAGCCCGATGATGCAATCCCCCTCTACGAGCGCTTCGTTCGTGCTCTCCGCGAGCGCGGCCTTCCGGTGGAGACCGGCGAGTTCGGCGCGCTGATGGACGTCGAGCTGGTAAACGACGGGCCCGTCACGCTGATCCTCGAGCGATGATCGTCCTCGCCTCCAGCTCGCCGCGGCGCACGCTGCTGCTCGACATGATGGGCATCGAGCACGTGGTGATACCAGCCGACGTGAACGAGCGGCGCGAGCCCGGAGAGCTGCCGCAGACGATGGCCGTGCGCCTGGCGGCCGCGAAGGCGAAGGCCGTCCAGAAGCAGCACCCAGATGACTTGGTGCTGGGGGCCGACACGGTCGTGGTCCTGGACGGTGACGTGCTGGGCAAACCGGCTGATGCCGCGGACGCATCGCGGATGCTTGCCAGGCTATCGGGACGCGACCACCAGGTGGTTACCGCGGTGGCGCTGGCGCTGCCAGGTGGTGAGGTGCTCGAGCGCTGCGACGTGACGCGGGTGTGGTTCCGCAAGCTCACGCCCGGCGTGATAGAGGACTACGTGGCCACGGACGAACCGCTCGACAAGGCGGGCAGCTACGGCGTTCAGGGGTACGGCGGCGTGCTGATAGAGCGCGTCGACGGGGACTTCTTCGGCGTGATGGGGTTGCCGATCCGGTTGGTGGGGGACCTGTTGGCGGCGGCCGGACGGCCCTACCGCTTCACGCGGTAGACGGGCACCGCCTTGGCCTTGCCCTTGAGCTCGAGCGGTTCGAGCGCCTCGACCTCCGGGGGCTCCTTCAGCGTCTTGTAGAACGGCTCCGAGATCAGGATCTCGCCGGGCCCCGCCTTGGAGCAGAGCCTGGACGCCACGTTCACCGCATCGCCGATCACGGTGTACTCGAGCCGGCGATCGCTGCCGATGTTTCCCGCAAAGACCTCGCCGAAGTTGATACCGATTCCGATCTCGACGGTCGGCCTGCCGTCCTCGGTCCACTTCTCGTTCAGCGTTGCAAGCATCTCCTGCTGCTGGATGGCGGCGCGCATGGCACGGTCGGCGTCGTCGTCGTGCTCGATCGGTGCGCCCCACAACGCCATGATCGCGTCGCCCATGAACTTGTCCAGCGTCCCGCCGTGCTCGAACACGATCTCCACCATCTCGGTGAAGTACTCGGTCAGCAACGTCGCGATTCCGTCCGGGCTCATGTTCTCCGACATCGACGTGAACCCGCGGATGTCGCTGAAGAACACGACGACCGGGCGTTTGGTGCCGCCGAGCTGCACCTTCTCCACCTCGGCGGCTATCTGCTCTGCGAGATCGGGAGCGAAGTAGCGCTCGAAGTTGGATCGCACCACCGCCTCGCGCTGAATGCGCTCGGTCAGCCGTCCGTTCTCGATCGCCACGGCTGCGATACCCGAGAACGCGATCAGGAACTCGAGGTCCTCGTCTCCGAATGAGTTCGTGGCGGTCATGTTGTCCACGTAGATGATGCCGAGGACCTTGCCCTCGCTCCCCATGAGCGGCGTACACATGGCGCTCCGCACGCTCTGCATCATGATGGACTTGCCCTTGAACCGTTCGTCGGCCGCCGCGTTGTCGGTCAGGATGGCTAGCCGCTCGTCGACGGCCCTGCGTGCTATGGATTGCGGGACCCGGGCTCCGCCGCCGTCACCCAGCCTGTTGTGCGACACCCGCGGCACGAGTTCCTGCGTCTCGCCCTTTCCCTCGAGCATCAGGATGGAGACGCGGTCCACTGTCATCACCTTGAAGGTGATGTCCACGACCTTCTCGAGCAGCCGGTCCACCTCCTGCTGCTTGGAGAGCTCCTTGGAGATGTCCAGCAGGAGCGAGAGCTTCTCCGCCTGGCGCTCATCGATCGACTCCGCGTCCAGCTTGAGCCGCCCGGCTCCGCTGGCGCGAGCGGCCACCTTCTCGTCGAGGTCGGACTGCTTCTGCTCCACCGACACCTGGCGCACGATGGTCGCCTCGGGGGCGGGCGCACGCTGGAAGGCGCCGTCGGGGGGCGGCCGTGTGGCTGGCGGCGTCACCTCCTGCACCTTGAAGGCGACCTTTCCGAACGTCACCACGTCGCCGTCGGCGACGACCGTCTCACTGATCTTGGTGCCGTTTGCGAACGTGCCGTTGCTCGAGCCCAGGTCTTGTACGCGTACGCCCCCATCGACCAGGGACACCTCGGCGTGACGCCGCGATATCGTGGGGTCGTAGATGGGAAGGTCGCTGGTTACAGCACGCCCGACTACGATCGTTCGAGGCTGGGTGAGGTCGATCGTATGGTCGCCGGCGGTGCTGAGCAGCTTGAATGCGCGCAAGGTGATGCTCCTCTGCTCGCGGGAATATATCTGCCGAAAGAACCGTTGGCTAATGCTCCTCGGCCAACGAGAGAGCCTTGAGCACGGCGCCTGCCTTGCTCTCGGTTTCCTCGTACTCGCGCGCCGGCTGGCTGTCGGCCACTATCCCGGCGCCGGCCTGGACGTAAGCCTTCCCGCCGCGCAACACCGCCGTGCGGATCGCGATGGCTGTGTCGAGCGCCGAGGCGCCCCAACCCACGTATCCCACGGCACCGGCGTACGGTCCCCTCCGGGTTGGCTCGAGCTCGTCCAGGATCTGCATCGCGCGCACCTTGGGTGCCCCCGAGACGGTGCCCGCCGGGAAGCAGGCGCGCAGTGCGTCCACCGCGTCGCATCCGGACCTGAGACGGCCGCGCACTTCACTCACGATGTGCTGCACGTGTGAGTAGCGCTCCATCGCCTTGTCCACCGTGACGCGCACCGAACCGTACTCCGCGACCCGACCCACGTCGTTGCGTCCCAGGTCCACGAGCATGGCGTGCTCTGCCAGCTCCTTCTCGTCCCGCAGTAGCTCGGAGGCGAGCCGGTCATCCTCCTCGGCGCCGGTACCCCGCGGCCGTGTGCCCGCGAGCGGGCGCACGGTGACCTCGCCTTCCTCGACGCGCACCAGCACCTCCGGGGAACTTCCCACCACGTGCAGGTCGTCGAGAGCGAGGTAGTAGAGGTACGGCGCCGGGTTCAGCATGCGCAGATTGCGGTATACGTCGAGCGGTGAGGCGCCGCTTGGCGCTTCCTGGCGTCGCGACAGCACCACCTGGAAGGCGTCTCCGGTGCGGATGAAGTCCCTGATGCGCTCGACGTCGCGCTCGAAATCCGCCCGCGGGTAGGGGCTGACCGGATCGATCGGGCGCCCGTCCCCGGTGGAAAGGGCTGGCAGGGTGGGCGGTGTGCGGAGCCGCTCGACCAGCGTCTCCGTCCGGGCACACGCTTCGTCGTAGCGGCTCTTCAGCTCGGACCGGTCGCAGTGCGGCTCCACCTCGGTGCTCGCCACGACCATCGCCTTGGCGAAAGCGTTGTCGATGATCACCACCGTGTCGGCGACGAGGAACAGCGCGTCGGGCAACTCCAGGTCGTCCGCGGGCCCGCCGGGGAGCCGCTCGAACGCACGTACCGCATCGTAGCCCAGGAAGCCCACAGCGCCGCCCCAGAAGCGCGGCAGCCCGGGGGCCTCGACTGGCCTCGCGCCGCGTATGCGTTGTGCGAGATGCTCCAGCGCGTCCGGTGCAGCGCCGCCGTCGCCCCACCCGTCCCCCGGCGTCCAGCGTTCGACACGAGCGCCGCGGTAGCGCCAGGCCTCGCGCGGCTCGGTCCCCAGGAACGTGTAGCGTGCCCAGCGCTCGCCTCCCACCAGCGACTCCAGCAGGAAGGCGAACGGCCCGCGCGCGAGGGCGGCGAATGCGGTCACCGGCGTGAGGAAGTCGGCCGGCAACTCGCGCACGACGGGGATCACACCGCCGGCCGCCGCGAGCTCGCAATACGACTCGAACGAAGTTCGGAGTGTCACCGCGGTGCGGCGATCACGTAGACACCGACCTCATCTATCGGTCCGTCCACCGCGTCCGCACCGGAGAGTCTCGAGGCGGTGACCGGGCGCCAGCGACCTGGGGTCACTTCGAACCAGAACTGCAGCGCAGCTGCGTACTCCCCGGCCGATCCGTAGGTCGGTGAGTCATCGACCACCGAGAAGTCACCGTACAGCGCGAACGATACCCGGGCCGTTGGGACCTGACTCAGGGTGAACGTGAGGCCTGACGGTGAAACCGTGAACCCGTATATGCCGGTGGCAGGCTCGACCGTCATGAGGACCGAATCCTGGAGCGCGAGCGGAACACCGTTCAGGCTCGACAGGGTCCCCGCCGGTACGTTGAGCTGCAAGAACAGCGTGTTGGCTGGGTCGTTGTGCAGCAGCCGCTCGGTTATGAGCCGCGAGTTGTATGCGAAGAAGGCCGATGGGGGGACCAACGGAGCCGTTGCCTGCAGCGGGAGGATGAGCAGGTCTCCGGTGGCGAGGGTGGTCGGTCCGGAGATCTCTTCGCCACAAGACAGAACGACTGTTGCGAGCAGAACGCTTGCCGCCAGTCCGAGTCGCCGTGATATTGCGCGGTGATGCGTGTCTCGCGCGCCCTTCCCGCCCTGCTCCTGGCGTTTGCTCCCGCTCCGCTCCTCGCTCAGACTTGGAACGGCGACGCGACCATGCGGCTCGTGTCTCGCGGCATCGCGCGCCGGGCGGAGCGGCAAGCCGACAGTTCGCTCAGGGACTTTCGCGTTCTCGCTCATGGCTTCGTTTTCTTCCTGGGGCAATTCGGTGAAGGACTCGCGGAACCGCCGCGGCTCGTCAAATCGGACGAGTTGGTTCTCGAAGTGTACTGGAAGGCGCCGAACCTCAGCAAGCAAGTCATAGTGGGCTGGCGCGACCGGGCCGACCTTCCCACCGACATCCAGTACCACCGCGACCACCTGGGCATCGTCCAGAACAACTTCGGCGACCGGATCCGGCTCGGTCAGGGAGACGAGGTGCGGGACGTGCCGCACCCGCTATCGCGTGCCGGGCCGGAGCTGTACGACTTCGCCCTGGTCGATTCGATCTCGATCCGTCTGCCGCAGCGCGAGATCCGTGCGCTGGAAGTGCTCGTGCGTCCCAGGGACGTCGACGCTCCCCGGATAGTGGGGAGCCTGTACTTCGATTTGCACACCGCGGAGCTGATCCTGTTCCGCTTCAACTTCACACGCGCAGCCTATCTGGACGACACGCTGGAGGACATCACCGTAGTCCTGGAGAACGGTTTGTGGGAGGGGCGCTACTGGCTTCCCGTCCGTCAGGAGATCGAGATCAGGCGCCGCACCAAGTGGCTCGACCTGCCGGCACGCGGGATCATCCGAGGCCGCTGGGAGATTCAGAACTACGAGTTCAACGTGGGGCTGACGGACCGGATGTTCCTGGGTCCGGAGATCGTGGCGGCGCCCGAGGCAGTGCGCGATACGTTCGAATGGGACGTGTCGCTGGACGCAGCGATCAAGGAGCAGGCGGGACCGGCGATGGCGTTCGACCTGGAGGAGGTGCGCGCCGAGATCAGTGAGGTGGCCGGGGCAAACGTCCTCTCCGGGCTGGCGTCGGCCCGGCTTGGAGCGGGCTCGGTGTCGGATCTGGTTCGCTTCAACCGGGTCGAGGGGCTGGCGCTGGGCTTCGGAGGCCTGCTGCGGCCCGGCGGAGGTGCGGTGGAGCTCAAGGGCTGGCTCTCGTACGGCATCAGCGACGAGCAGCTCAAGGCGCTGGCCGCGCTGCGCTACCGCTCGGGCCGAACCACGCTGGCCCTGGAGGGCGTGAGGCGCGTGCAGGACGTGGCGGACGAGCCGGTGATCTCGGGGGTGCTCAACTCGATCACTTCCCAGGAGGGCGCCAACGACTACGGCGACTACGTGCTGGCGGAGCGGCTCACGGCGAGCGTGGCGCACGACGTCGGCTCGCGAGTCCGTGTGACGCTCGCGGCCGGCGTGGAGCACACCGAGAGCATGGCCGTGGTGGCCACTCCTGCCAGCGGGACCTTCCGTCCCAACCCGGCGATGGGTGTTGGGACGCTCGGGGTGGCCGCCCTGAAGCTGGCCCGGAGAGACGCCGAACTGGCCGTGATCGGAGGGTGGAGCGCCGAGCTCGACCTCGAGGGAGGCCTCGGCGACACGCTCGACTATGTCCGCGTGCGTGCCACCGCCAGGGGGCACGTGGCCCTGGGAACGACCGGGCTCGTGGGTAGGGCAATGGCCGGCTGGGGCTCACAGGACCTTCCCGCATACCGCTCCTTCGTGATGGGTGGGCGGGGGACGCTGGTTGGGGAGTCGTTCCGGGCCTGGGGTGGTCGCTACGCCCTGTGGGGGCACGTCGAGTGGCGCCTCCCGGTGGGGGTCCCCGCTGCCTCGTTGGGCGCGTTGGCGTCTACCGGAAGGAGCGTCATCGTGGCTCCGTTCCTGGCAGCCGGCTGGGCCGGCGGCGGCGTGGCCGGGGTCCCGTGGCAGCCCAGCGAGGGGGCGCTGCCGGTGGCCGGACTGGCGCTGGAGTTCTTCCACCGGCTGTTCCGGGCCGATTTCGGCGTGTCGCTCCGCGGGCAGGGGGTCAGTCTGGTCGTGGACGTGAACCGGGACCTGTGGGAGATCCTCTAGGGCCCCGGCGGCAGGCGAGAGGCCGGATTGTGACGCAGGCCCCTGTTCGGGGGCCGTGGGCGGCGGTATTTTATCTGGTCTCCATGCCCATCTTGTTGTATCACAGGCGTTTCCGGAGGTAGTGGCATCACGCAGTTCAAGGACGAGTGGCTCTCGACCACCATCGAGGAGCTGATCGGAACCGAGAAGCTCGAGGAGCTGCGCCAGGGGGAGTCCGAGACTGACTCCCTGTGGGAAGCGGTCGTGAGCGGCGAGCACGTCTCCGACGAGGCGCTGCTCTCCAACCTCTCCACCCGGTTCCGGCTCAAGATCGCGGACGTCTCGCACAGCGAGAAGTCCGCGCGCGAGATCGTGTCGGAACAGGTGGCGCGTCGCTACCACATCCTGCCGATCCGGATCACGGATTCCTACCTCGAGATAGCCACCGCCAATCCGTTCGACCTCGATTGCGAGAAGACCCTGGCGTTCGCCACAGGGCGCGAGGTGCGCATCAACCTCGCCAGCCCAGCCAAGATCCGCGAGAAGATCGACGAATTCTACCGGCCGGAGAATGTGATCGAGCAGTTGCTCGACACGATGGACGCGGTTGAGCACGACATCACGCAGATCGACGAAGAGGAAGATGCCGACGATCTGACGATTTCCGCAGAGGAGGCCTCCCAGCGGCCGGTCGTTCGCTTGGTGGATCTCATCCTGTCGGAGGGAATCAACTCGCGGGCCAGCGACGTGCACATCGAGCCCGAAGAGGGTGGCGTAGCGGTCCGTTACCGAATCGACGGCGTGCTGCGTCAGGTGATGAAGATTCCGCGGGCCGCGGGGCTGCCGCTCATCTCGCGGATCAAGATCATCTCCGGCCTCGACATCGCCGACCGGCTGCGTCCCCAGGACGGACGCGCGCGGGTTGCGGTGAACGGCGTACCGGTCGATCTGCGTGTCTCGACGCTGCCGGCCTCGCTGGGCGAGAAGGTCGTGGTCCGCGTGCTGGACGCCACGCAAACGGTTCTCTCACTCGACAAGCTGGGCCTCAACCCGACCGAGGCAGACCAGATCCGGGAGCTGCTCGAGAACAGGGACGGGATCATCCTCTGCACCGGCCCCACTGGCTCGGGAAAGACGACCACACTCTACTCTGCAATCCGACACGTGCAGAGCGAGGGCGTGAACATCGTGACGGTCGAGGATCCGGTCGAGTACCGCATCCAGGGGATCGTCCAGGTGCAGGTGCACGAGAAGGCGGGACTCACGTTTGCCGCGGCACTGCGCTCGATCCTGCGTCAGGATCCCGATGTGGTGCTCGTGGGTGAGATCCGCGACAAGGAGACCGCGCAGATCGCGACGCAAGCGTCACTGACCGGCCACCTCGTGCTCTCCACGCTGCACACCAACGACGCGTCCAACGCGGTCACCCGGCTCGCGGACATCGGGATGGAGCCCTACAAGATCGCGAGCGCGTTGCGCGGTGTGGTGGCGCAGCGGCTCATGCGTCTGCTGTGCCCCACCTGTAAAGAGGTCTGGGTGGAGGCGATCCCGCGCAAGCTGCAGACCTGGATCAAGAGCGACACGCCGGTCTACCGGGCGGTGGGCTGCCCCGAGTGCGCCATGACCGGATATCTCGGGCGCTTCTCCATCATGGAGATCCTGTCGGTTACGCCCGAGGTGGAGCGCATCATCGGCGCGGGCGAGACGGCCGAGCGCATTGCCGATGCCGCGCACCGCGGCGGAATGAGGTCTCTCTGGGAGAGCGGACTCGCCCACGTGCTGCGCGGCGAGTCCACGATCGACGAGCTGCTGCGCGTGGTGGACGTGCCGCAAGAGGACGAAGTCGAGCCACCGGATTCGAAGCGGAAGCGCTTCTCCGGACCGCGCGCCAAGGCGCAAAAGGGAGCGCCGCTCAAGGACGCGCAGCAAGACGATGGCGAGGCCGGGCACGAGCATGGCGAAGCGCTCTCGGGTGCGTTCGATCTGCTCGAGCCGGTGGAGCCCGAGCCCGCCGGTCGCGCGGTGGGAACGAAGGTGCTGCTCGTGGATGACGAGGACCAGCTCCGCAAGGTGATGCGCGACCTGCTGGAGCGCGACGGCTACAAGGTGTCGGAGGCGAGTGACGGAGTGGAGGCGCTGGATCAGGTGGATAAGCACGCTCCCGATATCATCGTCCTCGATCTCAACCTCCCCGGCCTCGACGGCTACGGAGTGCTGAGCCACCTGCGGTCGCGCCAGGCGACCGAGGACATTCCCGTAGTGGTCTTGACTGCGCGGGGGGACGAGGACGCCGAGGTGCGGGTGTTCGAACTCGGCGCGGATGACTTCCTTTCCAAGCCCTTCCGGGCCCGGGCACTCTCGGCCCGACTCCAGGCGGTCCTGGCGCGGGCCCGCGGGATCTCACCGCGGCGGGATACCTAGCGCATCATCTCCGCGGCTGCAGCGCGTAACTCCCTCACATTGAATGGTTTACGGAAGTAGCGGAAACCCAGGCCGCTGAGCCACTCCTCGGTCTCCGGACGCACGTCGGCAGTCAGGAGGATGGTGCGGGCGGCGAGCTCCGGGAACTGCGTGTGAAGCACCGTCGCGAAGCTTTCGCCGGCCGATACCGCTGCGCGGGCGTCGGCTATGATCAGGTCGTAGCGGTTTCGGACCAGCAGCTCGATGGCTTGCTTGGCGTCCGGAGCGGACTCCACGTCCTGGCCGTCCTGGGCGAACAACACCCCTATCATGCGGCGCACGGCCGGGTCGTCGTCCATCAGTAGAACGCGGCGTCCGCCGGGTGCCGTGATCTCGCCGGCACCCACTACGGTCTGTGACGGGGGTGGGGTGGGTCGGCCTATTGGAAGCGTCACCGTGAACAGCGCGCCGCCCTTCGGGGCGCGGTCGGCCGTGATCTGCCCGCCGTGGTCCTCCACGATGCGGTAGGTGATGGAGAGGCCGAGCCCCGTGCCCTTTCCCGGAGCCTTGGTGGTCACGAATGGGTCGAAGATCCGTGGCAGGAGGTCGTCCGGAATCCCATTGCCCGAGTCCGAGACCCGCAGCACGGCCTGCTTCTCGTCCCGCACCGTGGTCACCCGGAGGCGCCGCTCCTTGTCGGGGGGGAGCTCACTCATGGCCTGCACAGCGTTGGTCAGGAGATTCAGGACGACCTGCTGTATCTGGTGGCGATCGCCTCTCACCGCCGGAAGCCCGGGGGCCAAGTCGGTCTCGAGCTGCACGTCCCTCAGCCGCAGCTCGTATCCAATGAGAGAGAGCGCCCGCTCGGCCACGTCGTTGAGCTGCACGTCCTCTACGTCCGTGGGTCCCTTGCGCGCGAACGCCAGCAGATCGCCCACGATCTTGGCTGCGCGTTCGGCCTGCTCGTGGATGACGCGTATGTGATCCCTGTCCTTCTCACCGGGCTCCGGATGCTGCAGCAGGAACTCGGACAGCCCCGCGATGGAGGTGAGCGGGTTGTTCAACTCGTGCGCGACTCCCGAAACCAACTGACCTACCGCCGCCATCTTCTCACTCTGGACCAGCTGGGCCTCAAGCGCCTTCTGATCGGTCACGTCCTCGATCAGGGTCGCCACCCACCCGGGAGCCACCTCCGCGCTGATCAACGAGGCGCCCACGCGCAGGATTCGATTCAGCGTCGTCGAGCGGAACGTGAGGGGTGGTGGCCGGGAGCCGCCGCGAGCCGTCTTGATCAGGTCTGCCAGTTCGGAGGAGCCGCCGACCAGCGCGGCGCTCAGGTCCAGCCCGATCAGATCGGGCAGCTTGGTCCCGATCATCACCGCCAGCGCGCGGTTGGCGCGGCGGATCCGCCCGGTTTCGTCCACCACCGCGACCCCGTCCGCCAGGGCGTCGAACGTCGTCTCCCACTGCAGCTTCCCGCTGTGCACCAAAGCAAAGAACCGCGCATTGGCGAACGCCATCGCCGCGTGCGTTGCGACGGTCGAGAGCAGGCGCAGGTCCTCTTCGGAGTACGGCTCGACGCTGTCCTTCACGACCGCGATCGCCCCTACCGTCATCCCGTGTGCCCGCAGTGGAACCGCGGCGGCCTGGCGGGCCCGGATATCGCCCAGAACCACCGGTGCGTTCGCACCGCTTCCCTCCGCGGTCCGCAACTTCTCGTCGGCCATCGCCGCGGCGACTACCCCTGGACCTTCTCCCCCTCCGGCCTCCGTCCCCTTGAGCTGCTCCAGGTTGCCGCCGGCAGCCAATACCCGCAGCCGGTCCGGCGGATCGCTGCCCAGCACGACGGCAGCGCCGTCACACGGTATGAAGCGCTCCACGAAGTGTGAGACCTGCTCCGCGATGCCGTCGACCTGAATCGAATCGGACAGGACGTATGTGAGCTCCTGCAGCGAGAACAGCTCGTTGAGGCGGCGCGTGAGCTCGGAGCGGGCCTCGGCCAACTCGGGTGCGGCGCGATGCGCTGCCCGGCGCATCGCGAATACGGTGCCGATCCACCATCCGGCGACGAGCGCCGCCGCGCCGAGCGTTACCCAGACGAACGTCACCCGGCGGGCGGCTCCGACGAACCGGTGATCTCGGGCGGCGCGTTCGGCTTCACCCGCACCGGCTTGGCTGGCACTCCCAGGTAGAGGTGCCAGGGCTTGGCGTCCTTGGTCAGTACTGCTCCCGCCCCGACGATCGCCTGCTCGCCCACGTGCACTCCGGCGAGCACCGTGGCGTGGTAGGTGATACGCACCCCGTCTTCCAGCACGACCTCGGCGTCGGTCACGTCCTCCTGGTCCGCCAGGGCGTGGGTGTGGCTGTAGATGTTGGCGTAGTCGGCCACCGACACCTTGTTGCCTAGCGTGATGCCACCGCGATCGTCCAGCAGCACGTGACGGTGCACTACCACGTCGTCACCCACCTCCATGTTGTAGCCGAAGGAGAATTCGACGAACTGAAAGCACTTGAAGTTCTTGCCGCACCGTCCGAATACGTGCTGCGCCAGCACGCGGCGGAACCGAACGGCAACGTCCACGTTGCCGCCTCCCAGCGGTGAGCGATCGAAGCTCTGCCACAGCCAGAGCAGCGGCTTCACCCGCGCGAAGCGCTCGGCGTCGATCTCGTGGTAGTACTCGGCTTCGAGCGACACATGGTGCGGATCGAGCGCGAGCAGCGCAGCGCGCGTCGCGGCCGACGTCGCGGGATCCGCCACGAGGTCGTCGTAGTTGCCCAGGCCGGGGTAGTGGACGTCGAACAGGATCTTGCGGCACAACAGGTACCGGTCGCACCCGGGCTCGGCCAGGCGCTCCTCCAACTCCCCCAACCACTGGTCGTAGGACCGGGCGGAGAGCTCCGAGGGGGACAGCTTGCGGAGCGGGCGGTGTACCATGGCGATTCCTTGGACCGGGTTCGTTGATTACGTTAAAGACTATTGATTCGTTCCCCATAATTCGCGGCAGCGAACCCGACATCCACCACCATCCGGACACCGTCCTGAGAGTCCGGTCGGAATCCCCTAAGAGCTGCATCTCCCAATGCTAAGGCAACAGGCCCGAACTGTCTCCCCTCCACCGTACGTGGCGGTTCTCGCGCTGCTCTGCTCGGCGGCGCTGGTTGGGGCGGGGGAGTCGCGGACCTCGGCCGGGGGCCTCGACGGGGTGTGGGTGGAGCGGGAGGCGGCCGTTATGGGAACCCGGCTGCGCGTCGCGCTGGAAGCGCCCCGTCGTGAGGCCGGGTTCTCGGCCATCGAGGCTGCAGTGGCCGGGGTCCGTGCCGTGGATGACCTGCTCAGCACCTGGAGGGGTGATACCGAGCTCGCCGCGGTGAACGGGGCGCCTCTCGAAACGGACGTAGCGCTCTCGGCTCGGCTCACGGGGATCTTGGGCGAGGTATGGCGTTGGCAGCTTGAGACGAACGGCGCGTTCGACCCGGCGATCGGCGCTCTGGTGGACGCCTGGGACCTGCGCGGGAGGGGGCGGCGCCCGAGCCCGGTGGAGCTGGGCCGTGCGCTGGAGGCGGTGGGCCTGGGTCGCTTTCACTTCGACGAGGTGGCCGGCACGGTGACCCGGACCGACGGCCGCAGCTGGATCGACGCGGGTGCCTTCGGCAAGGGCGCTGCTCTCAGGGAGGCGTGGCTCAGGCTCGAGGAGCTCGGCGTTCAGGACGCCCTGCTCGATTTCGGTGGGCAGGTTCTGGCCCAGGGCTCACCGGAGGGTGGCGGCGACTGGATCGTCGCCGTGGCTCATCCCGCGCGGCGCTCCGAGCCAGCGGTCGAGCTTCGGCTCAGCGACCGCGCGGCCGCCACCACCGGGCAGGCGGAGCGCTTCATCGAAGCCGACGGGCGACGCTTCGGGCATGTGCTCGACCCACGATCGGGGGAGCCCGTGCCCGCTTGGGGCAGCGTCACGGTGGTCGCGAGCGACCCGCTCGTGGCGGACGTGCTCTCCACGGCGCTGTTCGTGATGGGACCGGAAGCGGGCATGGAGTGGGTGCGGGATCGAGACGAAGTAGCGGCGCTGTTCCTCGTCGACCTCGGCGAACGACTGGAGGCGCGTTGGAACCGCGCGATGAACGACCATCTGGTGAAAGGAGATTGACGGTGTTCAGAAACTCGTTGGGGATGTTGGTGCTGGGCCTGGGGATCATTGCTGCGCCCGCTGCGGCGCAGGAGACCGATAGCGCCAAGATAGAGCAGCTCGAAGAACAGATAGAAGCGATCACCCGCGAGCTGGAAGAGATGAAGTTGGGACGGGAGGTGGTGGCGCAGGCGGACACCAGCATGTATGGCCTGGGTCCTGCCGCTTCCAAGGTGTACCGGGTGCGGCGCGGCGTCTCCATTGGAGGATACGGCGAGCTGCTGTACGAGAACTTCGCGACTACGCGCGAAGACGGTACGGCCTCGGGCAAGACCGATCAGATCGATGCCCTCCGCGGAGTCGTCTACGTGGGATACAAGTTCGGGGACAGGTTCCTGTTCAACTCGGAGATCGAGGTCGAACACGGGTCTACGTCACAGTCAGGGTCGGTGTCGCTCGAGTTCGCATACCTCGACTTCGGGTTCTCGGATCCGGTTGGGGCGCGCGGAGGACTGGTGCTTCTCCCCATGGGATTGGTGAACGAGCAGCACGAGCCCACCACGTTCCTCGGGACCGAGCGTCCCGAGACGGAGCGTTTCATCATCCCTTCCACGTGGCGGGAAATAGGCGTCGGGTTGTTCGGTGCGGCGGGAGGTTTCTCCTACCGAGGGTATGCCGTTGCCGGGCTGGACGCCGTGTCTGGTGGCTCCTCGAACGCCAGTGGATTCAGCGCGGAGGGACTGCGCGGCGGCCGGCAAAAGGGTTCCAAGGCTGTGGCCGAGAACTTCGCCGGCGTGGCGCGCTTGGACTATACGGGAAAGCTGGGACTCATGATCGGTGGCTCCGCCTATCTGGGGAACTCCGGCCAGGGCGCCACGACTCCCGCGGGCGAGGTGATCGATGGACTCACGTTCATCTGGGAGGGACACGCGCAGTACCAGGCATACGGGTTCGATTTTCGCGGGCTGTTCTCCATGGCTCTGGTTGACGACGTCCAGCAGCTCAACGATGCCCAGGGCTTCGGCGGAAACGAGTCGATCGGAGAGCGCCTGGTCGGTTGGTACGTGCACGGCGGATACGACGTTCTGCGCCGCGTCTCCACGCGGCACCAGCTGATTCCCTACGTGCGCTACGAGCAGATCGACACGCAGGACCGGGTGCCGGAAGGGTTCGCGGACAACCCCGCGAACGACCGCACGATCCTCACGCTTGGTGTGGCGTGGAAGCCGATCCCGAACGTTGTCGTGAAGGGGGACTACCAGAATCAGCGCAACGCGGCCAACACTGGGCTCAACCAGTGGAACCTGGCGATGGGCTATGTCTTCTAGTTCGGCCGGAGGCCGGCGCCGCCGCAACTGCGCCGGAGCCCTGCTCGCAGCCTGCGCGCTGACGGCGACGTTGGCCGATCATGCGCAGGGCCAGCTCAGGTTGACCCAGGATGAAGCGCTTCGCCTGGCGTTCCCTGAGCCGGCGCTCGTCGAGCGCCATACGGCGTTCCTCGACGATGAGGACATTGCGGCCGCGCGGGACCTGGCAGGGAAGGGAGTAGAGCTGGCTTCGCGGGTCGTGACGTACTACACCGGCGTCAGCGACGATGGCGAGGTACTGGGAGCCGCATACTTCGATAGCCACCTGGTCCGCACGCTCCACGAGGTTCTCATGATCGTCGTCACCCCGGACGACCGCATCGACCGAATAGAAGTCCTGCGGTTCGACGAGCCACCCGAGTACCTGGTGCCCGACGACTGGATCGCCCAACTGGAGGGAAAGGCGTTGGACGACGAGCTCTCGCTCAAGGGGTCGGTGGTGAACATGACAGGGGCCACGCTCACATCGGAGGCCATCGTGGCCGCGGGACGGCGCGCCCTGGCGGTTCACGCGGTCATCAGGCCCCTCGATCGGGGGAACGAGTAGCGCATGTCACCCTTCGAGCGGTGGTCCGTTTGGCTCACGTCCCTGGTGACTGCGGCAACTGGCATCGTGTTGCTCTGGATGAAGTACTTCCTGGAGCCGGGCGACCAGTGGTCGGTGATCAACCACCCCTGGGAGCCTCTCGTGCTCAAGCTGCACATCCTCTCGGCACCGCTATTGGTGTTCGCTCTCGGCCTGATAACGCTACGGCACGTTTGGGAGCACGTTCGCCTGGGAGTGGGACGGGGCCGCCGCAGTGGCTACACGCTGGCGGTTGCGGCAATCGTGATGGTCGTGACGGGCTACCTGATCCAGGTTGTCACGCAGGAAGGGTGGCTCCGACTCGTGGCCCTGATCCACATTGGCGTGGGCCTGGCCTACGTCGCATGGCTGTCGGTTCACCGGGTGCTGGTGCGGCTGGCTGGTGAGGGTGAGCGGAGCGAGACCTGAACCCGGGCTGACCCGGTTACTGCCCGTCCTGCGATGACCGGGCCTGTATCGCCACCCACTCCTGCTCCAATGTCCGGATTATCCCTGCCCACGCATTGGTGGTGAAGCGGTCGTACGAGACCGACATCTCGGTCTCGAGACGAATGCCGTCACTGTACATGTAGATGGCGATGGCGGTCTCTCGCTGGTTCAGCTGTTGGTCGTTCCACAGCGGAGACAAGGGGAGTATCGCAGTCGGGCGAAACACGCGGTTCTGGCTCGTCACCTGGAGCAGTTCCGGTATGAAGCGCGCGGCGTTCTGCCTGCCGAAGAAGGTGACCAGGAACAGCGTGGGCGAGCGCAGGCCGTAGCGTGAGGCGGCCTCTTCGATCTCGGGCGCTTTGCGCAGGAGAAGGCGGTGGAACGAGTTGTACGTGTCGGGCGAGAGCATTCGGATGATGCCCTCGGTGAGAGGCATCACCTGGATCTCGAATGCGTCGGTCTGGAATACCAGTGAGACCTGGCGCTGCCCGAGCGTCCCGTAGCCTACCGGCGGGGGTTGGTCGAAGTACATCCCCCCCTCCTGGGCAGCCAACTGGGGGGCCAGCACCAGGCAGGCGAGCGCTGCTGCTAGCCGGCCGCCAGCAATGCGTCGATCGCGTCTCGCAGCTCCTGGATTCCGTCGCGGGTGCGCGCGCTGGTCACGATGCATTGGTCATCCCCTAGCTCCACAACGTTCAGGATTGCCGCGGCGCGCTCGCGCCGCCGGTCCCGCCCCAACTTGTCGGCCTTTGTGATCGCGGCGAGGACGGGAACCCCCCGCTCGGAGAGCACGTCTGCCGCGGCGCGATCCTCGGCCGAAGGGTCACGGCGCACGTCCAGCAGCCACACGGCGCCGGCGAGCTCCTGCCTGGTGGAAAGATACGCCTGCACCAGAGCCTGGAAACCGGCCCGCTCGGATTTGGAGGCCCGCGCGTAGCCGTAACCCGGCAGATCCACCAGGTAGAACCGCTCGTCGATGTTATACACGTTAGCGGTCCGGGTTTTCCCCGGCGTCTTGCTGGTGTGGGCGAGCGCCTTGCGCCCGATCAGGGCATTGATCAGCGACGACTTGCCGACGTTTGAACGGCCCAGGAAGGCGATCTCGGGAAGCGCTGGCTCAACCTGGAAGTCGGCGGCCGGGAAGCTGCCGACGAAGGAGACCGTGCTCAGGCCTCTTTCTTGACGCGCGCCCGCTCGGTCACGATCAGCGGGGCTCGGCCCTCGGTGATGCTTTCCTTGGTGATGACGACCTCTTTGACGTCATCGCGGCCGGGCAGGTCGAACATGATGTCGGTCATCACGTCCTCGAGGATCGCCCTCAGGCCGCGGGCGCCGGTTGCGCGCCCGATCGCCCGCTCCGCCACCGCGCGGAGAGCCTCCGGCTCGAAGGTGAGCCCGACGGTCTCAAGCTCGAACAGCTTCTTGTACTGCTTGGTGAGCGCGTTCTTGGGCTCGAGCAGAATCTTGACGAGCGCGTCACCATCCAGCGAATCGAGCGCCACCGTCACGGGCAGGCGTCCCACGAGCTCCGGGATCAGGCCGTAGCGCAGCATGTCATCCGGCTCGACGTCGTGGTAGGGATTCCGCTCCAGCTCCTCGGCCTTGCCCGCTTCGACCTCCGCCTTGCTGAACCCGATCTGCCGCCGCCCGGTGCGGGCCTCGATGATCTTCTCGAGGCCGTCGAAGGCGCCGCCGCATATGAACAGGATGTTCCGCGTGTTGATCTGGATGTACTCCTGCTGCGGGTGCTTGCGGCCGCCCTGGGGCGGCACCGAGGCCACCGTGCCCTCGAGGATCTTGAGCAGCGCCTGCTGCACGCCCTCGCCCGACACGTCCCGCGTGATGCTCGGGTTCTCGCTCTTGCGGGCGATCTTGTCGAGCTCGTCGATGTAGACGATTCCGTGCTCGCATTCCGTGACGTTGAAGTCGCCCGCCTGGAGCAGGCGCACCAGGATGTTCTCCACGTCCTCGCCCACGTAGCCGGCTTCGGTGAGCGTCGTGGCGTCGGCGATCGTGAACGGCACGTCCAGAATGCGGGCCAGTGTCTGTGCCAGGAGGGTCTTGCCCACTCCCGTGGGGCCCAACAGGAGGATGTTGGACTTCTCGAGCTCGACTTCGCTGCTGCGGATGGACTCGGAGTTGATGCGCTTGTAGTGGCTGTATACAGCGACCGAGAGGACCTTCTTCGCCCGCTCCTGCCCGATCACGTACTCGTCCAGAATGTCCTTGATCTCGGCCGGCGTGGGGACTTGGGTAATCGCCTCAGCGACTTCCCGCTCCTCGTCTTCGGCGAGAATCTCGTTGCAGAGGGCGATGCACTCGTTGCAGATGTACACCGACGGGCCGGAGATGAACTTCCGGACGGCGTCCTTGGATTTACCGCAGAACGAGCAGCGCAGATGCTTGTCTTGAGGCATCGATCAGTCCCGAGTTGCCGCTAGTATGGTCCCCGCAAGTCCTTTAGTCAAGAGGACTTGGGCGTTTCCAGCTCGGACCGCTTCTGAATCACCTTGTCGATGATCCCGTAGCCCTGGGCCTCCTCGGCCGACATGAACCGGTCCCGGTCGATGTCCTGCTCGATCTCGTCCGGCGACTTGCCCGTGTGCACCGAGTACAGCTCGTTGAGCTTGTTGCGAAGGTACAGGATCTCCTTGGCCTGGATCTCGATGTCGGCGGCCGTGCCCTGATACCCGCCGGACGGCTGGTGCATCATGATCCGGGAGTGCGGCAGGGCGGCGCGCTTGCCGGCGGCTCCCGCGGCCAGCAGGAACGAGCCGGCCGAGGCAGCCATGCCCATGCAGATCGTGTTCACCGGCGCCTGGATGTGCTGCATGGTGTCATAGATCGCGAACGAGCTGGAGATGATGCCGCCGGGCGAGTTGATGTACAGGTATATGTCCCGCTCCGGATTGTCGGCCTCCAGGAACAGCAGCTGCGCGATGATGACGTTGGCCACGTCGTCGTTGATCGGCGTCCCCATGAACACGATCCGGTCCATCAGGAGCCGAGAGAAGATGTCATAGGTGCGCTCGCCCCGGCTGGAGCGCTCGATCACGTAGGGTGGGAAGATCTGTGCCATGGCAGTTTCGGTCTTTTCACTCATCGGTGACGGTGGATTGCTCCAGCAGGTAGCTGAAGACCTTCTCTTCGGTGAGGCTGCGTTCCAGTTCTCGTAACTGGTTGGCCTTCTGCAGCGAGGCGTACACCTGGGCTGGCTCGCTGCCACGTCGCTTGGCGATCTCCTCGATCCGGCGGTCCAGA
The DNA here is from genome assembly GCA_039587315.1 of Gemmatimonadota bacterium. GTDB lineage: Bacteria > Gemmatimonadota > Gemmatimonadetes > Gemmatimonadales > GWC2-71-9 > WVYX01. The sequence goes on along the minus strand of JBDHIS010000002.1, from coordinate 103,861 downwards.
TCCTCCTCGGACGCGGCCAGGCTCTCCTGCTCGGCCACGTGGTCGAGGATCAGGTCGCGGCGCACCTGGCGCTCGGCGATCGGCGTGAACTCAGCCGAGAACTTCTCGAGCTGGTCGTCGGGGACCTCGTAGGCCTGAGCGTACGCGCTCAGCAGTCGCTGCACCAGGGGGCGCGGGGCCTCCAGGCTGTTGGCGGCAATGATCTGCTCGATCAGGTCGCCGCGCAGCGCTGCATCGGCTTCGCGAGTGGCGTTGGCCTCCAGGTCCTGGCGTACCGCCGTGGTCAGTTGCTCCACGGAGTCGAAGTCGCCCAGCTCCCGGGCCAGATCGTTGGTGAGCTCGGGGAGCTCCTGGCGCTTGACCTCGTGCAGCGTGATGCGAACGGAGCGGGTCTGTCCGCGTTTGCTCTCGTCGGGGAAATCGTCCGGGTAGCGAACCGTGGCGTCAGCCGTCTGCTCCGGCGTCAGCTCCATGATCCGATCCTCGAGGTCCGGGATCGCCTGGCCCGTGCCGAGGAGGAGCTGGTACTGGCGCGGCTCTTCCTGCTCGCCTTCGGTGATGGTCGCAATGGTGACAGATACGAGTTCGCCGGTGCTGGGCCTGGTGTCGGTCAAAGGCACCCACGGAGCCTTCTGCCGGCGCAGCTCCTCCAGCTGATCCTCGACCATCGCATCGGTCACGGGCGCTGCCCTGCGGGTCACCTTGAACCCACCGACCCTCTCGAGCGTGATCTCGGGCTTGACCTCCACCTGGATCTCGAAGCTCACCGGCGCGCCCTGCTCGAACTTGAGATCGAGCACGCGGGGGTCCGCAATCGGCTTCAGGCCCTCCTGGTCCACGGCCGCCTTCCAGCCGTGTTCGACCAGCTCGCGGATCACGCTCTCCCGGATCGCGTCCTGGAACTTCTTGCGGACGACGGGCAGGGGCGCCTTCCCCTTGCGGAACCCGGGGAGCTTGGCGCGCTTCTGGAACAGCTGAGCCGCCTCGGTCTCGGCGGCCTGCACGCGCTCCAGCGGCACCTCCACGCGGAGGGTCGCGGCGCCCGGCTCCTCACCGACCTTCGTGACCTGGATTTCCGTAGTATCGACCGTCATCTATTCCAATCTACCCCTGAGGGAGGCCCGATATCCGAGCCGCGTAATGTAACCCCGCCACGTGCCGCCCCCCAGGGGCCGGGAGGGCGCCTGCGGCAGGGGATCCTGGCCTCGGCACGAGGTTCTGGTGCCGGCGTGGCGGTAGGCGCAGTATAGGGGGACTCGTGACACACCTTCACTCGGTGGGGGGACATGGCTGAGACGGCGAAGGCAAAGCGCGAGATGACGTTCCTGCTGGCCGAGCCGGAGCGGCGCGCGCTGCGCTGGATGGCGGCCCGCGTGCCCGGTTGGCTCAACCCCAATCACTTCACCGGGCTCGGAGTGATGGGTGCCGTCGGCACCGGCGTGGCCTACGCCCTCTCGTCACGGAATCCGGACTGGCTCTGGGTTGCCAGCGCGATGCTGGTGGTCAACTGGTTCGGCGACAGCCTGGACGGGACGCTGGCCCGCGTCCGCAAGGCCGAGCGGCCACGATACGGGTACTACATCGACCATGTGGTGGACGCCTTCGCCACAGCCGCGATCGGGATCGGGCTCGGGCTCTCGCCCTACGTGCAGCTCGAGATCGCTCTGTTCCTGGTGTTGGTGTATCTCACCCTCTCGATCAACGTGTATCTCGAGTCGGCGGTCTTCGGCGTCTTCAAGATCGCCTACGCCGGGATCGGCCCCACCGAGGCACGCGTCATTCTGATCCTGGTGAACGCCGTGCTGTGGGTGAGCTCGACGCTGCTGCCCGGTCTCCGGAACGAGGTCAGCTTCGTTGCCAACGCAATCGTCGGCCTCATGGCGCTCGCGATGTTCGTGACGCTGGTCGTCAGGTTCGGCAAGAACCTCCACAAGCTCTCCAAGGAGGAGCCACGCAAGCGGTGGCGCGACAGGCGCAAGCGTGCCGACGAGGAAGCTGCGCGGGGGGAGGAGCAGGGAGGTGGGGAAGGGGAGACCGGAGGCGATTAGGGTAGAGTGTTCGCGCTGGTGAACGAGAAAGCGCCGCGACCTCATGGGTCGCGGCGCTCTTGTCAGTGCGGCCGGAGGGACTCGAACCCCCACGGGTTGCCCCACCAGCTCCTAAGGCTGGCGCGTCTGCCAGTTCCGCCACGGCCGCTAGGTCACATAAAGTAAAGTCCAGGGCATTGTCGGCATAGGCTGGAGTTTGCTCTGTCAGCCGGAATTTCCCATGTTAGACAGACCCGCCTGCCGCCCAGGGCGCGTCATCCCGTCGTCTCCCGTTGAGCAACCCCTGCAGCATTGGCGGAGGGCTCATGGTACGCATCAACGATTCCACCCGGCTATCCCCAACCGTCACGAGCATCGGCTTCGCCCTGACCGATGCGGTCCTGAAGCTGACCCGTTGTCCCAACGTGGTGGCGGTCAACGATCCGACTACGCAAGTGTCGACCGTCGTGGCCGCGTCCAAGGGTAGCGATCGGCGGCTCCTCGGCATGGCTGTCGACCACGAGTCGGTCGCGCGATACGCGTGCCTGGGCCACAGGATGCCGGATCCGACCGGGGCCCGGCCGCTGTTGGCGGCCCGATCCGACCGGCGCCAGCGCGAGCAACGAGGAACGGCGCTGCCGCTTCGCGGCGAGACAGGGAGCATCGGTGCTCTCGTGGTGTTTGCGCCCGAGGGATTGATTGACGGAGCGATGTACGCGCGTCTCGAGACGCTGGCCAGTGAGGCGGGGTATGCCATCGGGGAGATCATCGCGGAGCAGGTGTCCCAGAGGATGGGGTTGATCGACGCGATCACGGGCCAACCGAACAAACCGGGTCTCGAGAGAGCGATGCAGGATTCGATCGGCGATCGCTGCTCGCTGGTGAGCTTCTCCGTCGATCAGGTACTGGAGCTCAAGATCGATCTCGGCAACGGGGTGTTGAAGACGCTCGCGTCGATCTTGCGGTCCATGTTGCGCGACTACGACGTGCCGGCGCGCGTGGGCGGGGCGGAATTCGCACTGTTCCTACCCGACGCGCCGTTCGACGGCGCGGTGTTGGTGGCCGACCGCGTGCGGACCGCAGTGAACGAGACGGAGTTCGACCTCGGGGGCCGCTCTCCCATCACGTGTGCCTTCGGAGTCGCGTCGATTCCGGACACAGTGGACTCCATCGACCGTCTTATGACCGCGGCCGTCGAAGCGCGCGTCGAGGCCAGGAAGAGTGGGCCCAACCGCATAGCCACGCTGCACTAGGCCTCCTAGCCGCCCGTCTTCACGGCGGTGAGCGACCCTACGATCCGTCCGTCTACGCTCACCGTAATGGTCGTTTGCGCGGTGGGGCTCAAGGACCCCGTCAGCTCCCACCGGGCGAGCGCCGGCTCTCCCCCGGGCAGAGTGGAGCCGGTGGGTTGCACCAGGAAGGTCTCGATCTCGTTTCCGTCGAACGTCCCAACCGTCCACGCGTCGTACGCTCCCAGCACCCAGTTCCCGACCACGAATGAAGAAAACGGTGTTCGAAGGGAATCGGGCGCCCGGTTGAGGTATAACTCCCAGTTGAGGGTCACGCTCACCCCCTCCACGACACCGGTCATGCGGTACTGGCCCTCTCGCTCGTCGTCCAGGTCGGCTACCGCGCGCAGATCACTCTGTTCCGCGGTGAGGCTTCCGAAGTAGCCGAACCCGCCTTCGACGCTGTTGATGAACCCGCGACCGGTGAGCGGGAAGTTGGCGGACCGCAGGTAGTCGTGGAAGTTCTTGTCGGCGTAGGCAACCGTGACCGTGTACCGGCGGCCGGCGTTGAACAGATCGGGAACGAACTCGCCGGGATCCTCGAACTCGGCCTCGAAGAGGTTCTGCAGATCGCCAGGTAGCGTCAGCGTCGTGGAGTCGGCCCAGAACTGCGTGCTTGCTTCCGAGACGTACTCGGGCGTGTCGGCGAAGATCCGCTCGTGAGTCTCGATGACCATGACGCGTCCCTCGATCGCGTCCACCGCGGCGTACAGCGTGTCGGTGTCCCGGTTGAAATCAAGCGCGGGACCGGGCATCCTCACCGAATCGTCGGCAGTCCGCAGAACCATGCGATTGGCTCCGGGGATGACGGTCCGGCCGGTCACCACGTCGTCGTCTGCCACGATCCTGAGCTCGAGCGTGTCACCGGGGCGCATGGTCGGGCATGCAGCGCCGGACCAGTAGACCCCCGGCTGCCTGCGAGCCAGCGGCCCCGCGCTTTCCAGCAACGTCACCGTCGCGCCGCACGGGTCCGCAGGGAAGCCCACGTTGGACAGCGTGACAGTGGCGCCCTCGACGGGAACGGCGGGCGGGTTCACCCCGGGAATGAACGGCGGCTGCCCGAGATTCTCCGTGCCGCTGAACGACTGCTCGACCAGGATCCACTGCTGGGACTCATCGGGGCGGACTACAGCCTGCACGACGACGATCGGCTCCGGGCTCGGCACGACCACTTCTTCGAGCTCGCAGCCGACGAGCGCGGCTCCGACTGCAGCAAGCAGGATCCCACGGCGCGACCGCATCAGAATTCGAACTCCACGCCGAAACTCGGGATGAGCGGCAATTGGGTGATGCCCTGTCTGGTGCCGGGGTTGGTCGTGAAATTGAAGATGTAGATGAAGATGTTCTCTCGGTTGTAGAGGTTCACGAACTGGACGAACGGCCGCAGGATGCCGCCCCATGCGCGCGCCTCCCACCGGAAGCTGAGGTCGAGGCGGCTGTAGTGCGGATAGCGGACCTGGTTCAACCTGGGGTCCGCGATCGGCTCGTCTTCGGAATCGCCGAAACCGTTCGCGCCGACGCCATACTCGCGATGGCTCCATTCGCCGAGGATGTCGGTGTATGGCATCGGCGATCCGTATCCCCAACGCACGCTCATCCGGCTTCCGAACGGCCCGGGTCCGTTGACGATGAGGTTCAGCAGGTGCCGCCGGTCGTGGGCCGGTGCGAATTCCTGCACCGGGTCGCGCCGGTTGGACTTCCCGAGACTGTACGAAGCCCATCCGTTCCAGTTGCCCACGTACTTGCGAAGGAGGACGTCGACGCCCCACGAGGTGCCGTCCATGATGACGAACTCGTCTCCCTGCACCTTGTTGTCGTCGGCGATGTTGTAGTTCAAGACGTTTGTGAACGCCTTGTGGTAACCCTGGACCGAGAGCGACAGGGTCGGGTTGAACCAGCGCTCGAACCCGAGTACGAAGTGATCCGCCCGTCCGACCGGCGTCGCGCTGTCGGCTCCGATCCAGAAGTCCAGGAAAGACCACGGGCTGTTGTGGTCCCTCAGAGAGTGGATCGGTTGGTAATAGCGCCCCGCAGACCCAGTCAGCGCAAGGTTGTCGGTGAGAAACACCTTCGCGTCGAGACGCGGCGCGACTGTGGTCACGTCGGCGCCTCCCTGTATGGCCTCGACGCGGACTCCCGGGCGGAGAATCAGCCTGCGGTTTGGCCGCCAACGGTCGTCCACGAACACCGACCAGACGCGCGGCTGGTAGGTCTGGTCGAGGTACACGGTGGACAGTGCATCGCTCCGGAAGTTGTAGAGCATGCGGTAGTCCTCGATGCCGCCGCCGACCCGCACATCGTGCTTTGCTCCCGGCGTGAGCCAGAACTGAGCATTGGCAGACAGAAGGCGAACGTCGTTGTCTATCTGCACGATGTTCGGAACGAACCCCACCGTCGTGGAGAACTCCGTTATGCTCGCGTTGAACTGAAACGGCTTGCCGAGCACCAGCTCGTCGTAGGTCAGCCCAAGCAGCCTGTTCCCCCAATCCACGTTGAGCGCAAGCGGGTCCACGTCGGGTTCGGGCTGAGCGAACTCCCAGCGCAGCACGTCTTTCCCCAGGTACCCTGTCACCGACAGGCCACCCCCGGTGGGAAGCATGAATGAGAGTTTGCCCACGACGTCCCAGAAGTAGTACGGCAACACGTTGTCCGTGAACCACTGGATCACCTTGTCCGCGTACGTGCGGCGCGCTGCCACGAGGAACGAGGAATTCCGGCTGGGTAGCGGGCCTTCGACCAGGACCTTTGACGAGAGCAGGGAGATCTGTCCGCTCACCCCCCAGTCGGTACTCCCGGAACGCGATCGCACATCGAGTACCGAGCTCAAGCGACCCGGGTAGTGGGCGGGGAATCCGCCAGTCAGGTAGTCAATCTCCCCGACAGCAGCTGCGTCGAACGTGCTGAAGAGCCCTCCCAGGTGCGACGGGTTGAAGATCGTGATGCCGTCCAGCTGAATGAGGTTCTGATCCGCCTCGCCCCCCCGCGCGTGGTATCCGACGGTGTAGTCGTTGATGGCGATAGTCCCGGGCAATAGCTGGATGGTCCGTATGACGTCCGCCTCGAAGAACGCCGGCATTTCCTGGATGGTCGGGGCGTCTATCGTCACGGCACTTGCCTGAGGCGACTCTTCGAAACGCTGGCGCGAAGGCGACGCGGCCGTTGTTATGACCGGGGCGAGCTGCACTGCCTGCGACACGAGGTACACATCGATCGAGTCTGCCCCGACGGGCACGAGCAGCGTGTCCGGCGTAATCCCCAACCGCCGGAAGATGAGCTGGTGGTCTCGGGTAGGGAGGTTTCGGAGCTCGAAGAACCCCCGGGCGTCTGTCGAGGCGGTAGCCGGCAGGCCGATGACGGCCACGGCGACTCCGGGAAGAACAGTGCTGTCCTCCACGGTCCGGACGTGTCCTACGATGTCGCGGGTATCCTGCGCGTGGGCGAGTCGTCCCGGCCCAAACACCACCCCGACCACCGCCACCGAAAGGACGACTGAGCGCATCAAGTAACGCCGTTGCCGCATGCCATTTGGCTGGTTGTAACCCACGCCCGTCCCCCGGTTCCTGGCGACTCCCCCTTCTAAACCCGTCTAGCCAGGAAAGGGCCGCATCACGATGCCCCGTTCGTCACCCGACCTCGAACGCCGGCACGTCGTAGTGCAGGCAGCCGGGCTCCAGTTCCAACAGATACCGCTCGTCCTCCGGGAAGTAGACGGCCACCTCGGGGTCCTCTCCGGCGAACGCCGAGATGGCGTCCATGGACTCCCAGAGGGAAATCACGTAGAAGTCGGCTACCTCGCCCGAGACACGATGGAAGATCATGGAGCCCCGGTTGCCGGCGGTCGCTCGGTGCGCTTTCACTCCGGTTTGGCGCATGTACTCGGCGTACTCCTCCGCGTGCTCCGCTCGGGTCTGGCCGTGCCATACTCGTGCGATCATCGGTGTCACTCCGTGAGGGAGGCTCGTTCAGCGCACAGTGTTCGAAGGTAATCTAGGGCGGGGAGCAGTGAAGTTGCGCTCCGGACCTTCTGCGTGCTATGAGATGGTGAGTAGAAGGCGATTGATGGCCCATGCTCCCAGGTTGAGGGCGAAATGAACACTCTCATGATCATCCTGCGTCTGGTTCACATCGGTCTCGGCGTCTTCTGGGCGGGAGCCATCTTCTTCCTCGTGATCTTCCTCGAGCCGAGCGTGCGCGCTGCGGGCCCCGACGGCGCCAGTGTGGCGCGGGGGCTGCAGAAACGCCAGTTCCTCAATGTGCTGCCCGTGGCCGCGGCGCTCACGATTGTGTCGGGTTTGGTCCTCTACTGGCGCGTGTCTGCCGGGCTGACCCGCACGTGGATCGCTGCCCCGGTCGGGATCAGCCTGACGGTGGGAGGTCTGGCATCGGTGATCGCGTTCGCCATCGGTGTGCTCGTCATGCGGCCGGCCACGCTTCGGGCCATGGCTCTCGGCTCCGAGCTGCAGCAGATTCCTGACGGTCCGGCCCAGGACGCGCTGCGAGCGAAGATACAGGGTCTGCGGACGCGCGCCCGGAAGGGCGGACGCGTGGTTGCGGTACTGCTTGGCGTTGCCGTCGCGGCGATGGCCGTCGGCCGCTACCTCTAGTGCGGCCTGCGCTAGTTAGCAAGCTGGTCCAGGATCGTCGACTGGCACGGAGCCCTCTGTAGCGAAGTGGGCTGCCGCGCCGCGATGGGTCGCTGCTTGACCTTCGAATCATGCGGCGGTAAGAATCACTTAGTCACCTCTCTACGGCAGGCAGTCTCGACCGTGGCTAACGCCTCTTAGAAGGCCGCGCATCCGTATGAAACGAATTCTTGTTCTCGGTGCGGGACAGAGCACTCCCTACCTGACACACCATCTTCTCGCGTTGGCGGAAGAGCACGACTGGCATGTGACGGTGGGGGATCTGGACCGCGATTTGGCGCAGCAGCGCGTCGGTGACCACTCGCGCGGAACGGCTATCAGGTTCGACGTGAACGATGAGCAGGTCCGCTCCAAACAGATCAAGCGCGCCGACGTGGTCATCAACATGCTCGCGGCGCGCTTCCAGGATCTGGTGGCGTGGGATTGCGTGACACACGGCAAGCACATGTTGTCCGTGTCGTATCGGAACCGCACGGTGCGCGATCTGGGACCTGATGCGCAGCGCAAGGGGATCTTGTTGCTGACCGAGTTGGGGTTGGACCCTGGCATCGATCACATGTCGGCGATGTCGGTGATCGACGGCGTGCATGCGCGCGGTGGCAAGATCTTGCGGTTCCGCTCCTACGGCAGCGGTATACCGGCGCCGAATCAGGAACACAACCCGTTGCGGTATGTCATCACCTGGAACCCGCGCAATGTGGTGATGGCGAGCGAGCAAGGCGCCCAGTACATGGAGAATGACAAGATCAAGATCGTGCCGTGGCACCACGTCTTTCATCATACCTGGCCGGTTGAGGTGGGTGGCGTCGGCACACTGGAAGCGTACCCGAACCGGGACTCGATCGCGTACATGAAGACGTTCGGCCTACAACACGTGCGGACGATGATCCGGGCAACGCTGCGGTATCCGGGGTGGTCCGAGACGTGGGAGAAGATCGTTCGGATCGGGTTGCCGAATGAGGACCTGCGAATCCCACGCCTCCACGAGCGGAGCTACAGGGAAGTCGTGGAGATGTTCCTACCGATGACCAATGTGGATGAGCTGGTCGAAACGCGTCTGTCACGCTTCCTGGGTATCAGTCCGACGGGCAAGATCATGGAGAATCTCACCTGGCTGGGCCTGTTCTCGGATGAGGAGGTTGGGTGCGAGGGAGAGACTCCCGCTGCGATGATGATACATCTCCTGAAGCGGAAACTGCCGCTCGTGCCGGGAATGCGTGACATGGTCGTGATCATGCACGAGCTGGATGTGGAGTACGGCGATTCGAGGTCGGAACGGATCACCTCGACGCTGGTGGCCGAGGGAGAGGCGAACGGGTTCACTGCCATGGCGAAGACGGTGGGGCTGCCCACGGCTGTGACGGCGAAGTTATTGATGCTGGGTAAGCTCAAGCTGACGGGGAGCCACATTCCTACGCAGCGGTCGATCTACGAGCCGGTGCTCAGGGAGATGGCCGGCGCGGGGCTGGAGTTTGTAGAGAACCTGCAACACGTGGATTGATTGGATCCGATGTCATTGTCGAGCTTTGGAGTCATTGGGCGATCGCGCAAGAAGGACGAATTGCGGGTGCCGATCCACCCGGATCATTTTGCGTCCATTCCTGATGATGTCGCGCAGCGCCTCGTGTTCGAAGAGGGATATGGAGAGCCGTTTGACATTCCCGACGATGAGCTCGCGGAGCGCTTTGGGGGACTCGGCACGCGAAGCGAATTGCTGAGCCAGTGCGATGGGGTGGTGCTGCCGAAGCCGGCAGCTGAGGACCTGCGGGAACTGAGGCGCGGTGGAGTCCTCTGGGGCTGGCCGCATTGCGTGCAGCAGCAGGACGTCACGCGCGTCGCCGTCGAGCGCGAGCAGACCCTGCTGGCCTTCGAAGCGATGTACAAGTGGGAAGGTGAAACGCAGGGCATGCACCTGCTCTACCGCAATAACGAGATGGCTGGTTACTGCGGGGTCATCCACGCGTTCTCGATCATGGGACTGGACGGGCACTACGGGTCCCGGCTGAGTGCCGTAGTAATGAGCCTCGGGTCCGCCAGCCGGGGTGCGATCCACGCGCTGAGCAGTTTGGGGGTAGGCGATATCACAGTATACACACAGCGCCAACCTCTCATGGTCCGCGACCGCGTGATCGGACCTCGTTACGGACAGATCGTTCGCGGTGGCGACCGGGTCGAAGTTCTCGAGGAGGGCCCGCTGCGACGCCCGCTGCTCGATGCGCTGGCCGCAGCCGATGTCATAGTGAACGGCATTCTCCAGGACACTGAACGGCCGCTGATGTACATCTCGGGGGGTGAGGAAGAGCAGCTTAAGCGGGGTGCGCTGATCGTCGACGTCAGCTGCGACCTTGAAATGGGCTTTCCGTTCGCGAGACCCACCTCGTTTGAAGATCCGACCTTCAAGGTCGGACATGTGACTTACTACTCCGTCGACCATACTCCGACGTTCATGTGGCGCAGCGCGTCGTGGGAGATCTCACAGGTCGTCGTCGCCTACCTGGAGCGCGTGCTTCAGGGTCCGGAGGCGTGGGAGGAGGACGAGACGCTGCGGCGTGCCACTGAAATCCGCGCCGGCGAGATCCTGAACCCGAAGATCCTCAGCTTCGGCCGCCGCGGAGGGAGCGCTGAGGGGTAAGGTCCGCGGTCCAATCAACAAGGAAATCCGCCCAGAGCTGTCTCTCTGTTCTACTCCTCCGGCAGCTCTTGCGCAGCCTCACCGAGCCCCATCAATAGCCCTCTGAGCTTCGTCACCAGTGGGTCCAGGCGCTCTGCCAGGTCGCCGTGTACCGGGCCGTATGCACGCAGACGCTTTGCGTTGAGCTCGTAGATTCGGGTGCCCCACACGCTGGCTGCCGCCACGACGTGCTGCCTGGCGCCGTGGGCGCGGCGCGGCGGCAGGTCCAGCTGCGCCACCATCTCCTGAGCGCTCGCTTCTACTTCCTCGAGTGCCGCCCTGAGCTTGCGATAGGGCTCACCGGGGCGGGCCAGCTCGGCCAGTTGGGTGAGCTGCGCCAGATCGTCCAGCAGCAGGTGCACGTGAGTCGCCACGTGCCGCCTCTGGTTCTCGTTCAAGAGGTCCTTGGGCATAGCGCAAATGATAGCGGGAGCGGCAGCGTCGCGTCACCGCCTGCCATGGGGGGTGGCGGGCGCCGCTCCCGGCAGCCAGAATACCTGACATCCGCGACGCGACGGCGTCGTCACGACGCACGGCACTTCCCGGCTGCACCAAACCGAAAGGACACGCTTCGTGGCCAACCCACCGGTCACCGACTCTCGGATGATCCGCCGCGGTCCGTATCCCGAGCTGACCATGCCCGCGATCCTCGTGGGCTACGGACTGGGGATCCTGATCGCCCTCAGCATCGGGTACGCTGCCCTCATTCTCGGCTTCTCCATCGAGGGGTCGGAGTTGGCCGCCATCCTCGGATTCGGCATCCTGCGCGGCCTAATGGGCCGCAGCAGTATCGTCGAGAACAACATCAACCAGACGATCGCCAGCTCCGTCAACGGTGCGTCGGCGGGCATGATGTTCACCGTGCCCGCGTTGTTCATCCTGGGCGAGACCGACTTCAACGTAGTCCTCATGGTGTTCGCCTGTATCGCCGGCGGAGTGTTGGGAATCGGGTTCATCATCCCGCTGCGCAAGCAGATGATCGACTTCGAGCGGCTGACGTATCCGGGTGGAGTCGCGGTGGCGACGATCCTCAAGTCGCCGGGAGCCGGGGTGCACAAGGCGGTGCTGCTCCTGTCGGGCGCATTTGTGAGTGCGCTGATCCACTTCACGAGCCAGGCCACCGGATTCGAGAACTGGAACCTCGGAGGCGTCCTCGGAATGCCGGACTACATGAACGGCATCTGGTACGTCTCGCTGCTCACGATCGGCGTGGGATTCATCGCGGGCCGGGGCGGCTTCTTCTTCATCGTGGGCGGTTACGTCTGCTACTGGATCCTGGCCCCTTTGCTGGCGGGTATGGATCTGCTCCCGACAGCTGCGGCCCTCGCCGAGGCGGACACGAGTATGGCCGGCTATCTGCGGGTCGCCCTGTTCCGGCCGGTGGGGATCGGGATGCTCATCGGTGGGGCGCTCATGGGCATAGTGCTAGCCCTGCCGCTCATCGTGAGCGCGGTGAAGAGCATGCAGACTGCGTCGAAGACACGCACCGCCGTGTCGACGGACGAGATGCCTATCAAGCTCCTCTACATCGCGGTAGGTCTCGCGGCAATTCTGCTCACCGTTATCGCGATACTCTCGACGAATGAAGTCGGCGTGCCGCGCGGTATCATCATGGCCGTGCTCGCCACGCTGTGGATCTGGGTGGCGGGCGTGATCCTGTCGGAGTGCATCGGGCGTACCAACTGGTCGCCGCTGTCCGGAATGACGTTGATCGCGGTCACGATCTTGATCGTGATCACGAGTGGCATCGGCGACTCTGCGGCAATCATCTCGTCGGTAATGGTCGGGGCCGCGGCGTGCGTCGCGATGGCGCAGGCAACCGATCTGATGCTCGACCTCAAGACCGGGTATCTCGTGGGCGCCACTCCGAAGAAGCAGCAAATGGGACAATTCCTGGCCACCTGGCTCGGGCCCATCGTGATCATGGCCCTGATATTCGTGCTGCATCAGGCGTACGGACTGGGGAGCGAGCGGCTTCCCGCCCCGCAAGGCCAGGTGCTGGCCAGCATGATCCAGGGGATCCTCGGCGGCGACGTTCCGATTCAGAAGTACGTGGCAGGGGCCGGCATGGGAGCGGTCCTGAGTGCGAGCGGCGTAGGCGGGCTCGGGGTCCTGGTGGGACTCGGCTTCTACCTCCCGTTCAACATCGTGTTGACCTACAGCATCGGCACGATTCTTCGAATAGTGTCGGACTGGAAGATGGGAAACCGCTTCAGCGACGACGTGGGAATCCCGGTAGCCGCCGGACTCATAGTCGGTGAGGCGCTCGTGGGCGTTGGGTTCGCCCTGTACTACGTCGTCACCGGCGGGATCGGAGGGTAGGGATATGAAGAACCTGGGCTACCTGTTGATCACTGTCGGCTTCCTGACCGGAGCGCTGGTGAGTGTGCTGGATGAGGAACTCGTGAAGTGGTCGCTCTACGCGGTTGCCCTGGCGGTCGGCGTGGCGGGGATCGTCATCGTTCGTACGGTCACCCACCAGCAGGCGCGTGAGGGGGGGAAACTCGCGCGCGGCATGGAAGACATAGACGCGAGCCTCGACCGCATCGTGGTGAACATCCGCCAGCTCAATGCCGCGAAGGCCGACCTGCATCCCTACGACGTACGGATGCGAATCGACGAGGTGTTTCCCGACGACATCAACATGTTCGTGGAAGCGCGCGAGAGCATCGGTCACGTGTACGGTCTCCAGGCCTATGCCGAGGTGATGAACTACTTCACCGCGGGAGAGCGTTACCTGAACCGGGTATGGTCGGCGTCAGCCGACGGCTACGTGGATGAAATCGACGAGTACCTGGAGAAGTCCCAGGTCCAGTTCGCGGGCGCCCTGGAGCAAGTGCGGCTGCTCGAGGGTAGGGGCGCCGCATGAGAATGCTCGTGCCGCTGCAGGAACAGGCTGCCGGAGATCAGGGTTGGTTGCGCTCGGCGTTCACCTGGCTGACCGAGCAGTCTACGCTGACGTCCCAGATCGTGAGCGCGGGGATCGTGCTGGTCGGCGCGTGGGCGATCGGCTGGGTAGTACGGCGCGTTCTCGAAGCGGTTGTCGGCCGGGTGGCGCGGCGTACGGCCACCGGGTGGGACGACGCGTTGATCCGGCGCAAGGTGTTCCAACGGCTGTCCTATCTGGTGCCGGCCCTCGTGGTCTACTACGGTGTCCAGCTGGCCTCGGTCTCCGACTACCTGACCGCGCTGGTCATGCGGGCCACCGCGGCCGCGATGGTGATGATCGGCGTGTCGGCGGCGACGGCGTTCCTCTCCGCTGTAAACGACATGTACGAGCGCCGCCCCGAGGCGCGCAGCCGCCCCATAAAGGGATTCGTCCAGGTAGTCCAGATAGCCCTGTTCGTGATCGGCGGCATCGTGGTGTTGGCCACTCTGCTGGACCGCTCGCCGCTCGTGTTCCTGAGCGGCATCGGCGCCATGACCGCCGTCATGATGCTGATCTTCCGGGACACCATCTTGTCGTTCGTGGCCTCCCTGCAGATGGGGAGCTACGACATGGTGCGCGTGGGGGATTGGATCGAAGTACCGCAGTACGGCGCCGACGGTGACGTCATCGACATCGCGCTCCACACCGTCAAGGTGCAGAACTGGGACAAGACCATCACGACGATCCCGACGCACAAGCTGGTGGACGGGGCGTTCAAGAACTGGCGCGGCATGTCGGAGTCGGGCGGCCGACGCATCAAGCGTTCGCTGTCCATAGACATGAACACGGTGCGGTTCCTGGACAATGCCGACCTGGACCGGTTCGAGCGCTTCGCGCTGCTCGAGGATTATGTCGCCGGGAAGCGGAAGGAGCTTGCCGAGGATGCGCCGAGGGGGGATGGCAACCTCGACGAGAGCGTCAATCGGCGCCAGCTCACGAACCTCGGCACGTTCCGCGTCTACATCGAGAACTACCTCAGGCAGCGCCCCGAGATGCACCAGGGCATGACCCTGATGGTGCGGCAGCTCGACCCCAACCCCGACGGCGTGTCGCTCGAGATCTATGCGTTCACGAACATCACGGACTGGATCGCCTACGAGCGCATACAGGCGGACATCTTCGACCACGTCCTCGCAGTTGCGCCCGAGTTCGGGCTGCGCGTGTTCCAGCATCCTGCCGGGAGCGATTTTGGCGCCGCGTTGGGGACGGCACACGGGGCGGGTGGATAAGGGGAAAATATGCGCCTCAGCGTCGTGGTCTCATTCGCCGCGCTCGTCTTCGCGTGCAGCTCCAAGGGGAGCCAACCGGACTGGCAGCCGGCACCTGTCCTGGGGGCCGAGGACATCGAGACCGCACTGTTCCTGATCGGCGATGCGGGGGAGCCCGAGCCGGGTGATCCGGTACTCGCTGCTCTCACCGCTCAAATGAGACCGCTCGGCCAGAACGGCGTGGCGATCTTCCTGGGCGACAACATCTACCCCCTGGGTCTGCCGGATTCAACGGCTGACGATCGCGCCGAGATGGAGCGCAGGCTCGCGGAGCAAGTAGACGCGGTGCTGGAGGCAGGGGGGCGCGGGATCGTCGTTCCCGGTAACCACGACTGGATCAGAGGCCGCCAGGGTGGTTGGGAGGCGATCCTGCGGCAGGAGCGCTACGTGATGGAGCGGGGCGCGCCGGATGTCGTGTTCCTACCGGGTGGCGGGTGCCCCGGTCCGGTGTCGGTGGACTTCGGTGCCAGAGTGCGTGTGATCGCGCTCGACACCCAGTGGTGGCTCAACCAGCACCCGAAACCCCAGCATCCCAACTCTGCGTGTCCCGCTGATGCGAAGTGGGAGGTTACCGACTCGCTGCGCGCCGAAGCCGGGCGCGCCGGTGACCGGCACGTGGTGGTGGCGGCGCACCACCCGCTTGCGACCGGCGGTACGCACGGGGGGAACTTCACGTGGCAGGATCACATCTTCCCTCTGACTGCGGCGGTCAAGTGGCTCTACCTTCCGCTTCCGATCATCGGGTCGGCCTATCCCGTCGCCCGCATGTCGGGCATCTCGGACCAGGACATGTCCGGGAAGCTGAACGAGCAGCAGCGGGACTCGATTGAGACGGCGCTCGCGGCGCACCCTGCTCTGATATACGCGGCGGGGCACGAGCATAACCTGCAGGTGATCGACGGCCGGGAAGACCAGCACGTGAAGCACATCGTCGTGAGCGGCACGGGCTACTACGGTCATTCGGACCGCGCTTTCTACATCGAAGGGTCCCGCTACGCAGAACCCGCCAGCGGGTTCGTGCGGGTCGATTTCCTGCACGACGGCCGGGCGCGGCTCGCCGTCATTACGGTGGATGAGGAGGGGGGGATCACGGAAAGCTTCTCGATGTGGCTCGACACCGGCGGAGACTGATCATGCCAACCTCCCATTGCAGGCGCGCTTGGGCCGGTGCGGTGTTGCTGACCGTGCTGGTCGCGGCGCTGGGCGCGCCGCGCGCAGCAGCCCAGGAATCGGATACCGCGGTCGTTGCCGGTCCCGAGTACGGGAAGGGCTGGCTGTACCGCTTCTACTTCGGCTCCGACTACCGCGAGCTGTGGACTGAGCCGGTGCGTTCTCCGTTACTCGACCTGGCCACCTTCGGTGGCGGGCTCACTCCGACCACCGCAGGAGGGGGATTC
Organism: Gemmatimonadota bacterium; assembly: GCA_039587315.1. Taxonomy (GTDB): domain Bacteria; phylum Gemmatimonadota; class Gemmatimonadetes; order Gemmatimonadales; family GWC2-71-9; genus WVYX01. The sequence continues at coordinate 87,637 of JBDHIS010000002.1, read as the reverse complement.
CAGACCAAGTCCCTGCGATTCCGCGGCGGCGACGGATTCCAGTACGGTTTCCGCTCGGTGGACAAGGACATGGACGTGCTGCCGCCGGAGTGGGAAGGATCGGTCGTGGAGAGCATCGTTCAGGATCAGACGAGCTCAGCGCACCCCGGCGCACCGCCGGTGGTGGCGGCTTTGATGGATGCGGCAGGCATACCGCATACGGACCCGATACTGGTGGTGCTGCCCGACGACCCTGCCTTGGGGGAGCACCGCGAGCGTTTCGCCGGCACGCTGGGCTACATCGCAAGACGTCCCATCGCAGAGCCCGGACGGCCCGGTTTCGCGGGGGCGGACGAGATCGTGGATGGTGACGAGATCTTCGAGCGCGTCCAGCGGACCGCGCGCGACCGCGTGGACGCACGCGCGTTCCTCACGGCCCGTCTGTTCGACCTGTTGATCGGGGACTGGGACCGGCACCGGGGCCAGTGGGGTTGGGCCCGGTTCGGCGAGGCCGATGTCACCGGGTGGATTCCGATTCCCGAGGACCGCGACCAGGCGCTGGCGCGGTTCGACGGGATCGGACTGTGGCTGGTGCGCCAGTACGCCCCGCAACTCGTGAAGTTCGACGCCGAGTACCCCGGCATGTTCGGGCTCACGTTCAACGCCCGCGAGCTGGACCGCCGGTTCCTGGTGGGGCTCGAGAAGCCTGCGTGGGACTCCGCCGCCGCGCGGCTCAAGTGGAACCTGTCGGACCGGGTGATCGAGGACGCGGTGCGCCGGCTGGCTCCGGAGTACTACGCCCTCAACGGGGCGTGGCTCACCGAGGTTCTGAAGAGGCGCCGCGACGCGTTGCCGCTGGCTGCCAATGAGCTTTACCGCCTGCTCGCCGGGGACGTGGACATCCACGGGACCGACGAAGTCGAAGCGGTCGTCATCGATCGCCTCGCGAACGATACGACGGTTGTCACCATCGTCAGCGGCGCGGCGCGGCTGCCCTATCTCGAGCGCCGGTTCAGCCGCGAGGAGACGAGCGAGCTGCGCTTCTACCTGCACGGAGGGGCGGACCGGGTCGTGGTGCGGGGTCCGGGAAAGGGAATCACCATCCGAGTGATCGGTGCTGACGGGGACCTGGTAGTCGATTCGTCGCGGGCGGGCGGCGTTCGGTTGTACGCCACCGCCGCGGACTCGGCTCTGGGGCCGACCAATGTGAAGGTGGACCGGCGCGAGTACACGGAGCATCAGCGGTCGGAACGTGAGGCGTTGCCGCCCCCGGACTGGGGCAGGCGAACCCAGGGGACGCTGTGGATCGGCGGGGGCCCGGACCTCGGGTTCTTCCTCGGGGGCGGGGCGCAGGTCACCCATCGGGGGTTCCGGCGCCACCCCTACGCTTCGTGGATGCAGGTGCGGGCGGGATACGCTACGGGGGCTCAGACGGGCCGGATCGACTTCGAGAGCGACTTCACCTGGGCCAACTCGGACGTCCATGCCGAGGTATACGCGCTGGCCAGCGGCATCGAGACGATGCGGTTCTTCGGCTTCGGGAATGAGACGCCCACCATCGAGGGAGACTCGTCCCGGGTGAGGCAGCGGCAGATCACACTCGCACCCGTGCTGTTCCTCCCGCTCGGAAGCAGGCGGGTCGAGCTGGGCCTCGGGCCGTTGATGAACTACTTCGTCACCAAGGAAGACACTGCGCGCATCATCCAGAGCGACACGCTGTATGGTTCCGGGACATTCGGAGAGGTGGGCCTGATCGGCGGCCTGCGCATCGATACCCGCGATCTCTCCTCCTGGCCCACGCGCGGGTTCCACGTGCTGCTCACGGGCGAGCTGTACCCGGAGGTGTGGGACGTCGCGACGACATATGGGGCGCTGGAGGGCGTTGCTTCCACGTATCTGACGGCCCACTCGCTGCCGTTTCGGCCGACGCTCGCCCTGCGGGCCGGCGCCAGAACCGTGCTGGGTGACTCCATCCCGTTTCAGCACGCGGCGTTCATCGGTGACGACCGGACCGTGCGCCTTGGTCGCCAGAACCGCTATGCCGGTGAGCACGCGGTGTGGGCCAACGCCGAGGTTCGGTTCAACGCGCGGCGCTTCATGTTTCTGTTGCCCGGCCAGATCGGGCTGTTCGGCCTGGGCGACCTGGGGCGCGTGTTCCTCGATGGCGAGGACTCCGACACGTGGCATTGGGCGGCAGGAGGCGGAGTGTGGCTCTCCTTCGTCGCCCAGCGAATGGTCCTGACCTTTGCCGTGGCGGCCAGCGATGAGCGGACGGCACTTTACTTCCGGACCGGATTCGCCTACTAGGCGCCGGCTGACTCGAGGGGCGGCCGGACGGGCCGCCCGCTATGTTTAGCAATAACCCATCCACAGGATCGTGGTGAAATGGCTCGCAGGGCAGTAGTGCTCGTCGGCGTCTTGGTGGCCGCTTTCGTCCTCCTCGCAGTCGTACCGGCCGCGATCGACATGGCGGCCGATTGGTACTGGTTCTCGGCACTGGGATTCCAGTCCGTGTTCCTCACAGCGCTCACTACGAAGGTCGGTCTCGGACTCGTGGTAGGCATCGTCGCCGGCGCGTTCGTCTATGTGAACCTTCGGTTCGCTCAGCGCGGTATGGTGCCCGACCCGATGGTCGTGGACCTCCGTTCCGGATTGCCCAAGGTGGACGTGACCCGGCTGCTGCGGCGCACCGCGCTGCCGATCGCCGTGCTGCTCGGGCTCTTGCTGGGGGCGGCTGCCTCAGGTGCGTGGCTCACGCTGCTCCGCTTCAGCCATAGAGTTCCGTTCGACGTAGCTGATCCGGTATTTGGCAGGGACGTCAGTTACTACATCTTCTCAGTGCCCGCCTTCTCCGTCGTGATCGGGTTGATCGTCACCGTGCTCGTGCTGACGCTCGCAGTCACCGCGGCGCTCTACCTTCTGCGACGAGACATCGTTGTGCACGGCCGGCGTGTGGTAATCGAGCCGTCGGCGGAGTGGCACCTCGGGGGCCTCATCGCGGCGCTGTTCCTTACCACGGCAGCGACGGTGTTCCTGGTGCGCCTGCCTTCGTTGCTGTATTCCACGACCGGACCGCTTCTCGGCGCCAGCTATTCGGATCTGGCGATACAGGTCCCTGTGCTGCGGATCGCCGGCGTCGTAGCGCTCGTGGGAGCGGTGTTCGTCCTCGTGGGCGCCCGTCGCCGCCGGCTGGTGCGCCACACGGTGGTTGCAGCGGCTGTCTACTTCGTGTTCGGCTTGGTGGGAGCGCTCGCCAGCACGGCCGTTCAGCGCTTGGTGGTAGTGCCCAACGAGCTGGTGAAAGAGGGGCCTCAGATCGAGCATCACATCGCGGCGACGCGAATGGCGTGGGGCCTGGACGACGTGGAGGTGCGGGAACTGAGCGGAGAGTCGGGTCTCACTATCGATGACATCGAGGCCAACGAAGCCACTATCCGCAACGTGCGACTATGGGACCGCGATCCGCTGCTGCAGACCTTCGGACAGCTGCAGGAGATCCGGACCTACTACGACTTCGTTTCGGTGGACGATGACAGGTATTGGATCGATGGGCTCTACCGTCAGGTTCTACTATCGCCCCGGGAGCTCAATCCGGCATCGCTTCCCACGCGCACGTTCATCAACGAGCGGCTGACCTTCACGCACGGCATGGGGCTCACACTGGGACCGGTGAACCAGGTCACCGAGGAGGGGCTCCCCGTCCTGTTCATCAAAGACCTGCCTCCCGCGTCTTCGGTCACTCTCGACATCACCCGGCCCGGCATCTATTACGGGGAGCTGTCCGGCAGCTACGTCTTCGTGAACACGAATCAGGAGGAGTTCGACTTTCCCTCCGGCGAGGGGAACGTGTTCACGTCATACGAGGGAACCGGCGGCGTGAAGGTCGGGTCGTGGCTGCGCAGGTTCGTCCTGAGCATGCACTTCGGCTCGATGAAGATGTTCCTGTCGCAGGATATCGGCAGAGAGAGCAGAGCACTCTACCACCGCAACGTGCGGCGGCGCGCGGCCAAGGCGCTGCCCTTCCTGCAGTGGGATGGCGACCCATACATGGTGATCACCGATGAGGGGCGGCTGAAGTGGATTCTCGACGCCTACACGGTCACGAACCGGTATCCCTACTCTGCACGCGTGGGGCAGGGAGCCAATTACATGCGTAACAGCGTGAAGGTGGTCATCGACGCCTACGATGGTGATGTGCAGGCGTACCTTGCGGACCCGGACGATCCGTTGATTCGGACTTACGCATCGATCTTCGAGGGGATCTTCCAGCCACTGGACTCCATGCCGCCGGACCTGCGAGCGCACATCCGCTATCCAGAAGACCTGTTCCGAGGGCAGGCCGCGCTCTACACGACGTATCATATGGCCGAGCCGGAGGTCTTCTATCATCGCGAGGACCAGTGGCAGGTCCCCACGGTGGCGCGGATGGAGGACGCCAGGGACCCGTTCCTGCGCCACATAATCATGACGCTGCCGGGCGAGGACAGTGAGGAGTTCATCCTCATGACTCCGTTCACGCCGCGCGGGAAGGACAACCTCTCCGCATGGATGGTGGCGCGAAACGACGGCGAGCACTACGGCGAGCTCATGGTGTACCGGTTCCCGCGCCAGAGTTTGGTGTTTGGGCCGACGCAGGTCGTGAACCGAATCAACCAGGACACCGAGATCTCGCGGCAGGTCTCCCTGTGGGACCAGCGCGGTTCGCAGGTCATCCGAGGTAACCTGCTGGTCATCCCCATCGAGGAGTCGCTCATCTTCGTTCAGGCGCTCTACCTGCGCGCCGAGGGCGGCCGCATCCCCGAGCTCAAGCGTGTGATCGTAGCGTACGAGAACCAGGTGGCGATGGAGGAAACTCTCGAGCGAAGCCTCGCCAGGCTGTTCGGCGGCGCAGTCGACACAGAGAGCCGCCCGGCAGCCACTCTCGAGGCTGCCGCGGCCGCTCGGCCGGCGCTCCCCGAGAGCGTCGCGGAGCTTGCCCGTCAGGCGGGTGAGCACTATGAAGCGGCGATGGCCGCCCAACGCACTGGCGATTGGGCACGTTATGGGACGGAGATGCGCCGGGTGGGCGAGCTGCTGCGGCGCCTGAGAGTGCTGACTGAGGGAGCACGAGAGTAGCCCGCCGGATCGACCGGCAGCGGCGACCCGGTCGGAATGCGAGCTGACGAGCCTGAGTCCAGTGGAGGAAGGGTTGATGACGCGCTACGCACGGATTGCCGGTATCGGTCACTACGTCCCGGAACGTGTCGTGACGAACCACGATTTGGAGAAGCTGATGGATACCTCCGATGAGTGGATCCGCGAGCGGTCCGGCATATCGGAGCGCCGCTTTGCGGACGCCGACGTAGGCTGCACCGATCTCGCGTTGGAGGCCGCCAAGGTCGCGATGGAGCAGGCCGGGTGGAAGCCCGAGGACGTCGACTTCGTAATCTTCGCCACCCTCTCGCCCGACCTGTACTTTCCCGGCAACGGCGTCCTGCTGCAGCGGAAACTGGGACTCCGGGACGTGGGTGCGCTGGACGTGCGCAATCAGTGCACCGGCTTCGTTTACGGCATTTCGGCGGCTGACGCCTACATACGAATGGGGATGTTCGACCGGGTGCTCGTAGTGGGCGCGGAGAAGCACTCGGCCGGGTTGCGTATGGATTCGGAGGGCCGCGACACGGCGGTCCTGTTCGGGGATGGCGCGGGGGTCGCTTGCCTCGAGGTGACCGACGGCTCGGACGGCAGCCACTTCCTGTGGCACCACTTGCACTCGGACGGCCGCTATGCCAAGGAGCTGTGCCTGCTCAAGCCAGGTGCGGCGAAGACTCCGTGGATCACGAAGGAGATGATCGACGAGGGGTCGACCCACCCGCACATGAACGGGCGAGAGGTGTTCAAGCACGCCGTCACGAAGTTCCCGGCCGTGATACTCGAGGTGCTCGAGAGCCAGGGCGTAGCGCCCGAAGACGTGGACCTGGTGATTCCCCACCAGGCCAACGAGCGCATAACCGAGATGGTGCGAAAGCGGCTCGGCGTGCCCGATGAGAAGGTGTTCAGCAACATCGCCAAGTACGGCAACACAACCGCTGCCAGCATCCCGATCGCGCTGAGCGAGGCGGTCGCGGACGGGACGGTGCAGCGCGGTAGCATGCTGTGCCTCGCAGCTTTCGGGTCGGGATTCACATGGGCGGCGTCGCTGCTCAGGTACTGAGGGCGCGGCCGTGAGCCACCGCAGGATCCACGCTCGGCGCACCGCCGACGTGTCACGGTCGTCTGAGATCCCGTCCGACATCCTCGAGAGCGCGTCGCGTCGTCTGGGTCTCATCGCGCTGCTGATGGCGGGCGTGATCGCCGCCAACCTGCTCGTATTCACCGTCCTGCCGCTGATCGGCGGCCCGGTGATCGGGGAGCCCCCCGGGCCCGTGGACATCGCGGTGTTCGCCGCTCTGCTGCTGTCGCTCGCGGTCTTCTTCCTGGCGTACTACGAGGTCATCCCCAGCCAGCGCACACTGGATTTCGGTTTGCTCTTCGAGGTAGCCCTCGCGGTGATCGTCGGGGTTGTCCTCAAGATGGTGAGCGAGCCCGTGCGCGTTCCGCAGTTCGGCATGTCCGGGATATGCCTGATCCTCCTGCTGTTTCCGGTGATCGTGCCCAACACCCTGGGCAAGGTCCTTGTGACATCGTTGGTGGTCGCGTCGATGGATCCTCTGGGAGCCTACCTCGCCGCGCTGGCCGGACGCACCGTTCCTCCGCCGGCACAGCTGTTTGAGGCGTACTACTGGAACTATGTGTGTGCGGCCCTGGCTCTCATCCCGGCGTACACGCTGCGCGGGTTGGGGCAGGAGGTTGGAGAGGCGAGGGCGATGGGAAGCTACCGCCTGGTGGAGCCTCTGGGTGAAGGCGGAATGGGGGAGGTGTGGACCGCCGAACACCGGCTGCTTGCGCGCCCGGCTGCGATCAAGCTGATCAAGCCGGATGTCGTGGAGGCGAGTCGGAAGCGGGGAGGGCCGGGGCCGCTGGAGCGGTTTCGCCGCGAGGCCGAGGCGACGGCGGCGCTGCGCTCACCTCACAGCATCGAGCTGTACGACTTCGGCGTGACCGACGAGGGCACGTTCTACCTCGTGATGGAGTTGCTCGACGGCTTCGATCTCAACTCGATGGTGGATCGCTTTGGGCCGGTGCCCCCCGAGCGGGCGATTCACTTCCTGCTGCAGGCGTGTGACTCCCTGGCGGAGGCGCACGCAAACGAGCTGATCCACCGCGACATCAAGCCCGCCAACGTCTACTCGTGTCGTTTGGGGCTCAAGCAGGACCAGGTGAAGCTGCTCGATTTCGGCCTCGTGAAGACCATCGGGCCGGTCGAGTCCGGCGACGCCACGATGACCGTGGAGGGCATCGCGGTGGGCACGCCGGCGTTCATAGCGCCGGAGATGGCGGAGGCGGATCCCGACGTGGACGGCAGAGCCGACATCTACTCGCTGGGATGCGTGGCCTACTGGCTGCTGACGGGCAGGCTGGTCTTCACCGGCAGCCCGATGCAGGTGATGATGGACCACGTCCGCAAGCGGCCCGAGCCGCCAAGCGAACGCACCGAGCTGGCCGTCCCGCCCGATTTCGAGCGGGTCATAATGCACTGTCTCGAGAAGGACCGCCGCGACCGTCCGCGTACTGTGGGGGAGCTCGCCGATGCCATCACTGCGTGCGATTCTGCGGGTCTGTGGACTGCCGAGCGGGCACGGGAGTGGTGGGAGCTCAATGCGCCGGCGTCGCTGCTCAAGGCATCGGCTGCTGAGCGGGTGATGGGTGGAACGACTCCGGCTTCAGAGGTCTAGGGCGCCGAGCGCGGCAACCGCAGCCTCACGTCGCCGATGCGAGCCCTCACATCCGCGTCCGCGTTCTCCCAGCGTCGCGCGAACGCCTCGTACGCCGCCGCAGACCCGTCGACGTCGCCCACTGCCACTAGTGCCTGTCCCAGGGCGACGTACGTCAGCGGTACGAACTCCCGGTCGCCGACGCCGATTCCGAATCGCAGGCGGCGAACGCCTTCCTCACGGGTGTTCGCTCTGTCCGACAGCGCCAACGCCAGTTGAAAGCGAAGCGGCGCCGCGGCATCGGTTACCCATGGACCGTATCCGGCGCTCGCTAGTCCTGAACTCAGCAGCGCCACTCCGGCGGCCGTGTCGCCCGCTACGAGGCTCGCCCACCCCCGCACGGCAGTGAACAGGCCGCGGTGCGCGGCGGCCTCGTCTGCAGTGTCCCTGGCGGTCGCCTCCATCGCGATGGCGACCGCCGCTCCGGGCTCGCGCCGCGCCAGTGCGGCGAGCGCCCGCCAGTAGTCGATACTCTGTTGCTCCCTCAGGTCAAACGGCCTCGCGTCTTCGAGGCTCTCGAATGCGCGCGTGGCCGACGCTATGGGGGCGTACCCCGCCATCACCGGAAGAATCGACACAGTACGGCCCACGGGTGGAGCCGCCCCGAGCAGGGCGTCGGCCAGTGGGCGCGCCTCGGCGAGCCGACCCGCGCCGCTCAACACGCGCGCCTTGGTTGCGGTGAAGCTCACCGAACGCGGATCGCCGGGGGCAATTGCCGCGAGCACCGCGTCGAGGGCATCCACCAGAGTCTGGGGGGTCCAGTCAGGCCCCAGGCTCGATGCACCCAACACGTACTCGAGCATTGCTGCCGCGTCCCGGATCGGATCGTAGCCTGGTCCGAACACGATCGAGTCGAGCAGTGCCACCGCGGTGTCGGGTGAGCTCCAGAGCAGCCGGCGCGCCAACTCGAAGCGCTCTGCCTCTCGTGTGCTGGAGCTCTGCCGCAGGGCGCCGAAGTAACGATCGAATCGTGCGCTGTCCCGCTCGAGCAGGCTCAGCTCGATAGGATTGAGCAGAGCAGGCGCGAAAGTGGAATCCAACTCCAGGACGCGGTCGAACGAGGTAAACAGCTCCTCGGGGCCAACGGCCATGACATAGCGGGCGCGGTACTGCACGTCGGCGAACTGATACCAACCCTCGGCGTCGTTTCGGTAGCGCGCGACGTAGCTCCGCAGCGTATCCAGCGCTGCGAGGCTCCCGGCCTGGAACAGCTGGTTGGCTATGACCAGGGTCCGCTCGCGCTCCGGGAGCCGCTCCGCGAACTCCGCGGCCGCTTCGCCCAGCCTCACTGCTTGGGGTGAGCCGTGCCCGCGTAGCCAGCTCACGGTCTGGCCCATTCTGAACAGCGCGAGTGCGAACGTCGGATCTTCGGCGATCGCACCTCCGAATGCGGCCAGAGCCGAGTCCCACTGAGAGCGGCGGTAGTACTGCTCGCCCTGCAGGTAGGAGCGCGTTGCGGCGAGCGAGCCGGTGGTTATCGCGCTCACACGCAGGTCGGGCAGCGGCTGGCGGGAGCGCCACACGTCGCGCAGCAGCCGCAGGCTGAGGCTGTCCACGAGTGCCAGAACACTGTCCGCCGGACCGTCCGCAGTAGCCTGTGCCAGGCGCTCGCCGCGCACTGTGCGAAGCTCTGCGCTCAGCCGAACCTCGGGACCCGCCTCCACTATGCTGCCCAGCAGCACCGAACCCGCGTTGAGTTCTCTGGCAATGGCCAGGGACCCTTCGAGGTCCACGCCGTCGTCGTCGGCACGCTGGCGCCAGCGATGCAGTACGGTGCGCGGATCCACCGTTCTGATCCCGCCGACCGCATCGAGGTTGGTGGACAGCAGATCCACCATTCCCTCTCCCAACACCTCGACGTTCTGGCCGGAGGTAGTGAACGGCACAACGGCGATCACCTGCGCATCGACCGCGACTACGCTCTCCAGCCTGCCCGGCCGCAGCCACCACACGAGCAGCAATACCAAACCGACGGCAGCGGCTCCGAGCCACAACTGCAGCCGGCCGCGGCCGGCCCGCGACTCCACCTTGCCGGTTTGGAGTGCCCGAGCGAACTCGCCGCCGGTGCGGAACCGCTTGGCCGGAGACTTGTCGAGCGCCTTCGCCACTACGAGGCCCAAGTGAGTCGGCGCATCGGACCTCGCCTGCTTGAGCTCGGGCGTTTCGCCGGTGATGATCTGGGCGAAGATGGACTCGAGTGTGGGGCCGTCGTATGGCGGCTTGCCCGTGAGCATCTCGTACAGCACGCACCCGAGGCTGTAGATGTCCGTGCGAGCGTCCACCCCACCGGTGTCGGCCGCAGCCTGCTCCGGGCTCATGTAGGTGGGCGTTCCGATCGGGGAGCCTTCCGCGGTTATGCGTGGTTCCACCGCGGCGCTCACCGCGCGCGCGATCCCGAAGTCAGTGACCACCGCGTGACCGCCGGAAAGCAGGATGTTGGCGGGCTTGATGTCGCGGTGCACGACCCCCTGCGCATGCGCGTAGTCCAGCGCGCTTGCCACCTCAGCTGCGATTTCGACGGCCTCTTCCACGGGGAGCGTCTTCTCGCGGGCAAGGCGGGTGGCCAGGGACTCCCCCTCTACGAACGGCATGACGAAGTACAGCAGACCCTCGGCGGTTCCCGAGTCGTGCAGCGGGAGAATGTGGGGATGCTGTAGTCGGGCTACGATCTGGATCTCGCGCAGGAACCGTTCGGTGCCGAGGGTTGCGGCCAGCTCGGGACGGAACACCTTGATCGCTACCGGCCGGTCGTGCTTGAGGTCGCGCGCAAGGTACACCACCGCCATGCCACCACGTCCGATCTCACGCTCGATGGCGTAACGGTCGGCCAGGGCCTTTCGGACGTGTTGGTGGAGGCTGTTCACGTAGGAACCGTCCAATGGTGAGCGACTCGCGCACCTATGATGATAGGCGCGCACGCGCTCCCCGACCAGATGCAGGAGCCAACCAGGATGTACGGTGCGGGAACCTCACGCAATTCGCGGCGTTTGATGGGATGACCCCTCTGACGGTTGCCATGTACCCTCTCGTCCCCCTCATCGGACTCGCGGGCCTCCTTGGTATTGGAGCCCTGTTACCGGCCCAATGGTTGCATTCGGGCCACGGGGCCCGAGCGGAGCACGTGCTGCTGGAGGAGTCCTTCGAGGATGGCTGGAGGGACCGTTGGCGGGAGCGCAGCCTGGCCCGGCGCAACACACGGTACAAGGTGGAAGACGACGGGGGACAACCGGTGCTCGTCGCGGAGAGCCGAAGTGCGGCCTCCGGCCTGTGGCGGCCCGTGCCTTTCGAAGCTCCCCGCTCGGGCCGTCTGGCCTGGCGCTGGAAGGTCGATCACGCGATCCCCGGGAACGAGCGCGAACGTGAGAAGCGTGGCGACGACTTCGCGGCGCGGGTCTTCGTCGTGTTTGGCGGCGAGTTCCCCAGCCGAAGCAACAAGGCGTTGTGCTACGTGTGGGCGGCGAGCGAGCCGGCGGGGAGCGTGTACCCGAGCCCGTACGCCGCCAACGTGGCGATGATCGTGGTGGCCAGCGGCGATTCGGGGGCCGGCGCCTGGCATGGAGTCGAACGCGACATAATCGCGGACTACCGCGCCTTCTTCGGGGAGGACCCGGACGAGCTATCGGGCGTGGCGCTCATGGTGGACACGGACAACACGCGCTCGGAGGTAAGGGCCTACTTCGACGATCTGCAACTGACCGCCGCAACGGACCCCGCGTTGCAGTGAGCGTGGGTAGCGGCTGGCCTCCGGAGGTGCGGCCGCCTATCTTCGCGCGTGCGAAGAGAAAGGCGGTCCCATGGTTTCGGCCCTAGTTCTGATGAACGTAGAGCGCGACCGGATCAAGGAGGTGGCTGAGACGCTTGCGGAGGTCGACGGCGTCTCGGAGGTCTATTCGGTGGCTGGGCGGTACGACCTTGTGGCGATCATTCGCGTGCGCACCAACGAGGAGCTGGCGGATCTCGTCACTGGGCAGATGTTGAAGGTCGAGGGGATCAGCGACACCGAGACGCTGATCTCGTTTCGAGTGTACTCGCGCCACGATTTGGAGGCAGCCTTCTCGCTCGGACCTCCCAGGTAGTGCGCGCGGCTCAGTTCTCCCGGTTCAGAGAATCCACCAGCGCCCGGCGCGCCGCCGCCGAGTCGGAGGCCTCCAGGGCGCCGCGCACGCCGCCTGCGCCCGGCAGACGGGAAGCGCCGATGACGCTGTCGCGCTGACGCTGCGTCAGCGTGTCCGCGGGCGTTCCGTCCGCCCCCTGCCCGCCGCAAGCAGCGAGCATGAGTAGTCCGGCCATCAAAACAAGTCGCATCGATCTCCTCACAGGTTTCTGGATCACCAGGACCTGAAGTCCTCACTCGTTGCTCGCACTCGGTCCCAGATGCGACCACGGATCTGCGCCACCTCGCGAGCGAAATCAGGGTTGCTCCGCATACGGTCGAAAAGCGCCGACTCGAGGACCCGTACCTCCACGCCACTGGGCGACAGCTCGTATGCCAGCCTGAGCCACTCGAGCGAACGCTCCGTGTCCCCGATCCACGCGTAGTAGGCGGCGAGATCCTCGGCGCGCGTCACGTCGGTGAAGGCGAAGTCGTTCGTCGTTCCCGCGGTCACTGCTGCTCCGACCGAATCCGCGATGGCGCGGGCTGTTTCGGTCTGGCCCAACTCGTGAAGGCACATGGCGCGGATCACCGCATGAGGGCCGAGGCGGACCGACGCGCAGCGTTGGGGGTCGCCGTTCAGGAAGTGTGCCCGCGCCTCGATTGCGCGCGGCAGCACCAACTCGGGCTCGAGTGCCCCGGCTACCTGCGACTCGCGAATGGCAAGGTCATACCGGCCGCTGCCCAGAGCCTCGTAGGCGAGAGCGAGGCGGCGTCCCGGCGACTGCGGGTCGAGGGCCACCGCGCGTTCGGCCTCGGCCAGTGCCGAGTCGAGTTGTCCCACCGCTGCGAGCGCCCGGGAGCACCACGACGGTACGTCGGGGTTGTTGGGTTGGAGCTGCTGGCCGCGTGCGCAGTCGGCGGCCACCTGTTCGCGGGGCGCACCCGAACGACCGGCGATGTAGGATCTGGACGCGTAGCCCGACGCGAGATCGGGCTCCAGTTCGATGGCGCGATCGGCTAGAGCCAGGGCCATGCCCGCCGCTTCGTATCCCTCGAGATTCACGCGGTAGCGGTAGGCCAGCGACAGCGCGTACGCCTGCGACAGGCCGGCGTACGCCGCGGCGTAATTCGAATCGTCGGCAACAGCCTGGCTGTATGCCGCGATCGCACGCGAAATGGCAGGTGCGGTGCGCCGCGGCAGCCAGTGTTGCCCGACGATGAACGCCCCGTGGCCGGGGCTCTGCGGCGCCTCCTCGATCTCCACCCTTCTCTCGATGCCGGCCACGTTGGCTGCCACCGCGGCCCCGATCCACTGCACGGTTTCGGGGTCTGCAGCGGCGGTCTCCGGGATCACGCGCGTGTCGTTCCAAAGGTGTGCGTCCGACTCGGCGTCTACGAGCCACGCGTTCAGGAATGTCTGCCCGCTGCGTTGCCTCAACTGCGCTTCCAGGATGAGGCGCACCTTGAGTGACTCCGCAAGCTGCGGCGCAGTCAGCCGCGCATCCACGAGAGCCTCGACCGAGTGCAGGGAGATGACCTTGAGTCCGTCGAAGTTGGCCAGATAGCCGATGATGTCATGCGTGAGCGCGTGGGAGGTGCGGTCGAACGCCGTGTCGCCCGTGAGGTTCTCGACCATCCTCACGGCGAGCGAGTCAGCGTAACCTGACACCGCGCCGTCGCCCTTCCAGGGCTGTGACCAGAGGGCGAGGAGCGCGCCCACCACGACGACGGCGGCCAGTGTGTACCAGCGGTGTGACCGGAGGCGGCGTGCGGTCGTGACGGTCGTCGGCTGGATCTCACCGGTCTGCGGGGTCCAGGCGGCGGCTGCCATGCCGTGGGCGTGAGCCAGGTCCTCCGAGAACTCCCGTGCCGTCTGATACCGGTCGGGGCGGCTCTTCGCGAGTGCCTTCTCGACTACCTGCTCGATCTCGGCGGGAGCGGCTGGGCGCAGCGCCCGCAGCGACGGTACCGGATCCACCAGGTGCCGGGCTAGCGTGCCCTGCGTCGTCGTGGCCTGGAATGGCGGCTCCCCGGCAAGCATCTCGTACAGCAGGCACCCCAGCGAGTAGATGTCGGTGCGTCCGTCGATCTGTGCGTCGCCGGAGACCTGCTCGGGGCTCATGTAGGTCGGCGTCCCGATCGTCACGCCGGTCTCTGTAATGGGCTCACCGCCCGCCATCGTTATCGCCCGGGCGACGCCGAAATCGGCGACCAACGCGTGGTTGTCGTGCAGCAGGATGTTCTCGGGCTTGATGTCGCGGTGCACCACGTTGTGTTGGTGCGCGTAGTGCAGCGCTCGGGCGACCTCGTGCGAGATCGTGATCGCCTCTTCCAGCGGTATCTGCCCCTCGCGGCGGATGCGCTCGCGGAGCGACACGCCCCCGACGTAGGGCATCACGTAGTAGAGCAGCAGTCCGGCTTCACCCGCGGCGTAGATCGGCACGATGTGGGGGTGCGTGAGGCTGGAGGCGAGGTCTATCTCCCGCAGGAAGCGTTCCCGCCCCATGCGCGCCGCCAGACTCGGGTTGAGGACCTTGATCGCGACCTGACGGCTCGGGTGGCTCTCGCGAGCGAGATACACCGTCGCCGCGCCACCGCGGCCGATCAGGCGCTCGATGGAGTAACGCTCAGGCAGTCCAGCCTGGAGCAGATCGCGAAGTTCGCTCACGCCGGTCATTGGTTGAGGGATGACACGCCAACGATAGGGGGCGGGAGTGTTGCGGTCCAGTGGTACTTCGTCACCCGGACTTCATGAATTGGAGAGCCGTTGCTGCAGTGCCTACGCCCCCGCCAGGGACTTGAGTACCCGCTCGTCCAGCCTGTGGCCTCCATTGAAGTGGATCGTCTCGTACGGGATGCCGTGTTCGAGGAGCCGCTCTTCCATCGCCTCCACTGTCGCCGGGGCGATGGTCCGGTCTCTCGTGCCGATGACGAACGTGAGCCGAGAATCCTCCAGCTTGCCCCACGCCACTTCGAGATCCATGTCGGTCGGCAGCACTTGACCCCACAGGATCAATCGCTTGGGCATGATGGCGCCGTGTGTGAGCCAGCGGGCCGCCGTGTGGACTCCCTGCGAAAACCCCAGCACGTAGACCGCTACGGACCGGCGGTCGAGCTCGGCGCACAAGTGGTGGTACAGGCCGTCGAGGTAGCTGACGTAGTCGGTGATTTCTACGAGGCGGTCCTCACTGGTCATCCAGCTCGCGCCAACCTCCCGCTCGGCATGATCCGTGTAGAAGCGGGACAGGCCCTCGGGGGCCACGATTAACCGCGTACCGTCGTCAAGCGGGCGGAAGCGCTCCAGGAACTCGTCCGCGAGCACTCCATAGCCGTGGCACGCGAACCACACCTGGCGCACGTGCTTTCCAGGCTTGCCCAGCGTGTAGTAGCGGGCGGTGCGCGATGTCGGGAAATGGTGCTGTTGCATCACCGCGAAGGTACGGCCCGGGGAGGCGTCCGGCGAGGGTGTGCTCCCGGGGTCGCCCTTCCGCTAGAACCGCGCGCTCAGCAGGGTAAATCGGGCCGCCGGCCGCGAGCGGACCTCACCGGTCCGCGTCAGCACGGGGATGGTGGCCGGCTGTGGCATGGGGACGTCCAGCGCGAGCCCATCGTCCCAGTTGAGCAGCGCCCCGTACTGCCGTCCGGCGCTCGCTTCGGTACGCTCAGGCTGCTTCGGACCTGTGAGGACGAAGCCCGCCGCGAGCCCTGCGGTGGTGCCGAGCATTGGGAGCAGGATTGCAGTCTTCTCGTCGTCCACTTCGGCGATCAGGTCGAGGCCCAACCCCGCCAGTCCGCCCGCGAATCCGAGGACGGTTATCAGGCGCACGCGCCCCGCGCTGGGGTTCCACGCCCGCGCCAGGGGTATGCCCCCTACCAATCCGACGTTGCCCGCTACCAACGTCCAGGTGAGCAGCGCGTCGTCCTCTTGGCCCGCGAGGACGCCGAAGGCCAGGCCGTACCAGCTGCCCCAGAGGGCGGCGTCGGTCACGACCTCGGAGTGCCCCCACGGAATGTCGGCCGAGCGCGTGATCACGAGGCCGGTTCCGAGGCCCACCAGACCGCCCACGACCGCGGCCGCGAACGGAGCCGTGTCCGAGTCGCTCGTGTAGCAGCCGAATGGGTCGCAGAATTCGTCCTGCCCGATCTCCAACACCTGCTGCCACCCGATCCCCTGCCATGTCCCCCAGATCTCCGAGAAATTGATGATGTTCGCCTGTCCGCGGCTCATTGGGTTGTTGCGTGAGTAGATGCTGGACCAGGCGTAGCCGGCCGGCCCGCCGATCAACAACCCCACACCGAACGGGGTGGCGTCCTCGGCCCCGAGCGCCGCGGGTATGGCAACTCCGAGCCAGGCGCCATAGAGGGTCTGGAACACGATGAAGCGGGTGCGGCCCTGAGTGGCCGTGAGCACGCCCCGGAGCTCGGCGAGCCACTGCTCCGCCTCCGCCGCGGCCGGCGTACCCGGGTAGTGTCGCACAACGAAACGGAGCAGGTCTTCCAGGGTGTCCCATTCCTGCTCGGTCTCGAGTACCCGGGCAATGTCAACGAGTACTCTGGCCGTGTCTGCGGGTGTGTCCTGTGCCTGGGCGGGGGGCGCAAGCGCGAGGCACGCGGTGAAGAGCGCTCCAACGAGCGCGTGTCGGATATGCACGATCAACGCCCCCTCCCGTCCGGAGCCACCACGAGTTGATGTACCTCTCAGACCCCAAGATGTTCACGTGCGGCAAGTGAGCGTCAAGAGAACAGCGCCGCCGGCCTTCCGGGCCGACGGCGCTGTTCGTCGGACGGGGTTGTCTGCAGGGTCTATACGGGTGCCGTGGCTCCCCGTTTCCCTGCCAAGACCTGGTCTACGGAGAGAGGGCTAGAGGTGTTCCCGCGTCTACTTGAACTTGGTCGGGTGCCGCAGGTGGAACCCCGTGGCATCCTGATACCGCTTGGCCACCGCCAGCAGCTCAGCTTCGCGGAACAGCTGCCCTACGAAAGAGATGCTCACCGGAGTGCCGTCCTCCTTGAAGCCGTGCGGCACCGTGACGCAGGGGTGCCCGGTGAGATTGGTCATCAAGAGCACGTCCTTGCCGAAGGAGGGAGTGATGAAGAGGTCGATACCCTCCATGGCCGTCTGCAGTTCGCTCATGAGCATGGTGCGCGCGCGGTTCGCCTGCACGTACTCCACAGCCGGTATCAGGCGACTCTGGCGGAACACGTTGGGCCAGGCGTTCTCGATCTGGCGGACGAGCAGGTCGTCTCGGCCGCTGCGCGTGAGCTCGTCGAACGCGGTGGCTGCCTCCACGCTCAGTATGAAGCCCAGCGCTTCAGTTGGGATGTTCTCGGGCAGTTCGATCGGGATCGGCTTGATCCCGAGCGACCGTAGGGCCTCAACGGCCTTCCAGTCGTATGCGTACCAATCGTGCTCCGCCTCGAATGCGCTCTTGTAGTAGCCGATCCGCAGGTCTTCCATGGATAGCCCTACGTCCCAGTCGAACGGCACGTCGCGCGCCGATGGATCCTGGCCGTCGGGGCCGTGGATCGACTCCAGCACGAGAGCGCAGTCCTCCACCGTGCGGCAAATGGGGCCCAGCTTGTCCATGCTCCAGGAGAGGGCCATTGCCCCGTAACGGCTTACCCGTCCGAAGGTTGGCCTGAGCCCGCTCGCACCGCAGCGCGTCACCGGTGACACGATGGAGCCCCAGGTTTCGCTCCCGATGGAGAAACCCACCAAACCTGCCACCGTTGCGGAGGCGGAGCCGGCCGAGGAGCCGCTCGAGCCCTGCTCCGGGTTCCAGGGGTTGCGCGTCTTGCCTCCGAACCAGACGTCGCCCCAAGCCAGCGCGCCCAGCGTGAGCTTTGCGATCAGCACCGCGCCGGCCTCCTCGAGCCTGCGCACCACCGTGGCGTCGTACGGAATGTGCTGCCCCTCGAACGGCACCGCGCCCCAAGTGGTGCGGTACTCATCCTCCGCCAGGAGGTCCTTGGCGCCCCACGGGATGCCGTGCAGGGGGCTGCGGCACACCCCGCGGGCAAACTCCGCGTCGGCGCGGCTGGCCTGTCGCAGCGCGAGGTCCTCGGTCAGCGTGATCACGCACTCGAGCTTGGGTCCGTGGCGCTTGAGCCGATCGAGGTACATCCGGGTTAGCTCGACGGAGGTTACCTGACGGGTCTGGATCAGCTCCGAGAGTTCGGTCACCGACCAGAACGCGACGTCCTCGAGGTTGGTGGGACGCGTCACGCGGGTGCGGCGAGTCCGCCGCCTGGATCCACGCCGGACGTCCAGCTCGTGGCCCGCCGGGATCGGATCGAACTGAAGCGCCGGATACACCTCGTTGGGGATCGCGAGGGCGCGGATATTCTCGTACGACTCGAGGTTCTCGTTGAGGCCCTCGAGCATGAGCTCACGCTCGGCATCGCTGAACTCCAGGCCCGCCAGTGCCTCCGCGTGGGGCAGCATCTCCTTGGTGACGCGACCATCTCCCTCGGCCAGCGCCCAGAGAGCTGCCGGGAACGCAGTGCCGGAGACACCCAGGGCGGCGCACCGGGAGAAGAAGCGCCGACGGTCCATGGGCCGGTGCGTCGAGCCGCTGGGCGGCTCAGTGTCGTGGTCAGTCATCGCGTGCCGAGATTGAGGGGTATTTGTCTGGCTGCCCGAAAGATAGAACGGCGGCCGGGCGGCGCCACCTTTGGCTCCTCCCGGCCGCCGGGACTGGGACCGCTACCCGTCCCTATCCGGCCACCGCCTCCAGCACCCGCTCCATGCGGGCGCGCACGTCCTGGGCCACTGGCTCGAGCGCCTCGATGCCCGCGATGCCCAGCTGCTTCGCGGGGTCGAGGGCGGAAACCACGCACTTCGCGGCGTCGTCGGTGGCGTACACGATGAGATTGCACGGCAACAGGAGGCCGATGTCCAGCTCCGTGGTCAGGGCCCGGTGAGCCAGTGGTGGGTTGCAGGCACCCAGGATCACGTAAGGCCTGAAATCCACGTCCAGCTTCTTCTTGAGGGTGGCCCTCACGTCGATCTCCGTGAGGACCCCGAAGCCCTCCTTGCCGAGCTCCTCGACCGTCCGCTCCACGGCCTGGTCGTAGGGCAGCGTCACCTCCACTCTCAGCCCGTATGCCGTCGTCTGCTGCACCATGATCTCTCCCATTCTGGTAGTCCTACGCCGCGTCACTGAGGTGGCGTTCCGGTTTCGTTCGGCAACTGTTACTAAAGGTAAGGAGTACGTCGCATCCGTGTGAGCGCCCGAATGTTGACCTCGTCGGTCGGGGACTGTAGAATTTGCGACCGCTCCGTCAGCCGACGGAGCCGGTTGGTTTCTGGGAGACCCTCGACACACAAATGGACGCACAGACAACACATCTACGCGGTTGGCCACGCATCCTGCTCGGCGCAGCGGCTGCCATCCTGGTCATCGCGCTGGCCGCCTGCTCCGGCAGCGACTTCCCGCAATCGACCCTGCACCCCACGTCGGATTTCGGCCGGGACATTGACGCACTCTACCGGACGATCCTGTGGTGGGCGATCGGAGTGTTCGTCGTCGTGGAAGCGGCGCTCGTCGTCACGATCATCAAGTTCCGCCAGCGGCGCAGCTCGAAGGCACCGCAGCACGTGCACGGGAGCACGCTGCTCGAGATATCGTGGACGCTCGCCCCGGCCGTGGTGCTCATCTTCATCGCGGTTCCCACGATCAAGACGATCTTCCGAACCGACGGCACCGCACCCGAGGGCGCGCTGCAGGTAGAGGTGATAGCTCATCAATGGTGGTGGGAGTTCCACTACCCGGAGTTTGGCGTCGTCACTGCCAACGAGATGCACGTCCCCGTGGGACGGCCGGTCGCTCTGGCGATGACCTCGAAGGACGTAATCCACAGCTTCTGGGCGCCGAAGCTGGGTGGCAAGCGGGACGTCATGCCGGGGCGCACGACGCACATCGCATTCACGGCGGACTCGGTAGGAGAGGTGTACGGGCAGTGCGCCGAGTTCTGTGGAGAGTCGCACGCGAACATGCGAATGCGGGTCGTTGTGGACGACTCGACGGGTTTCGAGGCCTGGGTGGCGCGGCAACTGGCCCCCCCGGCGCCGACGGACGGGTTGAGCGAGCAGGAGCAGTTGGGGCTGGAGTTGTATCGCACGCGCGGATGCATTGCGTGTCACACCGTCGAGGGCATCAGCGCCGGAGTGATCGGCCCGAATCTCTCGCACGTGGGAGGCCGGAACACCATTGCGTCGGGCATTCTCCCGAACACCGCGGAGGGGCTCGCGCGCTGGCTGTCGGACCCGCCGACTGAGAAGCCCGGCAGCCTCATGCCGCGAATGCCGATGACGGAAGACGAGGTCGCTGCCCTGGCCGCGTACCTGCTGAGCCTGAACTAGGACGGATACCGGGAATGGCAAGCTCTGCACCCGCCGACGCGATGACTCTCCGCTCCAGGATCTGGAGCTGGGTCACGACCACCGACCACAAGCGTATCGGGATTCTCTACGGCGTCTCCGCGTTCGCCTTCTTCCTGCTCGGTGGCCTCGAGGCGCTCATAATGCGCCTGCAGCTCGCGTCCTCGGACAACTCGATCGTGAGCGCTGAGACGTTCAACGAGTTGTTCACGATGCATGGCACGACGATGGTGTTCCTGGCCGTCATGCCCCTGTCGGCCGCCTTCTTCAACTTCGTGGTCCCACTGCAGATCGGCGCCCGGGACGTGGCGTTTCCGCGGCTCAACGCCTTCAGCTATTGGGTGTTCCTGCTCGGCGGCCTGTTCATGAACGTGAGCTTCCTGGTGGGTGCCGCGCCGAACGCGGGATGGTTCGGCTATGCCAACCTCACCAGCTCTCAGTTCTCGCCGGGGCTGCACGTGGATTTCTGGGTCATCGGCCTCCAGGTATTGGGCGTTGCGTCGATTGCCGCAGGAATCAACTTCATCGTCACGATCGTGAACCTGCGTGCTCCGGGAATGCGCTTGATGCGCATGCCGGTGTTCACATGGATGACTCTCGTGACGCAGTTCATCGTGGTCACGGCTTTCCCGGTGATCACGGTCGCATTGGTCTTCCTGATGTTCGACCGGACGTTCGGCACGAACTTCTACTCGGTGGCGGCGGGTGGAGACGTGCTGCTGTGGCAGCACCTGTTCTGGCTGTTCGGCCATCCCGAGGTGTACATCCTCATCCTGCCGGCCATGGGGATCATCTCCGAGGTGGTCCCGACGTTCTCGCGCAAGCCGCTGTTCGGCTACGCGGTGGTCGTCTACTCGGGCCTCCTCATCGCGATTCTGGGTTGGGGCGTGTGGGCGCACCACATGTTCCAGGTTGGTCTTGGTCCCATTGCCGACTCGGTGTTCGCCGCGACGACGATGTTGATCGCGATTCCAACCGGCGTGAAGATCTTCAACTGGATCGCAACGATGTGGGGCGGGAATCTCAAGTTCACGACGGCGATGCTGTTCGCCATCGGGTTCATTGCGATGTTCATCATCGGGGGCCTGTCCGGCGTGATGCACTCCTCCCCGCCGGCGGACCTGCAGCAGACCGACACCTACTTCGTGGTGGCGCACTTCCACTACGTGCTCGTGGGAGGCGCGGTCCTTGGTTTGTTCGCCGGCATCTACTATTGGTGGCCCAAGGTATTCGGACGGATGCTGAGCGAGTCCATCGGCAAGTGGCACTTCTGGCTGACCGTGATCGGAGCCAACCTCACGTTCTTCCCAATGCACTTCATTGGACTGCTGGGGATGCCACGGCGGATCTACACCTATGACGCGGCGCTCGGTCTCGACACGATGAACCTGCTGGCAACGATCGGCGCCTTCGCGATGGCGCTCGGCACGTTGGTGTTCGTCGGAAACGTCGTGTGGACCTGGAAGAAGGGTGAAGCCGCGCCCGCCAATCCGTGGGACGGCGCAATGCTCGAGTGGACCATGCCATCGCCACCGCCGGTGTACAACTTCTCGGTGATCCCGAAGGTGAAGAGCCGGCTTCCGCTGTGGTCTGAGGATGGGTACGAGCCGAAGCCGCTGCCGCAGGAGCCGCCCGGGCCGATTCACCTTCCGGACGGATCCTATTGGCCGGCCGCTGCAGCCGTCGGGATCATCGTCGCAGCCACCGGCCTGTTGACGGGGTCGCTGTGGGTATCGCTGGCGGGGGTTGGCGTGCTCGTGGTCAGCATTTACGCGTGGGCTCTAGAGCCCTTCGAGGTTTGAGATGACGCACGCCGATGCGACCCATCATACGAGCACCGGCCTCGACAGCCGGAAGATCGGCATGTGGACCTTCATCGGTTCCGAATGCCTGTTGTTCGGCTCGCTGATATCGACGTACCTCGTCTACCAGGGCAAGAGCGTCACCGGGCCGACCACGCACGAGATCCTCAACATCCCGCTCACGTCCATCAGCACGTTCGTCCTGCTGATGTCGAGTCTCGCCATGGTGCTCGCGCTCGCAGCGGTCACGCGCGGCGACACGTTATGGACCCGAGTGTGGCTGGCTGCGACCTCCGTTCTGGGGCTCATGTTCCTGGGATTCCAGGTGTATGAGTTCATGAGCTTCGTGCACGAGGGCCTGACGCTTCAGACGAACCTGTTCGGTTCCACCTTCTTCGTCCTGACCGGTACGCACGGAGCCCACGTGGCGGTGGGCGTGCTATGGCTGCTCAGCCTGCTCGTGCGCTCGTTCCAGGGCAAGCTCGGGGCCGACAAGGCCCTGAACGTGGAGCTCGCGGGACTCTATTGGCACTTCGTCGACGTGGTGTGGATCGTGATCTTCACGGTTGTTTACCTGCTACAGTAACGGACGGACAGATGAGCGAGCAGCTGCAACACGACGAAAAGTCACATCCGGGCGTCGGCACCTACCTGACGGTCGCGGGGGTCCTCACGGTCATCACGCTGGTCGAGGTGGGTGTGTTCTACGTGCCCGCCTTTCAGGGCTGGCTCGCCCCGGTGCTGCTGACCTTGTCGGCTGCGAAATTCGTGCTGGTGGTTGGCTTCTACATGCATCTCAAGACCGACCACCACCTGTTCCGGGTGATCTTCACCTTGCCCCTCCTGATTGCGACTGCCGTATTGATCGCGCTGCTCTTCCTGTTCGGAGTAATTGCCCTTTAACCTCGCCTTCGGAAAGCGAAACGCCGGAGCGACTCATGGGTCGCTCCGGCGTCGTCTTGTATCCCCGATGGGGTGGCGTCCGTCAGATCTGCCGCATCGTATCGGTGGACTCGTCTATGGCGGCACCGAGGGGGTGCTTGGCGAGAGATTCCCGCAGCTTTGGATGCTGGCGCCACAGGTAGTACCCCATTCCCGCCGCAGCGATAGCATTGCTGATCGCCACGTTCCACCACGCCAGGGCCCCGAGCAGCGGTTGGGCAAGCACTGCAACGGCGATGTAGAAGCCGAACTCGTGGGCGGCGAACAACACGATCGCGAGAAACAGCGTAGACGGCGCGCGCTCGACCTGGCAGGCTATGGCGGCGGCGATCGTACCAACCACCACGAGCGCGATCACGTGTACCATCGTGTAAGCCGCGACTGTCTGGAACGAGATGCTCACGGCGCCGGGATCGCGAAGGCCCCAGAAGAGAGCCGAGCCCAGCATGCTGGGGGTGTAGAATGGGGTGCCGGCCACCGTGTCTACTATGAGGAACCATGCCGCGATCGCCGCGGCACCGATGAGCCCCGCTACCAGTCCCTCGCGGAGAATCTGCCTGAAGTCCATGCCACTCTTCCTACTCGTCTGATGGAAGGCCAACGTAGACGCGCAGCGACGTCCCAGTCAAGTGCTCCCGAATGTAAAGCACGCTCGGTGGCCGTGAGTTCCCTTCGGCAGAGATCGGCCGCCTGCGGTACGCCGGACGGGACTCGCGCCAGGTTCGCTCCGGAGTTTAATGTTACCCCAGTTAACCGTTCGACGTGTCGTGCCGATCGTGCGGCACACGAGGTGGGAGTCTAAAATGGGCCTTGCACTGGCGGCGCGGCGGCCCTCCTGGGTCGCGGACTACTGGGAACTAGCCAAGCCCAACATCGTCGGGATGATCCTGGTGACGGTGGCCGCCGGGTTCTATCTGGGGGCAGCGGGCCCGATCGATCTCGTGTTGTTGCTGCACACCCTGGCGGGATCGGCAATGGTCGCTGCGGGGAGCAATGCGCTCAACCAGGTGCTCGAGCGCAGGATCGACGCGCGCATGCACCGCACCCGGAACCGCCCGCTCCCGGCGGGCAGGCTGGCCGTCTCCCGAGCTACGGCCTTCGCGTGGACCCTCGGACTCGTGGGCGTCGGGTACCTCGCCGTGTTCACGAGCCCCCTGGTGGCGGCTCTCGCCGCGGCAACGTTGGGCTCCTACGTGTTCGTGTACACGCCGCTCAAACGGAAGACTTCGTTGAACACCTTGGTGGGCGCGGTGCCGGGCGCCCTGCCGATCGTGGGTGGGTGGGCCGCCTCGACCGGAACGGTGGGGCTCGAGGCGTGGGTGTTGTTCGTTCTATTGTATCTGTGGCAGCTGCCGCATTTCCTGGCTCTCGCATGGATCTGCCGCGACGACTACGAGCGGGCAGGGCTGCGAATGCTCAGCGTCACCTCCAGTGACGAAGCCACGTTCCGGCAGGCGTTGCTCTACTCGGTGGCATTGCTCCCGGTGAGCCTGATGCCGAGCGTGCTGGGAACGACGGGACCGATCTATTTCTTCGGCGCCCTTGCCTGTTCTGCGTGGCTCATCTGGGCTACGGCCAGCGCCGCCCGGAGCCGCACCAAGCCCTCGGCGCGCCGGCTGTTCCTGGTCACCGTGGTGTACCTGCCGGTCGTGCTCGCGCTGATGGCATTGGACAAGGGGGTCTGAGCTGGTGGATCGCTCGATCAGCTGCCCATGACGGCGAGCGGGCGCCCGGTGAACCGAGCGCCCGCTCTTTCCACGTACGAGCCGGTCCCAGAACCGACTCAAGGCTTCGATCAGTCTTCCGCTGCCCGGAGCCGGACGACGCGCGTGACCGGCGCCTGGTTGCCCCGGACCTGGTAGATCTTGAGCATCACGATGTCGCCCGGCTCCACATTCGCGAGGGCGTCGTTCAGCTCATCCACGGTCCGGACCCGGTCGTCGTTCACGTGCGTGACGATCTCCAGAAACCCGCGCCGCGCGTCAGCCGGGAAGAGCTGCTTGTCGCGGGCGGGGCCGTCGGGGTCGATACCGGTGATGATGGGTCCGCGGTTCTGGTCCCCGATCCGCGAGTCGCTCGCCGCCATCTGCGCTGTCAGTGGCTGGACCGCGATGCCGAGTTTGGACTCGTAGGCGGTCGGCTGTTCGGCGGCGCCGTCGTCGGCGCTGGCCACCTGTGGCCGCTGTTCGGTCTGGGCCTCGTTTAGCTGCACCGTGATGTCGTGGCGCTCGGGGCCGTTCGCTCCCAGCCGCAGCACTCCGGCTACGATGCGGTCGCCGGGCTGCTTGAAACCGACCAGCTGCTGCAGCTGCGCCGTGTAGCGCACTTCCTGGCCGTCCACTTCGATGATGACGTCGCCCTCCTCGATGCCGGCGCGCTCGGCGGCGCTGCCCTCGGAAAAGCCGCTGACCAAAACGCCGCGCACCTCAGTCAGCCCCATCGCCTCGGCATCCTCGGGGCTGGCGTCTTCGATCCGGATACCGAGCGCCGCACGGCGGACCCGGCCGTTCTGGATCAACTGATCCGCGACCAGACGCGCGAGGTTCATCGGGATGGCGAAGCTGTAGCCCGTGTAGTACCCGGTGCGGCTGGCGATTGCGGCGTTCATGCCGATCACCTGTCCCTGGATGTTGACCAGCGGGCCGCCCGAGTTTCCCGGGTTGATGGCGGCATCGGTCTGGATGAAGTCCTGAATGTTCCATTGACCGCTGCGCAACGCGTCCAGCCCCCGCCCGCGACCGCTCACGATTCCGGCCGTCACCGTGAAGTTGAACGCCTCACCCAACGGGTTTCCGATGGCGAGCACCCATTCCCCGACCCGGAGGTCGTCGGAATCTCCCAACGAAACGGTGGGAAGCCCGTCTTCGTCGATGCGGATCACCGCTATGTCGGTGTTGGCATCGCCACCCACGACCCGCGCCTTGAACTTGCGCCCGTCGTATAGCGTCACGTCGAAGCGGTCGAATCCGCTCACGACGTGGTTGTTGGTGAGGATGTAGCCGTTCTGGGCGATGATGAAGCCGCTGCCGGTGCCTCGGCGCGGGACGCCCTGGTTCGGATCGAAGTAGCGGTCGAACGGAGCCGGCACCTCCGGGTGCGCCTCCTGCCGAGCCCCCGACGCTTCGATGAAGACGACCGCGGGGCGCACAGCGTCGGCGACCTGTACGAACGCTTCGCCGAGTGTCTGGAGCGACTGCGGCGGCGTCTCCACCGGAGCTGCTGATTGCGTGTAGACGGGCAGCGCGTTGGACGGCGGCTGCGCGAGCGACAGCCTCGGAAAGTCCACTACGAACACGAGCGCGGCGGCCAGTCCGAGCGCGATTACGACCAGCGATCCGAACTTCGCCCATTCTCTAGTGCGTGACATCGAGTCTACTCACCTGCTGGTGACGGGTTTGGAAGCTCCGGCGAGGCGCCGGGCCTCATATAATCTAACCCGAGCAGGGGCGGGGGGTTTCCCCCCGCCCCTGCTGGGTCTGCACTGCCTCGTTGCCTCAGGACTTCGAGTCGTCTACGATCTCGTAGTCCGCCTCGACGACGTCCTCCGGCTTGGCGTCTCCCTCGGCAGCCTCGGCTTCCGCGCCTTCGCCCTCCGAGTCGGATGGTTGCTGCGCCTGGGCCGCCTCATAGAGCGAGGCTCCTGCCGCCGAATACGCCTGCGACAGCTCTTCGAGCGCCGACTTGATCTCGGACGTCTCGCCTGAGCGAAGCGCTTTCTTGGCGCCGTCGAGCGCCTCGTTGAGCCGATCCCTGTGGGTGTTGTCCAGCTGATCGGCCCACTCCTTCATATTCTTCTCCACCTCGTAGACCATCGCATCCAGCCGGTTGCGCTGGTCGATCTCCTCACGCCGGGACTTGTCCTCGCTGGCGTGCTGCTCAGCATCCCCTACCATGCGGTCGATCTCGGAGTCCGAGAGCCCGCTCGAGGCCTCGATCCTGATCTTCTGCTCCTTGCCGGTGGCCTTGTCCTTTGCCGAGACGTGCAGGATGCCGTTCGCGTCGATGTCGAAAGTCACCTCGACCTGCGGCATGCCACGCGGCGCGGGCGGAATGCCCGTGAGCTGGAAGCGGCCGATCGTACGGTTGTCGATCGCCATCTCGCGCTCGCCCTGAAGCACGTGGATCTCCACCGTGGTCTGGTTGTCCTCCGCGGTAGAGAAGATCTCCGACTTCTTGGTCGGAATCGTCGTGTTCCGTCCGATCAGTACGGTGGTCACTCCGCCAAGGGTCTCGATTCCGAGCGAGAGCGGCGTGACGTCGAGCAGCAGGACGTCCTTCACCTCGCCAGCGAGCACACCGCCTTGAATGGCGGCGCCGATCGCCACGACCTCGTCGGGATTCACACCCTTGTGCGGGTCCTTCCCGAAGAAGTCCTTGACGATGTCCTGGACCTTGGGGATCCGGGTCGAGCCACCCACCAGGACCACCTCGTCGATCTTCGAGGGATCGAGCCCGGCGTCCTTGAGCGCCTGCTTCATCGGCGGCAGGATGCGCTGGAACAGGTCGTCCACCAGCTGCTCGAACTTGGCGCGGGTGAGCGTCACGTTGAGGTGCTTGGGTCCGGACTGGTCCGCCGTGATGAACGGCAGGTTGATGTCGGTCTGCGTCCGGCTCGACAGCTCCATCTTGGCCTTCTCAGCGGACTCCTTGAGGCGCTGGAGGGCCATGGGATCCTGCGAGAGATCGATGCCCTGGTCCTTCTTGAACTCGTCGACCAACCACTCGATGACGCGCTGATCGAAATCGTCGCCACCCAGGTGCGTGTCGCCGTTGGTCGCCTTCACCTCGAACACGCCCTCGGCGAGCTCCAGCACCGAGATGTCGTACGTGCCACCGCCGAGATCGAAGACGGCGATCTTCTCCTCGGTCTTGCGCTCCAGCCCGTAGGCCAGCGACGCGGCGGTCGGCTCGTTGATGATGCGCAGCACCTCGAGGCCGGCGATCTTGCCGGCGTCCTTGGTGGCCTGGCGCTGTGAGTCGTTGAAGTATGCCGGCACCGTGACGACTGCCTTCTGAACGGGGTGCCCCAGGTAGTCCTCGGCCGTCTGCCGCATCTTCTGCAGGATCATGGCCGAGATCTCCGGCGGCGTGTACCGCTTGTCGCCGATCTCGACCGACGCGAGGTCGTTCTGTCCTGCCACGACCTTGTAGGGCACTTCCGTCATCTCCGTCTTCACCTCACCCATCCGACGGCCCATGAACCGCTTGATCGAGAAGACGGTGTTCTGCGGGTTGGTGATCGCCTGTCGCTTGGCCACCTGACCGATGAGGCGCTCGCCGTCCTTGGTGAACGCGACCACCGAGGGGGTGGTGCGGCCACCCTCCGAATTGGGAATCACGACCGGGTCACCGCCCTCCATCACCGAAACGACGGAGTTGGTGGTGCCCAGGTCTATTCCAATGACCTTTTCCGGCATATAGCTTCTCCTGACAATAGAGTGTAGATGCCTGTTGTCGTCCGATGGTCGCATAGAGCAAGCCCCGTACCATCAAAACGCGCCATATTGGCAGGGCCGGCCCCGCCGTGGGGTGCCAGTAATTAAGTCGTTGTTGCAGACTAGCTTACGCTCCACCGAGGTCCGCCTGGATGTTCCCATACAGGGACGACAATCCAACCCTCGCCACCCCGGTTGTCACGCTGGCCATCATCGCGGTGAACGTGGTGGTTTGGCTCGCGGTGCAGGGGGGAGGCGTGGAGCCGGGGCTGGGCCGCTCGGTTTGCGAGCTGGGACTCATCCCGGGAGAGCTGCTGGGGAGGGTGCCCCAGGGTACGCTGGTTCCGCTGGGCCCCAATCTGGCCTGCGAAGTAGGGGCGCCGGCGCCCCACAAGGTGCTCACGTCCATGTTCCTGCACGGAAGCTGGTTCCACCTGCTCGGCAACATGTGGTTCCTGTGGATCTTCGGGAACAACGTCGAGGACTCGATGGGACGGGGGCGCTTCGTAGCCTTCTACCTGCTCTCCGGGGTCCTTGCAGCGGTGGGACACATGGCGCTGCATCCCGGCTCGCCGATCCCCATGGTCGGCGCCTCGGGGGCCATAAGTGGGGTGATGGGAGCCTACCTGGTGCTCTACCCGCGGGTGCGGGTCCACATGCTGCTGTTCATCGTGATCTTCGTTACGACGTTCACCGTTCCGGCCTGGATGATGCTGTTCTACTGGGTCTTCCTACAGGCGTTGGGCGGTGCGATGACCCTCGGATCGGAGGGAGGGGGTGTGGCGTTCGCGGCTCACCTGGGCGGGTTCGTGGCCGGCGCCGCACTGATAAAGCTGTTCGCGCGGGGAGACCTGGTCGAAGCACACAGGCGGCACCTCAGAAACCAGGAGCGCCGGATCGTGTTCAGGGACTTTGGCAGGGACCGTTGGCGTTGACACAACCGACAACTCATTGAGAGGCGAGACCAAGGCCATGCTTCGAGTCAGCTCCAGAGAGAGAACCACCGCAGCAGCGGTTGCGCTGGCGGCCTGCCTCATCGCGCCGACCGCAGAGGCTCAGGTCGAGATCAAGTCGAAGGCCATGGAGATCAGGATCTCCG
Organism: Gemmatimonadota bacterium; assembly: GCA_039587315.1. Classification (GTDB taxonomy): domain Bacteria; phylum Gemmatimonadota; class Gemmatimonadetes; order Gemmatimonadales; family GWC2-71-9; genus WVYX01. The sequence goes on along the minus strand of JBDHIS010000002.1, from coordinate 58,048 downwards.
GCCGCGTGCACATGCAGTGGAACCAGACGTCGGTGACCGACGCCGCAGTGGCTTCGACGTTCTTCGTGCGTCGCGCCCGGCTCACGGCGGAGGTCAAGATCAACGACTTCATCGAGGGCAAGATCCAGCCGGAGTATGGTGAGGGCACGGTTGGCCTGCGTGACGCGTACATCGACCTCATCTTCGCACCGCAATTTCGGATACGGGCCGGTCAGTTCAAGCGGCCGTTCGACCGGTTCGAGCTGGTGAGCTCTACGCAGATCCTGGTGATCGAGCGAGTCGGTGGCGTCCGGGGCATCAATCCTTGCCCCGGAGTTGGGAACGTGTGCAGCTACAGCAGGTTCACCGAGAGTCTGAACTACTCCGACCGTGACCTGGGTCTCGGAATTGGCGGCCAGGTCGGTCAAGTGGTCTGGTCGGCAGCGGTGACCAACGGGCAGGGTCCGAACTCCCGGGTGGACGAAAACGGCACCAAGTCGTACGGCGGGCGGTTGGAATACCGCGGCTCCGGGCTCGTGATCGGCGCCAACGTGGGCGTGCACGACTACATCAACGACTCCACCGCCAACGACGAGTACGCGACGGCGTTTGGTGCCGACGTGGATTGGGGCGTTTACGAACAGCCGGGTCCCCACGTGAAGGCAGGCGTGACGTTCGGCGACAACTGGCGGAACCTCACGACTCCCGACCCTAGCAGGTTCGTGACCGCGCAGGGAATCGTGACGTACCTCTTTCCGGTCAATACACCGCACATGTTCGGGATCGAGCCGGTCGCGCGCGTGAGCTGGGGCGATCCCGACACCGACGTGAACAGCGACCACGGCTGGCTCTTCACCCCGGGATTGGTCGCCCACTTCACGGGCCGGAACAAGTTTGCCCTAAACGTGGACATTTGGTCGCCGGCAACCGGGGACACGGAATACTCGGTCAAGGCGCAGATGTACCTGCACTTCTAGTGGAAAGCACGCGCATGTCCGACCACATCCGCGTATTCGTCAACGAGCAACCGGTGGAAATCCCGGCGGGATCCACCGTGCGTGACGCCGTCGGGGCATTCGACGCGGCGCTCGCCGCGTCGCTGGGTGAGTCATCGGGCTACGTGACCGATGGAGTGGGACGCCGTGTGGAGCTGGATGGACTGCTGGTGGGTGGATCGATCCTGCGCGTAATCGGGGCCTCCCGGCAAGTCGAGGAGTCGGAGTGAGCGCACAGCTGCTGGTCGGCGCCGCGGTGCAGATCGCCGAGACGCAGCAGGGTGTTGCCACGCCGTTCGCAGCACGCCTGATGGGCATCGTGGGCATCGCGGCGATGATTGGCCTCGCATGGCTGATCTCCAACAACCGCTCCAGGGTGAACTGGCGCCTGGTCGGCTCGGGTGTGGCCCTCCAGGCGGTATTCGGTGTGCTGGTCCTCAAGACCGGCTTCGGTCGTGCCGTCTTCCGCGTGGCGAACGCGGTGTTCATGAAGCTGCTTGGGTTCACGGAAGAGGGCGCGCGTTTCATCTTCGGTAACCTGGTCAAGAACAACGTCCCGGTGGGTCCGGTTGCCGGAGAGCCTGCTGATTCGGCTCCCATCGTATCCGTGGAGCTGTGGGCCAATACCGGTTCCTACTTCGCTTTCACGGTGCTTCCCATCATCATCTTCTTTGCATCGCTCATGGGGATCTTGTACTACCTCGGAGTGATGCAGCGCATCGTGCAGGCCATCGCCTGGGTGATGCAGCGCACGATGAAGACCTCCGGGGCCGAGACTCTCTCGGTTGCCGGCAACATCTTCGTTGGGCCCACCGAGTCGCCCCTCATGATCAAGCCGTACGTGGGGCGCATGACCTACTCCGAGCTGGACACCGTGATGGTCGGCGGTTTCGCCACCATCGCGGGGAGTGTGATGGCCGCGTACGTGGCGATGCTCTCACCCTACTTCAACGACATAGCAGGGCACCTTCTCACTGCCAGCGTAATGAACGCGCCGGCGGCGCTCTACATCTCCAAGATCCTGGTGCCTGAGACGGTGAAGCCCGAGACCGCAGGCACGCTGGAGGTCGATACGAAGAAGGTGGAGGCTAACGTCATCGAGGCCGCCGCCGCCGGCGCCTCGCAGGGTGTGCGCCTCGCGGTGAACGTGGGGGCGATGTTGATCGCGTTCGTGTCGTTGATAGCGATGCTCAACTACCTGATCACCTCCGGCGGAGGCCTCCTCGGCATCGAGGGCCTCACGATGGAGCGCATCCTGGGGTGGGTGTTGGCGCCTCTAGCGTGGCTCATGGGGGTGCCGTGGGCCGACGCGGGCGTCGTGGGATCGTTGGTGGGGGTCAAGGTGGTGCTCACTGAGTTCATTGCCTATCTGCAGCTGGGTGGTACGCTCGCCGCCGGCGACGTGCTCTCACCGCGTAGCGCCGTGATCGCCACGTACGCGCTGCTCGGGTTTGCCAACTTCCCCTCCATAGCCGTCCTCATCGGCGGCATTGGGGGAATAGCGCCGGAGCGGCGCGGCGACCTGTCGCGCCTCGGCCTCAAGGCGATGGTGGGGGGCAACCTGGCGGCGTTCACGTCGGCGAGCCTGGCCGGGATGCTCGTATGACGGGAATGGAGAGTACCGTAGCGGCCGTGCGGGACCGGGTCGGGGAGCACGATCCGCGCGTGGCAATCGTGCTCGGCTCCGGCCTCGGCAAGTTGGCCGACGCGGTCCAATCGCCGGTGAGAATCCCCTACGGTGACATTCCCGGCTTCCCGGCAGCCACGGTGGCGGGACACGCCGGCGAACTGGTCGCAGGCGAGCTCGAGAAGGTGCCCATCATCCTGCAGAGCGGCCGGCTCCATCTATATGAAGGACACGAGGCCGTCACGGCCGCCCTGTCCGTCCGCGTCTTCGCCGAGCTGGGCGCCGAGATCCTCATCGTCACTAACGCTGCCGGCGGCATCCGGTCCGACCTCAGGCCCCCGACCCTTATGCTGATCGCCGACCACGTGAATCTGATGTGGCGAAACCCGCTGGTGGGGCCGGTGGAACAGGGGGAGGAGCGCTTCCCCGACATGGCGCAGCCGTACGACGCCGGGCTCCGGGCAAACGCCCTCCAGGTCGCTCGCGAGCGGGGCATCCGCTTGGAGGAAGGCGTGTACGCCGGGGTTTTGGGGCCGAGTTACGAGACGCCGGCCGAGATCCGGATGCTCGAGCGACTCGGAGTGGACGCCGTGGGGATGTCGACGGTGCCGGAGGTGCTGGCCGCCCGGGCGCGGGGCCTCAGGGTGCTCGGGATCTCCAGCATCACGAACCTGGCGACCGGCATGGCAGCGGCTCCTCTCACGCACGAAGAGGTCCTGGCGGCGGGGCAGGGACTCTCGGCTGAGCTCGAGGGCCTGATCAGGGGGATCCTGTTAGGCTTGCCTTAACCCGTTGTGTCGTATGCCATTAGCGGAGCCCGATCGAGCGCTCAAACCGCGTCCGGACCCCGCCTTCGTCGAGAACCCCCTGACAACCCCGTTCCGCAGTGCAACCCTTCCTGTGAAGCCTGTGTCTCCTCTATCAGCAAGCCGGCAATTGCCCACTTGAGCTCGAGGGTTGGGTGGAAGAACAGCAACTGGTAGCCAGAGTCCGGGCGGGTGATGCCCGCGCCGAACGAGCGCTTTACGACGAGCACGTCGACCGTGTGTACCGGTTGGCGTACCGGATGGCCGGGGACGACGACCTGGCCCGGGAGTTCGCGCAGGAGACGTTCATCCGGGTCTTCGACCGGATCGGGCAGTTTCGCGGCGAAGCGGCACTTGGGACCTGGATCCGATCGATCGCGACCAGCGTGGTGCTGAACGGCTTGCGCAAGGTGAAGCGGTTCCGGCAACGCGAGGTGGGTCTGGAGATCGCGAGATCGGCCGGCGGTGGTCAGAGGCAGGCGGAGCCGGATCTGAAGGAGAAGCTGGGCCGCGCGATCGACGCGCTGCCAAACAAGTATCGGATGGTATTCGTGATGCACGACGTCGAGGGCTACACGCACCAGGAGATCAGCCAGCAGCTCGGGATGCAATTGGGCACGTCCAAGGCCCAACTGTCCCGGGCCCGCGCCAGGCTGCGGGAGTCCCTGGCGGAATTCGCAGGAGAATGGGCGTCATGACTGAGGAACGATTCCAGGAGTTCCTGCGCGCCGAGGCCCGGGATTACAACGAGCCACCGGCGACCCCCACCGACGAGATGTGGCGGGGAATTGAGGCCGAGCGGGCAGCGCGTGAAGGGCGGCGCTGGCCGCAGCGGTGGCATCACCGGGCAGTGCGGTCCCCCTGGGTCCGGTGGAGCGTGGGAATAGCGGCGGCGCTGGTGGTGGGAATCGGCATCGGCCGCTTCTCGGGCCAGGGAATGCCAAGCGGGACCCAGATGGCGGCCGACAGCGCGGAGCAGGCGGCCGAGTCCGCACCCTCGCCCTATCGCTGGGTCGCGGCAGAGCATCTCGGTCAGGTCGAGATCTTCCTGACCGGGTTCCAGGTAGACGCGCGGGCGGGCATTCCTCTCCAATCCACGACGGCGCCGGCGCAGCAACTGCTCTCGACAACGCGCCTGCTGCTGGATTCGCCCGCGTCCGAAGACGTCCAGATGCGCGCGTTGCTCGAGGACGTAGAGCTGGTACTGGCCCAGATCGCGCAGCTGGAAGGCGATGAAGGTGAAGGTGAAGAAGAAGAGTTGGATTTGATCGACGACAACATCGACCAACGGAGCGTCCTGCTCAGGCTGCAAACGGCGATGACCGCCGAGGCCGGGGTGGCAGGCGGTCAAGGAGCACTGTGATGCGGTACGAAACGAGATTCATGCGATCCATGCTGGGTGGCCTGGCCGTGATGGCCTTGCTGGGCGCCGCTTCCAGCGCGCTCGCGCGCGAGCGTCCCGCGCCGGTCGCTTCGGTGTCCGCCGACCACGAGATCGCGAAGGACCAGGCCGACTCCCTGTACCGCGAGGCGCGCTCGGCGCTGAACAGCGGCGACTACGATCGGGCCGCGCGCATGTTCCGTGACATCCGGCGGCGCTACCCGGACTCCCAGTACGTACCGAATTCCTACTACTGGGAGGCGTTCGCGCTGTACCGGACGGCCTCGGAGGAGAACCTGCAGCGTGCGCTGGAGCTGCTCGAACGGCAGGCGGACGCCTACCCCAACGCTTCGACCATCGAAGACGCGAAGCAGTTGGTCGTGCGAGTGTCAGGCGCCCTGGCACGGCGCGGAGACGCCGCCGCTGCCGAGCGTGTGGTAGGGCTCGCCGCGCCAGCGGCTGCGCCCGCTCCGGCTGACGCACCTGCGCCGGCCCCGCGGGCCGGGATCGGCCGGCAGAAGAGTGAAGAGGACGACCTCGCCGTCGCGGCGCTCAACGCGCTGATGCAGATGGACGCCGAGCGCGCCATCCCGGTTCTCAAGAAGGTGTTGGAGCGGCGTGACGCGGCCTCTGTCGAGGTGAGGCGCCGGGCGGTGTTCATCGTGGCCCAGCAGGACAGCGATGAGAGCGGCAGGATCCTGCTCGACGCGGCTCGCAACGATCCGGACGCCGAGGTCCGCGCCAACGCCGTGTTCTGGCTCTCGCAGGTGGAGGGCGAGGACGCGGTGATAGCACTCGACTCGATCCTGCAGTTCTCGACCGATCGCAAGGTGCAGGAGAAGGCCGTCTTCGCGCTGTCGCAGCACGAGTCCGAGCGCTCGGATCAGGCCCTGCGCAGCTACGTGCAGCGCGACGACGTGCCGGAGGATCTCAGGCACAACGCCATCTTCTGGATCGGCCAGACCGACTCCGAGGAGAACATGGAGTTCCTGCGCCAGCTGTTCGGCCGGCTGGAGAGCGACAAGCTGCGGGAGCGCGTGATCTTCGCGCTCGCACAGAGCGAGAGCGAGGAGAACAGCCGCTGGCTCATGGAAGTCGCGATGGATCCGAACCAGTCGATCGAGATGCGCAAAAAGGCGCTGTTCTGGGCCGGTCAGATGGGCGAGGTGTCTGTGACCGACCTGACCCAGCTGTACGACAGCATGACCGACCAGGAGCTGCGGGGTCAGATCCTGTTCGTGCTGTCGCAGCGCGACGAGCCGGAGGCGTTGGACAAACTGATGGACATCGCGCGCAGCGACCCGAACCAGGAGTTCCGGCGCAAGGCGATCTTCTGGCTCGGCCAGTCCGATGACCCACGCGTCGCTGAGTTCTTGCTCGAGATCATCAACCAGGAAGGGCAGTAGGCCATGCGTTTCTTTCCGATAATTGCCGTAATAGGTGGCTTCGCCACGATGGGGTATCCGCAGCCGGCTCCGGCTCCGTTGGCGCTGAACGTCGTGCTCCAGGAGTGCGAAGACGAGGAGCTGCAGGAGGCGGCGATGAACGCGCTCCTCCAAATGGATGCGGAGCGAGCCATGCCCCTTTTGATGAAGGTGCTGGAGCGGCGTGACGAGTGCTCCCTGAAACTGCGCCGCAAGGCCGTGTTCGTCGTCGCGCAGCAGGAGATCGAGGGAACCGAGCAGATCCTGCTCCGCGTCGCGCGCACCGATCCGGATGAGGAAGTGCGGGAGCAGGCCGTGTTCTGGCTCTCGCAGGTGCCGGGCGACGGAGCGGTCACCGCGCTGGACTCGATCCTGATGGAGTCGGAGGTGCGGGCAATCCAGGAGAAGGCGATCTTCGCTCTGGCGCAGCACGAGAGCTCGCGGGCCCACGAGATCCTGCGCACCTACGTGGAGCGAGCCGACCAACCCGTCGAGTTGCGTGAGAAGGCGGTGTTCTGGCTCGGGAACGAGGGCAGCGCAGCGGATCAGGAGTATCTGCGCGGTCTCTTCTCGCGGGTCGAGAGCCGCAGCCTCAAGGAGAAGATCATCTTCGCGGCGGCGCAGAACGAGACCGTCGAGAATCGGGATTGGCTGCTGGCGATAGCCGGCGACGCGAACGAGTCCATGACCGTCCGCAAGCGGGCCCTGTTCTGGGTGGCTCAGCGAGACGACCTGAGCGTCGCGGACCTCGGACGTCTCTATGGCGGCGCCGCCGAGCGTGAGATGAAGCAGCAGATCCTGTTCGGCCTGTCGCAGAGGGACGAAGCACAGGCGGTGGATCAGCTGATGGAGATTGCACGCAGTGAGACCGACACCGAGCTCAGGCGCAAGGCGGTCTTCTGGCTCGGGCAAACGGATGATCCGCGAGCGGCAGACTTCCTGCTGCAGATCATCAACCAGGAGGTCCAGTGATGAACGGGGCGCGAATTCTGACGGTCGCCATCTCGTGCGCCTTCATGGCGCTGCTCGCGGACACCGTGCAAGCCCAGTCGATCGAAGACCAGGTGGCATCGGTGCGGGACGGCCAGGTGAGAATGAGCTATGCCGCGAAAGAGGGCGTGTGCGGCAACGGGCGCAACATCAGCATGTCGCGCAGCACCGACGATTGGGAGAGCGGGTGTGAGCACGGGCCCGTGCGCGTGGCGATCGACGTCGAGCGCGGCAGGGTAGTGGACATCGATACGTACGTCGGCGGTCGTTGGCGCCAGAGGAGCGACGCCACCGACCTGGGCGAAGTGCCCTCGCAGGAAGCGGCTGACTATTTGCTGTCGCTTGCTGCCACCTTGGACAACGAAGCGGGTGAGGACGCGATCTTCCCGGCAATGATTGCAGAGGACGTCGTGGTCTGGCCGGCCGTTCTCGACATCGCCAAAGACGAGTCGCGGCCGAGCGACATCCGCAAGAGCGCGACCTTCTGGCTGTCGCAAGCGGCCGGCAACGCGGCGATTGAGGGTCTCGAGGAGCTGGCGGAGGACGAGGACGGCGATTTCGAGGTGCGCAAGAGCGCGGTGTTTGCGCTGTCCCAACTCGACAACGAGGAGGGTGTGCCGAGCTTGATTCGTGTAGCACGCACGAGCCCGGATCCGCGCATCCGCAAGAACGCCATATTCTGGCTCGGGCAGAGCGAAGATCCCCGGGCCATCGCGTTGTTCGAGGAGATACTGACCACGCCGTAGGCCCGCCCCCCCGCATGGGGGCGGACAACAGAGGGCAGTGGTGGACGCCGTTCGGCGACGGAGGCCGCCGAGTCCACGCTGCCCTCTGTCGGCGCTCCCCCGGGCGCCGCATTATTACCCCATGAAGAACACTTTCCTTTTGACGCCACTCCTGCTTGGGGTCGTCTCGTGCGCCGTGAACCCCGCCACCGGCCAGCGCGAGCTGATGCTCGTGAGCGAGTCGCAGGAGATAGCGATGGGGCGGGAGTACGATCCCCAGGTGGTGGCCGCGTTCGGCGAGTATCCGGATTCCGCCGTACAGAATTACTTGAGCGGGATGGGGCACCGCATGGCCGCCGCGTCCGAGCGCCCCGATCTGCCGTGGACCTTCCGGGTGGTGGATGACCCCATAGTGAACGCGTTTGCCGTCCCCGGCGGGTACATCTACATCACGCGCGGCATCATGGTGTACCTCAACTCCGAAGCGGAGTTGGCATCGGTCGTGGGGCACGAGATCGGCCACGTTACCGCGCGCCATTCGGCGCAGCAGATGTCTCAGCAACAGCTGGCGCAGGTGGGCCTGGTAGCCGGTGCCGTGCTGGTGCCGCAGGCACGCGACTACCTGGGCGTGGCGGGTGCGGGGCTACAACTGCTGTTCCTCAAGTTCGGGCGGGACGACGAGCGCGAGTCGGACGACCTCGCTCTGAGGTACATGTCGCGCACAGACTACGACCTGCGCGAATCGCCGGACGTGTACGAGATGCTGCGCACGGTGAGTGCAGCGAGCGGCGGCGGCCAGGTACCAAACTGGCTCTCCACCCATCCCGACCCGCAGGACCGTCGCCAGCGCATCCAGGCGCAGATCGACTCGCTCGAGCCGACGCCCAACGCGATCGTGAATCGCGCCGAGTACCTGCGGCTGATCGACGGGATGACGTACGGCCCGAACCCGCGCGAGGGGTTCTTCCGGGAAAACGTCTTTCTGCATCCGGACCTCGAGTTCCGGCTCGACTTCCCCGCCGGCTGGGAGACGGCAAACAGCAGGCAGGCCGTGGCGGCGGTGAGCCCCGATGAAGATGGCATCGTGCAGTTGACCCTCGCTTCCGGCGCGTCGCCCGAGTCGGCTGCCCGGGCGTTCCTTTCCCAGGAGGGAGTCACGACATCGGGAACGGTACGCTCGGGCGACGTCAACGGCCTTCCCGCCGCGACCGCCGCGTTCCTGGTCACCACAGAGAGTGCAGAGCTCATCGGTCTGGTGACCTTCGTGCTCTTCCGGGGGGATCTGTACCGCATACTGGGCTACACGCTGCGGTCCAGGTGGGATGCGTATCGCGGGCCGTTCCAGACGACTATCGGGAGCTTCCGCCGGCTCACCGACAGCACGGCGCTCGGTGTTCAGCCTCTCAGGCTGGACATCGTGCGGCTCGATCGGGCGATGACGCTGCGGGAGTTCGCCGAGCGCTACCGGTCGCAGGTGGAGCTTGACGTGTTGGTCCTTCTCAACCAGTTGGATCCGGACGAGCGGCTCGCGAGCGGCGCGCAGGTCAAGCGCGTGGTGGGCGGACCGGTACGGTAGAGTCCCGATGCCCCAAGAGCCTCAGCTGCAACTCACCGAACGCAGCGCAGGAGTCGTTCACAAGCTACTGGTGGTCGCAGTGGTGATGATGGTGCTCGTCATCGCCGCGCTGAGGCCGGCTTTTGGGTTCGAGTCCGCGGGTCAGCTCACGACGGTGTTCCGCGTGGCGGCGGTGGGAGTGCTGCTGGTGTCGGTGTTCGCCATGCGGGTCGTGCGAAGCGGCATGGCCCCGGTTGGGCGGAGCGACGACCGCGACGCGTGGTGGCGGGCGAACTTTCCGCGCGCGATCGTCGTGTGGGCGCTGGCAGAGGGGAGTGCCCTGGCGGGAACCGTGTTCTGGGTCGTCACGGGCGACTTCGTCATTCTCGCCGTCGTGACTGGTGTCTCGCTGGCCCTGATGGTACTGAGCCGTCCCGCTGCGCTCGGCGGTCGCTAGCCGCGGCCAACCTCCCTACCGCTCGTCTTCGGCGCCCTCACCGACCAGGCCGGCGTCGTGCGGCAAACTCCCCCGCGGTGAGCGGAAGTACACGAACGGCGTCTGATACAGGAAGTTGGATACCCGCGACATGTAGATGTCCGAGTAGCGCTCCACCTGGCGCGCCAGGTGGCTCTTGTCGTTCCCGGCACGCATCAGCAAACCCCAGCGCTCGTTGCTGAGACGTCCCGCCGCAGTGGCCAGCGGCGCTATGTCCTCGTCGAGTCGCTGGATCTGCTCGCGCAGGGCGCCCAGATCCTTGTCCATTGCCCGCGCCGACACATCCACGTCGGGACCGTACTTGGCGCGGCGGCGCTGTTGTTCGAGCCGTATCTGCGCGTGCTCGAACTCGAGGTGCTCCTTCTGGTGCATCAGTTCGGAGAGACGCTGCTGCTTGGGTTCGAACGCGGTCTCGGTCCGGATCTCCTCCTCGAGCTCGCGGAGCACCAGCGCCGTGCGCCAGCGCAGCACGTCCTTGGAGACGCTCACGTCGGTCCAGATGTGGTCGCCGACGTAGAGGATCTCGTCCCCCGAGATGCCCAGATGGCTCTCCACGAGTCCGGCGTGGCCTCCGAGCCAGATGCCTCCGCTGCGGATGCCCGTCGGTGAGGGCCTGAGGTCGCCTTCCTCGCTCACGACCTCAAATACAGGGGCTCGCTCCCAGAAGAACGCCGGCTTGCGCGCCGAGACGATCTTGAGGTCGAACAGATCGCGCCAGGTTGTGCCGTCATCGAGGAACTGGTCGAAGGCGTACTGCATCATCGCCCTCGTGTACTCCCACTCCGAGTTGGTGATCAGAAGGAGCTTCTTCCCCGCGCGGCGCTGGTCGAGCAGCGCGAGGGGCAGCTCGGGGTCGAGTTCCACGAAGCGGTCGGGGTCGGCGATGATTTCCGCCTTGAGCTGCCCCTCCATATGCGCTTCGTCGATCGACGTGCGTACGAGACGGTAGAGATCGGCGTAGCCCAGCACACCCTCGAGCCGTCCCGCGTCGAGCAGGTCCACGAGCTGCGAGTACATGCACGCTTCCGATATCGAGAACAGTGTGTTGAGGAAGACGAACCGATCGGCGCTCAAGCTCACCAGCTCACCCGCGTAGGCCGCCCGCTGATCTTCGAACGGAAGCAAGGTAGTCCCGTGGTAGGAGCGCTTCACGTAGCCGAAGCGATTTGCCTTGATGAGATTGCCGCGCTCCAGGTCGACTATGAGGCCGCGCACCACGAGGCGCGGGTCGAACTCCAGCTCGGTCACCGGCCATCCGAGGGCGAGCAGCTTCTGCTTGAGGTGCTCGTACGCGCGGCGCTCCCACTCCTCCATCCGGTAGTGGATGAGGGTGTAGTCCATGTCGTAGCCGATAGCCTTGATTGCCCTGAGGTTCAGCGTGCGGTTGCAGAAGATGCCACGCTCCTTGGGCGGCGACTGATGGCGGTTCGGGCTCACTCGTTCTCCTGGGCCGGCGGCGCCGGCACGAAGTGGTTGAGCGGCCCGTGGCCGCCGCCGAGGCCCGGCGCGTTAGACAGAGCCTGGTGCACGAAGGCGAGCGCGTCGCCCACCGAGCGCTCCAGTGGTCGGCCGAGGGCCAGCCCGGCGGTGATCGCCGCGGACAGGGTGCATCCCGTCCCGTGGGTGGAGGTAGTCGCGATCTTGGGGTGGCGGAACCGGTGCACGCCTTCGCCTGACACGAGCACGTCCACGATCTCCTCGCCCTGCATGTGCCCGCCCTTGATGAGGGCGGCGCGGGCCCCCATTCGCACGAGGTCCTTGCCGGCCGCCTCCATCTCGTTCACGGTCTCGATCGACCGCTGCACCAGGATCCGGGCCTCGTCCAGGTTGGGTGTGACCACCGTCGCCAGCGGCACCAGCAGCTCGGTCACGGAGCGCTCGGCGTCGCCATCGAGCAGCCTGTCGCCGGAGGTAGCCACCATCACCGGATCCAGAACGTAGTTGGAGAAGCCGTGCTCGCGGATGCCGTTTGCCACGAGGCTCACGAGCTCGGCAGTGGCGAGCATCCCCGTCTTGAGTGCCGCCGGAGGGAGGTCCTCCGCGACGGCCCCCAACTGCTCTCCAACCGTATTCGCCGGGACGGCGTGCACTGCCGACACGCCCCGAGTGTTCTGGGCCGTCACCGCGACGATCACACTGGTGCCGAAGACGCCGAATTGGTGGAACGTCTTGAGGTCGGCCTGGATGCCGGCGCCGCCGCCGGAATCGGACCCGGCGATGGTGAGCGCGATCCTCACGGGGACGCTCCCGGGGCCGCGCGCTTGGCGGCGGCGGCCCGAGCGGTAACATTCAACGCTATCATGGCAAGTAATCTGGTCTCAGAGGTCCGCAATCTACAACGGCGCCGGTCGCGCAGGCGGCGGGGGCTCGCGGTAGCGGAGGGCATCCGGCTGGTGGAGGAGGCCCTGGCAGCCGGAGTGGCGCTCAAGGGGGCGCTCGCCTCACCCGCGTTGCAGCAGAACCCGCGGGGCAGTGCGCTGCTCGAGAGCCTCGCGAGCCACGCCGTGTCCGTGGAGGAGATATCCGAGCGCGAGCTCGTCCGCCTGGCCGACACCGACAGCCCGCAGGGGATTCTGGCGGTGATCGACCCGCCGCGCTGGACCCTCGCTGACATCAGGCCTTCGGCCGGAGCGCCCGTGCTCGTGTTGGACGGGGTGCAGGACCCCGGCAACGTGGGCACGCTGTTAAGGACGGCGTTCGCGCTGGGGGCATCGGGTGCGATCCTGCTCAAGGGCAGCGCCGATCCGGCCCATCCAAAGGTGATGCGTGCCGGCATGGGAGCCACGTTCAAGTTGCCCACGGCCGCCGCGCAGGACGGTGAGCTATCGGCCTGGGTCAGCGGGCGCGACGTGACGGTGTGGACCGCGGCCACCGAGGGCGCCGCACTGGGTCGCCTGAAGCCACCCGAGCTGCTGGCCCTGGTGGTGGGCAACGAGGGCGCCGGCGCGCGACCGTTCGTGCGGTCGCTGGCACGGCAGCAGGTGGCGATTCCGCTAGCCCGCGGCGCCGAGTCGCTGAACGTGGCCGTGGCCGCCGGCATCGTGCTTCACGAGGTGCAGCGTGGGAGCTGACGCGATGGTCGCGACTCTGGCCGGAGTGCTGGGGGCGATGATCGGCAGCTTCCTCAACGTGTGCATCCTCAGGCTTCCCAACGACGAGTCGATCATGCACCCGCCGTCGCACTGCCCGCAGTGCGACTCCCGCATCGCATGGTACGACAACGTTCCGATCCTCTCCTGGCTGCTGCTGCGGGGACGCTGCCGCCACTGCGGGAAGGGGATCTCGATCCAGTACCCGATGATCGAGGTGGCCACAGCTCTGTTGTGGGCGGCGGCCGCGTGGCACTGGGGGCTCGGCCTGGACGGGCTCGCAGCCGCGGTGTTCGGCACCATTCTACTGGGCATCGCCGTCACGGACGCCAAGCACTATCTGATTCCCGACGAGTACACCTGGGGTGGGTTGGCGATCGGCCTCCTGCTCTCCCTGAGGGGTGGCGTGGACGGGCTGCTCTGGGCCCTCGCCGGGGCCGGCCTCGGCTTCGGCCTCCTCTACCTGGTGGCATGGGCAGGGGAGAAAGCGTTCGGCAAGGAGGCGATGGGTGGTGGGGACATCAAGATGATGGCCATGGTCGGCGCCTTCGTGGGCTGGAAGGGCGTGCTGCTCACCATCTTCCTCGGGGCCTTCATCGGGACCATTGTCTGGCTACCTATCTCATTGTGGCATAAGCGCTTAGTGCCGTTCGGCGTGTTCCTGGCGGCGGCTGCTGCCATCACGTTCGTCTTTGGGGACCAGATAATCGCGTGGTACCTCAACTTCCTCACCACTCCGTAGCCACTCCCCTGTCAACCATCCGGGGTAACGGCCCATCCAACTGGGTGCATGGAGACTGCAGCCCTCCGGGGTGGAACCCTGGCTAGCGAACGAATTGGGGTGCGAACACCCCCGGACGCAGCGGATGTCCAGCTGGCTGCTGCTGGAGACCAGGCGGCTTTCGAGCGGCTGTACCACGCCCACGTGGCGCGGGTGCACAGCTTGGCCCGGCGGATGATCGGCGGCGACGACGCCGACGAAGCCACTCAGGACGTTTTCGTGCGGGCCTGGGAGAAGCTGGGGACGTTCCGTGGCGAGGCGGCCTTCGGTACCTGGCTGCACCGGCTGGCGATCAACGTGATTCTGGGACGGCGCCAGAGCCGGGCCCGCCGCTGGGAGCGAACGGTCGAGGGTGATTCGCTGGTGGAGGCACTTCCCAGCCGTCGCAACCATCTGGAGCTGCACATGGATTTCGAGACGGCGATCGGCCGTCTGCCCAACGGAGCGAGAGAGGTGTTCGTGCTGCACGACGTAGAGGGATTCAAGCACAAAGAGATCGCTGACATGCTGGGCGTTACGACGGGCACGACCAAGGCGCAGCTGCACCGGGCCAGAATGGCCCTGCGCCGGCACGTGGACCGCTGAGGAGCAAGAGAATGAGCGACACATGGACTGGCCGGCTCTCGGAGTACCTGGACGAGGAGTTGAGCGTCCCGGAGCAAAGGGCCCTAGAGGAGCACCTGGACGAGTGCGTAGCGTGCCGCAAGGCGCTGGAGGAGCTGCGCCTGGTGGCGGATCGGGCGGCGGCGCTACAGGACAGCCCGCCGGCGGAGGATCTGTGGACCGGGATCGCGCACCGAATGAACACGGCGCAGCCGGAACACCGGCGCGGAGCCAGGCGCCGCGTCTCGTTCAGCCTGCCGCAGCTGGCTGCGGCCGGACTGGCCCTGATGCTGATCGGTGCCGGGGGCGCGTGGGTCGCGCTCTCGCCCGGGACGCAGGGCACCGCCGTGGTTGCCGAGCGGAGCGCCCTGCCGGGCGAGGGCTCGGCGGCGGTCGCGGTCGCCAGGCTGGACTACGACGACGCCGTGGCGCAGCTGCAGGGGATCATCGAGGAGCGGCGTGCCGAGCTGGACTCGGTCACTGTGCGAGTCATCGAGGAGAACCTGGCGGCCATCGACCGGGCCATCGACGAGGCGCGAGACGCGCTAGCAGCTGATCCGGCCAACGGCTATCTGAGCCAGCACCTCGCCGCAACGATGCGGCGCAAGGTGGACCTGCTGCGGCGCGCGGCGACGACCGCCAGCGCGACAAGCTAGAAACCTGGGCAGTACCAAGAGGAGATAGATCGTCATGTTGATTCCACTGATGGCTGCGGCCGTGCTCAGCGCTCCACTGGCGCAACAGACTGACACGGTCGTGCCGGTGAACGCCGAAGCTCGGCTCGAGATCTCTGCGATGGGCGGCGAGGTGATCGTCCGCACCTGGGACCGCAGCGAGATGCGTGTGGTTGCCGACCACTCCTCACGGGAACGGATCGAGATCAGCACAGGGGCCAGCTACGTGAAGATCCGCTCGCGGCGCGAGCGCGGCATCTCTCACGCGATCGACTACGAAATCACGATTCCCGCCACGATGGACGTCGAGATCGGGGGCACGTTCCTCGACATCGACATCGAGGGTGTGAGAGGAGAGGTGACGGCGCACACCGTCCAGGGCGAGCTCCGGCTCGTGGGTGGAAGCCGCTTCGTCTCGCTGCACTCGACGCAGGGCGACGTGGAGTGCGAGGGCGTGCGGGGGCGGCTCGACATCGGGTCGGTGAACGGATCGCTCAACATACGCGACGTGGAAGGTGAGATCGTGGGCGAGACCGTGAACGGGAACCTGATCATGCGCGGTGTACGGTCGGGCGCGGTCGAAGTGAGCACGATGAACGGTGAGATAGTGTACGAGGGGACGATCGAGAACGACGGTCGCTACGCCTTCGCGAACCACAACGGCGACATGATGATCACGATCCCGTCGGGTGCCAACGCGAACGTGTCGGTATCGACGTTCTCGGGAGGGTTCGAGTCCGACTTCCCGGTGACGCTCACGGAAACGCGCAGTGGCGGCAAGCGCTTCAACTTCACGCTGGGCAACGGTGGCGCCCGCATCGAGCTCGAGTCCTTTGGTGGAACGATTCAACTGCGGCGCCCGTAGGGTGAACAGGCCTTCAGCGCTTTGAGAAGCAAGGAGAGAGTTGTCATGCGAACATTTGCGATTCTTGCAGTGGCCG
Organism: Gemmatimonadota bacterium; assembly: GCA_039587315.1. GTDB lineage: Bacteria > Gemmatimonadota > Gemmatimonadetes > Gemmatimonadales > GWC2-71-9 > WVYX01. The sequence goes on along the minus strand of JBDHIS010000002.1, from coordinate 41,982 downwards.
GACTGATCGCCGCGCCGGCCCTGCAGGCCCAGGACTTCGAGTGGTCTGGTCGCCTCGACGCGGGCAAGACGATCGAGATCAAGGGCATCAACGGCGATGTACACGCCGTGCGTGCCAGCGGCAACGACATCGAAGTGACCGCGAGGAAGACCGAAGGACGTCGCGGCGATGCCGACGAGGTCACATTCGAGGTCATCGAACACGACGGCGGCGTTACGATATGCGCCGTGTATCCGGATGACCCGGACGAGCGCCCCAATCGGTGCGAGCCCGGGCGCGGCGGCCGCATGAACACCAACGACAACAACACCCAGGTGGACTTCGAGGTGCGCGTGCCGGCCCGTGTGAACTTCGTCGGGAAGACGGTGAACGGCGACGTGAGGACGGACCGCCTCGGTGGAGATGCGTTCGCCTACACCGTGAATGGCGGCATCGAGGTGGCGGCCGAGGGCGTCGTAGAGGCGAGCACGGTCAACGGCTCGATCCGCGCTGCGATGGGACAGGCCGACTGGGGTGGAGATCTCGAGTTCCACACCGTGAACGGGAGCATTACGGTAGAGATGCCTGCCGGAGTGGGGGCCGAGGTGAGAGCCTCCACGGTGAATGGCGGCCTCGAGTCGGACTTCCCCCTCACGATCCAGGGGCGCTGGGGTCCGCGGCGGCTCACCGGGACCATCGGTGACGGCGGCCACCGGCTCGACCTCGAGACAGTGAACGGATCCATCCGCCTCAAGCGGGTCGGCTAAGCTGGTCGACCGGAGGACGTGACGAGGCGACGGGCCGCTGGGATACCCCAGCGGCCCTTTCATTTGCCTCCGACTCGGGACCTTACCGCACCTCGGGGGTATCTTTTTGCGCAATGCGAAGAACGCGATTACTGAGATTCGTGAGCGCGGGAGCGCTGTGTGCGGTGCTGCTCGCCTGTGCGGAGCGCGTCGAGGCGCAGAGCGAGCGCCGGGTCCTGGCTACCGCCGAGGAGCTGCTGCCGAAGGTGGAGCGCGCGGTCGGGATGCCGTTCAAGCAGCCGCCGCTGATAGCCGTGCGCAGCCGCGAGCAGGTGAGCCGCTACCTGGCGCACAAGCTCGACGACGAGATGCCGCCTGAAGATCTGCACGGGATCGCGGTTTCCTACCGTCTGTTCGGCATGATTCCGGATACCCTCGATCTTCGCTCGCTGATGGTCGCGCTGTACACGGAGCAGGTAGTGGGGTACTTCGATCCGGATTCGTCCACCCTCTATGTCGTGGAGGGAAGCGATCCGCTGCAGCTCCGCATGGTGCTGGCGCACGAGCTCGTGCATGCGCTCCAGGCGCAATACGTCTCGATCGACGAACTGTTGGATCCTGGCAAGTCCAACGATCGACGGACGGCCGCGCAGGCCGTGCTGGAGGGCCAGGCCACGCTGGCGTCTCTCACCGCGCTGATGCCGGACCAGGACTTCGACGCGATGCCCGAGTTCTGGAGCACCTACCGGCTCGCGCTCACGCAGCAGCACGAGTTGATGCCGGTCTTCAGCTCGGCTCCACTCATCATTCGCGAAGTGTTGATCTTCCCGTATCTGGGTGGCGCCGATTTCGTGCGCTGGTTCAACCGAGAGTACGGGGATGCGGTGCCGTACGGGCCGAGGCTGCCGGTGTCGACGGAGCAGGTTCTGCATCCGGATCGCTACCGGGAGGGGGATCTGCCGGTCGAGCTCGCGGTCGGCGACGGGTCTCCCGTTCTCCACTCGGACGGGCTCGGAGAGTTCGAGATCCGGGTGCTGCTCACCCAGTTGGCCGGGAGTGAATCGGTGGGCCGGGCGGGAGCCCTCGCCTGGGCCGGGGACCGATACTCCGTCATTCCCGCCGGCAGTGAAGACTACGCTTTGGTGTGGTGGAGTGTGTGGGATGCCGAGCGTGCGGCCGACCGCTTCTCGATCCTGCTGTCTCGACTCTGGCCCGACCGCAGCGCGACAGGGCGGCGTTACGTCATCGAGCGCCTCACGGTGGAGCGGTTACCAGCAGTGCGCCTGATCGACGCGCCGGTGGGTTGGGAGGGATGGCAGGCCCCACCCGGAGTGCGGGTGGTGACGGACGGATCTCAGGGCAGGAGTAGGGAGATCCCGTAGGCGGCGGCGCCCACGACCGCGCCCAGCAGGTACCCCAACCGTACGATGATGTCCAGCTCGCGCTGTGTGGTGCGCCGTACGATCTCCTCGATCCGCTGCAACGAGAAGCCGAGCACCTTCTGCTCCACCATCGTCTGAATGTCCACGTGAGCTACGACCTCGGGGACCTGTTCCTGGATCCACTGCCACAGGACCGGTGAGAGATTCTCCCCGAGCCGGTCGGCGGCGCCCTCGGGGAGCCAGTCTGCCGGCCGCCCCAGGGGACGGTCGAGCGCCTTCCCGAGTGCCGTGGCTATTCCGTCTGCCAGCCACTCCCTCAGGCGCGGTTCGCGCGCCACGTCCGCGATCCAGCCTGCCGCCTGCTCGGGAGGCAGGCGCTGCAGCAGGTCGCCCCAGGTGCGCTGCTCGGCCTTCTGCAGCGCGCGGTCGAGCTGCTCGATTCCGTGAGCCCGCGTGGTCGGGTCCCGGAGCGCGGCGGTGATGTGGCGGGTGGCGGTCTGCTTGATGCCCTCGACCCGCTCCGGCCCCAGGCGTTCGAAGTGGTCCTTGAGCGGGCGCCTGAGGAAGTTGACCATGGCATCGTTGATACTGCGAGCCACCTGGGTGCGCATCTCGGGCTCGTCGAGCAGGGCCGCCAGCTGGTCCACTCCCTCGCGTTCGAAGTTGTCGAGCAGTCGCGCGATGGTCTTCTCGGTGACTACCAGGCGAGCGACGATGCGCTCGTGCAACAACAATTCGCGCACGAACCGCTGGAACAGCTCGTGCAGCGCGTTCTGGATGCGCCCCCGGGCGTTCGGATCGGAGAGGATCGCCGAGAGTCGGTCGATGGCCACGGGGAGATAGCCCGACATCTCCTGTTCGACCGCGGCCACCAGATCAGGCGGCAGCCGATCCAGCAGCGGCGCCGGGTCGGTCGAGAGCCGGTCCACCTGTCGGTCCATCCAGCCGTGGATGGTCTGCTCGAGTCCCTCGCTGGTCACGGCCTCCGAGACCCACTCTTCCACCCGGTCGCGGATAGCCGTCTGGCGGGCCGCGGTCAGCACGTCGCCGATCGGCTTGTCGGCGAACTGCTCGTGGGTTCGAACGAGGAAACGCTCTACCGCGTCCTGGAACGCCTCTGTGGCCACGAACTCGTCCACGCGGCCGGCCACCGTCTGCGCCACGGCGTCCAGCGCCTTCTCTACCTCGGATATCAGCTCCGCGGGGAGCGATTCGCGCAGGGAGCCGCGCTCGGTCTCGAGCAGGTGCGTCACGAAACGCTGGACGGCCCGGTCGAACGCCTCACGCACTCCGGGCGCGCTCAGTTGACTCGTGAGGTCCTCGGGCGTAAGTAACCGCTGGCCAACCGTGCGGCCGATGGTCTTGGCGAGGCGCGCCTTGTTCTTGGGAATCGCCCCGTGGATCCTCAGTCGCCAGAGGCCGCGAGGCTCGTAGGGGTGAAACAGCATCGAGATGGCCACGGCGTTCGTGAGGCCTCCGGCGAGGGCACCGAACAGGACCGTCACGGCCGCGCGGACCAACGAGAACTCAGCGATCACGCGGGTGTACTCCACAGGCTGATATGAAGCTCTACACCAAGATCTCCATTGGACTGGTCGCCGGCGCCGTAGTCGGCGTGGGCGTCAACCTCCTGGAATGGGAGCAGGGCGCCGCTGTCGTGCGGGCGCTCGAGCCCCTGGGGACGGCCTTCATCCGCGCGATCACGATGATCGTCATCCCACTGGTGGTGGCCAGTCTGATCGTTGGCGTGGCCAGCCTGGGCGACCTTCGCGCGCTGGGCCGCATCGGCGGCAAAACGATGGCGTACTATATGTGCACCACGGCCGTCGCGGTCACCCTCGGTCTCGTCCTGTCCAACATCATCAAGCCGGGCAGCGGCATGTCGGAGGAGTCCAGGGCCGCGATGATGGAGGAGTACGGAGGGGAGGCGGCCGGCCGCCTCGCCCTGGCCGATGACGCTCCCGGCGTCGCCGAGCTGCTGCTCCGCCTCATTCCACGCAATCCCGTGGCAGCCGCCGCGGAAGGCGACATGCTGCCGCTGATCGTGTTCACGATTCTGATCGGTGCGGCCGCCTCGATGCTCGACTCCGACCGCAAGAAGGCGTTCGTCGGCTTCTTCGATGCCGTGAATCAGATCTCGATGACGATCATTCACTGGATAATGAAGGTGGCGCCCTACGCCGTGTTCGTGCTGATCGCGGCGGTGACGGCCCGGTTCGGGTTCGACGTATTGCAGAGCCTGTTGGCGTATGCTCTCACGGTCGTGTTCGGTCTCCTGCTGCATGCATTCGGTACGTACGCACTCATCATCCGGTTTCTGGGACGCCTCAGGCCGCTCTATTTCTATAAGCGGATTCGCGAAGCCCAGATCGTTGCGTTCTCGACCTCGAGTTCGAACGCTACCCTGCCGGTCACCATCGCGGTAGCCGAAGAGGAGCTCGGCGTCTCCAACCGGGTGGCGAGCTTCGTGCTCCCGCTCGGGGCGACGATCAACATGGACGGCACGGCTCTGTATCAGGGCGTGGCCGTGATGTTCATCGCCCAGGTCTTCGGGATCGACCTGCACTGGACCGCCCAGCTCACGGTGGTGCTCACGGCTACCCTGGCCTCGATCGGAGCCGCGGGAGTCCCCAGCGCCGGGATCATCATGCTGGCCCTCGTGCTGCAGCAAGCCAACGTGCCGGAGGCCGGGATCGCACTGATCCTAGGCGTGGACCGCATCCTCGACATGCTGCGCACCAGCGTGAACATCACCGGTGATCTGGCCGGAGCTACCGTCATCGCGCGCACCGAGGGTGAGTTCATGCGGACGGACACCCAGGAGATCGGGCTGGAAGTCTAGCCAGGTCGGTGCGAAGACGGCGAGGCCAGGCTCTTGCCGGAGCGAACGTCGGTACGCCAGTCAAGCTGGCTACCCCGGAAGTCGCGGATCGCGCGTACCGCAGTTCGTGGAGGCGAGTGACTGGTCGAGGCCGTCTTCGCCCCCCATCCCGGCCCCCTTGGCCTAAGTCCAAGCCCTCAGGTATATTACCTGGCTCTATGTTCGGCACGCTGTCTGAAAATCTCACTGCGGCCCTCAAGAACCTCACGGGCCGCGGTGTGCTCACGGAGCAGGACGTCAAGGACGGGCTCCGGGAGATCCGACGTGTGCTGCTGGAGGCCGACGTGAGCTACGAGCTCACGCGGACCTTCATGGAGCGTGTGCGGGAGAAGGCGGTCGGGGTCCACGCTCTCAAGGCGGTGAACCCGGGCCAACAGCTCGTGAAGGTCGTGTACGACGAGCTGGTCGTGCTGCTGGGAGAGCAGAGGGCGCCGCTGGAGTTCGCCTCGGTGCCGCCCACGGTCGTGTTGCTGGTGGGCCTTCAGGGCTCGGGCAAGACGACCACCGGGGCCAAGCTGGCCGCGCGGCTGAAGCGCGAGCAGAAGGCGCCGTTTCTGGTGGCCGCGGATCCGTACCGGCCGGCGGCGGAGGAACAGCTGCGGCAGTTGGGCGAGCGGGTGGAGGTGCCGGTGTTTGGCCCGGCGGACGCCCCCGGCGCGGACGGCGACGTGCCTGCGCTGGTCGGCGCGGCGGTCGAGGCGGCCGGCAAGGCGCGGGCCCGGACGGTGCTGGTGGACACGGCCGGCCGGCTGCAGATCGACGACGAAATGATGGCCGAGCTCGAGCGCGTCAAGCAGGCGGTGACGCCGCAAGAGATCCTGCTCGTGGCCGACGCGATGACCGGGCAGGATGCGGTTCGGATTGCCCAGGGGTTCCACGATGCGCTGGGGATCACCGGGGTGATCCTCACGAAGCTGGACGGCGACGCGCGCGGCGGGGCGGCACTCAGCATCAACGGGGTGACCGGGGCGCCGATCAAGTTCGTGGGCGTGGGCGAGGGGCTGGACGCACTGGAGCCGTTCGATCCGACCCGGATGGCGGGGCGCATCCTGCAGCAGGGCGACGTGGTCGGCCTGGTGGAGAAGGCGCAGGAGGCCGTGAAGGTCGAGGACGCCGAGCAGTTGGCCCGCAAGGCGACCTCGAAGAAGGGCATGGACCTCGAGGACTTCCTCGTGGCCATGAAGCAGCTTCAGAAGATGGGGCCGCTGGAGGGGCTCCTGGGATTGCTCCCGGGGGTGAACGCCAAGATGCTGAAGCAGGCCAAGGCGGACCCGAAGCGGATCAGGCACGTCGAGGCGATCATCCTGTCGATGACGCCCGAGGAGCGCCGCCGGCCGGCCGTGCTGAACGGCTCGCGCCGGGCCCGGATCGCTCGCGGTTCGGGACGCACCGTACAGGAAGTGAACGCGCTGCTCAAGCAGTTCGAGCAGATGCGCAAGATGATGAAGGGTATGGGCCGCATTGGCCCGCAGATGTTGATGCAGCTACCAAGGTAGGGACATGGCAACACGTATTCGTTTGCGCAGGGTCGGCCAAAAGGGGCAGCCGGAGTACCGCATAGTCGTGGCGGAGCGCACCAAGGCGCGCGACGGCAGGGTGGTCGAGACGCTGGGCCACTACAACCCGCGGACCGAGCCTGTGACGATCACGGTCGACGCCGAAAAGGCGCGCGCCTGGCTGGCCAATGGAGCAACGCCGTCGGACACGGTTCGCTCGCTCCTCAAAAAGGCCGGCGTCTTCCAGGCGCCCGCAGACTGACCGAACGGTGGACGGCGCCTACCTCGCGGTGGCGCGCCTCCGCAAGCCGCACGGGCTGAAGGGCGAGGTCGTAGCCTGGACGCTGACCGACGAGCCGGAGCAGGTGCTTGCGGTCGGACGGCAGCTGGTACCGGTTGACGAGTCTGGCACCGCGATCGGTCCGCCGGTCGTGATCGAGCGGAGCCGGCCGTACCATCGGCATTGGCTCTTGAAGTTCGAACAGGTGGACAGTCGGGACGATCTCGAGGAGTGGCGCCAGCGGCTCTTCGGAGTGCCGCAGAACGAGTTGGCGCCGCCGCGCGAAGGCGAGCTGTACGAGCACGAGGTCCCGGGGACCCGGGTCCTGGTGCAGGGCCGCGAAGTGGGGCGCGCGACCGGGTTGGTCGACCTGCCTGGAGGCGGCAAGTTGCTGGCGGTCGACGTGGAGGGGCGCGACGTGCTGGTCCCGTTCAGACGGCCGATCGTAACGCGGGTGGACCGCGCGGCGCGCGAGATCGAGATCGAGCCGCCCGACGGACTGCTGGAGTTGTGATGATGCTTCGGGTAACCGTAGTAACGCTGTTCCCGGAGCTGTTCGAAGCGCCGCTCGCCACGAGCATTCTGGGGCGCGCGGCGGAGAAGGGGCTGGTCGAATACCGGGTCGTGAACCTGCGTGACTACGCTCACGACCGGCACCAGACGGTGGACGACTACCCCTACGGCGGTGGCGCCGGGATGGTGCTGAAGCCCGAGCCGTTCTTCGAGGCGCTGGACGACCTCGAGCCGGGTCCGCCTGTGCTGCTGCTGTCGGCCAGGGGCAGGCCGTTCGCGCACGACGACGCGGTGCGGTACAGCGTGGGCGAAGAGCTGACGCTCCTGTGCGGACACTACAAGGACGTGGATGCGCGGGTCGCGGAGCGCGAGGGGACCGAAGAAGTTTCGGTGGGCGACGTCGTGTTGTCTGGCGGAGAGTTCGCGGCGCTGTGCGTGATAGACGGGGTCGTGAGACTCCTACCGGGTGTCCTCGGGGATCACGAGTCGGCGGCCGGTGACTCGTTCTACGAGGGGTTGCTCAGCCCGCCGAGCTACACGCGCCCGCCCGAGTACCGCGGGATGCAGGTGCCCGACGTGCTGTTGAGTGGAGACCACGAGAAGATCGCCGCCTGGCGTAGGGCCCAGGCGGAGCTGATAACGCGGGAACGACGCCCCGATCTCTGGGCGCGCCACGAGATTGAACGAGGTTCCGACGGGACCGAGACGTAAGAGGTGGGAGAATGAACAGGCTAGACGAGATCCAGCGCGAGGGATTGCGCGACGATCTACCGGAATTCCGTCCCGGCGACACGATCCGGGTCTCGGTCCGCGTGCGTGAAGGTGACAAGGAGCGGATGCAGGCGTTCGAGGGCGTGTGCATCGGACGTCGAGGCGGCGGGATGAGTGAGACGTTCACGGTGCGCAAGGTGTCCGGCGGCATCGGTGTCGAGCGGGTGTTCCCGCTGCACTCGCCGACCGTGGGACGCGTAGAGGTCGTGCGCAAGGGCCGTGTACGCCGCGCCAAGCTCTACTACCTGCGCAAGCTGTCGGGCAAGGCCGCCCGCATTCAGGAGCGGCAAGAGTTCTAGGTGCCGGACCCGACGCTTGAGCGCGAGGCCGCGCTCTGGGCGAAGGGATTCCGGCTCGTGGCCGGTCTGGATGAAGTGGGACGTGGACCCCTCGCCGGACCGGTCGTCGCAGCCGCGGTGATCTTCGCACCGGGTCAGGCAGCGATAGAGGGGCTCAGGGACTCGAAGGTCATGAGTCCATCCGAACGCGAACGCGTGGCAGCGGAAGTAAGAACGACCGCCCTCCATTGGACCCTGGGGGCCGCCTCAGTCCGGGAAATCGACCGCATCAATATCCGTCGTGCCAGCGCCCTCGCCATGCGGCGAGCTCTCGAGCGTCTTCCAATAATCCCGGATCATGTCCTGGTCGACGGCACGCCGCTGCCGGAGCTCGGCAGGGAACACGAACCAGTGGTTGGGGGGGACGGGATCTGCCAATCGGTGTCCGCGGCGGCCGTCCTGGCCAAATGCGTTCGCGACCACTTGATGGAACGGCTCGCGCCGCGGTATCCCTCCTTTCACTGGGAATCCAACAAGGGATATGCCACGGCAGATCACCTGAGCGCCCTTCGCGACAGCGACCCGACTCCGCACCATCGAGTGACGTTCTCGCCGATGGCGCAGGGGGACCTCTTCTAGCGGCTTCGCATCTCCTCGGCGCGTGACACCGCGCCGATCCTCTCGAAGGCCTGGGCCGCGGCCTGGAACGCGCTCCGCGCATCCGCTTCGCGGCCCACCACGCTGAACAGGTCACCCAACTCCCGCTGCGCTTCGCCGACGGTCCACGGGTGGCGCACGCGCTCCGCTATTGTCAGGGCCCGCTGCCCCAGCTCGAGCGCGCGGTCGAATTCGCCTGCCGCGCGGGCCGTGAGGGATAGAATGCGCAGCGCCTCTGCTTCACCCAGTGGGTCGTGATGTTCCGTGGCTAGATCGAGCGCGCGCTCGGCCTGCGCGCGTGCCAGATCCAGATCGCCCAGCGAAGCTGTGGCCTCGCTCTGCGCGGCAAGTGCCTGACCCATGATTCGCGCGTCCCCCGCCTGCTCTGCGGCGCTGACGGCGCGCTCCGCCGCGTCCTCGGCCGCCGTCAGTTCGCCGGACTCCCTTAGCACGATGGTCGAGTTGAGCCACCCCTCGGCGAGCCCCTTCCACGAAGCCACCTTCTCGAACGTCGCAGTCGCCAGCCGGTAGAAGCTGAGTGCGGTCACGTACCGTGCCAAGTAGTAGGAGACGTTCCCCAGGTTGTTGGCGCAGCGCGCCGCCATCAGGTCGTCGGCGAGGCGGTCCGCCAGCGCCAGTGCACGTGCGAAGCCACGTTCCGCGTCGGCGAGCTCACCGAGTGCGAACGCGCCGGCCGCCGCAACGTTCTCTGCGCGCATCTCTCCGTCCGCGTCTCCCCGGGAGCGGTAGCGGTCACGCGCCTGAATGGCGGCGGTGCGGCTCAGCGCATACTCGCCGAGGCGCCACCCCGCCATGGCGCTCAGCAGTTGCCACTCGGGTGAGGTGCGCACGTCAGGCGCCGCGAGTTCGAGCTCGCTGCGCGCGTCGAGGAAGCGGCCGCCGAAAACGGCAAGGCGCGCAGACCTCAGGGGGTCGCTCAGCGGCGGTGCACCGTTGGGGGCGACCACGATCAGTCCTCTCCCCTGTCGATGAGTCGCTGAAGCCGCGCGCGCGATATGCCCAGTTGCCGGGCGGCAGCGCTCTTGTTGTCACCGTGCTGCACCAGGGCCGCTCGCACCGCTGCCTGCTGGATCTCCTGCAGTGAAGCGGGGAAGGGAATGGGTCCTCCTTCCGCTGCCGCAGGAGTTCGGCGGCGCGGAATCAGCTGCTCGGGGTCGAGCGTCCCGGGCTCCGAGAGCAACAGGGCTCGCTCCACCGCATGACGCAGCTCGCGCACGTTCCCGGGCCAGGGATATCCGCGCAGCGCGGCACGCAGCGGCTCGGTGATCTCGGGGACGGGCAGCGAGTACCGCTGCGCGAGAGCACCAGCAAAGTGAATGGCCAGCGTCTCTACGTCGTCGCTCCGCTCCCTGAGCGGTGGGAGCAATAGGTCGACAACGTTGATGCGGTAGTAGAGGTCCTCGCGGAATTCGCCGCGTTCCACCGCGGCGGTGAGCTCCACGTGCGTGGCCGCAACGATGCGAACGTCGATGTTGCGGCTCTGGGTCCCACCGACGCGCCTGATGCGGCGATCCTCGAGCGCGCGCAGGAGCTTTCCCTGGAGTGGGAGTGGGAGGTGGCCGATCTCGTCCAGGAAGAGGGTGCCGCTGTGTGCCTCCTCGAACAAACCGGGCTTGGAGGCGTGCGCGTCCGTGAACGCGCCGCGTTCGTGTCCGAACAACTCGCTCTCCATCAGCTCGGAGGGGATTGCCGCGCAATTCACCGCCACGAACGGGCCGTTGGCTCGCGGCCCGCCCTCGTGGAGCGCTCGTGCGAGCAGTTCCTTCCCGGTACCGGTCTCGCCGCGGATCAGCACCGTCACGTCAGCGTGCGGCAGCACTCGTTCGGCCTGCTCGACGGTGGCCCGCAGGGCGTCGCTGTCCCCTCGAAGCTGCACGAACGGATCGGCGACCGGCTGCGCCGGCCCCGACGGCCGGCTCCTCTCGCGTGCCGCTTCCACTCGCGCACCGAGGGTGCGCCGCAGCAGGTTCAAGTCGTCCGGCAACGAGAAGTAATCGGCTGCACCGCGTCGCAGCGCCTCCACGGCGAACCGGTGCGACGATTGCGCACCTACGAGGTACATAGGAAAGTCGCCGCCCCATGTGAGCGACGGCAGGAGGTCCAGGGCGCGGTCCTCCTCTCCGCCTGCGGCAACGATCACCGCAACGGAAGTGGGAGACGGAGCGCCCTCAGCCGCCAGCTGGACGCACTCGATGTCCAGCTCGCTCGCGAGGTCGCTCCACGCGGAGTGAAACGAATCCGAGAGTTCGATCACGCTGAGAGTCGGTCGCTGGTCCACTGTCGCTCTGCGCTCCGGTCTAGTCGTCGGACCCGTCGCCGTCGTCGTCCTCGAACGCGTGCAGCGAATCCTTGATGTTCTCCTTGACCTCGCTCTCGTTGGCGCCGCCCTTGTTGGCCGTCGCGGGGTCTATCAGGCTCCCGCCCGCCGCGACGAACCATGTGTCCACGTCCACCAGGATGGTGACGTTGAGATCGGCGCTCTCAATCACGGCTAGGGCCGGCACGAGAGTGAGCTCCTGCTCCACGTCCAGGTCGGACTCGAAGGTGAAGCCGACGCCGTTGAAGGAGCCCATTACACGGATGCTCTTGTCGACGAGGTCGGGGTGTGCCTGGCGAAATGCCGCGTCTTGGGGATCGTCGCTCGAGATCTTGTGGACCTCGAAGTCGATGCGCGAGTACGTGCCCGCCGGGACGTCGAGGGAGAACTGCTGCTGTGCGCCGGGAGTGAGGGGCAGGTCCACCAGGACCGGGCCGATCTCCACCTCCTCGCATCCCGCAGGTTCGGGCTCGATGTCGCAGTCCGTGGTCTCAACGGCCTTGAGCTCGATCTCCCGCAGAACGATCTCGACGCTCGTGAGGATGAGCGTGTCGGTACCGATGCCGAGGGTATCGTCGAATAGGCTCATGCGGTTCAGCGCCGCCGGCGCGCCGCCGGCGGAGCCCTGGGTAGCGAAGGAGACGGCTACCCCACCTCGATGTTCCAGGGCCGTCGGATCGCTGCATGCCGCCATAATGACGGTGGCCGCAAGCAGCAGGGATATAGTACTTCTCATGGTGCTCCTCCCCCACGGGGGTCTGTAATCCACCCAATCTAGCACAGCCCGCGTCACCGGTAGGTGACCAGCGGCACGAGCCCCGGGGTCAGACCCCGGAGCGCGCGCCGGCTGAGACTAGGAGTCGTCGGGCTCCCCGTCACTGTCGTGGTCTTCGAACGCCTCGATGGACTGTTTGATGTTCTCCTTCACCAGGCTCTCGTGCTGGTTGCCCTTGTTTCCGTCCTGCGGGTTAACCAGGTCGCCGGAGCCGTCGCGGAACCAGCTGTCCACTCCGAGCAGCACCGTCACGTTGGTGCTCGTCATCTCTGCGGTCACGACGATGGGTGGTGCCAGGTCGAACTCCTGCTCCACGTCGAGGTCGGTCTCGTACGTGAACGGCTGTCCGTTGTAGGAGCCCTGCACCCGGATGCTCTTGCCCGCGAAGTCCGGGTGGGCCGCGCGGAATGCCGCGTCCTCTTCATCGCTGCTGCTGATCTTGTGGATCTCGAACTCGATCTCGTCATACGTGTCGGGATCCGGCATGATCGTTATCAAAGTCCCGGTCTCGCCGTTCAGGGGAACGTCGAGCAACACGGGTCCCACCTCGAACTTCTCACAGTCGTCATCGCCGGGTAGGTCGTCGCACCCCGGCGCCGACTGTCGCTTGAGCTCGATCTCGCGCAGAACGACTTCCACCTGCGTGAGGATCAGCACGTTGCTCTGGCCATCGGAGAGCGTGTCCGAGGCCATGCTGAAGAGGGCTCCCGAAGCCGCGGCCGGTCCGGCTCCGGCGGTGAACGAGAGTGACACGCCCGCCTCCTGTGCGGGACCAGCGGCGTCACTGCAGGCCGCTACGAGCACGGCGGCCGCCAGAATGAGGTTGGTGCGCTTCATGATGTTCCTCCTGTCCATACAGTTCGTGCGGGCCACCGTGGCGCCGCTGCGGACAGGAGGTGCAAGTGTGATGCCACGTGCCAGACGGCCCTACCGATTGCGGAGACTCCCCGCGTCGCTGCTGATTCGAGGCATTTGTGACGGCGATCACGCCTTGCGCGCTTGCTACAAAACGAGGCGGAGCGATCCGGAATAGAGCAGGCCCGGCCGCGACGCAGGCGAGCGTCGCCATGTCGGGTGGCTGTTGTGGAAAGAGTGTGACCCCAGGTCGGGTTGCAACTGGGGGCCGGCGAGCGCGCCGGCCCCCCGATGCGGGGCTGGAGCTGAGTCAGTACTGCTGTGCCAACTTCCACTGCCGTACTACCGTTCCAACCCCGGCTGGCGCGAACGCCAGCCGGGAGTCCCGCTATTTCACGTGCTTGTTCACCAGCTTTGTCATCTCGAACATGCTCACCTTGGACTTGCCGTTGAAGACTGGCTTCAGCTTCGCGTCGGCAACGATCATGCGCCGGTTCTTCTTGTCCTGGAGCTTGTGGCGCTTGATGTAGGTCCAGAGCTTCTTGGTGAGCTGCGTCCGCGGAAGCGGCTTTGAACCGACGACCAGTGCCAGCTTGGCATCTGGCTGCACCGGCTTCATGAACGCCGCGTTCGGCTTCCGCTTCTTCCGCTTCTTCTTCTTGACTGCCTTCTTCTTGCGCCGCTTCACGACGCGCTTGGTCTTCTTGCGCTTCTTTGCGACCTTCTTCTTCTTCCTCTTGGTCGCGCGCTTCTTCTTCTTGGTTGCGCGCTTCTTCTTCTTGGTCGCGCGCTTTTTCTTCTTGGTCGCGCGCTTCTTCTTCTTCGTCACGCGCTTCTTCTTTCTCTTGACGACGCGCTTCTTCTTCTTGGTCGCGCGCTTGGCCTTCTTCTTCTTTCTCTTCTTCGCCATGGTTCTCCTCGGAGTAGGTTGTGGACAGTGACAACCAGCCCCTACACGCCCACCAAAGTAAGACATTCTTTCTGACAGACAAGAGTTTTTCGGCACCGAGTTTCCCCTGGGACACGCCGCGGCCCCCTCTGATACCAGGTGCGGGGAGCACGTCAGCGTGCTCTGGACAACACGTTGTCTCCCCCTGAGAAACGTGTTTTCCCCTCTGAAAACGCATGTTTTGCCCTCTGTAGCTCGTGCGTTTTCCCTCTTGTGGAAACGACACTCACCTGGGCCGTCAGGGGCATTTCCCCTCTGTGGAGAACTGAGTGTGAAATGGGCTGCGGAGGGGCTCCGGAGCGGATTTCGCCCGCCACGCCCCCGGATCGGGATTCCCCCAGTGGGCGCCGCGGGGGAGGTTGGCGCTTGTCTGTCACCCCCTCGTGCGCGAAGTTTCATGTCACGGACCGGGTAGCTCAGTTGGTAGAGCAACGGACTTTTAATCCGTAGGTCCTGGGTTCGACCCCCAGCCCGGTCATACCGTCGCCCGCGAAAGAGGGGTTCCCATGGTGAGGCGTGCCAGTGTCTTCGTTGTTGTGGCTCTGATGAGTTGTGCCATCTGCGCCCATGCCCAGGACAACATCGAGCTGGGTGTCGACTGGGGCGTCGGAATGAACGCCGGTGGAGACACACAGTGGTTCGTGGACATCCCCGCCTCTCAGTTCCGGGCGGGGTTCTGGCTCTCGGACAGGTTCTCGGTGGAGCCGCGCATCGGATACACCCTGCGATCCAACGGCGGCACGGACCACCGGCTGAACCTGGGGCTGAACGGTTTGGTATTCCTGTCGCAGTCGGCGGAGCGCGTCCGGGGCTATGGTGTAATCGGTGCCGGGTGGATCTGGTCCAATTTCGAAGGTGCCGGTGCCAACAGTGACTTCAGCGTCGGGGCCGGAGCGGGGCTGTGGCTCCCCATGACCGCGCAGCTGGCCACGCGCCTGGAGGGTAGGTACGACCGCATCTTTAGGGGCGGCGGTGCCGACGCTGGTAACGTGATCACGCTGCTGGTCGGTCTCTCGTTCACCGTGAAGCCGATCCGGTAGGAGCTGGTTGTGCTGTCGACTGGCCCTGCCGGTGGCGAGCCCGACGTATGAACCGCCTCCCAAACGCGAGCTCACCCGGCGCGGTCCTGCGGTTCTCGGCTTGCGGTGCGCGAGTCAATCTCGTCGTCGAGGATCCGACGCTCCTCGAGTTGCTCGAGTCTCTCTTCCCTGACTATCGGACGGAACACGCTTCTGCTGCCGGCGCAGTCGTATCACTGACGGCGGCCGACGCGGGCCACGTCGTGGTGGACCACGAGGGCGCGCACCATGAATGCCAGGGCGTGATAGAGATATTCACCGCGTGCGAGTTCGCGATCACTCAAGCCTTTCTCTCCTCCTGCGACGGGTTTGCTCTAATACACGCTTCGGGCGCCGTCATCGGTGAGCGCGCGGTGCTGGCGCTGGGCGCTGCCGGCGCGGGCAAGTCCAGCCTCGCCGTCTGCTGGCACCTGGCTGGCCACGCCGCGTTGGGGGACGACGTGGTGCTCGTGGACGTGAAGGGCCACGCGCACGCCCTCCGCCGCTTGTACAAACTGGATGCAACGATGCTGGAGGCGTTGGGTGTGGATCCGGCGGGTACGAATATGTGGCAACCTGACAGCGCGGAGGCGTGGTACGACCCGGGCGCGGGCGCCGGTTGGGCGGAGCCGACTGCCGTCGGAGTCGTGGCGGTGGTGCGTTTCCAGCAGGGCGCCGACTTGGACATCAGACAGCTCTCCACCGCCGAAGCTCTCAACGCCCTCGTGCACAGCCAGATGCTCCTCGTGCCGGACCGTGCGGCGTACCTCGACGCGCTGGCCAGTGTAGCCGAAGGGGCGAAGGCATACGACGTGACGTTCGGTTCCGTGGCAGCGGCTGCGGCCGCGATTGCGGAGCGGCTGGCGTGAGCGCGCACGCGGATCGGGTTGCCGCGACGTTCGTCGCGGCGCTGGAAGTTGCGGCGGAGCAGCTGAGAATCTCCGCCGACGACCCCGCCTTGGCGCTTGGGCGCCGCTTCGGAGTTGGGGGGTACGTAGCGCACCGCCGCCTGCCGGAGTCGCAATACCGGGATGAGCGGTTGGTGCGGCAGCTACACGAGCAGCTCATGCTCGATGCCGCTGGGGCGGCATCGGCTGCATTGGCGGATGGCGGTGTTCCCAACTTCTTCGCTCGTGGTGCGGCGCTGTGCGGGATGCTGTACCGGCCCGGCGACCGCGAGCTGGTCGACCTGGATCTCTTCGTGCCTCCCTCCGACGCGGGGCGCGCCAAGGATCTGCTGGTCGGCCTGGGTTATGCGGAGCTCCCCAGCAACGAACAATGCGGACCCGCGTCGCTGCGCTCGAGCGTGAACCTTGAGCGCGGGGGAGGGAGGTCGGCGTTCGAGGCGATCGCGATCGACCTGCACTGGGGCCTCGAGCCTGTGAGCCGGTTGCTGCCTCGGCCGGGAACGACGATCCCTACAACCGTGTGGGATGGACTCGTGAGTTCGGGAGATCTCCCAGCACCCTCTCCGGAGCAGCATGCGGCGCTGCTGGCGCACCATCTCGTGCACCATGACCTGTTGCACGTGCGGGGCATGCTGGACCTGGCACTGTTGCGCGCCGGCGCATGGACCGACGACGGAGATGCGTACGAAGCGTGTGCTCGGGAGCTGGGTGTCCTCAGGGCCGCGCGCGCGCTGCATCAGGTATTGGTCGAGCAGTTCGGATTCGAGCCAATCGAGGGAGTGCGGCTGCCACCGGCCACCGTGCGGGCTCGGCGCCTCAGGGGTGAGCTGCAACTGGAGCGCTGGTTCGTGTGGGCCGGCATGGCGGAGGACGACGAACACATGCGGATCACGCCGCGACGGCTCGGGAGGCGGATGTTGCTCCTGGACAGGATGTCCGACGCACGCCTCCTCGCCGCCGACGCCCTGTTTCCCCCCGGGGAGCACTTACGATGGCGTTGGCCCGAGCACCGGTCGAGCGCTGCAGCTTGGAGGCGGCACCTCCGCCAGCTGGGCGGCAAGCTGTTCGCGAGGTGACACCTACCTTATCTTGGCGATCATGAGCCAGCACAAGGCTGCAACACACCCCAGGGCGCGTGACGATGTCGTGTTCCGCCAGCTGGACGAAGAGTGGGTGATCTTTGACCCGGCAGCTGACCGGCTGCACGCGCTCAACCTCACCGCAGCACTCGTATGGATGCACTGCACGGGCGAGTTCGATGCGTCCGGGATAGCGGCTGCCGTGGGCGGCGCGTTCGACCCACCCGTGGACGGCGCCACAGTGCTGCCTGACGTGCAGGCGACACTCACCCGCTTCGGCGACGAGGGCCTCCTCGCGTGAACGGGATGAAGTACTACCGCGACCTCGTGGGGCAGAGGGAACGGATCGAGGCCTTCCGGCGCGCAATCCACGCGGCAGTCAAGTCCGGTGACAAGGTGCTGGACGTGGGGTCGGCCCTCGGGACGTTTGCGTTCTTCGCGGCGGACGCTGGTGCAGGCGTCGTGTGGGCGGTGGACACGGATCCCGTGATCCACGTGGCGAAGGCGATCGGCAGGCTGAACGGGTATGAGGATCGCGTCGAGTTCATTCGCGGGTGGGTACCCGACGTCGAGACTCCCGGCAAGGCGGACGTGATCATATTCGAGGACTTCCCGCCACACCTGATGGGCGACCGAGAGTTCCGGTTGCTCCGGGCGCTGCATGAGCGGTATGCCGCCGCCGGCGTACGGACTGTCCCGCAGGCGGGAGAGCTCTACGCCGCCCCGGTGAGCTCGGAGGCGCTCCAAGCCGAGGTGGCGGCGTTCGGAGCGGGGGAGACGGCGTTCGATATCGACTGGAGCCCGAGCCGGGAGTACGTAGTGAATACCCCGCTCACCGTCGGTATCAATCCTGCGGCTCTGGTGGCGCAGGGGGAGCGCGTGGGGACGGTTCGGTTCACCGAGCCGCCCGAGTTGGATAGTGTCTCCGGCTCGGCCTCCTGGAGTGCGGAACGGGATGCCGACCTGCACGGACTTGCGTACTGGTTCGAGCTCGACCTCGGCGGCCAGCAGCGACTGTCCAATGCTCCGGGTGCGGAGCCCGGTTCGTGGGGGCACCTCTTTCTGCCGATCGATCCGCCACTCGAGGTGAGGGCGGGGTCCCAGATCAGGGCGACCGTGGGCGCTGCCCCCCGGAGGGAGCGCACGCCCGGGTGGCTCACCTGGAAGATCGCGGCGCACGACGAGCTGCGAACCGGGCATGCCTTCCGCTCCAGCCCGGCCTCCCTGGCGGACATGACTCAGAGCTCGCCCGACTCGATCCCGTCGCTGGACAGCCGTGGCGAGCTGGAGCTCAAAGTGCTCGCGCTCACAGACGGGACTCGCTCAATACGCGATATTGCTGGGGAAATGGCGGCTGAGCGTGGCGACCTGCCCCAGGCCGAGGCGGAACGGCTTGTCGCTCAGGTATTGAGGCATAAGATTCGGGTAGGGTACGGACTCGCCGCAGCCGCTGAGCGAGGTGGACCATGACCGATCAGGACCGACGCGAGTTTCTCAAGAAGCTGGCCAAGACGGCTGCCTACACAGCCCCCGTGGTGTACAGTCTCGCCGCTCCGATCGAGCTGGTGGGTGGGGGGGTGTCGTCTCAGAAGATGATGGGTGTGGCGCCCGCTGGTCAGCAGCCGAGCACGGAGCCGAGCACGGGCGACGCGCCATGGGACAGGCCTCCTCCGGGGCAGCGGCCCTAGACCGGTCCATCTGAACCTCTCGCCCCGCTGCGGATCTTCCGTTGGCGGGGCGATTTGCATCCTGCCGTTGCGTTCGGGGCTTCCCCCGGAAACATTCCCGTCACCCCTCACGTTCTTCGCAGCGGACATGGAGCGATTCGATCTCATAGCGGTCGGCGGTGGTACCGCCGGATTGGTGACTGCCGCCGGTGGCGCGGCGCTCGGGCTCAGGACGGCTCTCGTTGAGCGCGATGCGCTCGGTGGTGACTGCCTCTGGACCGGGTGCGTGCCGAGCAAGGCGCTGATCGCATCGGCGAAGCTCGCGCACCAAATGCGCCGCGCCGACGAGTTGGGTCTCGTGGGCGCGTCGCCCAGTCACGCGTTCGAAGCCGTCATGGACCGTATGCGTGCTGTGCGGGACCGCGTGGCGGAGCACGACGACCCCGAACGGTTTCGGGGTATGGGGGTGGATGTGGTGTTCGGCCGGGCGGAGTTCGCCGAGCACGGCCGCGTCTCGGTGGATGGTCGAGTTCTCGCGAGCGACCGCATCGTCGTGGCCACCGGTGCGGTGCCGACCGTCCCGCCGATACCAGGTCTCGCGGAAGCCGGCTATCTGACTCACCTGACGGCGTTCGATGAAACCGAGCTGCCGCGGCGCATAGTGATGCTGGGGGGCGGCCCGATCGGCCTTGAGTTCGCGCAGGTGTACAGCAGGCTCGGAGCCGAGGTGACCGTGGTGGAGATGCTGCCTCAGCTCTTACCGCGCGAAGAGCCTGAAGCGGCAGACGTCGTAGCCGGCGCGCTGCGATCGGAGGGCGTTACGGTGCACCTCGGGACGACAGCCGAGTCGGTCGAGGGCTCCCCGGCAGGTGAGAAGCTCGTGCGCGTTCGAGCCGCATCGGGTGAGACGCTGGCGATACACGCCGGCCAGATTTTCGTGGCGACCGGTCGCCGGGCCAACGCGGACGGTCTTGGGCTCGAGCGCATCGGTGTCGAGGTGGAGCGCGGCGCCGTCCGCGTGGACGAGACGCTGCGCTCTTCCTCGCCCGGCTTGTGGGCAGCGGGTGACGTTGCCGGTGGCCCCCAGTTCACGCACGTGGCCGAGTACCATGCGAAGCTCGTGCTCCGCAACGCGATATTCCCGTTCAGCGCGAAGACCGACTACAGTGCGGTACCGGCGGTCACGTACACGGATCCGGAGGTGGCCCGTGTAGGTCTCACGGAGCGAGAGGCGCGGGAAAGGGTGGCAAGCGTGGGCGTGTACCGCTACGACTTCGCCGACCTGGACCGTGCCATCGTGGACGGTAATGATAAGGGTTTCGTGAAGGTGATCACGCGGAGAAACGGCAAGATTCTCGGGGCGACCGTCGTGGCCAGTGGAGCGGGAGATCTTCTCATGCCGCTGGTGTTGGCCGCGAAGCAGGGCATCAAACTTCCAAAGCTCGCCCAGTTGGTCTACTCCTATCCCACGATGGCAGAGGGCATCAAGCGGACGGCGGACAGCTACTATCGCGAGAAGTTGGAGGGGCGGTCGGGAGCGCTGCTGCGGAGGGTGGTGCGTTGGCTGACCTGAATCGCGCGCGCCCCTTCCTGAAGTTCCTCGCGCTGGTCGTCATCCTGGTTGGCGCCTGGGTCATCGTGCGCACCACCGCACTCGGGGAGTACGTGACGCGCGACGGGATGATGGCCGCGCTCGAGACGCTGCGGAGTTCGGTGTGGGCTCCTGTCGTGTTCGTGGCCGTGTACACCGTCGCTACGGCTCTCGCGCTCCCCGGCTCCCTGCTCACCATCGTGGGTGGTGCGGTCTTCGGCTTCTGGTGGGGCTTCCTGCTCAACTCGCTTGGAGCCAACATCGGTGCTAACGCCGCGTTCAGGCTGTCTCGCGCCCTGGGCAGGGAGGGGATCGAGCGGATCGTGGGTGGCCGGCTCAAGGGATTGGACAACGCGACCGCTGAACACGGGTTCGTGGGTCTGCTCATTCTGCGCCTCATTCCACTGGTGCCGTTCAACGCCCTGAACTTCGGGTCGGGGCTCACGGCGATGCGGTGGCGCGACTACGCGCTGGCTACCCTCATCGGGATTCTCCCCGGGACGGTGGTCTATACGTTCTTCGCCGATGCGTTGGCGCAGGGCTCGACCGAGGCGGGCGAGGCCGCGCGCACCCGCATGTGGATTGCCGGGGCGCTGTTCGTTGCCCTCACCCTGATACCGCTCGTCGCGCGCCGCCTCGGCTTCCGGCTTCCTTCCAGCTCCTCCCGTGAGACTGCATGATGCGACTTACCCAGCGAGTATTTGCTTCCGGTGCCATTGCCGTCGCTGTCTGGAGCCCCGCGCTCCAAGCCCAGGGCCTGCCCGACCACTCCGGCTTCACCGCGGTGCTCGAGGAGCGGTTGCACGGCGACCTGGTGGATTACGAGGGCCTCGGTCAGCATCCCGAGCAGCTCGATTCGTACCTTGCCGAGCTCTCGGCAGTTGCGCCCGGGGAGCTCGCAGCGGGGTCGCGCGAGGCCCAGCTGGCGCTCTGGATCAATGCCTACAACGCCTGCACGCTCAAGCTCGTGATCGACCACTACCCGATCAAGAAGGCGGGCTTCCCGTCGTCCCTGGTGCAGTCGCTCAGGGGTGTGCCGGGGAACTCGATCCGCCAGATCCCCGACACGTGGAGCCGTGAGTTCTGCGATGTGGCGGGGGAGGAGCGCTCCCTCGACGAGATCGAACACGAGATCCTGCGGCCCATGGGCGAGCCGCGAATCCACTTCGCCGTCAACTGCGCGTCGCGCTCGTGTCCGGTATTGGCGCCCGCTGCCTACACCGCTGAAGCGCTCGACGAGCAACTCGACGCCGCTGTGCAACGGCTCGTGGGCAGCGCGGCGCACTACTCTCTGGAGAAGAACGACCGGGCGACGCTGCGGCTCAACAAGGTGCTCGACTGGTACAAGGACGATTTCGGTGGGAAGGAAGGGGTCGTCGCCTTCCTGCTGCCGTACCTCCCCGCGCCCGACCGTGAGTACATTGCCGGTCACGGCCCGGCTCGAGTCGAGTACTTCGACTACGACTGGACGCTGAACGACACGGCCGTGTTCGGTCCCGACGCTGAGCGGTAGGCCGCGGCGGGGGCCGCAAAGCAGGTCTGCGGAGTGAACGAGATGCCCGGTGTAGGCATCGTAATCCCCACGCTCAACGAGGAGCAGGGTCTTCGGGCGCTGCTCTCGGACCTCGCGCTGCTCTCGGTCGAACACGATGTGGTGATCGCCGACGGCGGCTCGACTGACGACACGGTCGGTGTTGCCCGGGAGGGTGGCGCGCGGGCGGTCGTCGCCGAACGGGGCCGCGCAACCCAGATGAACGCGGGGGCGCTGTCCGCGGCGGGAGACTGGCTCTGCTTCCTGCACGCGGACGTCCGCGTACCCGATGCGGCGAGGCGGGATCTCGTCCGAGTGGTGTCCGGCAGGGTGGCGGAGGCGGCGGTGTGGGGTTTCGCGATCGACGCGCGCGGATTCTGGCCCCGGTTCATGGAGGCAGGCACGTACCTGCGTGACCGTGTTGGAGGACTCCCCTACGGCGATCAGGGTCTGTTGGTGCGGCGGGAGCTCTTCTCGGCGGTCGGCGCCTTCCCGGAAATCCCCATCATGGAGGACGTGGCCCTGGTGCGGGCGCTGCGCGGCAGGGTCCGTCTCGAGCGACTGGGGTCGCGCCTGCTGGTCTCCCCCCGGCGCTGGGTCAGGGAGGGGCCGTACAGGACGTGGGCGCGTAACACATTGCTCATTGCCGCATATCTGGCGGGCGTCGGCCCCCAGCGTCTGGCGCGCTGGTACCGTCCGGAGGGGTCCTGACCGCCGTACTGCTGTTTGCCAGGGCGCCCCGGGTGGGGCGGGTGAAGACGCGGCTGGCCGCCGAGGTGGGAGACGAGCGGGCCCTCGCCCTCTACCGGTCGGTCGGGGGGCAGGTGGTCTCCCGGGTGGCCGCGAGCTACCCGTTGACGGTTTGGTACGACCCGCCGGACGCCCGGGACGAGATGCGTGAGTGGCTCGGAGACCACGAATTCTCGAGTCAGGCAGGGGCCGACCTAGGCGCCAGAATGGCCCACGCCTTCGAGACCCACTTCCGCCGGGGCGATACGCCTGTGATCGTGATCGGAGCGGACGCCCCAGGCGTAGGTGCGGCCACAATAAGGGAGGCGGAGCGAGCCCTCGCCGGGGCCGACGCGGTCATAGGACCCGCGCTGGACGGGGGTTACTACCTGCTCGGCCTGAATGCGCCCGCCGCGGGCATCTTCGAGGGAGTCCCCTGGGACACGGACGGTGTGTTCGAAGTCACGGTGGCACTGTGCCGCCAGTGCCATCTTGAAGTGAAGCTGCTGGCGCCTCTTCGGGACCTGGATACGGCCGCCGATCTGCGCGCTCTGGGGTTGGAGCGCACTTGACCCACTCTCCGAACAACGGACATATTGCTCGGACTTGCGCCCACCTAGAACCAATTGAGGGGATCGGCGATGGCCTGGAGAGTCATTGACACCGGGAATGAGGTCTGGCACGTGCATCCGGCGGCCGAAATGAGGCCCGATCTGAGGATGTGGCAGCTGACCTTGTCCTTCAGGGTCACCAACTCGGAGCGGGAGCCACGGGCGTTCTGGGCGTCCTATCCGCTGGAGTCGAGTTCCAAGTCATCGCTGTTCCAGGCCGCTGACCGCCTTTCCAACGACGCACTGAAGGAAGTGCTCGTGCAGCACCTATCCTAGGCGCCCGCCGGAATCCGCGTGTCGCTCACCCCCGTCCAGGAGCTGCGTCGCATCGCGGAAGCAGTCGGCCAGCTTCACGGGGAAACGGTTCAGGAAGTCGAGATCAGATCCGACTGCCGACAACTCAAGATCACCCTCACCGACGGTCAACTGCTGTTGATCTCGGTGCTGATGGACGACGCCGGCAAGCCACGGCTCGACGTAGACCTCCTGCGTGCCGCAGTAGAAACCGATCAGCGGCAGCTGGAAGTGCGGTTCGAGGGAGCCGACTAGTCGGCGGGAGCGCACTATGACTGCCCCATCGCGCCGCGAGCGCCTCAAGTTTCTGGAGTTCGACTTCGACCGCCTGCCCAACGGCCGGTATCGTGCGCGGGTGGTGTTGGAGGGAGATCCTGGCAACCGCTTCGAGGGAACCGCCGAGGGTCTCGGCTCCGAGGCCGGCGAGCTGCGCTGTGCAGCGGAGGCCGCTGCCGAAGCCCTGAGGGGAGCGGTCCAGGAGAAGCTCGACTTCGAGCTGCTCGGCGTGAAGGCCGTTCGAGCCTTCGATTCCACCGTGGTGATCGTTGCGCTGTCATGCCACAACGGCGTTCCGGCGGTCCGGCTGGTGGGCTCCTGTCTGACGGAGGAGACGCCGCACCGCTGCGCGGCGCTGGCCGTGCTCAGCGCGACGAACCGATTCCTCGGGAACGTCATATTCACCCGGTAACGAAGGCGCCCGGCATCGCTCTCGCCTGCCTCCTGGCGGCGTGCGCCGGCGGCAATTCTGGCAGTGAGCTCGCCCCGATGGCGGGAGACGGCTCCCAGGGGGGTGGTCCCGTGCCGGTAGCGGCCGTTGCGCCGACGGTCGAGGATTCGCTCGCAGACGAAGCCGCCCTCGAGGCGCTGCACGACTTTCAATTCACGAGTCTTGCCAAGGGTGGTGGACACGTGCGCGGAACTGTCTCCGCGCCCGCGAGCCCCGTGATGAGTGATCTGGCTGGACCCCGCGGTGGGGCGGCCAGCTCAGCCGGACCGACCTACGACATCGACATCGAGTCGTTCGCCGAGCGCAACCGGGTGCGCTACTACGTCGATTTCTTCCTCGGGCCGAGCCGCAACCGTTTCACCATTTGGCTGGGACGCCTGCCGCGCTACGAGGGGATGATCCGCACCCAACTGCGGGCGGCTGGCGTGCCGGAGGACCTGGTCTATCTCGGAATCATCGAGAGCGGCTACTCCAACACCGCGGTGTCACGCAGCAACGCCGTCGGTATGTGGCAGTTCATCGCGTCCACCGCCCGCAACTACGGCCTCACGGTGAACACCTGGGTGGATGAGCGGCGCGATCCGTTCAAGGCAACGGAGGCTGCAGCACGGCACCTGGCGGACCTCTACGGACTGTTCGGATCCTGGTACCTGGCGGCCGCGGCATACAACGGCGGAGCGGGCAGGGTGGAGCGCGGGATTCGCCGGCTGTCAGGTGATTCAGTGAGTGACGAGACGTTCTTCGATCTCTCCGCGCACCGCTACCTGAGGCGCGAGACGCGCGACTACGTGCCGAAGCTGATCGCCGCGACCATCATAGCCAAGGACCCGCTCAGGTACGGCTTCGACAGCCTGCCGATTCTCGCTCCGTTCGTATACGACGAAGTCACCGTGCCCGACGCGACCGGACTGGACGTGATCGCCGATCTCGCCGACACCACCGTCCGCGCCATCATCGAGCTCAACCCGCACTACGTGCGAGGCGCAACGCCGCCGCGGCAAGCGTCCGTCGTGCGCGTGCCCCGAGGGAGCGGAACCACGGTTGCGCAACGCTACGCTGAGCTTCCGATCAGCGAGCGGGTGAACTTCGTGGAGCACGTCGTGCGCCGGGGTGAGACCCTCGGTGAGATTGGCGAGCGTTACGGTGTGTCCGTGCGGCTGCTGCGGGCAGCGAACAACAACGTGCATCCGCGGCGGCTCAGGATCGGTCAGCGCCTCGTGATTCCGGTGAGTCCCGCCGCCCGAACTCGCGCCGCCGCCGGTCGCGCGCCGCAGCCGAGGCTGACGGTATCGGGAGTGCGCTATCATCGAGTGCGGCGCGGCGAGACCCTCTGGATCATCGCCAATCGCTACGGTGTTACGATCGCCGAGCTGAGGCGGTGGAACGGGATGGGGCCGAGCGAGACCCTGCTCGATGTCGGAGAGCGGTTGGCGGTGGTCCCGCCCAGAGGCGGGACCGAGTAGCGGGGGCCTACTCCAGCCCCCGGTACCCCTCCATTATGCGGGTCGCGTATCCATTGCCTGGGTCGCGGCCGGCGTCCATCAATTCCTTCACGCGTCCTGGACCCCTGTTGTAGGCCAGCAGGGCCAGCTTTACGTCTCCGTATGTCTCGAGCAGGTGGCGCAGGTAGCGGAACCCGATCCTGAGGTTGGTCTCCGGATCGAAGAGCTGCTCGGCCGTGATCGTGGGCTCGTAGAAGCGGGCCGTGGCCGGCATAACCTGCGCCAACCCAAGGGCGTTGGCGTGGCTGCGGGCCCGAACGGTGAAGCCGCTCTCCAGATTGACCAGACGGAACGCCAGCTCCGGATCGATGCCCTCGCGCAGCGCCACGTCGTAGACCAGCTCGACCATGTTGGCCGGCACCTGGTACTCGGTGGAGTAGCGCAGGATGTCCTCCGCCCGCTGCAGCCTGAGCCGCGCGAGCTCGAGCTCTCCAGCCGTGGTGTCCAGCGAAACCCGCAGTGAGCGGAACTGGGACTGAATCGCCGTGCCGGTATAGGCCCCGCCGTCGCCGTCCGACGCAACCGCGCTGGGCGCGCGGGCGCCGGCAACGGCCCCGATTCCCAGCACGACCAAGAGGATGCCCAGCCCCCGCACGGTGAGCTGCTGCGTCACGGACAGGCGGCGCCAGGTGTCTGCCGCCCCGTCTCTCAAGTCCTGCACGATGATCCTGATCAGGAACATCTCTAATCCTCGTCGCTCAGTTTCCAGTCGCCCCTCGTTCCGCCCGTCTTCTCCACCAACTTGATGTCGCCGATCTGCATCCCGTGACCCGCGGCCTTCACCATGTCGTACACGGTGAGCAGCGCCAACGAGACGGCCGTCAGAGCTTCCATCTCTACGCCGGTGCGCCCGACCGTCCGCACCTCCGACCGCACCCGCACTCCGGGGAGCTCCGGGTCCAGCTCGGCCGCGACGCGCACCAGGTCCAGCCCCAGCGGATGGCAGAGCGGGATGAGCTCCGCCGTCCTCTTGGCCGCCATCGTGCCGGCCAACTCAGCCGTGGACATAACGTCGCCCTTGGGCCCCTGGTTCCGTTCCACCAGCGAGTAGGCCTCGGGCGACAGCCTGATCGTGCCCTCAGCACG
Organism: Gemmatimonadota bacterium; assembly: GCA_039587315.1. Taxonomy (GTDB): domain Bacteria; phylum Gemmatimonadota; class Gemmatimonadetes; order Gemmatimonadales; family GWC2-71-9; genus WVYX01. The sequence goes on along the minus strand of JBDHIS010000002.1, from coordinate 15,299 downwards.
GGCCGTACGGGCCGACTCCGGCTTTTCGCCTACGTCCACCATGCGGGCTCTCCCCCGCTCGTCCACGTGCGACAGCTTCACAACAATCGCTCCAGGTCCCCGGCCAGCACGGCCAGGGCGAGCTGCGGATTCACATTCCCCTGGGCGGAGGCCCGCGTTTCCTCCACGCGCTTGAGCGCCTCCAGCTTGCCTGCCAGGCTCGCGTTCTCGCCGCCGGCCGCTTCCTCCAACCCGGCCCTCAAGCGAACGGCCAGGGCGTCGAGCAGGGCGGTGAAGTCGCCGCGCGCCGCCCAGGGCGGTTGTGCCAGCGCCGCCGCGGCCCAGCCCTCGGCGCCCTTCTTCTCCACGGCCTCCAGTAGCTGGGCGGCGCGCCGGTCGGGACCCTCAGCCTCGTTCTCGGCCCACAGAGCCCGCCCGACGCTGCCGTCGGCCAGGAGGGCGCGCCGCTCCAGCGGCTTCCCCTCGAGCGGCGGGTCGAGCTCCCGACCCAGGAACCGCCGTATCTCGTCGTCGGCCACCCGCGCGACCCGGAGCGTCACGAGCCGCGACCGAATGGTCGGAAGCAGCCCCTCCGGATCCGCCGCGGTGAGGATGATGGTCGTGTCGTCGGGCGGCTCCTCCAGCACCTTGAGGAGTGCGTTGGCCGCCTCCTGGCTGGCCTCCTGCACCACCAGGCGTTCCGCGTCACCCACGACAATGACCTTCCGGTCCCCCGAGAACGGGGTCATCCACACCGTCCGGTGCAGGAGCCGCACCGACGCGAGCGAGTGGCTCGACATGCGGTCCGGCCGCTGCCACAACGGATTCTGGCGCCGCTCCTCTAGTGCGGCGGCCAGGATCTCACGGGCCTCGTCAACCTGCTTGTCCGGGTCCCCGGCCTTGGGCCGCGGAATCGGCACGAACCAGTGGAGATCCGGGTGCGCCAGGCCCAGGACCTGGCGGCATCCCGAACACTCCCCACACGGCTCGCCGGGGCCCTTCTCGCACAACAGCCCCTGGGCCACCCACAGAGCCAGACGCTGCTTTCCCACGCCGGGCGCTCCCGTGAAGAGAGCCGCCTGTGGGAACCGGCTGGTGGCGATAGCGCCAGCCAGCCGGTGCAGCAAGGCATCATGCCCGTATATCGGCCTCAAACTCATTGGGCCGAAAGGTACCTAGGGCGGGCACTGATGGGTAGCCGAATCGGCCTAAGTCCCTGTTTTGCAAACAATTGGACGCTTCCACGGTAATGAAGTAGCGTCAGGGAGCAAATCGAGTTAACGAGTGACCGCTCACTATCACGACACTGTTTTGTGAGCATGCGCTCACAAAAGTCTGCTCCCCCGTGCGTTCTCAGCGAATCTCCCCATTCTACTGGCCGGCCGCCGGATCTCTTCGTGACCCCCCCGTGACAGGGGGATGATCCCCGATGCCGGCGAACCAGCACGGGGACTGCCGTGACCACTTGCGACCCCGTCACTCCCCGTGGAAGTTGAACCCCAAAGCCGGTGGGTGATTGCTCTCTCTATGGTGATACCTGAAGGGTCTGGAGGCGTATCATGGCGTCGCGCTACAGTGCCGTCTTGGTGCTGGTCGGGCTGGCTCTCGTGCTCGTGCTGGGAGCGCTGATGTTGCCGCGCACGCAGGGTGCGGACGTGGTGTTGCTGAACGGGCGGGTGTGGACCGGTCCCGGTGCGCCGGCTAGCGGCTCGCTGATGCCCACGGCCGTGGCCGTCGCGGACGGTCGCATCGTGGCAGTTGGTTGGGATGAGGAGATCGCGACGCGGGCCGGCTGGGGCACCCGCCGCATAGATCTCGGCGGCCGGATGGTCATCCCCGGACTGATGGATGCCCACACTCACTTCGTCGCGGGCGGCTTCGAGCTGGCCGGAGTCCAGCTCAGGGACGCGGCCAGTGAGCAGGAGTTTGCGCGGCGGATCGGCGACTTCGCCGCGGTCCATCCCGACGAATGGGTGACGGGCGGTACCTGGGACCACGAGTTGTGGGGCGGGGAGTTGCCGCGGCGCGACTGGATCGACTCTCTGACCGGCGAGACGCCGGTGTTCGTGTCGCGCCTCGACGGCCACATGGCGCTGGCCAACAGCAGGGCGCTGGAGCTGGCGGGCGTGACCGCAGATACCGAGGACCCTGAGGGCGGCACCATCGTGCGCGCCCCCGACGGGCAGCCGACCGGCGTTCTCAAGGACGCGGCCATGTCGCTCGTATACGCCGTGATCCCCGATCCGTCGCAGGCGGAGTTGGACCGCGCCCTCCAGGCGTCGATCGCCCACGCTGTGGAGCGCGGGGTCACGATGATCACGGACATGGGTGGGTGGAGCGGACACGAGACCTATCGCCGAGCCCACGATCGAGGCGACCTCCCGATCCGCGTCTACTCGGTGGTGCAGATCGACGGCCGGGAGCGACTCGCCGAGCATGTGGCCGAGGAGGGGCGTGGTGACGACCGGTTCTTCTGGGGCGGGGTGAAGGCGTTCGTGGACGGCTCGCTCGGATCGACCACCGCCTGGTTCTACGCGCCATACGAGGACGCCCCGGAGACGACTGGGCTCATGGTCAGCGACACGGCGCAGTTGCGCGACGCCATTCTCGCGGCGGACGCGGCGGAGCTCCAGCTCATAGTGCACGCGATCGGAGACCGCGCCAACGATTGGTTGCTCGACGTGTTCGCGGAAGCGCGGGAGAGAAACGGCGAGCGCGACCGGCGGCCCCGCATCGAGCACGCGCAACATCTCACCGCGGCCGCGATCGGGCGCTTTGGCGACGAGGGAGTGATCCCCTCCATGCAGCCGTACCACGCCATCGACGACGGGCGCTGGGCCGAGAAGCGGATCGGGCCCGACCGTATCAAGACGACGTACGCATTCCGTGGCCTCGAGGACGCGGGGGCGAGGCTCGCGTTCGGGAGCGACTGGACCGTTGCACCGCTGGATCCGCTGTACGGGATCTACGCGGCCGTCACCCGCCGGACTACCGATGGGGCAAACCCGGCCGGATGGGTTCCGGAGCAGAAGGTCACCGTGGAAGAGGCGCTCGCGGCCTACACGGTGAACAACGCCTATGCGTGCTTCATGGAGGATCGCCTCGGGACGCTCGAGCCCGGCAAATACGCCGACCTGGTTGTGCTGGAACAGAACATCTTCCAGATCGATCCCACCGCCATCGAGAAGCTGCGGGTGGACCTCACGATGGTGGACGGAGAGGTGGTCTTCGAGCGCTGATCCGAGAGGCGGTCAGCGCTCCCGCCGGATGCGCCAGCGGTCCAGGACTTCCTCGCCCTGGACCACGTGGTACTCGTCGAAGCAGGCCGCGGTGAGACACGAGTGGTTCGGGAGGATGCGCACGCGGTCTCCCACGGGGAGCGGCTGGCCTACGACCCCGTGCTCCTGGCTCACCGACACGAGTCGCGTATCGGTGAGCAGCCTTCCCGCCCCGTAATCGCCGTAGATCTCTCCCATCGTGGGGCTCGAAGCGTCCGTCCGCCCGACGTCCTTGGACATGGCGAGGGCTCCAGCATCGGTCACAGAATGATCCCCTCCCGGCTGCGAAGACACCACGCTCGCGAGCACGGTGATGGCACAGTCGCTCGCCTTGCACGCTCCCAGCAGGACCTGTGTGTAATCGTAGAAGGCGTAGTTGCCGGGCCGGGCTTCGGTCACGCCATCCAGATGGTCCACCGCGTTCATCGACGGCGTGGACCCCACGCTGATCCCGTCCACTGGAATTCCGTCTTCCCGCAGAGCCGCGGCGAACTCGACCATCACGTCCCGCTCCTCGGCGGCGGCTCGCGCGGACTCTACCCGGGTCGGGCCATTGTATGCATGACCGGAATGGCTGAGGATACCGTCGAACGTGAGCGTGGAGGACTCGTGGAGGGACCGCGCCAGCTCCCGTGCGAGCGTGGACTTGGGGTCCACTCCCGCCCTGTGATAGCCGCAGTCCACCTTGAGCCACACGCGGAAGGGCCGGCCGCTTCGTCTTAGAGCGGCGACGGCGTCGGTCGAGTCCACGACGAGGCGGAGGGTGACGCGCTCCACGAGCGCGGCCGCTTCATCGATGCGCCCGAGGATTAACGGGAATGCCCATGTGATGTCGTCGAAGCCGTGCTCGGCGAACGCCCGCGCCTCGGGGAGCGTGGCCACCGTGATGCCTTGCGCGCCGAGGGCTCGCTGCCGCTCGCCGATCTCGACGCACTTGTGAGTCTTGATGTGCGGCCGCAGGCTCACGCCGAGTGCGTCTGCACGCTCCGCCATCCGGCGCAGGTTGCGCTCCAGTACGTCTGCGTCGAGCAGCAGGGCAGGGGTCGGCAAGTCGTGAATCGTGGTCACGAAAGCAAAGTTGGACCGGCGGCGCGGGTGACGGCAATGGGCGACCGGAAAGAGAACGGCCCCCACTGCGCGAGGCGGCGGGGGCCGTTTCGTGCCATTGGAGGATGGCCTAGTTGCCGGTCATCTCCTCTACCATGCGATCTGCACCGTAGATGTACCTCAGGGACGCCAGGATTATGGGCGCCGCCACGGCGACGGTGCGCGAGACTTTCGTGGTGTAGATGAAGTCGCCCGACAGGCTCTCGATGTTGCCGTCGAACACGAGCCCCACTACCTCGAGGTCCGTGTCGATCATCGGGCTCCCGGAGTTGCCGCCCGTGATGTCGTTGGTGGACACCATGGTCACGGGAGTGCCGAGGTCGAGCTCCGGCGGCGGATTGAGCCAGCGCTCGGGCAGATTCCAATCCTCCTTACCGTAGTGGCTCCAGTACCGGTCGTACATGCCGTAGAGCGTCGTCCACGGCGGGGCCAGCGTTCCGTTGTACTCGTAGCCGGCGATCACGCCGTCGGCGATGCGCAGGGTGAACGTGGCGTCAGGCGGAAGGTCGGTGCCGTACACGTCGAACAGCGCGCGCGCGAGCTTGGCGACCTTCGCGTCCTCTTGAGCGTTGAGCTGTCCCCAGCGCTGGCCGGCCTGCTGATTGCGGGGCAGGGCCTCGCGAGCCAGTGCGAGCGCCGGCTCGGTGCTCGTCATGATGGCGGCCGGGTTGTCGAGCAGCGCCCGGCGGGCCTCGGGATCCACAACAGAGGGCGAGCCGTCGATGATGGCGTGGGCCGCGTCGCGCGAGCTCATGCTGCCCAGCGCCATCTGCACGACGCGGTCACCGTCACCCAGCAGGAAGATCATGTCGCCGATCTGGGCCTCCAGCACGTGGCCGTCGAGGTCGAGGTTCCACTCCGCGCCCTCGATCCGCCCGCGCAGCTGGTCGGCCTGGTCGGCCGGCGCGCCGCCCTGGACCATTTGCGCGTACTGCACCATCTGCACGGCCGTGCCTACGGTGCGCGAGCGTAGGCCACCGCCGGTCGCCATTGCCATCAGCACCGGATAGACTTCTCGCATCTCGGCGCGGATCGCGGCGATTTCGTCCCACAGGCTGCCGTACTGTTGGCTCAGCTGCGGGTTGCTCGAAACCGCATGCTTGAACTGCTTCTCCCAGCCCAGCCTGCGGCCCATGATCTCGGGATCGTTGAGCGCCTTGGTGCGGCCGGAGTACAGCTTCCAGGCGTTCATCCAGCTGAAGTACTGATTGATGTACGTGGCGCGCTCCTCCGGATGGTGTTCCATGAACATCTGGAGGATGTCGGTCCTGGTCTTGAGCAACTGCGTGATGAACGGCTCGCGCAGGTCCCGGTTGAACTCGAGTTGGGCGTAGGTGCTCATCCGCTCGGTCGAGCCTGGGTTTCCGATCACGAATACAGCCTCGCCCTCCTCGACTCCGTCGGTGTCGAACCTGAAGTATGCGTCGGGCTGGACCGGCTCGCCGTTCTCGTACACCCGGAAGAACGACATGTCTATGCTGTAGCGCGGGTAGGTGAAGTTGTCCGGGTCGCCGCCGAACGCTCCGATCCGGAGCTCCGGAGCCATCACCAGCCGCACGTCGGTGAAGCGCTTGAAGCAGTACAGGGAGTACTTGCCGCCGTTGTACAGCTCGGTGACTTCGCAGCGCAGACCGTGTGCCGCGCCCGCGCTATCCTGTACGGCTTCCACGCGGGCGTCCCGCGCCTCCGCCTGCTGCTCGTCCGGCGCCATACGGTCGATCGCCGACTCGACCAACATCGTCACGTCTTCTAGCACGATCATCTGGTCGGCCCACATGTTGGGGGCCTGGCGCTCGTCATCCATCGTCTCGGCGAAGAACCCGTCGTCCAGCAGATTCTCGCCCTCGCGGGTCACGCGTCCCACATGGCCGCGGCCGCAGTGATGGTTGGTCATCAGCAGACCGTTGGGCGACACGAACGAGGCCGTGCAGCCGGGGATCCGCAGGGACGCCATCCGCGCCGTGTTCAGCCACTCCTGGGTCGGCCGGAAGCCGTAGGCCTCCTCGAAGTAGTCCAGCGGGGCGTTCTCGAACGTCCACATCTTGCCCATGTCGAAGCGCTGTGGCTCGATCGGGTCTACCGTCGAAGCGACCTTGACCTTGACGGTGTCCACCGAGGCGGGCGCAGGCGCGGCCGTCTGTTGCACGGTGCTCGACGCGCACCCCGCGACGAACAGGGTCACGGCCACCAGGCCGTAGAACTTGGTTTTCCTCATGGAATCCTCACTCACGATATGTCCACGTCCCTCTCACACTCCCCAACCGCAATTACTGCAGGCATTTGGCGAGGCGTCTCGGCAGGTCCGAGAAGCTGGGACTAAAGATACCCAGGGGTCGCTGGCCGTGCGACCGGGCCGTGGGCGGGCCGCGGCCGCCCTCGGGGCAGAGGTTGAAGGCCCCGCTCCTAGCGTACCAGATGGAGTTCCGACTGCCGTTTGAGCACCCAGCGCGTCGCGCCGTCCGGCGTCAGCTCGGCCTCCTCCTCGAGCATCATCCGCACCGGCTCGCCGTCCCACTCGGGCACCGGGCTGGTGGCCTGGAGCTCGATCGAGTGCCACGTGGCGGCCCGGATCTTCACGTCGCCACGTCCTGGGACTCCGTCCTGGCGGTCCCACAGCCCGATGAGGGGCCCCGCGCCGTGCCCGTGCTCCCCGATGGGGTGCGTGTAGATGGTGCCGTCTATCTCCTCGGAGCGCATGACCTCGAGGGCGGCGTGGAGGATCTCGTTGCCGGTGAGGCCTGGTCTCATCTCGGCGAGTAGGATGTCCTGCAGCCGGTTGGCGGTGTGAAGCGCCCGCTTCAGACCCTCGGGGGCGTCGTTCTCGCCCTCCTGGAGGACGTAGCCCATGTGCTGGGTGTCGGTGTTCAGCCGCAGCGCGGTTATACCCACGTCGCAGTGCAGCACGTCGCCGCGCTGAATTACCGGCGCCGTGGAGTCGGACATGCTCACGCCGCGGCGCTGGATGTCCACCGATGGCTGGAACCAGGTGTCGAGGCCGAGGTCGTTCAGCCGCTGCCGGAACCACCAGCCGGCGTCGGCGGTCGTCGTAACGCCGGGGGTGATCACCTCGCTCGAGAACATGATGCCTATGAGGTGGTGGACCAGTTCCTCCATACGGTAGTACGTGGCGTTCATCGAGGGCACGCGGATGGCCAGGTAGTCGAGCGCCATGTCCTCGGCGTGGACCACGCGCGACGCGAGGTCGGGCCCGAGGGCCTCGCGCAGTTGCTCCCACTCGCCGGCGCTGAGTCCGTCTGCGAAGCTCAGCTCGTGAGAGATGTTCACGGCGATGTTCTCTGGGTCACGCTCCCGAATCGCCCGTACCACGACCTGCCACTGGTCGGCGCCCCAGAACTCCCGCGGCCGGCCGTCGGGGGCCTGCTCCGTCTCGCGCAGCACCTCGTACGCGCCGCCCTGGGAATTGCCGCCGATCGCGATCCGCTCCACGCCTGCTTCGGGGCCGCGGTCGTGGAAGACGTAGACCGTACGGCGCCGGGCCGCGAAGGTGGTCGGAGCCGCCAGCGCCTTGAAGAGCGGGTCCTCGTTGTATTCCCGCATCGCGATCACCCACATCTGGACGCCGTACTCTCGCATGAGTCGGGGGAGCACCGAATCCAGCCGCTGGAGCAGCCACTCCCGCTGCAACTCCGCCTGCTCGCGAAGGGTGCCAAAAGGACGCTCGGGGCTGGGGGTCTGGGCGCTGGACGGAGGTGTGATCAACACGCCCGCGAGGATGGCTGCGAACCAGGTTCGTTTCATCGTTTGCTCTCGACAGAGGTGAGTGTGGGAGAAGATACCGCCGGCCGTTCCGCCTTGGTAAGCTCCCTTGTGGTGCGACGCCTTCCCGGACCAGAGCCATGACGAAGTCACGAGACAGCTATCCGCTCGAACCTTCCGCCGACGAGATGTGCCGGCTGGTGGATGCCGCGATGGACCGCATTGTGGCACACGTCCAATCACTGCCGAATCAACCGGCGCACGACCTGGACGGCGCCGAGGAGCTGGCGCGCGAGCTCGCCGAACCGATGCCGGAAAGTGGTACCGACTTCGAGGAGTTGCTCGACCTGCTGTTCGATCGCGCAGTCCCGAAGAGTTTCAACACGGCCGCGCCGAGCTATCTCGCGTACATACCGGGCGGTGGGATCTTCCACTCCGCGTTGGCCGGCTTCATCGCGGACGCGGTGAACCGTTACACCGGAGTCTGGCTTGCGGCCCCGGCCCTGGCGCAGCTCGAGACGAACGTCCTGCGCTGGTTTTGCGACATCGTGGGGTATCCGCCCGAAGCCCGTGGCATTCTCGCATCGGGCGGGTCGCTCGCCAACTTCAGCGCAATCGTCACCGCACGCAGGGAGGACCTGCCCGAAGACTTCCTAAAGGGTACCATCTACGCCTCGGACCAGGTGCACCACTCGGTGGAGAAGGCGGCGTTGCTGGCGGGGTTTCCGCAGCGGAACGTGCGCATGGTCCCCTCGGACGAGAGCTTCCGAATCCGGTTGGACGCGCTCGAGCGCGCCATCGAGCGGGATCGTGGCGAGGGCATGACCCCGTTCCTCCTGGTCGTCAGCGCCGGGACGACCAATACCGGCGCGGTGGACGACCTCGAGGGCGCTGCAGATCTGGCGGAGCGACACGGCCTCTGGCTCCATGCCGACGCGGCGTACGGCGGGTTCTTCATGCTCACGGAGCGGGGCAGCAGAGTCATGCGCGGCCTGGAGCGGGCCGACTCGGTCACGCTGGATCCCCACAAGGGTCTGTTCGTGCCCTACGGGTCGGGTGCCCTGCTGGTACGCGACGGGGCGGCGTTGCTGCGAGCCCACGCGCTGGATGCGGAGTACATGCCGGCGCTGCGCGACGGTGCGGAGTTCGCCGACTTCTGCCAGCTCTCGCCCGAGCTCTCGCGGCCGTTTCGGGGGCTCAAGGTGTGGCTGCCGTTCAAGCTGGCAGGCGTCGAAGCCTTCAGGGAGAACTTGAACGAGAAGCTGGACCTCACCGAGTGGGCAGCGGAGCGGCTACGCCAGACTCCGGGCGTCGAGATCGTAGCGGAGCCACAGCTCTCCGTCGTCGCTTTCAGGTTGGTAAAGGACGGCCTTCACGCCGAGGCCACCAACGAGCTGAACAAGGAGCTGCTCGAGCGCATCAACCGGCGCAAGCGCGTCTATCTCACCGCTACCACGGTGCGCGGTGAGTTCTTCCTCAGGATCTGCGTGCTCTCGGTCAGGACCCACATGGATCGCATGGAGATGTGTGTCGAGGACATCCGCGAGTCGGTCGCCGAGCTGTCCTGAAACCGTTGGGCGCGCCGTCCTGACCCCGTCCACGTGGCGTGCGCGGCTCCGCCGGCAGCTCGCTGGCCCCATGCCCAACCGCCGGTTAGCATTACCCTGATCCATGGACAGAATCTCCCTTTCGACCACGCACACCGGCATTCCCACCGCGCGCCCGGCGAGCCTCGACGTGGAACGGAGCGGTGACGGAACGCTCGTGTTGCGCCTGGGTGGCGACTGGCTGCTGCGTGGGGGGGTGCCGTCGGCGGAAGCCGTAGAGCGCGAGTTCGTGAGCCCACCCCGGGTGCAGCGGATGACGTTCGATTCGAGCGCGCTCGGTGCCTGGGACACCGGCTTGTTGACGTTTCTCACATCGCTCAGGCCGCTGCTCGAAGCGCACGGGTTCGAGGTCGAGCGGGAAGGCCTCCCGGAGGGGGTCAGGGCCCTGATGGCGCTGGCCGAGGCCGTTCCGGAGAAGAGCGACGCGCGGGCCGAGGGCATCGAACACGGAGTGATCGAGCGGATCGGCGAGACGACCATCGAGATCGGTGCGTCGCTCTCCGAGCAGCTCGAATTCGTGGGCTCGGCCACCATCGCGTTCGGGCGAATGCTGATAGGTAGGGCCCGCTACCGCCGCGCCGACCTCATGCTACAGATCCAGCAGGCCGGCGTGGAGGCACTGCCCATCGTGGCGCTGGTGAGCTTCCTGCTCGGATTGATCCTGGCGTTCGTTGGCGCGATCCAGCTGCAGGCGTTCGGGGCGCAGGTTTACGTGGCGGACCTGGTGGGCATCGCGATGGCGCGGGACATGGGAGCTCTGATCGCGGCCATCGTGATGGCTGGCCGGAGCGGCGGAGCCTACGCGGCCCAGCTGGGCAGCATGAACGTGAACCAGGAGATAGACGCGCTGCAGACGACTGGCGTCTCTCCGCTCGAGTTCCTGGTGCTGCCGCGCATGACCGCCCTGTTCCTGATGATGCCCCTTCTTTCCCTGTACGCGGCCGCAGTCGGCATCCTGGGTGGAGCGGCGGTCGGCACCGGCATGCTCGACCTGTCGCTCACCACGTACTACCAGCAGACGGTGGCAGCGGTAGGCGTGCGGGACGTATTGGGTGGGGTCTTGAAGGGCGGTACCTACGGCATCCTGATTGCGCTGGCGGGCTGCTTGCGCGGCATGCAGTCGGGCAGGAGCGCGTCGGCGGTGGGCGACGCGGCCACCTCTGCCGTGGTCACGGCGATAGTCGCGATCATCACGGCGGCGGGGGTCTACTCCGCCGTGTTCTACGTTCTCGGCTGGTGAGGTGCGCTCCGTGATCCAGGTTCACGCAGACGACCCGATCACGGTGCGAGACCTGACCATGGCGTACGGGAGCTTCGTGCTGCAGCGAGACCTCAACTTCGCAGTGAAGCAGGGCGACATCTTCATCGTCATGGGGGGTAGCGGTTGCGGCAAGAGCACCCTAATGCGCCACCTGCTCGGCCTCAACGAGCCGGCCCAGGGAGAGGTCTTCTACCGCGGGGAGAGCTTCACACGGGCCGAGCCGGAGCGGCGCGAGGAGATGCTGCGGCGGATAGGCGTGCTGTACCAGAGCGGGGCGCTGTGGAGCTCGATGACGCTGGCGGAGAACGTGAGCCTACCGCTCGGAGAGTTTACCGATCTCGCCGCCGCGCAGCAACGCGAGGTCGCAGCGCTCAAGCTGGCGCTGGTGGGCCTCGCCGGGTTCGAGGATTACTATCCCTCGCAGATCAGCGGCGGGATGCAAAAGCGGGCCGGATTGGCGCGAGCCATGGCGCTGGACCCGGAGATTCTGTGTATCGACGAGCCGTCGGCGGGGCTGGATCCGATCAGCTCGCGGCTGCTCGACGAGCTGATCGTGGGACTGCGGGACAGCCTGGGAACTACCTTCGTGATAGTCACGCACGAACTGCAGAGCATATTCGACATAGGCAGCAACAGTGTCTTTCTGGATGCGGAGACGCGAACGATGACAGCAATGGGACCGCCCAAGGAGCTACGGGACCGCTCCGACGACCCGACGGTGCGGCGCTTCCTGACCCGAGGGGAGGTGGTGAGTGTCTAGCAAAGCCAGCCCGCGGGCGGTGGGCCTGTTCGTGGTCGGGGCCATAGTGCTGGCGGTGTTCAGCGTGATGGTGCTCGGCTCCGGAAAGCTGTTCCGCGACACGGTGCCGTTCGTGGTCTACTTCGACGCGTCGGTGGCGGGTCTCGACGTCGGGGCGCCGGTCAAGTTCCGCGGCGTGCCGGTGGGGACGGTCAGGGAGATCGCGTTCAGGATCCCCGGCGAGGAACGCAGGTTCGACGACTATCGGATACCGGTGGTGTTCGAGATAGACCAAGGCCTCATCAGGCACCGGGGTGGGCGTGTGGACCTGAGCAACGAAGCGCTGGTGGACAGCATGATCGCTGAGGGTTTCAGGGCGCAGATGGCCCTGGAGAGCTTCGTGACCGGCAAGCGTTACATAGCGCTCGACGTGCTGCCGGATACCGAAGTGTTTCTGGAGGCCGAGCTCGGCGGCGATTACAAGGAGATCCCGGTCGTTGCGGCAGCAGAGTTCGACGTGCTGCAGGCGCAGATCCAGCGGATCCTGGCGGAGATCGAGGCTTCACCCATCGACTCGATGTTCATCGCGCTGACGGAGGCCGTGCAGTCGATGGAGCGGGTGTCGAGCACGCAGCTCCCGGAGACCATGGAGGCTCTGGAGGAGGCGCTGGAGAGCATTCATCAGCTCGTAACGCGGGCCGACGGCCGCCTCGACGGGCTGGCCGACAATCTCGACACCGTCTCCCAGAGTCTGACCGCCACTCTCGACGAGATGCGGCTGACGATGGCCGACCTCCGCAACCAAATGGCGCCGGGCTCGCCCATCACGCACCGGCTCGTGCAGACATTGGCAGAGCTCGAGAACACGGCCCGGGCGTTCCGTGTGCTGGCCGAGTATCTGGAACAGAACCCCGGCGCCCTGGTGCGCGGGAAGGAAGTCGAGGACAAGCAATGAGACGGCGCACCCTCTTCTCCGTGACCGCGGCGTTGACGGCCGCCGCCGCGCTGGGATGCTCCCCGCTCGGGCCTCAGAAGAACCTGAGCGAGTTCTACGTGCTGACGTCGGTGGCTGAAGAAGAGCTGCGACAAGGCGTGCGGCCGGCCGGTGAGTTCTCGTTCGGTGTGGGGCCCGTGGACCTGGCGGCGTACCTCGACCGGCCCCAGATCGTGACCCGGATTAGCGACAACCAGGTCGAGTTCTCCGACGTCGGCCGGTGGGCGGGGCCGCTGCATCGCAACATCTCCCGAGCCGTGATGGAGAACCTGGTGGTTCTGCTGGAGACAGCGCAGGCGTGGGAGTTTCCGTGGTTCGAGTCGCAGCGTCCCGACCTAGCGGTCGAGTTCCACATAGTCCGCTTCGAGTGGAATGCAGCGGGCTACGCAGAGTTGGTGGTGGGCTGGGCCTTGGTCGATCACGTCGGGGAGGACCGCAAGTGGGGCCTGCACCGATTCACAGAGCCGGGCGACGCGGCCACGACCGACGGCAGGATTGCCGCTCTGAGCAGGACCTTGGAGCAGTTCAGCGAGATGATTGCTGGGGAGATGCGGGACGTGATCAGGACCCGCCCGATGCCGGAGGAGCCTGCGGGGGAGCGGTAACGGTCGGCTTGCACACGACTGGAAGAGAAAGGGCCCGGCCGATTCGACCGGGCCCTTCTTCATTCCGAATCTGCGACGGCGGCGCTACACGTGCGGCGGCGGCCCCGATAGATCCCACCACTTGGCTCTGCGCTCGTCAGTCCAGCGCTCCTCGAGCCCCAGCTCAGCCAGCATGTGCGACAACGCCCGTGCGTTGGGGGGACGGTCGTCGGGGTCCTTCTCGAGGCACCGCATGATAATCCGCTCGAGCTCTTCGGGAACTTCGATCTCCGACCGGCCCGAGATCGGAGCTGGAGCCTCCGTGCTATGCGCCACGACCATCGCCATGGGATTGGCCTTGTCGAACACGAGCTGGCCGGTGAGCAGCCAGTAGCCGACGCACCCCAGCGCGTACAGGTCGGCGCGGCCGTCAGTCGGTCCCTCGGCCAGAGCCATCTCCGGTGCCAGGTAGGCCGGCGTTCCGGATATCATCCCCACGGCGGTGAGCTGCGCTTCGTCCTTGCCCGCCATCTGCTCCCGCTTCACGATCCCGAAGTCCAGCACCTTCACGAAGTCGAGGTCGGTGCCGTAGCGGCACATGAAGATGTTGGCCGGCTTGATGTCGCGGTGGACCAGTCCTTCCTTGTGCGCCTCATGCAGCGAGTGGCACGCCTGTCGCAGCAGGAACACCACCCGCTCGGGCGGTTGCGGCCCGTGCTTATCCACGAGCGTCTGGAGGTCCAATCCGTCGAGCAGCTCCATCACGTAGTAGAACGTCCCGTCTCGCGAAACGCCGAAGTCGTACAGCTCGATGGTGTGGGGCGAGCGCAGCGACGCCGTGGTCTGAGCCTCGCGCTCGAAGCGGCGCAGCGTGACCTGGGCGGCCGCTTCGTCCTTGGCGCCGAGTGCGTCCGGCTTGATCAGCTTGACAGCCGCCGCCCGGGCGAGGAAGCGATGCGTGGCCTTCCAGACCTCACCCATGCCGCCCTTGCCGAGCAGGTCCTCCAGGTGGTAGCTGCCCATGGAGCGGGCCTTCTGGAGCTGCTCGCCCAGTCCGTAGATGACTTTGGTTATGGCGACCGCGAACCCGACCGCCACGATGTTGGGCCACAGGTAACCGAAGAACTGGCCCGGGGGGGGTAGTGCGCCCATGCCTGCCAGCGAAAGCGCGATTACGACCGTGGGCTCCGACGCGGCCGCCCCGAGCGAGGCTACGAACGTCGCCCGCATCGTGTTCGGTACGATGACGGGGTAGATGATTATCAGGACCGCGACCCCCGACCACCGGAGTCCAGAGGTGGGCCCGGAAAACCAGTTCGGCTCGGCCAGCGATAGTGAAATGGCAAGCGCCAGGAGCACCTCGTAGACGAGGCCCAGCTGGAGCAGCCTGACGGACGAGAGCTTGCCGCTTCGGGCGATGAAGTACACCACCAGGGAGACCAGCCACACGAAGGCCATGGAGCCGAAGCGCACCGGAGTGTTCGTGCTCACTCCCGCCAGCTGTGTGACGATCGGGCTGATGACTGCGACCGCCAGGATGAGCAGGCAGAGGAACTGGAGCCGCTTGGAGACGTTCTGCAGCAGGTCCACGGGCAGCCCGGGGCGCGTCTGTGTCCCGGTGCTCACCATACTCAGTGCGTCTTCGGTGCGCGGCGCGAGGGAGATGTGGTCGGTCAATTGTATGGCCTATCTGTGACTTTCGGCGGGAAGTCCCTGAGTATCTGGTCGACCGCGTTCTTGGTGCGCCGGTTGCGCTCGCGGACGTCAGCGGACCCGGGCTCGATGTTGGCTGCCGCGGCTCCGCGCCAGACGAGCTGATTCTCCGCTCCGTCCACGACGTCGATGATCAAAGCCCCCTTCGGAAACTCCTGCCGTGTGCCCGGCCCGTCCGGTCCTCCCCACCAGTCGAGCCCGTATCCGAAGTAGGTGTTTACGCTATGGGCATCGAGCTCGTCCGGATACGCCACGTGTTGGCCCAGCAGGAAGTCCGGGTTGTCCACTGTCATCTCAAAGCCACGCGCCAAGAGCACGCT
>JBDHIS010000017.1:0-56873 GCA_039587315.1 Gemmatimonadota bacterium | reverse complement strand
TTCCTCCGGCGATACATCCAGATTCCGATTGCGAACACCAGCGCGAGGAAGAACAACTCCTGAGCTTCGTTCATCCCGTCCGCTCCTTGATGTTGACCACCTTCCGCTTTGGGCCGATCACGGTCACGCAGAACCCAAGTCGCTGCCACCAGCTCCTATCCGACTGACGTCCTTCATAGTCCTGAGGACGGCGGTCAGCTGCTGATCTGTCTGGTTGGTCTTCTCTTGCCACCCCTGGAAGTAGCCCGTCCACAGCTGCAGTTCCCTCAGTTTCTTGAACTTGTCTGCCTCACTCCTGGCCTCACGGAGCGCCTGGAGGGCGGCTCGCATCTCCTCCTTCATAGCTTTAAACTCTCGAACTCGGGCTGCCATTTCCTCCATCGTCGCCTCCGCCTCGAGCCATGCCCTGCGAAGTAACTCCTGGGTTAGTGCGTCCAATCCAATCGGCATTACGCTTGCCTCCGTTTCATGGGCACCACCTTCCGCTTGCCCTTCTCCCGCTTCCGGGCCTGGGCCAGGACGGCGATGGCATCCTGTCGATCCTCATCGTCGATGATCCGGTAGCGCCTGAATATCTCGTCGGTCTTCCGGCCCGTCAGGGCCTTGGTGACCTCCTTCGGCACCCCGGACCGATCGAAATTTCTGATGCCAGAGCGGCAATTGTCGTGCGGGATCTTGGCCCGGCCGTCCTTGCCGAGGACGCCAGCCCGCTCGCAGGCCTTTCTCCAGGCTTCGTACGGGAAGTTCTGCATCACCTTGCCGCAGCGGTGGAAGACCTCAGGGATCACCTTGCCCTTGCGCTTCTCCCACTTCCGCGTGTAGCGCAGCTGATCCTGCAACGCGGCCGTTAGGTCCGGGTCATCCTTGAAGTAGAACCGCTTGGGATCATCATTCTTCGTGATCCCGACGCAGTCGATCACGCCGCGCTCGAAGTCGATGTGTTTCCACAGGAGCGGCACCTTGCCGTTCTTGTAGGCCCCGGCGTGGGTCTGCTTCTCCCTTACGACTCGCTCGAACGTCGATCAGCGCGGGGTAGGTCGCCCGCAGACCTCGGCGGGCTACGGGTGACCGTGGTGTGGCCGAACTATCGGTGGGGATGTGTTGAAATCGGGGACTACGGCAGAGGGTCCGCCGCCGATAGTCCCCGTGATTGTTACGGATTCCTACAGATAGATACGAATAGAACGACAGACCGTTATGTAGTAACGGAGTTTTAAGCCCCCTGCGTATGCCATTCCGCCACCCGGGCCCAATCCTAACTTCGCACCGCGGCGGCAGCCGGGGAAGCGCTCAGGCACTGCCGCTCCGTCCGTATCCCCCTCTCCGACATTGGGTTCCAAGACTCTCGCACGGGCCGCCGGAGCTTGACGGACTCGCCGGCTACCCCCACCTTAGGCGCCGTCGGCCGGTCCATCCCGCACGGCCAGCGCACCGAACCATCGGCGGAGGCATTGGATGGCAATCTCCCGCAACGCGGCCAACGTAATCGTCGTAACGATCATCGTCCTGGGCCTTGGGGCCCAGGCGGGCATACTCTACTACGTCGAAGAGCCCGGACTCCGCCTCCCGGCAGGCCTGCTGGCTCTGCTGCCGGTCATGTGGGCCCTGGTGTGGGGCGCCCGTCAGGGCCTGACGGAGGAGCCCCTGACAGCGCCTCTCCACAAGCGCCGCTATCTCAAACTGCGTGCCAAGGTGCAGCAGATGATCGACGAGGTGACACGGCTCAACTGGACGATGGTGGACGGCAAGCGCGGCCTGCGGCCACCGGACGAGGTCAAGCGGGACGCAGACGTGATCGAGCAGCGGCTCCACACCATCATCCAGGAGGTCCGGGACAGCGCGGGCGAGCTCTCAGAAGACAAGCAGTGGAACTGACCTCCCATCCAGTTTTGGACGAGTCCAAGGCGGCGCCCATCGGGCGCCGTTTCCGTATGTGCGTGAACCCGTGTGCAGACCGGGGTGACACCCCTTCACCGGCCTGAGTATCTTGCCCGCGCCATGCCCCATCTAGCCCGCGTCCGCGCGTGGCACCGGAAGCAGACGGCCCGCATTTCGGAGCGGGCGCACGCCCTGATCGGCCAACTGGCCAAGCTGGGCCTGGACGAGAACACACTGCTCCTCGGTCTCGCCGTGGTCATCGGAACCGCGGTGGGGCTCGCCGTCATCCTCTTCTACAAGCTGATCGACCTCGTACAGGCCGCCTCACTCACCGCGGTGAGTAGCGTGGCCCGCTTCCCGAGCCTGGCCATCCTCCTCGTGGTGGTCCTCGGGCTCGGGCTCACGCGGCTCCTCATCAACTACGGTACAGGCGACTCCGAAGGCGAGAACATCCCGGACGTCATGCGCGCGGTTGCCAAGCGCGGCGGCTTGATCCACGCGGGGCCTGTTGCTCTGAAGACAGCCGGCGCGGCGATCGCGATCGGGACCGGCGGTTCAGTGGGAGCCGAGGGGCCGGTCGCCGTGGCAGGCTCTGCCCTGGGATCCAAGTTCGGCCGCATCTTCCGCTCCGGCCCGGAGCGGCTGCGCCTGCTGGTGGCGTGCGGGGCGGCGGCGGGAATCTCCGCCGCGTTCAACGCGCCTATCGCCGGTGTGTTCTTCGCCCTCGAGAAAGTCATCGGCAACTTCGGCGTGCGGGCGTTCCCCCCGGTCCTCGTGTGCAGCGTCATCGCGGCCGCCATCTCCAGGGCCGCATTCGGAGGCACGCCCGTCATAGAGATCCCCACCGAGTATGGGGTCGGGGCTTCGAGCGAGCTGTTGCTCTACGCTCTGCTGGGCATAGTGACCGGGGTGGTCGCCGTCGTGTACACCCGCACCGTGTACCACGTCCACGACCTGTTGGGTCGCTTCAAGGTCCGGTGGCAGCAGGTCCTGGTGGGCGCCCTGATCGTCGCCGCCCTGAACGTCGTATTCAAGGCCGACCTGTGGGGCCATGGACACGAGACGCTGTCCATCGAGATCATCGGCGCCAGGACCGGCTATTTCCTGGTGGGGCTCGCCTTCGCGAAGATGCTCGCCACGGCCGCCACACTGGCCGTCGCGAGGGTCGGCGGCGTGTTCACGCCCGCCCTGTTCATCGGCGCGACGTTGGCTGGAGGGCTCGCCGCGTCAGCAGCAGAGTTGTTGCCGGGATTCGACATCGCGCCCGAGGCGTTCGCCCTGGTGGGGATGGCCGGTCTCATCGCCGGCAGTACGCACGCACCGCTCACGGCCATCATGATCGTGTTCGAGATGACCAACGACTACGCGCTCATACTGCCGCTCATGCTGTGCGGCGCGATCGCCTACATCACGGCCCGCCGGCTGCATCCGGAGTCGATCTACTCCGAGTGGCTCGTGCGCCGCGGCGAGAATATCCACCTGGGGCGCGACACCGCCGTGATGGAGCGACTGAACGTGCGGCAGGCCTACAATGACAATCCGGACGTCATCGCCGAGAGCGCCACGGTCAAGCAGATCCTCAGCGCCATCGGTTCGAGCCCCCAGATCGAGTTCCCCGTGATGGACGACGAGCTGCACCTCGTGGGAATGATCAACTACGACGACCTCCGGACGGTTCTGACCGATACGGACCGCTATGCCCCCGTTGTTCTGGCGGGAGACCTGGCAAGCCAGCACTTCGAGCGAGTGACGCCCGAGGCCACGCTGGCCACGGCCCTCCGCAAGCTCGCCGTCCGCGGAAGCCACTACATCCCCGTAGTGGCCGCAGACAATCCGGACCGCCTCGTGGGAGTGATCGGCCGCCAGGAGATCCTGGCCGCATACGACCGGGAACTCCTTCGCGAGGGCTGATACCCGACGGATTCGTTGACAATGCAGGGCAGCGGGCGTAACATCGCCGAATCTGCATAGGCCCTACCATACGGGACTTCATCCGTGGGGATTGAATGAGACGAGCCACACTTTGTCTGGTAGCAGCTGCCGCCGTGGCGGCCGCGGCCCCGGGCGCCTTAAAGGCTCAGGGGTTCCAGGTCAACGAGCATGGCACGTGCGTTATGGGGCGTGCCGGGACCGGAGTGGCGTCGCCCTGTAATGACGCATCCTCCATCTTCTACAACCCGGCCGGAATGGCCGTACAGAACGCTGGCTGGACGGTTGCCGCAGGGGTGACGGTCATCGCTGCGATCGGCAATTTCGAGGCCGACTGGAGCGCCGAGGAAACCAAGCTCGCCAACAACCCGATCCCCGTACCGCACCTCTACGGCCAGTACTCCACCGGCAAGTGGGCGGCGGGCCTTGGGGTGTTCGTGCCATACGGCCTGGGCACTGTGTGGCCCGACAGTTTCGAGGGCCGGTTCAACGGCTACGACAACGACCTGCGCTCGATCTACATCCAGCCCTCCGCCGCCTACCGGATCAACGAGTACGTGTCCGTGGGAGCGGGGGTGGATATCGTGGTGGGCAGCCTAGAGCTCACGCAGCGCGTGGACATGACCACCATTCCGATCGACGGAGTCGATCCCAGCAATGGCTTGTTCGGCCAGCTCGGAATTCCGTACCACACTGACATCGCCAACGCAGATATCAAGGGAAGCGGCGCGACGGGTATCGGTGGCAACATCGGGATCTGGGTGAGGCCGACCCCAAGACTGGAAATCGGGGCACGCTATTTGTCGCGCGTCACTCTGGACTACGAGGGAACGGCAGAGTTCATCCAGGTTCAGAACGGGATCATCCTGGCGCCCCAGAATCCGATCTCGCTGCAGAATCCCGCGCTCCCCAACGACCAGCCTTTGCCCCTGGACCTCGTAGTAGCCGGCGCGGGACTGTTCGACCCTGGCGCCCCACTGTCCGACCAGACCGTTACGACGTCCATCACGATGCCTGACCAGTTCACGCTGGGGGCCTCGTTTGCCGTTTCGCCCACGCTCAAGCTGATGGGCGAATGGCAATGGGTCCACTGGTCGCTGTTCGAGACGCTTGAGGCTGATTTCGAGTTCGCGCCCGACCTGTTGCTCGAGGAGAACTACAAGAACACGAACGGCTTCCGGTTCGGGATCGACTGGATGGCCAGCGAGAAGATCAACGTGCGCGGCGGGTACTTGCACCACCAGGGCGCCGCGCCCAACGAGACGGTGACGCCGCTTCTCCCCGAAGGCGACCGCAACGAGTTCACCGCCGGCCTGGGTATCAGGTTCGGCCGCAACTGGATGGTCGATCTGGCCTACCAGTTCATCAATCAGGACCAGCGCCGCGGGCGTGTCCGCGAGCCGTTCCCCGGTGATTCTCCAACCGTGGAGCTGAACAGCGGAGTGTACACGTTCAACGCACACCTGCTTGCCGCCACGGTAGCGGTCAACTTCTAGGTGAACTCAACCATGCGAACTACAGAGGCTTCCACTATGGCTCGTAGAAAGACATATCGCCTGATGGGGCTGGCCGTCATCACGGGGGGATTACTGTTCGCCTCCTGCACCAACGACTCCCTGGCCCCGCCAACGTCCGACGTTGACGCCATGTTCAACCGGTTCGTCACGATCGGCAACAGCGTGACGGCCGGGTTCCAGTCGGGCGGCATCAACGACTCGACCCAGCTCGAGTCCTATGCTCCGCTGGTGGCGGCGCAGATGGGACTCAACGACACAACCGAATTCCAGTTGCCGCTGCTCAACAGACCTGGGTGCCCCGGGCCGTTCACAGACATATACACGCAGACTCGTGTCGGCGGCGGGAGCTCCAGCGACTGCGCGCTGCGTGAGCTGCGGTTCGACCACCGCTTCAACAACGTGGCTGTGCCGGGCGCGCAGGTGAAGGACGTTGTCACCAACCTGGATCCGGCGAGCAGCCCGAACCCGCTCACCACGTTTATCCTGGGTGGGGCCTCGCAGCTCGAGGCCGCGCTGGAGAACGAACCGACGTTCGTCAGCGTGATGGTCGGCAACAACGATGTGCTCGGCTATGCGCTGAGCGGTGGCCTCAGCCCGACGGCGCCGACGGCGGCGAACGACTTCGATCAGGACTACCAGACGATCGTGAACTCGCTGGTGGCGGCAGGCGTCCAGGGCGGCATCCTGGTGGGGGTGTTCAATGTCACGAACATCCCGTTCCTGTCGGCCGGCCAGGTCTACGCCGGAGCCCAGGCGGGCGCGCAGCTTCCGCCTCCGCCGTTCCTGACCCTGCTCAATTGCGCCCCGCCGTCGCCGGGCGCCAACTCGCTCATCCCGTTCAGCTACGGCATCCCCAAGGTCGATTCGGCGGCGGGCGGGGCGAACGTGACGATAGACTGTCTCAACGACGCCCCGGTTCTGAACCCGACCGAGGCCGGCGTCGCCGTGCAGGCGATCGCTGATTACAACGCGATCATCAGCGACGCGGCAGCGGACGCGGGCTGGGCATACTACGATCCCAACCCCACACTGGACTCGCTGCGCGCGGCCGGTGAGATCCCGCTGTTCCCGACCCCGCCGCCGACCACCGAGCCGTTTGGCGAGTGGTTCAGCCTGGACGGGGTCCATCCCAACGCCCAGGCTCACACGCTGATTGCCCAGAAGCTGATCGAGGCGATCAATGCGGAGTATGGAACGGCAATTCCGTCTGTGAACTGACGGATTGAGAGAGCAACGGAGCGGGAGGCTTGCCTTGGTAAGCCTCCCGTTTTGCTGTAGATTCCCGCCACCCATGGCCAACCACGTCCGACTGATTCCCGCGTCTTTGGCGCGTCCGGCCGCCGCGGTCTTGCTCCTGGCAGCCCTGCTTGGCTCTGCCCGGACTGCGGAGGCGCAATACCCCGACGCCCGAATCGTGCCGCGGGGCACTCTCCGGTTCGACTTTGCACCGGAATACATCAGCTACAGCGAACGGTTCGCCTCCGACGGAACGATCGAGCCGTTGGGTACCGATTTCTCTGACCCGAACGCAGACGTGCGGCTGATCCCCTCCATGTGGACGCCGCAGGACGCCATCCGGTCGATCATCGGGGACGCGGACTACACCATCGACGCGGGGGCCTTTCGCACCACGCTCGACGGGGACATCCGGCGCTTCCCGCTCAACCTCGAGCTTGGAATCTCCAACAGGCTCAGCATCACGGCATCGATCCCGCTGGTCACCACGCGCGCGCAGGTGAACCTCGTGATCGACTCGACGAGCTCGGACATGGGAGTCAACGACGCCGCCCTACTCAACGAGCCCGCGACGCGCCAGCTGATGGAAGAGTTGGAGGCCGGCGCCGCCTTCGTGGAGTCGCAGATCCTGGCTGGCGGCTACGGATGCCCGGCGAGCGCGCAGTGTGCGGAAGCTCAGACGCTCGTGAGCCGAACGCGAACGCTTGTTGGCGACCTAATGGCACTCACCGGAGTGCTCGCTCAGGGCGTCAACCCGATTCTGCCTCCCAACGCGCCGCTCGAGTCGTCTTCGGCCGGGCTCGCGGTGACGGCGGCAGTGGAAGATGTGAAGGGCGACCTCGCCACCTTCGGGGCAACGCCGGTGACTCAGAGCCTGGTGCTCCCCACGACGCCGATCGACACCGTCGCGTTCAACAACATGCTCGTAGCGGACGGCTGGGGCTACGGAGCGGACCCACTCTCCTTCGTGAAGTACAGCATGAAGTTCGGTGACGCCGAGGTCGGCGTCCGGTGGAGCGCCCTTCAGGGCAACAGTCTACGTGCAGTCGTCGGAGGCACGGTGCGGCTCCCGACCGGCAAGGTAGACACGCCCGAGAACTTCGTGGACATAGGAACCGGCGACAAGCAGATCGACGTCGCTCTGGACGCAGAGGCCGTGTGGCGCTTCGGCTCCATACTCGCGCTCGCCGGCATGGCGTCCTACACGTTCCAGCTCAGTCACAACCTCGACCGCCGCATCACGCCGCACACGCGCCCGATCGCGATCGGTGCCACCCAGCAGCCAGTCTCCCGCAACCTCGGTGATTTCTTCGAGGTCGGCCTGTACCCGACCGTCTACCTGAGCCGCGCGCTCGTGGCGTACGGTTCGGCCTACTACTACTACAAGACCACCGACCGGTTCGCCCTCACCGGGTCCTATTCCCTTCCTCCCGATCAGCTGCCGACCGACATCGCGGATCTGGAATTCGAGACGAGCCAGGAAACGCTGAGCTTCGGCGCGGGGATTCACTACTTCTCCACGCAGGGGCGGCACACGACCAAGCTGCCCATCGAGGCGGGGATCGACTATCGCACGGCGTTCCAGGGGACGGGCGGGATGACACCCAAGTCTTCGCGCCTCACCTTCTACCTGCGGCTGTACCTGAGGCTGTGGGGACGAGGTGGTGAGGACCAGCCGCTTCAGGAGGTAGTGCCGGGCAGCTAGTTCGCGTCTGAAGGCGGCGAGGCCGGACAGTCGCCGGAG
The DNA here is from genome assembly GCA_039587315.1 of Gemmatimonadota bacterium. Lineage (GTDB taxonomy): Bacteria > Gemmatimonadota > Gemmatimonadetes > Gemmatimonadales > GWC2-71-9 > WVYX01. Next base: position 48,569 of record JBDHIS010000017.1, on the reverse strand, counting down.
CGAATGTCAGTGAGCGGCGCAAGTGATGCCGCAGATAAGTCTGGGAAACTGCCGCGCGCGAACTGCAATTCGCGGAGGTGATTGACCGGTCGAGCCGCGGCAGGAACGCGGTCTTAAGCCCCCGCCACCTGAGTCTTTTTCAACAGCTCTGCCGCGTGCTGCACGACGACCGGGTCGTCCGCGTCGCCCAGCATGCGCGCGATCTCCTGCACCCGATCCTGACCGGCGCGCACCGTGACGTCGGCGGTAGCGATGCCACCGCGCGGCCGCTTCGCTATCGAGACGTGGTGCGTGGCGCGGGCGGCGATCTGCGGCAAGTGGGTGATCACCAGCACCTGACGGGCGGCGCCCACACGGGTGAGCGCGTCCCCCACCTGCAGCGCTACCTCACCGCCGATCCCCTGATCCACCTCGTCGAACACCAGAGTCGGGATCGAGTCGTGTCCCGCCAGAACCACCTTGAGAGCCAGCATCAGGCGGGACAGCTCACCACCGCTCGCCACCTGCGCGAGCGGCCTGGCCTCCAGCCCCGGATTCAATTGCACCACAAACGTGACGCCGTCCGCTCCGGAAGCCGTGGCGGCGTCCGTGGGCGTGACCTCCACGGCAAATCTCCCGTTGGGCATGCCGAGTCCCGGTAGCAGTCGCTGCACCTCGACCGCAAGCAGACCGGCTGCCTTCCGGCGCTTCTCGCTCAACGCCGTCGCCGCCAGCTCCAGCTCCCGTTCTGCGGCAGCGCGCCGCTCGCTGAGCTTGCTGAGGTCGAGGTCGGCGGTATCCAGCAGATCGAGCTCGCGCGCCGCCTCTTCTCCGGTCTCCCGCACGGCGTCGAGCGTGGAGCCGTACTTCTGCAGCAGGCGATAGAGCACGTCGCGGCGCCGCTCCACTTCTTCGAGGCGATCCGGATCCACGTCGATGTCCGCGGCGTAGTCGCGCGCCGCTAGCACCACTTCTTCGAGGTTGGCGGTGGCGGACTCGAGCAGCTCACTCCACTTGCTCACGCTGTCGTCGACCCGCTCGAGCTGCGCCAGCGACTTGGCCGCGGCCGCGACGCCCCCCAGAGCGGAGCCCTCGTCATCGCTCTCGAGCAGCTCGATAAGGCGCTCCGCGAGTCGGGTGAGCTCCTCGACGTTGGCGAGCCGCTTCGACTCCACCGCCAGCGCCTCGTACTCCCCCGGGCGCGGTTTGGCGTCGCCGATTTCCTTCACCACGTGCCGCAGATAGTCGGCCCGCTTCAGCACGTCGTCGCGCCGGGCCCCCAACTCAGCTTCCTCGATTCGCAGGCGGGCGCACGTCTCATGAGCGGCAAGCACGCGCTCACGCTCGGCTCCCGCCCCACCGAAGCTGTCCAGGATGTTGCGCTGTGCTGATGCCGCCAGCAGAGACTGCGCCTCGTGCTGGCCGTGCAGGTCAACGAGAATCCTGCCCAGGGTCGCGAGCGTTGCCACTGTCGTGGGGCTGCCGTTCGCCCAGGCGCGGTTGCGGCCCTCGGCGTTGATCTCACGCCGCACGATGAGCCGCTCCTCCTCAACGTCCACGCCCAGCTCATCGGCCGCCGCTTCGAAACCAGCGAGCCCGGACACGTCGAACGCGGCCTCCACGACCGCACGCGGCGCGCCGGGGCGAACCAGATCGGCACTCGCGCGCTCTCCCAGCAGGAGCGATAGCGCGTCCACCAACATGGACTTGCCGGCCCCGGTTTCACCGGTGAGTACGTTGAGGCCTGTAGTGAGTGGGAGGGTGACGTCCGCGATGACCGCGAGGTCTCGAACGCGGAGCTCAGTCAGCACTGTTGAAACGCTCCCTGTCAGCCAGGTCACCCCAGTGTAGCTTCTTGCGCATCCTCCGGAAGAACCCTTCCTTCCCCAACCGCACCAAATGCACCGAGGATCCGGAGGCTCGCACGACTACACAGTCGTTGGGCTGCAGGTGCTCCCCGAGCTGCCCGTCGTAGGAAACGAATATCTCCGTAGCCCGCGTGGGCTCCACTTGCAGCGTCACCTGCGCGCTCCCCGGAACGACCAGGGGCCGAACCGAGAGCGTGTGGGGGCAGATCGCGGTCACCACGAGGGCGTCCACATCCGGCACCAATACCGGCCCGCCGGCGCTCAGCGTGTACGCGGTGGATCCGGCGGGCGTCGCCACGATCATGCCGTCGAGCGTATACTGTCCCACCTCGTCGCCGTCCACGAAGAGGCGAATCCGAATGATCCGGGTGTTTCCGGTCTTGTGAACGACGATGTCGTTGACGGCAAGCTCTCCTTCTCGCCTTTCCCCCTCGGCGTTCACGATCCACGACTCGAGCTTGCGCCGCTGCTCCACGTGGTAGTCACCACGGACAACCGCGTCGAGCACCTTGTCCAGGTGCTCCGCCGTGGTCGCGGTGAGAAAGCCCACCCGTCCCAGGTTGATCCCCAGAATCGGAACCTCCTCACGACCCAGCATCGCGGCGCCTCTCAGCAGGGTGCCGTCGCCGCCGAACGCCATCAGCAGATCGGGTGGATCACCGCTCGTATCGAGCGGCTCGCAGGTCGTCGGCCACAACTCCTCGAGCGCCGGCTCCGCGCACAGCGCGATGCCATGGGCAGCGCCGTGGCTCGCCAGCCGGGCGAGAAGTCCGCCCAGCTGTTCGTAGCTCGGGTTTCCGACGACGCCGATCTTCATCTGGGTGTCAGGCTCTCCTCCGCAGCGCCGGCCTTTACGCGCTCGGCGATGCCTTCCGGGGTGAGACCCGCCCAGGCAAGCTGCTCGCCGCGCGGCGCGTGCTCATAGGTCCGGTCCGGAATCCCCGCGATCTCCACCCTCACGTCAGGGGCCATGTGCTCCACTGTTGCGGCAACGTACGCGCCGAAACCGTTCACGTCGACCCCGTCCTCCACGGTGAGCAGCAGCCGGTGATCGCGCACGAGCCCCTCGAGCATGGCGCGGTCCAGCGGCTTGATGAAGCGGCAGTTCACCACGCTGACGTCGAACCCGTCCTGCGCAAGTCGTTCCGCCGCCTGCAGCGACGGCTCGCACATCACTCCCGTGGCCAGGATGGCGCAGTCACGGCCCTCGCGCAGCATCTCCCACGTACCGTACGGGGTAGCCGCGACCTCGGCCACCGGCGGCACCGCGGCCGGTGCGTTGTCCCGCGGATAGCGCATCGAGAACGGCCCGTCGTGCTCCATTGCACAGCGTAGCAGGCCGATCAGCTCGGTTCCGTCTTTGGGCGCCGTTATCGTCATGTTCGGCACCGGAAGCAGGTACGCGATGTCGTACAATCCCATGTGGGTCTGCCCATCGGCACCCACCATTCCGGCGCGGTCCATGCAGAAGACCACCGGCAGGTTCTGAATCGCCACGTCGTGGATGATGTTGTCGTAGGCCCGCTGCAGGAACGTCGAGTAGATGGCGACGATGGGCCGAATGCCCTGCGTGGCCAGGCCCGCCGCGAACGTCGTGGCGTGGCCCTCGGCGATCCCCACGTCGAAGAACCGGTCGGGCCACCTCTTCTGGAACAGATTCGTGCCGGTGCCCGATGGCATCGCAGCCGTTATGGTGACGAGCTTCGGATACTCCGCTGCCAGCTCCTCGATCGCGGTCCCGAACACGTTGGTCCAACCCGGGAGACCGGAGGCCTTCGGTCGCAGGACGCCGGTAGCGGGATCGTATGGATTACGCGCGTGGAACTTCTCGGGATGGGGCTCCTGCAGCGGAAAGCCCTTGCCCTTCTCCGTCACGACATGCACCACCCGCGGACCGTCGAGAGTCTTCACCAGCTCGAAGGTCTTGAGTAGCGCATCCATGTTGTGGCCGTCGATCGGCCCGAAGTAGCGAAAGCCCATCTCCTCGAACAGCATGCCCGGCGACCAGAGGTTCTTGATGCTCTCCTCGATGGTGCGGGCGAAGTCCACCATGCGGTCGCCACCCACGAGATGGGATGCCTTCTCGATGAGGTGCTTCACGTGCCCGCGCACCCGATTCGTGAACGGACTCGCGATGATGGCGCCGAGGTACTTGCTCATCGCGCCCACGTTGGGGGCGATGGACATTCCGTTGTCATTGAGGACCATGATCAGGTCCCGCTCGGAGTGGCCGGCGTTGTTCATGGCCTCGTACGGAAGCCCGCACGTCATGGCGCCGTCGCCAACCACCGCGACCACGTCGTAGTCCTCGCCCAGCATGTCGCGCGCGGTCGCAATGCCGTAGGCGGCCGACATCGCGGTCCCGGCATGGCCGGCGCCGAAAACGTCGTGCTCGCTCTCGTCGCGCCGCAGGAATCCGGAGAGTCCGCCTTGTTGCCGCAGCGTGGGCAGTCGATCGTTGCGTCCCGTCAGGACCTTCCACGGGTATCCCTGGTGCCCGACGTCGAACAGCAGCTTGTCACGCGGTGAGTCGAAACAGTACGCCAGGGCCACCGTGAGCTCGACGACGCCCAGTCCTGCGCCGATGTGACCGCCGGTCAGGGATACGACGTCAATGAGGCGCTGGCGCACCTCGTCTGCGAGCTGCACTAGCTCCTTGCGCGACAGTTCCTTGACGTCGGCAGGTGAACGAATGGAGTCCAGCAGCTGATCCATCAGTCCGCTACTTCTTCCTCTCCAAGATATAGAGCGCCAAACCGGCGAGGAGCTTGGAATCTATCCCGTGCCCCCCGAGGAGGTCTATGGCGTTCTGCGCATGCTTGCGCGCCGCGGCCCCCGCCTCATCGAGTCCGAGGAGGGTCGCGAAGGTCGCCTTCTTCTGGGCTGCGTCCTTGCCCGCGGTCTTTCCCAGCTCCTCTGATGTCGCCGTCGCATCGAGAATGTCGTCGACGACCTGAAACGCCAGGCCGATCTCCCTTCCGTACGCGCGCAAGGTGTCTACCGCCGCCGCATCCGCTCCGGCAGCCAGCCCCCCTATCACCGCGCTCGCCGTTATCAGCGCTCCGGTCTTCGAGCGGTGGATGCGATCGAGCTCCTCGAGCGTGACGCTTCGACCCTCCGCCTCCAGGTCCAGCACCTGGCCACCGATCATCCCGCAAGCACCCGCCGCACGGTAGAGCTCGGTCGAGATGGCGGAGAGCCGCTCGTCGGGAAGGCCTAGCGTGGTGGCGCCACTCGCCAGAACGCGTGCAGAGAGCGGGACGAGTCTGTAGCCCGCGACGAGCGCCGTCTCCACGTCGAATGCGACGTGCGTGGTCGGCCTCCCCCGCCTGAGGTCGTCGTCATCCATGCACGGGAGGTCGTCGTGCACCAGTGAGTATGTGTGAACCACCTCGACGGCCGCGGCCAGCTCGGTCGCGTCGCCCGATCCGCCGAACTCCCGGTGCGCAGCGATGACCAGCGCGGGCCGGAGCCGCTTTCCGGGCGCCGCCAGGCTGTATGACATTGCCTGCCCCACCGGCCCGTCGGTCTCTTGCTCGACTCGCGCGCACCAGAGCGCGAGCTGCCGGTTCACGGCCTCCCGCGTGGCGCCGAGGAAATCCTGCAGGTCAGCCGTCGAGGTCGTCGGTGCGGATGGCACCGTCGGACTCCTCCAGTACGCGCTTCACCGTGAGCTCCGATTCGCGGAGCAGCTTGCGGGCGCCCTTGAGGCGCCCTACGCCTTCCTCGAACAGCTCGAGGGCGCGGTCGAGATCTATCGCCGGATCTTCCAGCTCGCGCACGATCGCTTCGAGCCGCTCCAACTCGGCGCCGAACGAAGGCTTGGCGTCACTCATCGTCGCCCTCCGAAGTACGTGCTTGGACCTCACCGTCGGCCAACGCCAGGCGGAACGCGAGCCCGGGCGAGAACTGCGCCGCTCGCTTGAGCACCTTGCCGGTCTCGTCGCGCGCGACCGCGTAGCCGCGCTCCAACACCTTGAGCGGGCTCAGCGCGTCGAGCGTGGCGCCCAGTTGCTCGACGAGAGCGGCGCGCCGCTCGAGCTGAGACTGCATGGTCGAGGTCAGCCGGTCCGAGGTGCGCTCGAGCCGCTCCTGCCCCAGTTCGACGGGACGCGCGAGCCCGCGCGCCAAGCGGCTCCCCAGCGCAGCAACGGTCTCCATCGCCGCCCCTCGGTCGGGAACCGCGGCTTCGGCCGCTGCCGACGGGGTGGGCGCCCTGAGGTCGGCCACCAGGTCGGTGAGCGCGACGTCGGTCTCGTGCCCCACCGCCGAGATCGTGGGCGCCGGCACCGCGGCGACCGCGCGCGCGACCCGCTCGCTATTGAACGACCAGAGGTCCTCGCGCGACCCTCCGCCCCGCCCCACGATCACCACGTCCACTTCCGGAAGCCGGCCTGCCGTCTCCAGGGCGGCACAGAGTTCGTCCTCGGCGCCCTCACCCTGCACCCTCGTGGGCACGACCCACAGCTGGGTCAGCGGCCAACGCCGGCCGATCACCGACACGATGTCGCGCAGGGCGGCACCGTCCGGACTGGTCACTATTGCGATGCGTCGGGGATACTGCGGCAGCGGCCTCTTGCGCGCGGGATCGAGCAACCCGTCCCGCTCGAGCGCCGCCCTGGCCCGCTCGAGCTGCAGCTGCCACAGCCCGCCCTCTGCGGTGGGAATCAGGCGCTTGATGCCGAGTCGGAACTCGCCGCGCTCCTCCCACACCGACGGCTTCGCCTCGACGAAGACCTCTATCCCGTCTTCCGGCTCGGCGGGGAGCCTCTCGTTGTCGCTGCGCCACATGACGCAGCGCACCTGCGCCTGCGCGTCGCGCAGGGTGAAGTACCAGTGCCCCGACCGGTACGACTTGAATCCGGTCACTTCCCCGCGCACCCAGACGCGCTGGAATCCGGCGTCGATCAGTTGGCGGGCGCGGCGCGTGACATCCGCCACACTCCACGCCCCTTCGGCAGATGCTGGTGGTGCTTCGCCGAAGAGGTCTAGCCCACCCACTGGCGCGCGGCCTGGACGGTGTTGTAGAGCAGCATCGTAATCGTCATCGGTCCCACACCACCCGGCACCGGCGAGATCGCCGAAGCGACTTTCTTCGCTGCCTCGAAGTCCACGTCGCCTACCAGGCGATAGCCCTTCTCGACGCTGGCGTCGTCCACGCGGTTCACTCCCACGTCGATCACGGCAGCACCGGGCTTCACCCAGTCTCCCTTCACGAACTCCGGCGAGCCGATCGCCGCGATCAGGATGTCGGCCTGCCGTGTGATCCCCGGAAGGTCCTTGGTACGCGAGTGGCACACGGTCACCGTGGCGTTGCCGCCCTCACCCTTGTGCAGCAGCAGGGCCGCGGCCGGCCGGCCGACGATGTTGGAGCGCCCCACGATCACCACGTGCGCACCGGAGATCTCGACTCCGGCCCGAACCAGCATCTGCTGCACGCCGTAGGGAGTGGCCGGTCGAAACCCGGTCGGATCCCCAATCTGCACCTTGCCGATGTTCACGGGGTGGAACCCGTCCACGTCCTTCTCCGGCTTGATGCTGAACAGCACGCGCTTCTCGTTGATCTGGTCGGGAAGCGGCAACTGCACCAGGTACCCGTGAATGTCGGGGTCCGAGTTGAGCCGCTCGATTACCTCGAGCACCTCGGCCTCCGTGGCATCCACGGGCAGGGTGATCGTCTCGCTCCTCATCCCCGCCTTCTCGCAGGCCTTGCCCTTCATGCGGACATAGACCTGGCTCGCGGGGTCCTCCCCCACGAGCAGCACCGCGAGCCCCGGCGTCACTCCCTGTCCCTTGAGTTCCTCGATTTGCGTCGCCAGCTCGGCGCGCATCTCCTCAGCTATCGCTTTTCCATCGATGATTTTAGCGGGCAAAGTCTACGGCCCTCGTTTCTCGGATGACTACGATCTTGATCTGTCCGGGATACTGTAATTCGCTCTCCACCCGCCGCGCTACCTGCTCCGACAGCTCGGCGGCGTTGTCGTCGCTGATCTGTTCCGGCAGTACCGCGATGCGGATCTCTCGCCCCGCCTGAATGGCAAAGGCCTTCTCGACGCCCTTGAAGCTGGTCGCGATGTCCTCGAGGTTGCTCAGCCGCTTCACATAGGTCTCGAACGCCTCGCGGCGTGCTCCGGGCCGCGCTCCGCTTGCGGAGTCCGCGGCCTGGACGATCATCGAGATCGTCGACTCGTGCGGCTCATCGTCGTGGTGTGCGGCGATGGCGTTGATCACGACCTTGTGCTCGTTGTACCGCTTGGCGACCTCGACGCCGAGCTGCACGTGTGTGCCCTCGTGCTGATGCGTGAGGACCTTGCCGATGTCGTGCAGCAGGGCCGCACGCTTCGCGAGGTGTACGTCCAGCTTGAGCTCGGCGGCCAGTATGCCGGCGAGCCAGGCCACCTCCTTGGAGTGGGCAAGCATGTTCTGCCCGTAGGACGTGCGGTACTTCATGCGTCCAATGAGCTTGATCATTTCCGCATGCATGCCGCGGATGCCCAGCTCGTAGACGGTTTCTTCCCCCGTCTCGACCAGCTGCTGCTCCAGCTCGGTGCGCACCTTCTCGACGACCTCTTCGATGCGCCCCGGGTGGATGCGACCGTCCGAGATCAGGCTCTCGAGCGCGCGCCGCGCCACCTCGCGCCTGATCGGATCGAAACACGACACGACCACGGTGTCGGGTGTATCGTCGATGATCACGTCCACGCCGGTGGCTGTCTCGAATGCGCGGATGTTGCGGCCCTCGCGCCCGATGATGCGGCCCTTCATCTCGTCGCTGGGAAGCGAGACCGCCGAGACGGTGGACTCCGTGGTGTGGTCCGCGGAGAGGCGCTGGATGGCCATGGCGATGATCTTCCTGGCCTCCCGGTCCGCGGTGCGCTTGGCTTCTTCCTTGACGTCGCGGATGGCAGCGGCCGCGTCGCTCCGCGCGGCCTCGGTCATCTCCTTGATCAGCTCCGCCCTGGCATCGTCGGCCGACAGCCCGGCGACCTGCTCCAGCCGCTTGCGCGTCTCCGTGGTCAGCTCCTCGAGCTCCGCTTCGCGCTGCTCCACCGACTTTCTGCGGTCCGCCACCGACTGCTCGCCGCGCTGCAGTTCCTTCTCGCGGTCGTCCAGGGCGTTGAGCTTGCGGTCGATGAGCGTCTCTCGCTCCTCCAACCGCTGCTGGTGGCGGTCCAGCTCGTCGCGGCGCTCCTTCTCCTCGCGCTCCCACTGCTCACGCAGCTCGAGCGACTCCTCCTTGGCATGGAGCAGCGCTTCGTGCTTGGCGGACTCGGCGTCGCGCCGAGCCTGGTCGAGGAGTTGCTTCGCTTGCTGCTCGGCCGAACGCCCCCGCCGCTCCGCTTCCCGCCTTTCCGCGCGCCGCCCGAGCATGAAAAAGACCGCCCCGGCAACGACTGCTCCGACGAGGACGGCCACGATCACGGGCCCGAGATCGGTTGGCATCAATCTATCTCCAGCGGCAGCAACCACCCCGAGGGCGTGCGCCGCACTAACCATGGGTTGGGAGGTGCAAAGCGCCCCAAATGCTGACGCTAGCTGAATCTACGCCGCGGTCAGCGGCGAGGCAAACGGCCCTCTAGGCGGGGCGTTTGGCGGGGGGCAGCAGGCGGGAAACTTCGGCCGTGAGGGCCTTGATCCGCTCGGCCAGCTCGGTCTGGGAGCGGCGGGACTGAAACAGCTCGTCGGTGATCGCCAGGGCAGCCAGGATGGCTGCCTTGTGGCTCTCCACGATGGCTCCAACCTGGAGCACTTCCTTGAGGGCATTGTCCACGTGCGCGGCAACCGCCCTAGTGTACTCCGCCGGCCGATCCGACTTGAGCGAGTACTCGTCGCCGGCGATCGTGACCTTTACGACCGTCTTCTTGTCGGTCATCGGGCCTGCTCCTCGATCGACACCTGCTCTTCGAGAAAGCGCAGGCGCCCGAGCAGCTCGTTCACCCGCGTGCGAGCGGCAGCCAGGCGGCTCAGGAGGTCCCTGTTGTCCGCTTCCAGCTGCATGATGCGCTCCCGATTGCCCACGGCGTCGTAGCCCGAGCCCAGCTCGGCCTGCTCGCCTTCGGCCCGGAGCGCCCGTCCGCGCCACGACGACAGCTCGCTCGTCAGATCCGCAATGGCCCGCTCGAGCTCCTCCAGCGCCTGGAGCTCAGGCCTCTCGTCGTTCGACACCAAGTCGCTCCTTGAGCGTCGTCAGCACTCCAGCCAACGCCTCATCCACCTCTTCCTCGCGCAGCGTCCTGTCCTGGGCGCGGAATACCAGCCGCCAGGCCACGCTGCGCCCGGGGACTCCCTCGCCACTGTACTCGTCGAACACGCGAGTGTCCACCAAGAGCGCTCCTCCAACCTCGCGCATCGCGGCCTCGATCGCCTGCGCGGTAACGCCGTCGGGGACCACCAGGGCCACGTCGCGCTCAACCGGCGGCGTCGTGGGCAGGGCCCGGTAGGCCACGTACGGCCTTTCGCCGGCCGAGATCGAGAGCTCGAACCCCAACAGAGGCGCCGCCCAGGCTGGACGATCCACGTCGAGCACTCCGGCCCGCCCGCGCTTCTCGCCCGAGGCGTCCTCGAGATCCCAACCGGCCTCGGCCGCGACTATGCTGCCCTCCGCACCCGCTGCGCGCGCCGCCTCCTCGAACATACCCTTCAAGTCCCAGACATCGTAATCGGGCGCCTTCCCGGAGGTCGACCAGTGAGGGGGGGCGCTCGCGCCCGAGATCACGGCTGCCAGCCACAACGACTCTCGCGGCATCCCCTGGCCGTCCGCGTGGAACACCGTGCCTATCTCGAATAGCCGGACGTCGCGCTCGCGCGCCGCCCAATTGCGCTCCGCCGAGCGGATCAGCCCGCTCAGGATGTCCTGGCGCAGGTGGGCATCCTCGGCAGAAAGCGGATTGAGCAGGCGCACCGCAGCCTCGCCCGGCTGGCCGCTGAGCGAGAGCGAGCGCGCCTCGTTGAGACCGAGCGCGGTCAGCACACGGCGCACCCGCGCCTTGACCGGCTCCACCGGATCGTCGGGCACGATGCTCGGCCTGAGCGGCCTCAACTCCACCGGGAACGAGTCGTAGCCCTTGAGCCGGGCGATCTCCTCGATGAGATCTACCTCGCGCGTGACGTCCGGACGCCAGCCAGGCACCTGCACATGGAGCCGCTCGTCCTTGGGGGCCACCGGAATGCCGATGCTCAACAGAAGGCGTTCGATCTCCTCACGCGGGAGCGGCATGCCCAGCACCTGTTCCGCCCGCGCAGGCCTCAGGAACACGGCCTGCGGCTTGCGCGGCTTGGGATACACGTCGATCGCCGCTTCACGCTCCTCGCCGCCGGCCACGGCGCGAATGAGGGAAACGGCGCGCCGCAACGCGTCCGCCATCCCCTCGATATCGGTGCCCCGCTCGAAGCGGTACGACGCCTCGGTGCTCATCTTGAGAGCGCGTCGCGTAGCCCGAATCCGCTTGGGATCGAAGTACGCGCACTCCAACAGCACGTCAGTGGTCTCGCCCGAGACCTCCGAGTCACCGCCTCCCATCACGCCGGCGATCGCGGTAGAGCCTTCGCCGTCGCAGATCATCGTCATCTCGGGCGTGAGCTCGCGCTTCTCGCCGTCCAGCGTGACCATCTGCTCGCCCTGGTGCGCTCGCCGCACCACGATCTTGTCACCGCGCACATTTGCCAGGTCGAACGCGTGCAGCGGCTGGTTCAGCTCGAACAGGATGTAGTTGGTAGCGTCCACGACGTTGTTGATGGGCCGCTGCCCGATGCCGCGCAGCCGGGCCTCGAGCCAGGCCGGCGAGGGGCCGATCGTCACGCCCCGGATCACCGCGCCCATGTAGCGGGGACAGCCTTCCACGTCCTCGATGCCGATCTCGACGCCGTCGACAGCGCCCTTCACCTTCACCGTGCGCGGCGCCGGGCCTTCCGCCGGGGCGTCCGGAATCACGGCGAGCTTGAGCGGCACTCCGTAGGCGGCCCCCAGCTCGCGCGCGACGCCCTTGTGTCCGAGCAGGTCACCCCTGTTGGCCGTCACCTCCACATCCATCCGCGTGTCGATGAGCTGCATGGCCTCGAGCAGCGGCGTTCCCGCCGCGGCGTCCGTGCGCAGCTCCATGATGCCCTCGTGCTCCGTGCCGAGCTCCAGCTCACTGGCCGAGCACAACATCCCGTTGGACACGACGCCCCGGATCTTGCGCGCCTCCAGTTTGAAACCGCCAGGCAGCACGGTACCGGCCGCCGCGTAGGGGTACTTGGCACCCTCATACACGTTGGGGGCCCCGCAAACGACCTCAACGACACCGTTCCCGCCGTCCACCTGGCACAGCGTGAGACGATCGGCGTTGGGATGCTTCTCGGCCTTCAGCACGACGCCGATCACGACCTCATCGAGCGCAGGGCGCACGTGCTCCACCGCCTCTACCGGCGCGCCGAGCATCGCCAACCGCTCGGCGGCATCGGCGGGGTCCAGCTCGCGACCCAGCATGGCCGACAGCCAGTTGAGGGAGACGATCATCGCTACTCCACGAACTGTGAGAGGAAGCGCATGTCGTTCTCGAACAGCAGCCTGATGTCCGGGATCCCGTGCCGCAGCATCGTGATCCGCTCCGGCCCCATCCCGAACGCGTAGCCCGTGTACCGCTCGGAGTCTATGCCGCAGTTGTCGAACACGGCCGGGTCGACCATGCCGCACCCCATGATCTCGAGCCAACCCGTCTGCTTGCACGTCGAGCAGCCGCTCCCGCGACACATCTGGCACTGCACGTCAACCTCGGCCGACGGCTCGGTGAACGGGAAGAACGACGGACGAAACCGGACCGCAGTGTCTGCAGTGAAGAAGTGCTTCACGAAATAGTCGATGCCGGCCTTGAAGTCCACGAAGCTCACGCCCTCGTCCACGACCAGCCCTTCGATCTGCTCGAACATTGGCGAGTGTGACGGGTCGAACGGGTCGCGGCGGTACACGATTCCGGGTACCACGATGCGAATCGGTGGCTGGTAGCGCTCCATGGTGCGCGCCTGCACCGGGGACGTGTGGGTGCGCAGCAGCACGCCGGGAGCGAGGTAGAAGGTGTCGTGCTCGTCTGCCGCGGGGTGATCCAGCGGGATGTTGAGCTTGGTGAAGTTGTAATCCTCGGTCTCGGCCTCGGGACCCAAAACGCGTGTGAAGCCGAGGTCGCGGAAGATGTCGCAGATCTCGTCCACCACCTCGGCCACGGGATGTTTCGCCCCGCGCCACCGATGGCGAGCCGGCATCGTCCAGTCCACGCCGGACGGTCGTGCAGCCTCGGACTTGAGTGCGGCCTCGCGAGCGGCGATGGCAGCTTCGAGCGCCTGCTTGAGCTCGTTGGCACGTTTGCCGACGGCCCGCCGCTCCTCGGGCGCGAGACCCGAGAGCGAGCGCAGGATGCCGGTCAGCCTTCCGGCTTTCCGGCCGAGGTATTCGGTCTTGAGCTCCGCCAACGTCGCGGCGTCGGCGGTGGCCACGCGGTCCACCGCCTGCGCGATCGCCTCGAGCTCGGCTTGGGGGGAAGCGGGGTTAGGCATTTGAGCCCGAGCTGCTAGAGACTCTGCTTCGCTACCTCCGCCAGCTCACCAAACGCCGCCGGGTCGCGAACCGCCAGATCAGCCAGGACCTTGCGGTTGATTTCAACCCCGGCCTTCCTGAGGCCGGACATGAACCGGCTGTAGGAGAGGTCGTGCAGCCGGGCTGCCGCGTTGATCCGCACGATCCACAGCTTGCGGAAGTCACGCTTGCGGCGGCGCCGGTCGCGGTACGCGTACCTGAGTCCGCGCTCGACGTTCTCCTTGGCCGTCTTGTAAAGCTTGCTGCGCCCACCAACGCCGCCCTTGGCGGCGTTCATGATCTTCTTCTTCCGCTTGAGGCGGGCGACGTTGCTTCTCACTCTGGGCATCGCTCGCTCCTATCCGTTCAGCAGACGCTTGATGTTGCGCTGTTCCTGGTCCGAGACCAGGGTGGCCAACCGCAGGCGCCGCTTCCGTTTCGGATGTTTCTTCGTCAGGATGTGGCTCTTGAAGGCACGCCACCGCTTCACCTTGCCCCTGCCGGTGAGCTTGAACCGCTTCGCAGCGCCCCGTTTGGTCTTCATCTTCGGCATATCTCTAGTCCTTCGCATACTCGTGATTCGTGGACACACCGGCGGGCCCTGCCATCCGACCCAGCTCGTCTGCCCTCCCGCTGCTCGCCTCTCTTCGTCGCTACTTCGGCGCCAGCACCATCGTCATGTTGCGGCCCTCGAGCTTCGGATTCATCTCCACCTTCCCGACGTCCTGAAGCTCGTTGTACACCCGCTCCAACACCTCCCTGCCCAACTCCGGGTGCGTCACCTGCCGGCCGCGGAACATCATGGTCACCTTGACCTTGTTGCCCTCTTCCAGGAAAGTGCGCGCGTGCCGGGTCTTGAACTCGAAATCGTGATCGCTGATCCCCGGCCTGTACTTCACTTCCTTCACCTGGATGTTGTGCTGCTTCTTGCGTGCCGCCTTTGCCGCCTTGGCCTGCTCGAAGCGGTACTTCCCGTAATCCATGATCTTCACTACGGGCGGTCGCGCTGCCGGCGCCACCTCGACGAGGTCGAGGCCCAGGGTTTCGGCCTTCTGGAGCGCTTCATCGACCGGCACTACGCCGACCTGCTCTCCGTCAGCTCCGATCAGCCGTACCGGGCTGATCCGGATCTGTTGGTTCACCCGAACCCTCTGTTTGTCGTCTTGAACAGCCAGTTGAGGCTCCTCCTAAAAACGAGACAAAAAAACGGACCCGATCCCTCCGGAGTCCGCAGTCAGCGGGGACACTCGTCCCCGTCTGGTCGTCGGAACCCTGAACGCGCGCTCGGCACGGGGCCGGCGGCAGGAGGGCGAAGCGCTCGCGGGCGCTTGCTTATCAGATTGTGGTTGGGGAACTTACCCGCCCTCCTGAGGGGTGTCAAGCGGCGCGAATCGGTACGATTTGCCGTCGCTCGCCACCCGTCCCAGCCCCACTTCCGGGTCGTGCTCGAACACCAGCAGCCAGCCCTCCGCCTCGGCCCGGGCCAGGAGCTTGCGCTTGGTCTCGAGGGTGACCAGCGGCTCGAGGTCGTAGCCCATTATCCAGGGAAGCGGCAGGTGGGCGGTCGTAGGCACCAGGTCGCCCAGGAAACAGGCGCTTTCCCCGCCGCTAGTCACCAGAACGGATTGGTGGTGAGGCACGTGGCCCGGGGTAGGCAGCAGCCGAACGCCGGGCAGCAGCTCCACCTCCCCGCTCACGGGCCGCCACCGGCCGGCGGCCGCGATCGGGGCGAAGTTGGACGGCAGGTAGCTCGCCGCCGTGCGCTCGTTGGTGCGCGCGGCGAAGTCCAGCTCCGCCTGCTGCACCACGTACGCGGCGTTCGGAAACGCTACCTGGGGATCGCCCGCTTCGGATTCCACGAAGGTGTTGCCACCCGCGTGGTCGAAATGGAGGTGCGTGTTGATGACGTAGCGGACGTCCGCCGCCGCGAAGCCCGCCTCGGTCAGGGCGTCCTCCAATTGGGTCGGCCCCGCCGTTCCGGGGTTCTCGACTCCATAGATCGCCCTGAACTTGGCCGATTCCTTGTTGCCCACTCCCGTGTCCACCAGCACCAGTCCGTCCTCGTGCTCCACCAGCAGGCAGCGCAGCCCGAGCGGGATCCTGTTGCGCTCATCCGGTGCGATCCGCTTCTCCCACAACGGCTTTGGCACCACGCCGAACATGGCGCCGCCGTCCAACCACTGGCGGCCGCCTTCGAGCGCGTGGCAGGTGAAACTCCCGACCTCGAACGTGGTCACTAGTGTCATAGCTCTTCCATCGACTTCGGCAGCGCGCTCTTGCGGCGCGGGCGCCGCCGCGCGAGCTGCTTCAAGTCGGCCAGTGTCTCGATCCCCTGCTCCTCGGCCCGCTCGAGCAGATGCCGCAGAATGTGCGCCGTCGCAACGGCATCGCCGCGGGCGCGGTGCCGGTCGGTGATCTCCACCCCGAGATAGGCGGCCACGCTGTCGAGCCCGCGTGACTTGAGACCCGGCAGCAGGCGGCGCGCCAGGCGCACCGTGCAGAGCCGCGGACCTTCGAGGTCGAGGTCGCGTGTGCGCCGCACCTCGCTGGCCACGAAGCCCCAGTCGAAGCGCACGTTGTGGGCCACGAAGACGCGACCGGCCAGCGCCCCGAGCACGTCGTCGGCGATCTCACCGAACGTCGGCTTGTCCCGGACCATCTCGTTCGAGATGCGGGTCAGCGAAGCGACGAAGCCGGGAATCGGGCGCTCCGGATTCACCAGCGTCTCGAGCGCAACGTCGATTCGCCCTCCAGACAGAGTCACCACGGCCAGCTCGGTGATCCTGTCGCCACGCGCGAACCGCGTGCCCGTGGTCTCCACGTCCACCACGGCAAAGGTCGCTTCCGCGAGGCGCGGGACCCCGCTGTCGCGTGTGGCCAGGGCCCAGTGCCCGTCATGCATCTGCCGCACCCGCGGATCCGACCCCAGCAGCGCGACGGCGACCCGCTCCGCGATCGCGCGCGTCGCGTGCGCCAGGCCGAGCACGTCGCGCGCCAGCGTCAGGCTGTCGGTCGTCCCGCTCTTGAGCTTTCGCAGGGCGCGATCCACGAGTGTACCGCGCGGTGCGGCGCGCACTCCCTCCGTCATGGGATGCAATCTACGGCCGGCGCCGCGCCCCCCTCAAACGGTCGCTCAAGCGAACGCATTAAACAGCCTTACGAAGTCCGCAGGGGGGAGCGTCTCACACCTGACGGTCGGCTCGATTCCAAGCCGGCCCAGCTCCGCCTCGACCTCGGCCCGAGCGCCGTCCGTGAGGCCCCTGATCGCTCCCCCGAGCTGTTTGCGCCGCCTGCCGAAGAGCGCAGTCACGAAGCGGCGAAACTCCGCGTGCTGGCTCGGCGCGACGAGCGGATCGGCGAGGGGTGTGAGGCGTACGACGGCGGAATCCACCTTGGGCGGCGGCTTGAAGGCCCCGGCGCACACCGTGAACAGCCGCTCTGCGTGCGCAACAGTCTGGACTCCGACCGAGAGCCCTCCGTACGTCTTGCCACCCGGCTCGGCCGCCACGCGGTCGGCCACTTCGCGCTGCACCAGGAACACGACGACCTGGGGAAGCGGCGGAGTGAGGGCCTTCTCGATGAGCGGGGACGTGATGGCGTAGGGGATGTTGCCGGTGACCTTGTAGCCGTGGGCGGGTGCATCGTCCCCGACCGAGCCGGGCCAATCCAGATCCAGCGCATCCCCCTCCACCACGGAGACGTTTCCCGGTAGAGCCGTCCCCCCCTCGCCGAGCTTCCGCGCCAGTTCCCGGTCCTTCTCGATAGCGACCACCCTGCCCACACGCTGCGCCAAGCGCTCGGTGAGAGTACCGAGCCCCGGCCCGATCTCGATGACGACGTCAGTGTCGGAGGGCTCCAGCGCATCCACGATCCGGTCCAGGATCGCGGGGTCGAACAGGAAGTGCTGGCCGAGTCGGCGGCCCACTTAGGTGCGAAGCGCGAGGATCGTGCGGTCGTCGGTGGCCTGCGCCTCGAATGCGGCGGCCTCTGCGAGTACCGCGTCGATGATCTCGCCGCTGGTCTCGCCGCAGTGCTCGGCCACGACCTCGAGCACCCGCGCCTCTCCGAGCATCTCGCCCGCCTCGTTGCGCGCGTCCACGATTCCGTCCGAGAACAGGAGCAACAGATCCTGGTCGCTGCTCCACGTCGTCTGCGCGGCCTTGAGCGTGTCGGCTTCGGTAAATCCCAGCGGCGGAGAGGTGGCGCCGAGACGCTCCGCCGTGCCGTCCGCGCGCACGCAGAACGCGTGGGGGTGCCCGGCATTCGCGTAGCGTAGCTTCCCGGCTTCGGGGTCCAGCACGCCGTAGAACAGCGACAGGTGCATCTCGGTCTCCGCCAGCTCCTGGGCGACCGATTCGAGCAGGCGGCGCAGCATCGCGTCGGGGGAGCTCACTTCCTCCGCGTGGATGCCGGCCGCGGAGAGCACCAGTGCCATTATGAGCGCGGCCGAGAACCCATGGCTCGACACGTCACCCAGCATCACTCCCATCCGGCCCTTGGGGAGCCGCATGAAGTCGTAGAAGTCGCCACCCACGCTCCGCGCGGGAACGCAGCGGGCCGACAGGTCCACTCCCGACCCGAGGATGTCGGGACTGGGAAGCAGCTTCATCTGCAGGCCGTGCGCCAACTCCAGCTCCTGCGTGACCCGCTGCCGCCCGAGGTCGCGCTCCACCAGCCGCGCGTTCTCGATTGCCGCGCCGATCTGGGACGCCACGGCGTTCACCAGCCGCCGCTCACCGCCGCTGAACGCATCGGTCCCGATGCGGTCGGTGAGATTGATTACGCCAATGGGGCGCTTCTCTCCGTTGGCCGTAGGATACACGATGGGCACCGAGAGAAACGCGGAGCCGCGATACCCACGATCGCTGTGTACGGCCGGATTGGGCACCTCGGGCTCGCGCGGATCGTGCTCCACGGCGGCGCCGGAGCGGAACACACGGGCCGTGATGGATTGGGGATCCTCCACGCCGAGATTGTGGAGCAAGTCCACGTCCTTCCCCAGTGCGGCCACGGGCCGGAGGATCGCCGCCTCCTCGTCGTGCACGAAGATGGAGGCCCGCCTCGCGCCCACGACATCGCTCACGTCGATGAGTATGGTCTGGGCTGCCTCTTCCAGCTTGATGGTGCGCCCGAGGGTCTCGCTGATCGTGTAGAGCAGCTCGATCTCCTCGTAGCGCGACGCCAGCTGCTTCGCGAGCCGCAGCGTGTCGCGCTCGCGGTCGAGCAGGCTCGCGAGAAGGGGAGCCAGCGTCTCGGCGGCCTCCGCGGGGTCGCCCTCGGCATCCACGATCTCGTACCAGTAGCCGCCGGTGTCCGAGACACGTGCAAGCCAGCGCCCCGGCTCGGCCGGAGTCACCACGCCGTTCTCGTCCACGTCCACGCGCGGCGCCGGGGCCTCACCCGCACCCAGAACGGGACGCAGGCGGCCTCGCCCGTAGCGCCACAGCCGCAACCGGCACCCGGCCATCGTGCCCAACGAGCGCAGGATGCCGTCCAGCCGCTCTATTCGCGGCGCATGATCATGCAGATCGCATTCCCCCGGTCATTGAAGTGCACCTCGTCCACCAGTTGGCGGATGAGAAAGAGACCCCTGCCCTGGGTCAGATCGATGCGTTCGGGCTCGGTGGGATCGGGAATCAGACCCGGACTGAATCCGCTGCCTTCGTCGCGCACGTGCATCGAGACTTCTGCGGATCCCACCTCGACGCGCACCTCCACACGCTTGGACGGGTCCATCTGGTTGCCGTGGACGATGGCGTTGGCGAGCGTCTCGCACAGCACCACGCGAACCACGAAGCGCGCAGCGCGCGGCGGCACGCCACACGCCAGGCAGTGGCGGGCGACAAGGTCGACCGTTTCCTCGACTACGTCGAGGTCGGTCGGCACGCGGAGCGAGATCTGGACGCGACTGGCGTCGCCGTCCGGTTCGGGCGTCTCGCTCCGGCGGACGTACAACCGGAGGGGAGCCGTCACGTAATCAGAACGAGCCGGCCGCCTCCTCCGCCGAGCCCATGATCGTGAAGAGCGTGTCGAGCTTGGTGAGCTCGAACAGGGTCCGGAGATCGTCGTTGAGCCCGGCCAGCCGAAGGTCGCCACCGACCTCACGAATCTTCTTCGACAGCGAGACCAGCACCCCGAGCCCGGAGGAATCGATGTAGCCGGTCTCGGTGAAGTCGATCACGAACTTGCGCTCTCCCTCGTCCATGGCATCCAGCACCTTCTTCTTGAGATCGTGCCGGTTGCCCACGATCAACTGCCCGTCTATGCGCATGTGCACGACGCCCGTCGCGTCGTCCTTCCGCACCGTGAAGCTCATGCTCCCTCCTCGAGTGTAATCCCGGTCGGTGCCGTCGCCTGCAGCAGACCCACCGCGGCCACGTCCACCACATCTTCTGCCGTTGCCCCGCGCGACGTATCCATCATGGGACGGGCCAGCCCCTGGAGGATCGGACCCGTCGCCGTCGCACCCGCCAGGCGTTGCACCAGTTTGTACGCAATGTTCCCGCTGTCAAGATCGGGGAAGATCAGCACGTTGGCGCAGCCCCCGACCGCCGATGACGGCGCCTTGCGGTCCGCGACCGCCGGCACCAGCGCCGCGTCTCCCTGGAGCTCCCCGTCGCACCTCATGTCCGGCGCTATCTCCCGGAACCGATTCACCGCCTCGCGCACCTTTTCCACCCGCGGCCCCGTGGCGCTGCCATTTGTGCTGTAGGACAGGAACGCCACCACCGGATCCTCGCCCGCCAGGGGCAGATGGTCGCGGGCCGCCACGAAGGCGATCTCCGCCAACTGCTCCGCCGAGGGGTCCGGCACCACACCGCAGTCCGCGAACGTCAGCACGTTGCCGCTGTCACAGCGCTCCCGCGCAAGCTGGAGCAGCGCCCCCTGAGGCGTCTCGTCGAACGACATGTAGAACGCGCTGCTCACCGTCGTGATCCCGGGCGCCGGACCAATCGCCCACAGTGCGGCTCGCAGCACGTCGGACGTCGGGTGCGCGACCCCACCCACCGCCGCGTCGGCTTCGCCGAGAGCCACCAGGGACGCCGCGAACCGCAGTGGATCGTCGGCCAGTTCCCGGGCGTGCGCCCCGTCCCTGACCTTGTCGGGCCTGCGGGCCGCGAGCCAATCCGCCACCCGCTCGAACCGCGCATCGCCAGCCATCGAGCGCTCGACCAGGATCACCTCAGCAATGCCCTGCTCCTCGAGCTTCCGCGCGGCGTCGCGCACGCGCTCGTCCCAGCCCTCGGCGAGGACGACGGTGCGGCCGGCGGCCGCCGCGCGCCTGCGCAATCCCTGCCGGAACGTCACTTGCCGAGCTTGGCCTCGAGCGCTTCGTCCACGGCCGGATGGACCAGCGAGCTCACGTCACCACGCAGCCGCGCCACCTCCCGCACCAGGCTCGAGCTCAGGTACGTGAGGTGCAGCGCCGGCACCAGGAAAACGGTCTCGAGCTCCGGGTGGAGCTGCCGGTTCATCAGCGCCATTTGGGACTCGTAGTCGAAGTCGCTGAACGCCCGCAATCCCCGGATGATGATGTTGGCCTCCCGCTCGCGCGCGAACTCGGCCAGCAACCCATCGAACGAACACACCTCGACGCCCGACAGGTCGCCGAGCGCCTTCTTCAGGAGCCCGATCCGCTCTTCGATCGTGAACAGCGGCTCCTTCTCCTGGTTGGCGGCCACCGCCACGATGAGCTTGTCGGCCAGATAGAGGCTGCGGCGTACGATGTCCTCGTGACCGCGGGTCACGGGATCGAACGAGCCTGGATAGATCGCGGTTCGTGTCATGGGGCGTGCACAAAGGTTAAGGCTATGTCGCCGTAGCGGCGGGTCTCGTCACCGGACAGCGTCAGCGCCGCACGATGCTCCAACCCCAAGATCTGGGCGAAAGGCCGCTCGCGGAAGATGTCGAGCAACTGGGCCGCATGATCCGTGGCATATGGCGGGTCCGCGACGGCGACGTCGTAGGCTCCCGGATCCAGCCGGCCGGCGAACCGGATCGCGTCGGTCCTGCGTATCCGCACCCGCTCGGCAACGCCCAACGACTCCACGTTTTCCTTCAGTGCCTCGAGGGACCCAGGCAACAGCTCCACGAACTCCACGGCCGCCGCGCCGCGCGAGAGCGCTTCCAGACCCAGCGCCCCGGAACCGGCGAACAGGTCGAGCACCTTGGCCCCGGTCAACCGCGGCGCCAGGATGTTGAACCAGGCTTCCCGCACGCGGTCGGTGGTGGGCCGCACCTTCCGCCCCGCCGGTGGACGCAGCACGCGTCCCCCGAACTCACCCGCGATGATGCGCATCGGCTCCCACACTGCTGAACGAGCGTCGCATGGCCGTCACTGTTCCCCGTTCGCGGCCGGCTTGATCTGCACCACCCGGGCCTGGAGCATGCTCCTTCCCCTCCACTCGTTGCGCTCGAGCTTGAGGGCCACGTCCACCGGCTCCCGCCACCAATCTGTTCCCACCCGGTCTGCCCAGTTGAACGCGATCGCCGGGAGCTTCCCGGTCCCGTCCGTCAGGTTGAACTTGAGGTGGTTGGTTCCGACCTTGCGTTGGTCGCTCGCGCTCGCCCCGCTCACGCCGAACACCGGCGCCGGGTTGCCCGAGCCACACGGCTCCAGGTGTCGCAGCAACCGCTCCAGATCGCCGTCCATCTCCTGCATCGGAACGACCGCATCGATCTTCTGGGTGGGGATCAGGTCCTCGGGTGACAACCTCTCGCGCGCCGCCCGGTTGAACGCCTCCCGGAACCCATCCAGCCGGTCCCGCCGCACGGTAAGGCCGGCCGCCATGCGGTGCCCGCCGTAGCGCTCGAGGTGATCCGCGCAGGCGGACAGGCCGGCGTGCAGATCGAAGGCCGGGATGCTGCGCCCGGACCCGCGCCCCTCGTCACCGTCCATCGAGATGAGAATCGCCGGGCGGTGGTAGCGCTCGACGACCCGTGACGCCGCCAAGCCGATCACGCCCGGATGCCAGCCGTCTCCCGCGAGCACCAGCCCGTAGTCGCGCTCGATGTCCACCGTGCGCTCCAGCTCCTCGATGGCGCCACCCAGAGTCTGCTCGTCTATCTCCTGCCGCCGGGTGTTGGTCGCCTCCAGTTGGCGCGCCAGGGAGCTGGCCTCGGCCGCATCGTCCGAGAGGAGCAGCCGAACGCCGTCCATCGCCTCGCCGATCCGCCCCGCCGCGTTGAGACGCGGGGCCAGAATGAAGCCCACCTGCCCCGCCCTGATGGCCGACCCCTTCAGGCCTGCCACCTCCACCAGGGCGCGCACACCAATCCAGCGGGAGCCGGCCAGAGTCTTGAGACCGAAGCGCACGAGGGGTCGGTTCTCACCCGTGAGCGGAACCACGTCCGCGATGGTGGCCAGGGCAACGAGATCCAGGAAGTGATACGGCAGGTTGTCGGAGAGCCCCAACTCCGCCACCAGCGCCTGAGCCAGCTTGAACGCCACGCCCGTGCCGCAGAGCTGCTTGAGCGGCGATGTGCATTCGGGATGCTGCGGGTTAACCACAGCACTCGCCGGCGCCACCATGCCCGGCAAGTGGTGGTCGGTTACGACGACTTCGATCCCCGCGTCGCGTGCCGCGCGCACCGGTTCGACCGCCGTAGTGCCGCAGTCGCACGTGAGGATCAAACCGGCGCCGTGCTCCTGGGCATGCGCCAGGCCCGCTGGTCCGAAGTCGTATCCGTCCCGCACGCGGTGCGGCACGAACGGAATCGCTGTGGCTCCAGCCTCGCGCAGAACGCGGGTCAGCATCGCCGTCGCGCACTGGCCGTCCACGTCGTAGTCACCGTGCACCAGGATCGGGCGCCCGTCGCGCACGGCCCCCACCACGAGCTCGACCGCGCGATCCATGTTGCGCAGCACGTACGGATCACTGAGAGACTGGATACCCGGCCGCAGGAAGCGCTTCGCCTCCTCTACCGACGTGAAACCCCGCTGCACGAGCAGCGCGGCCAGGGTGGGAGGGATGTTGAGGGCGCCGGCCAGCGGCGCCACCAACTCAGGGCTCGGAGGCGGCGCCAGGGCCCACCGAAGTGGACCCGGGGTCATTCGTCCTCGGAGTAGATCAGCACCCCACAGGCTTCACACGACTCGATCCCTTCATTCGAGAGAATCTTCTGGCGCCGGTGCAGCGGTACCGACGTGAAGCAGTGTCCGCACGCGCCGTTGCGCAGCGGATACAGGGCAAGTGGCGCCCGGCCCTGGCGAATGCGGTTGTAGCGTTCCTGCGTCGCCGCGTCCACAGTTCCGGCCGCCTCGCCGCGCTCGGCGCCTGCCGCCTGCAGCTTGTCGTCGCACTCCGCCTGCTTGGCCGCGATCTCCTCTCGTTTCGGCGCCTGCGCCGCCCTGAGCTCTTCGAGCGTGGCCTCCGCTTCGGCCGCGTTGCGCTGCGCTTCCTGAACCTTGTCGGCCGAGCGAATCCATTCGGACTCTTCCTTGGCGAGCACCGTGCGCGCCAGGTCGAGCTCAGCCATCAGGTTCGACGCCTCCTTCGCGCCGCGCACCCACTCGAGCTTCTGGCGGCGCCGTTCCTGCATGACGCGGTAGCCCTCGATCTTGGCTTCCAGCTCACCGCGCCGCTTGTCGGCTTCCTCCACCCGCGTCTGCGCGGCGGCTGCAGCCTCTTCGGCAGTTGTGAGCTCGGCGTCGAGCTCCTCCAGCTCGGGCTCGAGCGCTTCGCGCTCGGCCTCGAGATCCATCACGATTTTGTCCTTCTCCTGCAGCTTCAATAACGCTACGAGTTCAGCGTGCACTGCCACTCCTCCGTCTGGTGATGACGTTCCAATAACCCGGATCCAATCGCGCAATGCGCCGGCTCAACGACTCCTTCTCGCGAGCCAGCTCTACCTTCTCATCTTCGTTTGCAACTGTGATCTGCCGATCTATCGCGCGCAGTTGCTTGACCAGCGCGCGGCTCTCCAGCTTGCCCAGAGCGCCGTCCACGATCGCGTCCACGTTCAGCTGACCCCACTCCTCAGCCAGGAGCTGCACCAGCAGGCCACGCGCCTCCCCTTCGATCTGCTCCAGCACTTCGCCACCGGCGACGTTCGAATCCACCTTGGAGAGCAACTCGAGCAACTCGCGCTCGGGCCCCGGCCTCAGCTCCACGCCGACCAGCCGCTCCGCGATGCGCACCCGCCACGTCGGCTCGTGCACCATCACCTGCAGCAGCTGGTGCTCCGAGCGCCAGCCGCGCCTGGACCCAGGCCTTCGCTGGGTGGGTGCGGAGCGGGGAGCCGCCTGCTCGGGTGAGACTCTGGGACGGGGGCCGCGCGCTGCCTCCTGCTCTACCGACTCGCGCGAAATCCCCAGCGCCTCGGCGCAGCGGGTCACGTAGAGGTCACGCGTGACGGGATCGGCCGCCGAGCGCAGCGTCGGGAGCAAGCGGTCCAGGGCGCGGCGGCGCCCGGCGAGTGAGCCGAGCCAGCCCTTGCGATCCAGCAGTTGCAGCTTGCGCTCGAACACGTCGAGCGCATCGTCGAGCACGGTGCTCACGGCATCGGGTCCGCCCTTCAGCGCGAGCGAGTCGGGATCCTGGCCGGCCGGCAGCGTGGCCACCGTAACCCTGAGACCGGCTTGCAGCAGCACGTCGGCAGCTCTGAAGCTCGCGCGCAGCCCCGCGGCGTCGTTGTCGTACAACAGCACCACGCTCTTGGTGTAGCGCTTCATCAACTGCGCCTGGTCCGCCGTGAGACTGGTCCCGAGGGGCGCTATCACCTCCTCGACGCCCACCTCCACAAGCCGCAGCACGTCGAAATACCCCTCCACCACCACCGCGCGCTCCGCCTTTCGAATCGCGTGCTTGCCGGCGTGCAGGTTGTACAGCAGTGTGCCCTTGTGGAAGATCGGGGTGTCGGGCGAGTTGAGGTACTTCGGCTCTCCCTCTCCCAGCACGCGGCCGCCGAACCCGACGACCCTGCCTCTCAGGTCGTGGATCGGAAACAGCAGACGGTTCCAGAATCTGGGCCTGAGCGAGCCGTCGGTGCGGCGCACCACGAGGCCGACCTCGAGCATCACGTCGGTCGCGACGCCCAACTGCTCCATCGCCTCCTGAAACGCGGTCCCCTTGGGGGCGAAGCCGAGCCCCAACGGACCCAGTTTCTCCAGATCGAACTCTCGCCCCTCCAGGTAGCTTCGCGCCGCCTTCGCATCGTCGCCGTCCCGCAGGCGGCGCGCGTACCAGTCGGCCGCAGCGTCCACCGCCGAGAAGAAGGGCTCGCGCGGATCGGGGCCGCCGGTACGTCGCTCGGGAATCGTGATTCCCACCTTGGCGGCCACTTCCCGCACGGCCGTGGGGTAGTCCATCCCCAATTTCTTCATGTAGAAGGTGAAGACGTCCCCGGCTTCGTGGCACACGAAGCAGTAGAACATCTGCTTCTTGGGAATGACGGCGAAGTTGCGGTGCTTGCCGCCGTGAAACGGACAGGGACCGCGGTAGTCGGAGCCCGTGCGCTTGAGCTCGACGTGCTCACCGAGGAGCGTCACCAGGTCGGCGCTGTCGCGTACCTGTTCGATGATGTCGTCGGGGATCGGGGTCACTGCCTGAGCTCCACGATCGTCACTCCCGAGCCGCCCTGGTTGGGCGGCGCCAGCGAGTGCTTGGCGACGCGACGGTCCCGCTTCAGCAGGTCCTGCACGACGACTCGCAGTGCTCCCGTGCCCTTGCCGTGGATGATACGCAGGAAGGGGAGATCGGTCACGACCGCCGCGTCCAGCGCAGCGATCACCTCGGCCTCGGCCTCCTCGGCGCGCATGCCGCGCAGGTCCACGTCGGTGGAGATCTCGGGAATTACCGCGTGCGGGTCGGGTCTGGAGGAGCGCCGGACGGCGGGTGCCTTGTCCGGGGGGGCATCGCCCCCGGCAAGCACCTCTCCACTGCTGCCCTTGATCTTCCATCCCTGCTTTCGCGCCTGTTGCTCCAGCTTGGCCAGCGCGTCCGCCTCGTGCTGCACTCCCTGCTCCACCAGGCGGCGCGCCTCCTTCGCGGTCGCCTCGTTCACGGCGGCGCGTGCCAGGCCCAGAGCTTCGTCCACGCGGCGCCTCGCCTCCAGCAGGAACTTGCGCGCCTGCTCCCGACCGGTACGCTCCAGCTCGCGCTCCTTCTCCGCGAGGCTCGCCGTCCGGCGCTCGGCATCCTCGCGCTCGGACTGCACTACCTCCGTGTCACGTGCCAAACGCGCATCGGCCGCCGCCACTTCCTCCTCGCGCCGGGTGAGCTCCGTCTGGCGTCGCTCCAACTCTTCCAGGATCGCGTCCACGCTGCGGGCGTGCTCCGGCGTCAGCTCCTCTGCCTTCGCCAGCACCTCGTCCGGCAATCCCAGCCGCCGGGCGATGGCCAGCCCGTACGAGCGGCCCGGCTTACCCATGAGCAGCCGGTAGGTCGGCGCCAGGGTCTCGCCGTCGAACTCGAGGCTCGCGTTCACCACACCGGACGTCTCGGCCGCGAGCTCCTTGAGCTGATTGAGGTGTGTGCTGGCAATCGTGACGGGCCCCCGGCCGTGCAGCGCGAGCAGCACGGCTCCAGCGAGCGCCGCTCCCTCCACGGGGTCGGTGCCCCCGCCCAACTCGTCCAGCAGCACCAGGGACCGATCGTCCACGTCCAGCAGGATCGCCTTGAGCGCCGCCACGTGCGCGCTGAACGTGGAGAGGCTCGCATCAATGGACTGGTGGTCTCCGATATCGGAGAAGATGCGCTGAAAGGCCGGCAGCTCCGTGCCCGGCCCGACCGGCGGGATGACCCCGGCCTGCGCCATGGCGCTGATCAGACCCACCGCCTTGAGAAGCACCGTCTTGCCGCCGGCGTTGGGTCCGCTCACCACCACGGTGAGCTCCTCTGCTTCGAGTTCCAGGTCGAACGGCACCGCGCTCCCCTCGGCGAGCAGCAGCGGGTGCTTGCCGCGCCGGACGGCGAGCCTCTCACCCTCGATCCCGACCGCCGGGAGCCGGGCCTCGGCCGCGAGGGCATAGCGCGCCCGGGCAGAGAGGTCGTCGGCCGCGATGCACATCTCCCATCCGGCCTCGATCAGATTGGAGGTCGGGCGGGCTTCGTCGGTGAGCGCGCGCAGCACAGCGAGCGTTTCCCGGGCCTCTTCCGCCTCGCAGGCGGCGAGGTCGTTGCCCAGCTCGACCACCTCGGCCGGCTCCACGAACAGCGTGGCACCAGAGCTGGACTCGCCGTGCACGATGCCGCGCACCCGCCCGCGCGCCTCGCGGCGCACCGGGATCACGTAGCGGTCGCGGCGCAACGTCACCTCTCCTTCCGACGCGGACTCGTGCGGCGCGAGGTTCCGCTTCAGTCGCTCCAGCTCCGAGACCAGGCTCTCCCGCGTGTCACGCAGGCGCTGGCGGGCGCGTTTGAGCTTCGAGGAGGCGTCGTCCTTCACCCGGCCGTCGGGCTCTATGGCCCGATCGATCGCCGTCTCGAGACGGAGCGGCGGAATCTCGACGGCCAGGGCGGCCGCGCGCGGGGCGTCTTCGGCCAGCTCGCTCAGCTGCCGCTCCACCTCGCGCATCGCCTCGAGCGCCGCGTGGAGCTGCCTCAACGCCGCCCCGTCCAGAACGCTTCCCTGGGTGGAGAGGCTCTTCAGCACTTCGCTTATGTCCGGTACGACGCGCGGCTCGAACCGGCCCCGCTCGTGAAGCTCCTCGGCCAGCTCCGCCACGGCCGCCAGCTCCTCCCGGATCAGCTCCGGGTCGGCCAGCGGCAGCCGGGCCATCACCGACGCAGCGCCGAGATCGGACACGGCATGGCCGGCGACCACCTCGAGGGCGCGGTCGAACTCCAACTCGGTGAGGGTCTGCGGAGCCGCTACCGGCGGAAACGAGGAAGGGGTGCCGGCGACTCTCGTCACCTACACCCCCCTCTGAACAGACCAGAGCCTCCGCGGATCATGCTCCGCGCGGAGGCTCCGCAATTACAGCCGTTGTCTTCATAGGCCGACCAAGTTAGACACCCCCCGACGCTATGGCAAGCGGACGCGGCGGGCCTTTGCGGAGCCTCGCTCAACCCGGCGGCCAACCCATCGCCCGACCTCCCAGCACATGGGCGTGGATGTGAAACACCGTCTGACCGGCCCCCGCCATCGTGTTGAGCACCACGCGGTAGCCCGATTCGGCCAACCCCTCCTCGACGGCTACGTCGCGGGCGAACAGCACGAGGCCGCCCAGCATGGCACCATCCTCGGCTTCGTTCAGCGACGCCACGTGCCGTTTGGGAATCGCCAGCACGTGCGTGGGCGCCTGCGGGCTGATGTCCCGGAACGCCAGGTAGTCGTCGTCTTCCTTCACCTTGGTACACGGGATCTCACCCGCAACGATCTTGCAGAACAGGCAGTCACTCATGGCTCAAGTCCCGAAGGCCTCCTTCATCTTCTCCCAGAGTCGGCGGCCGAGCGATTCCTCCTTCGGCGGCTCACCCTCGATCTTCGACAGCTTCTCGAACAGCTCCTGCATCTCGGGGGTGAGCTTGGGCGTCCACACACGCACGCGCACGTACAGCGTGCCCTTGCGCCCGCTGCTCACGTTCGGCAGGCCGCCCGACTTCACCGTGAGGACCGTGCCGCTCTGCGTCCCCGCCGCCACCTCGATCTCCTCTTCGCCGTAGGGGGTCGGCACCTTGAGCACCTCCCCCAGCGCGACCTGGCTGAACGAGAGCGGGAGAACGTGCACAAGGTCGTCCCCGTGGCGCTCGAAGCGTGGGTCCTCCTCCACCTCGAACTCGACGAGCAGATCTCCCGGCGTGCCGTTGCGCGGCCCGGCCACGCCTCCGCCCCGAATCGTCACGTAGTTGTTGTCGGAAACACCGGCCGGAACGTCGACCTTCACCTCGCGCTCCTTGCGCACGCGGCCGTCGCCGTGACACTCCTCGCACGGATGCTCCACGACGGTGCCTTGAGCACCGCAGGTGGGACACGGCGCCACAGATACGAATTGCCCGAAGAGAGACTGCGCAGCGCGCTGCACCTCGCCCGCCCCGTTGCAGGTGGAGCAGCGCACCGGATCGGTGCCGGGCGCGGCACCGCTGCCGTCACAGGACTCGCACCGGTCCAACGCCTTGAGCTTGAGGGTGCGGGTGGTGCCGGTCGCCACCTCTTCCAGGGTCACGCGCACCTTGGCGCGGATATCCTGTCCCCGCTGCTGCTGGTGCCGGGCGCGCTGGCCGCCTCCGAAAAAGGCGTCGAACCCACCCATGCCCCCGAACTCGCGCATGAACATGCTGAGGGCCTCGGACAGGTCCACATGATGGAACCCGCCGAACCCGGCCGGGCCGCTCTTGAGGCCCTCCATTCCGTAGCGGTCGTAACGGGCGCGCTGCTCCTCGTTGCCGAGCACCTCGTACGCCTCCGTCACCTCCTTGAACCGCTCCTCGGCGCCGGAGTCACCCGCATTGCGGTCGGGGTGGTGCTCCATCGCGAGCCGCCGATACGCCTTCTTGATGTCGGGTTCGGAGGCGTTACGGTCCACGCCGAGTACGTCGTAGAAGTCTCGTGCCATTTCTGTGGGGTTCTCTACAGCGCGCGCGTCACTTGACGAGATCGCCCAGCAGACGACTCGTGTGCTCCACCATCGTCACGACCTTGCGGTAGGGCATACGAGTCGGGCCGATCACGCCGATCATCCCGGCAAACGGACCGCATTGGTAGGCGGAGGTGATGATGGTGAGCTTCGCGAGCTTGGGATCCAGGTTCTCACCGCCGATCGTGACGCTAATGCCGGTGGAGTGTCTCGCCTGGAGCGCCTGGCGCAGCAACTCTCGCTGTTCGGTGAGCTCCATGAGGCTGCGCATCTGCTCGCTGGAGTGGAACTCCGGCTGATCCACGAGCATCTGGGTCGAGCCCAGCACGAGGGCGCTTCCCTCCGGCGTACCGATCTCGAACAGCTGGTCGGCTTCCTCCACGAAGATGTTGAGCAGCTCCGCCGCCTCGCTCTCCGCGCTCACATCCCGCAACCGCTCGCGCAGCGTGGTGCGGATCTCACGCAGCGTGAGCCCCGATAGCCGCTCGTTGAGCACGAGCTGCACGCTGGCCACCGCCTCGGGCGGCAGCTCGTTCGATACCTCGATGAAGATCGTGCGCGCGGCTCCGCCGCTCAGAACGAGGACCATCAAGAGTCGCTCAGTCGAAGCCTGAACCAACTCGAGGCGCTCGAGCACCGCATTGTCGAACGATGGAGCGACGGCTACCCCCAGCTCCTGGGTGAGCACGCCGAGCACCTCGGCTGCCTTTTCGAGCAGACTCTCGATCGCGTTGGCGCCGCCGTGGAGCTCGCGGCGAATCTGATCGGTCTCGGTCGGGGTCGGGAGGGTGGGCTCCATCAGGCTGTCCACGTACACACGGTAGGCCTGATCGGTGGGGACGCGGCCCGCCGACGTATGCGGGTGATACAGATAGCCCCGCTCCTCGAGGTCGCTCATCGTGTTGCGGATCGTCGCCGCTGAGACCCCGAGGTCGTAGCGCTTGGCTATCGTACGCGATCCGGCGGGCTCGGCGGTCTCCACGAAGGCGTGGATCACCGCTTCGATCACCTGTCGCTCGCGCTCAGTCAGTTGGTCCCTAGTCATCACCCAAGTTACCGTGTCTCAGCAATTTAGCCACCTTCACGAAAGGTGGTCAAGCCGTGACCAGAGAGTCGAGCTTGAGCCACCCCTCGGGCGTGAGAGCGAGCCGGCCCGCCCGCTCCACGATCCAGCCCCGTTCTTCTGCGGCCTTCAGGGCCGGCACCAGCCCGGGTGGGACCGCTTCCGGAGCCACGCCCTCGATGGTCCGGAGCCCCAGGTAGAGACCCTCCAGGTGACGCTGGTCGGCGGTGAGCTGCTCCGTCCCCGCCACGGCCTCGCCTCGCTCTCTCACCGCTCGCTCCCAGGCCGCCCACGGCTCCACGTTCCAGCGCCGCTCCCCGTCTCTGAAGCTGTGGGCCGACGGACCGAGCCCCAGATAGGGCGCACCGGCCCAGTAGATGCCGTTGTGGCGCGAGCGCTGCCCAGGCTTCGCGTAGTTCGAGACCTCGTAGTGCTCGAACCCGGCCGCCGCCAGCACCTCGTGCGCCAGCAGGAACTCCTCGACGTAGCGCTCCTCGTCCGTCCGCGCGGCAGCCCCGCGAGCCATCCAGCGCGCGAGCGGCGTGCGCGGCTCCACCGTCAGGCCGTAAACGGCGAGGTGATCCGGCTCCAACGCCAGCGCCCGATCGAGCTCGGCGCCGAGATCGGGCTCGAGGTCGTCGGGCAGCGCGAAGATGAGATCCAGCGAGACGGATCCGATCCCGGCCGCGCGCAGGTCGGTGACGGCAGCCTCGGACGCGGCGGCCTCGTGGGTGCGATGCATCCACTCCAGGGTGCGCTGATCGAACGACTGGACGCCGAGGGAGACACGGCTCACTCCCGCCGTGGCCCAACTCCGCGCGCGCTGGGGCGTCACGTCGTCGGGATTCGCCTCGAGGGTCAGCTCGGTCGGACCGGCGCCGCCGCCGCGCTCCACCAACTGCGCGATCAGCCGCGTCAACTGTTCGGTGGGAAGGAGGGATGGCGTTCCACCACCCAGGTAGAGCGTCTCGATCGGCCCGGCGTCCCACGCCTCGGACTCGAGCCTCGAGTCCAGCTCCGCGAGCACGGCGCTGACGAAGCGCTCGGCCGGGACGCTCCGGCGCACGGCGATCGAGAAGTCGCAGTACACGCAGCGCCGGCGGCAGAACGGAACGTGGACGTATGTGTGCTGCACGCTCCCAAGCTAACGCTGTCGTCCGCGGCCCGGCTTCAGGTGGGGACGAGCTCACCCACTGCGGTCGCGCGGCGGAACAGCTTGCCGGGCTCCTGCAGCACCAACCCGCGGATCTCCAAACCCGTGAGGACCGCTGCCATCTCGGCCGCGCTTGCGCCCAACCGGCTCGCGATCTCGTCGGCGTTCTCGTCGCCCATCGCGAGGACGTCGAGCACGCGCCGCTCCGGACCCGAGAGGTCGGCCGGGATACGCATGTGCGGCGCCTCCTCGGCGGCGAGGCCGTACTCCTCCAGCACGTCGTCGAGCCCCAGCGCCGGCTTGGCTCCCGACCTGAGCAGGCGATTGCAGCCCACGGAGAGTGGGCTGGTAATGGGCCCCGGGACGACGAGCGCCTCCCGGCCCTGCCCGAGCGCGCAGTCCACGGTGATCAGCGCTCCGGAGCGGGCACGCGCCTCGACCACCAGCGTGCAGCGCGCGAGGCCGCTTATGAGGCGATTGCGCCTGGGAAAACTGCCCGCGTTGGGGCGCTCGCCCGGCGGGAACTCTGTGAGAAGACAGCCGCCCTCGGCTACCCTCTCGTAGAGAGAGCGGTTGGCGGCCGGATAGATCACGCCGAGACCGTTTCCCAGCACGGCCACCGTGTCTCCCCCCACGTCCAGCGTGGCCTCGTGTGCCACCGCGTCGAGTCCCCGCGCCAATCCGCTCGACACAACCAACCCAGCCCGCGCGAGCCCGGCCGCGAAGTGACGGCACACCTGGCCGCCGTAGCGGCTGTGGAGCCGGCTCCCCACGATCGCCACCGCCTCACGCTGCAGCAGATCGAGCCTGCCGAGCGCGAACAGGGCAAGCGGAGCCTCGGGAATCTCGGTCAGCCTCGCCGGAAAGCGGGGGTCGCCGGGGAGCAGCACGTGGCCGCCGATACGCTCGGTGCGCTCGACCACGGCCTCGGCCCGGACGAGGGATGCCGCTTGGATCGCAGTGGCATTCGCGCTGGAAACAGGACGCACGCCGGTGAGGTCATTGTGCGACGCTGTCAGCACGGACTCGGCGCTGCCGAACCTGGCCAGCAGCGCGTCGAACCTCGCCCGGCCCACTCCCGGCACGAGCGCGAGCGCCAGGTGGGCGAGGTCGGCCCGGATCACGGGAGCGGGACCGTGTCGTCGTCCTGCGCGGAGCGGCTCTCGGCAAGGAGGCGCCAGAGAACCTCCTTGAGCTCATCGATGCCGCGTTGCGCGACCGAGGAGATGCTCAACACACCGCGCGACTCGGGGGCATCAATTGCGGGCAGCTCCTCGCCCGGGGCGAGGAGATCGGTCTTGCTGAGAACCACGACGTGCGCCTTGGCGGCGACCGATTGGTCATAGGAGCGCGCTTCCTCGCGCAGTGCCTCGTACGTGGCCTGAGGGTCCTCCGCTTCGACCGGAACGAGGTAGGCGAGCACGCGAGTGCGCTCGATGTGCTGCAGGAACTGGTCGCCCAGCCCTTTCCCTTCGTGCGCTCCCTCAATGAGACCCGGGATGTCGGCCATGACGTAGGAGCGTCCGCCGTCGAGGCCCACCACTCCAAGCTGCGGCTCCAGCGTCGTGAACGGGTAGTCGGCGATCTTGGGACGAGCCGCCGAGACCACCGACAGCAGAGTGCTCTTCCCCGCGTTGGGCTCCCCGACCAGTCCCACGTCGGCGATCAGCTTGAGCACCAACTCGATGGTGCGCGTCTCCCCTTCGACTCCGGGCTCCCACTCGCGGGGTGCCTGATGCGTGGAGCTTGCGAACCGCGCGTTCCCGCGGCCGCCGCGGCCACCCTTGGCCACGAGCAGCTCGTCGCCCGGCTGCAGCACCTCTCCCAGCAACTCGCCGCTCTCCGCATCGTGCACTGCGGTGCCGGGCGGCACCGGGAGGTACACGTCGTCGGCCGACCTGCCGGTCTTGTTGCCGCCCTTGCCGTGCTGGCCGCGCTCCGCCTTGCGATTCGTCTTGTAGCGGTAGTCGAGCAGCGTGCTGAGGTGGCGGTCGGCGCGCACGAACACGCTGCCGCCGCGCCCACCGTCGCCGCCGTCCGGACCACCCTTGGGCACGTACGCCTCGCGCCTGAACGACACACAGCCCGACCCTCCGGATCCCGCGCTGACGCGGATGGCTGCCCGGTCTATGAACTTCATCGCCCGGCCTCTCGCGGCATGTCGGCTCGTCGCACCCGGCAAGAGTGTTGTGTGAGAAGCATGAGGGTGGTACCCGTCCGTTGCGTCATCTATCAAACGAGTGTGAGCGCGCCGGCCGCATGCATCGCGCCCACCGGCTCCGCCCGCGTGTTCAGGATCTCCAGCGTCGCGAACCGCGCCAGGCGGCTGGACGGCGCCGGGTCGAGCCCCAGTTGATCCAGCACGTGGACCAACGCGGGCATCGCCGCGCGACTGCTGCCGTCCTCCACCTTGAGGGCCACCCCGATGCCCTGCTCGGGCACGGCAGCCACGTGCACGCCCTCGGCACCGACCTTCACAATCAGACGCGCGTACGCCTGCATCAGCTCGGTGTCCAGACGCCAACGTCCCGCAACGAGGTCGGGGTGCGTGGTCATCGCTCTCGCTACGGTCTGCGCCGCCGCTCCTCCATCCGTCGCGAGGCGGGCGAGCGCGCGCGCCATGCTGGCCAGCGGCAGCGAGAACGCCACTACGCCGCAGCCGTCCACGCCCTCGCCGATTTCGGTCTCCGGCAGGTCCGCGTACGACGCAAGTGCGCGCTTCACCCGCTGCTGAACCGGGTGTCCGCTCAGGCGATAGCCCTGCGTCTCCCACCCGTGGTGCAGCGCCAGGGCGAGCATCCCCGTGTGCTTCCCGGAGCAGTTGCTGGCCAGGCGGGAGCGCTCCGCGAGCTCCGGCCGCTCACTGCTCGGGCTCTCCGGCGGGCGCACGGTGAAGTCGCGGGCGAGCGCCGGATGGGGCCCGCACGCCAAGTCCTGCTCGCTGAGGCCGATCCGCCCGAGGAAGCCCCGCACTATCTCGACCTGCCGCACCTCGGAGTTGTGCGATGCGCAGGCCAGAGCCAACTCCTCAGGCGTTATGTCGAAGTGCTCGACCACGCCATCCTCCGCGAGCGGGAGCGCCTGGAACGGTTTGGCGGCCGAGCGCATGATCACCACCCGCCCGGGATCGCCCGACGTGGCCACGAGCGACCCGTCGGCACGACACACCGCGACATGGACGCGGTGCACGGTGTCGAGCGCATCTCCCCTGTTGCTCTGTACGTAGAGTTCGGTCATATGGCAGCGGCAAAGATAACCGCACTGAGCGCGGTTGGTGACAATGACCGCGAAGAGCTAGATTTAGGTCAGAGCGGGTGCCGTCGGCCCGCGCACTCCGCCACCTCCAACCGGAAAGGCGGGTACCACCATGTCAGCCGACAACAAGATCGATCCTGCGGTCGAAGAGCGCCTCGTGGCGCTGGAGACACGCGTCGCCGATCTGGCCGAGCAGATGACTCAGCTCGCCCAGCACCTCGCGACACAGACGAAGCTGGCGGAGGAGGTGGGGGCGATCAAATACGAGGAACGGGAGAACGAGCTGTAGGACCGGCTCCCGCGACGACTGCCGCAAAGAGACAGGGGGTGCGCCGAAATCCGGCGCACCCCCTTTCCTTGCACCGGCCCGCACCTACCGGCTGGCTACCGGCGCCGCCGAGAGCACATCAGCAACCTCTCCCACAACCCACTCGAGGTCGCTGCGCTCGACCACCAGAGGCGGCGCGAACCGGACGACCTGCTCGTGGGTTTCCTTGGCGAGGATACCGCGATCCATCAGCGCCTCGCAGAACGGACGCGCAGGACCGCTCTCCCGCTTGATCTCGACACCGATCATGAGGCCCTTGCCGCGCACCTCCTTCACGTGCGGCGAATCGATCGCGCGCAGCTCGCTCATGAACCAGTCGCCCAGCTCGCGCGACCGCTCGACCAGGCCCTCATCCAGGATGACCTTGAGCGCCGCTCGCGCCACGGCGGCGCCAAGCGGGTTCCCACCGAACGTGGAGCCGTGATCGCCCGGGTGGAATACACTCATCACGTCTTCGCTCGAGAGCATCGCAGAAACCGGGTAGAAACCTCCAGACAGCGCCTTGCCCACTATCAGAACGTCCGGCTTCACACCTTCCCAATCGCAGCAGAACATCTGACCGGTGCGCCCGAGCCCCGTCTGGATCTCGTCCGCAACGAACAGCACGTCGTGCTGCCGGCACAGCTCGGCCGCCTCCCAGAGGTACCCCTCCTTGGGAACGATCACGCCCCCCTCTCCCTGGAGCGGCTCGACCATGAACGCGGCGGTGTTGGGTGTGATGGCCGCCTCGAGAGCGGCGACGTCGCCGTAAGGAATCGACTTGAAGCCGGGCGTCAGCGGCCCGAAGTCGGCCCGGTAGGCCTCCTCGGTCGAAAACGAGACGATCGTCGTGGTGCG
Organism: Gemmatimonadota bacterium; assembly: GCA_039587315.1. Taxonomy (GTDB): domain Bacteria; phylum Gemmatimonadota; class Gemmatimonadetes; order Gemmatimonadales; family GWC2-71-9; genus WVYX01. The sequence continues at coordinate 12,019 of JBDHIS010000017.1, read as the reverse complement.
CCCGTGAAAGTTGTTCTCGCACACGATTATCTCGGCCTGGTCGGCGGGGACACCCTTGCGGCGGTAGGCCCAGCGGCGCACCGCCTTGATGGCGGTCTCCACCGCCTCGGCGCCCGAGTTCATCGGTAGCGCCTTCTCGTAGCCGGCCAGCTCGCACAGCTCGCGCAGGAAGGGCCCCATCTGGTCGTTGTGGAACGCCCGCGACGTGAGGGTGAGCCGGTCCAGCTGCGCCTTGGCCGCCGCGACGATAGCCGGATGCCGGTGGCCCTGGTTAACCGCGGAATACGCCGCAAGACAGTCGAGATACTTCCTGTCCTCTATGTCCCACACCCATGCGCCCTCGCCGCGCGAGAGGATGATCGGGAGCGGGTGGTAGTTGTGTGCGCTGTAGCGCTCGACCTCCGCCAGGTAGTCGGCCGTGCTCATTACGTCCCTCGATGTCATTTGTGTTGAAGTCTTGTGCGTCCGGACTAGTCCCCGCGGGGAAGCCGGTCCCGCTGGCGCTCTGCCTGCAGCACGCGCTCCGCCACGTCCAACCTCTCCTCCACCTCCACGAACCGCTCGTGCGTGCCCGCAGACAAGTCCAGAATCCTGTCCTCGCTCGTGGTCACGCGGCTCTCCAGATCGTCCAGCTGTCGCCGCACGTCGGTGTCCACCCCCTGCCCGACGCGGCGCGCCACGGCAGGTCCGATCTTGGACGCCAAGACGATCAGCGCGATACCGAAGAGAATCTCGAACATGCGGATAAACATCGCCGTCCGGTGCTGCAAATCCAAGGGTGTGCAACTTCCGGCAGCGATGGGGGTTGAGATAGTGCGGCCGAGGCGGGAAATCGGTCGGGCCGTTACAATTCAATCGGAATGAGCATGCGAAGAGCGACACTCGCCGCAGCAGCCATGCTGCTCATGCTCCAGGCTCCCACCCTGGCCCAGGATTCCGGCCAGGTGCGACCCGGAGCCCGTGTGCGCGTTTACCATCACTGCGCAGAGAAGTACGATCCCGGAGACAGGACCGAGCGGGTACAGTGCGAGCAGGAGACCGGTACGCTCGAATCGGTAGACTCCGACTCGGTCGTGATCGACGTGAACAACGGCGGCAGCTTGGCCGCCATCCCGCTCGGCCACATTTCCAGGTTCCAGGTGAGCGGGGGGCGCGGTGGCGCCGGCGCCCGGGGCGCCGCCTACGGGGCGCTGGGGGGCGCTCTGGGTGGAGCCCTGTTCGGAATCGTGCTCTGCAATTCCACCGAGGGGTCCACGAACTCCCCGGGCGCCTGCGCGTTGGGCGGCGCCCTCGCCATCGCAATCCCCGGGGCTCTCCTGGGACTGATACTGGGGAACGCGATCGGCCAGGAGTCGTGGATCGACGTGCCGGTCGAGGGGGTCGGGGTGTCGCTGGCGCCCGCCGCCGGTGGGGTGGGCGTAGGAATCTCGGTGCAGTTCTAGCCCGCAGCGGCTGTACTCTCGCGGCCTTTCCACATCAGCCTAACGCCCAAGCTTCAATCTCGAGTGCGACACACCCGTTTCCGGGTGACTGGCATCACACCGCCCCCCTTAAATCCCGTTTAGCTTGCCTCCAAGTGGTCGCGCCCTGGGACCGTCTGACAACCAGTGGTAGTCGGGAAGGAGCAGCGGATGGGGATTCTGGGGTCTGCGCATTCTGGTGCCAACCGTGAAGCGGGACTCTCGATCCTGTCAGCCGGTGCGCGGCTGGTGGGCGATTTGCGCGCGGATGGTGACATCCGCATCGAGGGTGAGGTGGAGGGTAACGTCTACGTCCACGGCCAGGTGCTCGTCGCACCCGGCGGAGTCGTCCGGGGAGACATCCTGACCCGGGAAGCGATCGTCGGCGGCGAGGTCAAGGGCCAGGTAATGGCCGACGAATTGGTGCGGCTCCATGCAGGAAGCGTCGTCGTCGGCAACCTGGTGAGTCCGCGCGTGGCAGTGGAAGAGGGCGGCGAGCTGAACGGGACCATCCGCACCGCCAAGCCGGAGGCGCTGAAGAGCGCTCCCCGCTCGGCAGAACACAGGCCCCGGCTCGGACTGTCGGAGCCGGACGAGGCGCCGCGCGAGGAACGCAAGTTCAGAACGGCCGGCTAAACCGCCACCCATCTCAGGTCTGCCCGAAGAAAAGCCCCCGCTGCCCGAAGGACGGCGGGGGCTTCGCTTTGCCCGAATCAGCCAGCCGCCTGAACCAGCCCCTCCATCAGCCGCTCGAGGCTCTCGAACGCAGTCCGGACCTTCCCCGGCTCGACGCGGACCGGCGGCGGGCACCTGAACACCCGGTTGCGGTAGGCCGAGAGCAACAGCAGCTGATCCTGCTCCTGTGCGGACAGACTCACCCCGATCACCTCCTGCGCCGCGACGCGAGACCGGCGACACGAAAAGCGGCGATCTTCCCATCCCCTGTGCATTCCGGGGCTCACGCACTCCAGTTCCTCGCCGCTCAGGAGATCTATGACGTCGGTGAACTGAAGGACCTTAGGGACGCTGATACCGTCGCGGTGCGGATCCACCTCCGGGTCGGGCATATTCAGTTGCACCGCGATCGTCGCCGGGAACTTGTCCTTGATCGCCTGCAGCAGGTGAATCGCGAGTATCTCCGCCGCGTGGAGCCCGAGGTCGAGGGATTCGAACAACTTCACGAGGTCGTCATCAGCGGCCCTCTGGGCCTCTACCGCCGCGCTCCACAGACGCTGCGCTTCATCCTTCGGCCCGAGATCAATCGAGTCAGCCAACCGTGTCATGTCGCTACTCGCCTCCCTCCGTCACTCCCTCGCCCAGCTCGCTGTCGAACGTCTCCAGCCCCGTAACCGGCACATGGCACTGCCTGCAGCGCCGCCGCTCGGGATGGCTCGTACGGATCTCCTCCCGGGCACCAGGACCGTCGTGGCACGCCACGCAGTTGTCTCGCATCAGAGTGCGGTGCGGGATCGTCGGCGGCGCGCCCGCGGTCGCCCGGCCGCCGTAGCGTAGGTCCTGTTCCAGCGGCTCGTACTCGCTCTCCACGAAGTCCCGGTCCGTCGTGACGAATACGTGGCATTGGCGGCACCTGGTCGTACCGCCGGCCTCGACAGTCGCTTCATGTGGAGAGGCCGGCGCGAAGCCAACCCCCGTCACCGACTGGCCTTGTGCGTTGTGGCACGCGGCGCACCTGGCCCCGAAGCTCTCGTGCGGGATCGTGGGCGGCGCTCCGTCGTACGCCCTGCGCTCGGCCCGGACGCCGGCAGCCGACTTGACCGCGCCCTCTCGATCGGGAACGGGCACCGTGTCGGCGCCGCACGCGGCCAGCGCAAGCGCGGCCGACGCCACGGCGCACGGTATCAGACGCGTTCGATGCGAACGGCGCATTTCTTGTAGTCCGGTTCCTTGCTGATGTTGTCCATTGCGTCGAGGGTCAGCACGTTGGGCAGCCGGCTCTCGTCGAAGAACGGGATGAACACCGATCCCTGCGGCGGCTTGCCCCGGCCGTCCACCAGCGCCGGGAGCTCCAGGCTGCCGCGCCGGCTCACCACCCGGACCATCTGGCCCGAGCCCACGCTCAGGCGCTGGGCGTCGGCCCGGTTGATTTCCACATAGCCTTCCTTTACCGCCTGGTGCAGCTGCTTGACGCGCCGCGTCATCGAGCCGGTGTGCCAGTGCTCCAGCACGCGCCCGGTGCAGAGCCAGAACGGATACTCCTCGTCGGGCGACTCCGCCGGCGGGTGCCACGGCCGCAACCAGAACGCCGCCTTCTCTCCGTAGCCCTTCGCCTTGTAGAAGTGGACGCCGCGCCGCTTGGTCACGTACGGGTCGTGTCCGGCCGCGTAGCGGTAGCGGGTCTCGACTCCGTCCACTACCGGCCACAGCATGCCGCGCGTCTCCTTCAGCTGCTCGTACGAGGCCACGTCCTTGCCGAGGCCCAGGGTGAAGCTCCTGTACTCCTCGTACATCGCCTCGTGCCAGTCGTCTTCGGGCCAGGGGAACAGGTTCCCCATCCCCATGCGCTTGGCGACCTGGATGATCTGCCACGCGTCCTCGGTCGCCTCACCCGGCGGGTCAACGGCCTTGTACCAGTGCTGGGTGCGCCGCTCGGAGTTGCCGAACACGCCCTCGCGCTCGACCCACGCCGCGGACGGCAGCACGAGGTCGGCGACCTCCGTCGAAGGCGTTGGATAGATGTCGCTCACCACGAGGAACTTGCCGTCGCCGGGTTCGCGCTGGATCCGGTTCAGGTTGGGGATGCTGACCCACGGGTTCGTGGTCTGCGTCCACATCACCTTCACGTCACCCCGCATGAACGCCCGGAACATGTCCATCGTGTGATAGCCTGGGCGCGGTGGGATGGTGCCGGCCGGGAGTCCCCAGATATCCTCGGCCTTGGCGCGGTGATCGGCGTTCATCACGACCATGTCGGCCGGGAGCCGGTGCGCGAGCGTGCCCACCTCCCGCACCGTGCCGCACGCCGACGGCTGACCGGTCAGGCTGAACGGGTTGGCGCCGGGCCGGCTGATCTTGCCGGTTATCAGGTGCAGATCGGTGATGAGGTTGTTCATCCAGGTGCCGCGCGTGTGCTGGTTCACGCCCATGCACCACAGGCTCACGGTGCCGCGGCTCTGATCGCCGTACATCTCCGCGAGTTGGTGGATCTGCCCGACCGGCACACCCGATATCTCGCTCACCCGCTCGGGCGTGTAGTCGCGCAGGAACCGCTCGAGCTCGGCGAGGGACGAGTCCCTGCCCTGATCCCGGAAACCGTAGCGCTCGGCCGGCCCGTCCGACGGATCCAGTCCAAGCCCGTCCTCGCCCCAGGATCCGTAGCCGATGCGGTTCAGATCCTCGATGCCCCGCTTGAAGATCACGTTCTCCCGAACGAACGCGTCGTCGACGTTCCCGTTTCGGACCAGCAGGTGGAGGATGCCGTTGGCCAGGGCGAGATCGCTCCCCGGCGTGAACTCGACGTACAAGTCCGCGTATTCCGACGAGGGGGTGCGCCGCGTGGCGATGTCCACGAGGCGAACGCCCGGGTTCTCACGCTTGTTCGCCAGGATGCGGGAGAACAGCACGGGGTGCATCTCCGCCATGTTGTTGCCCCAGAGCACGAAGTCGTCGCCGACTTCGAAGTCCTCGTAGCAACCCATCGGCTCGTCGCTCTGAAACTGCGTCATGAATCCTGTCACCGCCGAAGCCATGCACAGGCGCGCGTTGGGCTCGACGTTGTTGCTCCTGAGGCCACCGCGGAACCACTTGGACGCGGCGTAGCCGTCGAACACGGTCCACTGACCGGAGCCGTAGATGGCGACCGACTCGGGGCCGTGCTCGTCGAGCGCCTCCTGGTACTTGGATGCAATCAGGTCCAGCGCCTCGTCCCAGGAGATCCGCTTCCACCCGCTGCCCTCGCGCAGCATCGGGTACTGGAGCCGGTCCTCGCCGTACAGCATGCCGGGCAGGTGATAGCCTTTCACACACAAGAGGCCGCGGTTGACGGGGCTCTTGACGTCACCCCTCACCGCGCGCACGAGTCCGTCCTTGACCCCCACCTCGACACCACACCCGGTGCCGCAGTAGCGGCACGGGGCCTTGCTCCAGGTCAGGTCCGCGTCACTCACACCCTGCGCCCCGATGCGCGCCGCCTCCTCACGGTCGGAGCAGGAGAACGCCGCCACTCCGGCGGCCGAGGCGCCCAGAGTCTCCAGAAACTTCCTGCGTTTCATGACGTCTTCCTCGCGTTCGGTTCTACTGGCCGCGTCCGTAGCGGCGCTCCATCTCCAGCCGGATCCTCTCGGCCTGGCCCTCGGCCCCCTCCTCGAACCACACGTGCTCCGGGCGGGCCAGGACTTCGTCGATCACCGCGTGCACCGCGCGACCCTGGGCCCGCTGGCCGGTCTGCATCGCGTGGTCTGCGATCTCGCGTGCCTGCGGTATGAGCTCCATGTAGAAGCGCTCCGCGACCTCGTACATGCCATGCCAGTGCGTGTAGTCCGGGGCCATCATCGCTGCTCCGTGCCGCGCCCGGCGGCCTTCGTGGTGCCACAGGTAGAACCACGTCCACTCGACATGCTCGTCGAAGTTGGTGGACGTACGCAGCCCGTTCGAAGCGAGGGCACCCATGATCGCAATCCCCGGCTTGGCGAACTTCTCGTTGTACAGGATGACCAGGTTGTCATACTGCTTGTAGAACGAGTTCACGTAGTCGTCGGTGTGGCAGTGCGAGCAGACTTCCTTCATCCGGTCCCGCTTCTGCGACGCGTAGTCGTCGATCAGCTCGCGGCGCAACTCCGGATCGGTTTCGGTCACGATCTCGTGGTTGATGTCGGTGTCCATCACCAGGCTCACCGGGGGACGGTTGGTCCACGAGATGCGCTCTCCCGGATCGTGCGTGATCCTGCCGCCGTTTCGGATGTTGCCGGACATGTGGCAGGTAGCGCACGTGGGGGCGGCCGCATAGTCGACACCGAGGACCCAGTTCTCGGCATCCAGGTTCAGGTCGTCCTTCAGATCGCGGTAGGCGATGCCGTGCTTGGACTCCTCGTAGATCTCCTTCTGCGGATGGTCCGGTCCTAGGTGGCACTTGCCGCAGTTCTCCGGCTGGCGAGCGCGCCGCGGTGAGAAGTCGTGCCGGCTGTGGCAAGCCGTGCAGGATCCACGAGTCCCGTCCAGGTTGAGGCGCCCGATGCCCGTGTTGGGCCAGCTGCCCTCGTACAGGACCGGGCGTCCGTCCTCGCTGCGCACGATGCGGCTCACCGCGTCCAGGTTCGTCGGGCGTCCCTCCTCGTCGGGCTGAAGATCGTCCACCGTGATGAGCCCGCCGTCGGTCGACACCAGAGCAACCTTGGAACCGTGACACTGTTGGCAGCCGGAGTTGGCGCTGGCGAAGCCGTTCACGAAATCCACGGCCTTGCCCGGCGTCGGCGAGTGCGGGCTGAACTGCATCCGCGCACCCTCCACCGTCTCGGCCAGGAAGTTGTCCAGCGACGCGAGGATGTTGCCGGCCGCCGCGTGGTGGCTCTGGGAGAACTCCATCTGCTCGTGGTCGTGACAGCGCGCGCAGTCGCGCGGCGTCACGATAGTCGCGATCTGCTCACCGTGGTGCAGGTAGCTATCGGCCTCCTCGATGGCCGCCGTGTGGCACTCGAGGCAGCCCACGCCCTTCTCGGCGTGCGTACTGCCCTCCCAGTGGGCGATGATCCCCGGGTTCTCCTCGGCGTGACAGTTCACGCACTCCCTGGACGCGGCCGGTACGGAGATGTGCGGAGCCCTGAGCCCCGCCTCCTCCGCCTTGCGCGCTGTCTCCATCCACTGGACGAGAACCAGTGAGAGCAGGAAAAGACCGCCGAGCGAGGCGATGACGATGCGTTTGGTCTCGAGAGTCATGTATCTACCCCAGTTGCATTCACTCGCCGCATCCGATTAGTGCCGGACCAGCGCTTCCCAGAGAGTCATGCCCATTATCGTGACGGCACCGAAGATCCCCACCCACACACTGGCTTCCTGGAATCTCGTGTGCTTTCGGATCCAACTGTCTATGAACGGCCACGTGAACATGACGAACACGATGAACCCCATGCTCAGCACCGCCGCCGTGCCGCTGAACAGCTTGAGCCAGCGGAACGCCACGTAGAAGAACCACTCCGGCTTGATCACCTCGGGTGTCTGCAGCGGGTTGGCCGGCTCGCCCAGGGTGGCCGGAAAGATCGTGGCCAGCGCGCTCAGCAGCACCATCAGAACCAGCCCGATCAACACTTCCGTATAGAGATGGTCCGGGAAGAAGTTGAACGTCTTCGCGGTCCCGGACTCCTCATCCTTGAACCGGAACTCCGTGACTCCCTGCAGCCGGATGATCGTGATGTGCACCGCGACAAGGAGTCCGATCGTCACGGGGAGGATCGCGGCGTGCAGCACGAAGAAGCGCGACAACGTGGCCTGGTTGTAGCTGTCCCCCGCCAGCATCATCCGCTTCATGAACCCGCCCACCAGCGGCACCGTGTCGGTGATGTTGGCGCCGACCGTCGCGCCCCAGAAGCTGAGCTGCTCGTAGACCAGGCTGTACCCGGTGAAGCCGGTCATCAGGACGGCCAGAAGCAGGCACATCCCCACCATCCAGTTGATCTCGCGCGGCTTGCGATAGGCGCCGGTGAAGAACACCCGGATCTGATGCAGGATCACCGCCACGATCATGAGCGTCGCGGCCCACTTGTGGACGCTGCGGATGTACCAGCCGAACGACACGTCGCGCGTGATGAACTCCACGGACCCATAGGCCGTGCTCGGTGACGCTTCATAGTAGAAGGCCAGCAGGATTCCGGTGAAGATCTGGACGATGAACAGGTACGCGGGCGTGCCTCCGAGGGCGAACCACCAGCGCTTGAGGTGGTAGGGAACGGGCTCGTTGGTAAGCTCCCTGAACTGTTGGCCCGAAATCGGCAGGCGGTCGCCGAACCAGCGGCTAACGGCCCTCATGCCTCAGAGCCTCCCCCGCGCGGGCGGCCGCCCAGACACGGGTCGTGCCCAGGGCCGCTGATGCAGTCGTCGCCCTCGACCACGCCGCCCTTCTCGCCCGCGTCGGCAAAGCGGGGCGGCGGAACGGCGATCATCAGGAGACCGTTCTCCACCTTGAGCTCGTAGCGCGGCAGCGACTGCCCCGCCTCGCCCGGCGGGCCCGCGGTGGCCCTGCCGGTCGGGTCGAACACGCCGTTGTGACAGGGGCAGAAGAACCGGTTGTTCTGCGCCTCCCAGCGCACCTGGCAGCCGAGGTGTGGACACGTGCTCGACAGCGCGATGAAGTCGTCGGCGCCGCCGTCGCGGGCGCGCCGTGTGATGTTGATGGTCTCACCGGAGGGACCCCGATAGCGAAGCGACTCGCCAACCTTGATGCCGTCGCTCTCGGTCACGAACTGCCACATCGCATCGTCGGACTTGGCGGGATACAAGAACCGTCCGGCGACTATGGCGAAGGCTCCGTAGCCGCCCACCAGGCCGGCTGCCATTGCCGCACGGGAGGCGTTCGTGATGAACCCACGCCTGTCGTCGCCTTCGGAGGCTGGTCCGTCCCCGTTCTTCACGTCGTCCGCCATCTTCACGTCCTCGGGGGAGGTTGGAAACTCGTCGCGTGGATATTGCTCTTGCGGTCGCCTCGCGTCAACACGCTCCCAGGCTCGGAATTCGCCCCCACGGTCGCTCCGCAGCCCTCAAGCTGTTGCCCCCGCGTACCCGCTGATAGTTTGGCAAGCAGAGCGTTTGGGTATCGGTCCATTTCGTGGAGGTGGGGATGTCAGGTCGCTCGCACCGCAACCGCGCACCGGCCGCAGCGCTGACCGCCGCGTGCCTGCTGCTTCTTTCCCTTCCGGGGTTGCTCTTCGCACAGGAGGAGCAGAAGTACCCGGAGTTTCGCTTCGAAGGCCACTTCCGGCTCCGCAGCGAGGTGGACGGCCGCACAGCCGGAGTGAACCCCGACTTCGCTACGCTCTCCCGGATCCGGCTCGGCGTCAGGGCGAGCCTGCTGGACTGGATGAGCGTCTTCGCACAGGTGCAGGACGCGCGCGCGTGGGGCTCCGAGACCAACACGCTGCTCGACGCCAGCGCCGACTTCTTCGACCTGCACCAGGGTTACGTGGACCTCGGTAGCACTAACGCGTTCACGGCTCGCCTTGGCCGGCAGAAGATGTACGTAGCCGATGAGAGGCTGGTGGGTGCCGTCGAGTGGAGCAACACGGCGCGGCCATTCGACGGAGCGCTCGGGTTCGGCGAGGCGGGGGGATTCACGTGGAACCTGTGGGTGATGAACGTGGTGGAGCGCGACTCCCTGCTTCCGACTGGCACGCACCCGCAAGGCAACCAAGGGCTGTACGACGACGGCTGGCTGATCGGCGGTTTTGCATCCCGCAAGTTCGGCGACGTGACCTCCGAGCTCTCGTTCGTGTTCGACCGCAAGGCGGCGACGCCCGAGTCCTACACGGCCAACCTGCGGTTCCACGGCACCGCCGGCATGCTCATCTACGAGGCCGCCGGAGCCCTCCAGTTCGGCCCCGACCGCAAGGCATACTTTGCCAGCGGCAAGGCGGGCGTCTCGTTCGGCAAGGGCTCGATCGCGGCCCAGGTGGACTACCTGTCCGGCAACAGCGACCCTGCGGACACCGAGGAGAAGGCCTTCAACACCCTGTACGCCACGAACCACAAGTTCTACGGCTACATGGATTACTTCCTGTTCATCCCGCAGCAGCTCGACCGCGCGGGCCTGGTGGATGGCATCCTGCGGGGGAGCTACAGCCCCTCAGCGAAGACGACGATCCGGCTGGACCTGCATCGGTTCGCAACCGCCCAGGAGCGCTCGGGGCAGAAGGCGCTGGGAACGGAGGTGGACCTAACCGGCCGGTGGCGAATAGCGCCGCCCGCCACCCTCTTGCTGGGATTCTCGGTCTACGTGCCTGAAGATCTTTCCACGATCCTCCTGCCGGCCTTCGCCGCGGGTGACGACGTGACGTACTGGGGCTTCGCCCAGCTGACGATCAACTGGCCGTAGGCGCGGTTGGATTGAGGGGCGGAGACGGCCCCCGCGGCATTGGCGTCGCGGGGGCCGTTTGCTACGCGGCGGTCGGCTTCATGAAGCGGAAGTAACCGAACCCCAGAGCCAGCAGCAGGTAGATCACCACAGTGGACCACCCGAGCGTGTTCACCACACCGCCCAGCTGCGCCTTCAGGGCCAGGATGAACCCGGCCAGGTCGCCAGCGAACAGGCCAAGCAGGATCGCCTGGCGGGCCTCTGAGGGAGGAACGTTGCGGGCCGACCAGGTGATGATGGCGAACCCGAGCAGGGCGGCGCCGAAGAGCTGGCCCAGGTACTCGACCGGCGCGTCCACCGCGATGCAAGCCGACGCCGAACACCCCCGCCACGACCGCATTCACGACCATCAAGGCGCTGAGTTTCATTGCATCCCCCCCGGGAAAGTGTCTCGCAAGCCCAGAGAATGGGGCGCGGGGCGGGTTGGCGCTAGGTGGGGGGTCAGGCGCCGTCCCACAGCCTCTCGACCGCCCGGGTGACCTTCGCTCCGGGTCCCACAACCGCTACGCCGACGACGGCTCCCAACGCTCCAGCCAAGAAGTCATACGGGTCTCCCGTGCGGTGGGGCAGCAAGGACTGAAGCAGCTCGATGATCACCGCGTACCCACAAGCGATGAGGGCTGCGATCGTGCCTCGCCACTTGGTAGCGTTGAGGTTCCACCAAATCAGAACCGCAAGCAACGCCACCAGCACGAAGTGCGCGAGCTTGTCGGGATCAACCGGGATCTGCTTGGCCAGGCCTGGCGGCTCTCCGACAGGTGCGAGGAAGAGAACGACCGTCCCCACCAAGTACAGAGTCAGCAATCCCCAATGATGCCGTCGATCGTTCACATGAGCTCCGAGTCGGGTGAGCAGATGCGCGAGGCCCCACAAGGCGTAACACCTTGCGGGGCCTTGCTCTCTCTCAGTGGGCGGTGGCGGATTCGAACCGCCGACCTCCGGTATGTGAGACCGGCGCTCTAACCAACTGAGCTAACCACCCGTTTGGCGCCGCCCTGACATCCGCGGCGCCCAGCAATTATAACAGCCCCAGGCGGCTCAAGGAATCGGCGGGGGGGCCGCGCAGCGCGCGTCGTAGGCTCCCCCCTCGATGAGGAGCGGGTAGCCGAGGGCGGCGAGCGGAAGCTCGTGCACGCCCCTGGCGTACGTGGGCCGATACACGACGCAATCCGGCTCCGCGCCGGACAACCGCTCCTCGACCCAGGCCAGTCGGCGCTCCTCGCTCACCAGCCAGTCGCGCGGGAACAGCAGGCGACAAGATCGAGACGACCGATCCACCCACCAGAGGACTTCCGGCTCCTCGGCGCAGAGGAGAACGTCCGTCCCGAGTCCGGTGGCGAGGCCCGCGGCATCTTCGATGGTGGCACGCTGCGTGGCCGGATAGCTCCGTGCCAGCCGGACCCACCACAGGCTGCCGAGCACGATCCACAAACACAGGAGGACGGCGGCTGGGCGGTGGAAGCGTTGCGGGAGGCGCAGCACTCCC
>JBDHIS010000045.1:0-16563 GCA_039587315.1 Gemmatimonadota bacterium | reverse complement strand
CGAGCAGGACAAGATCCAGGGCCGGATCCAGGAGATCAAAGCGGCCGTGGACAAGAGCACGTCCGACTATGACAAGGAGAAGCTGCAGGAGCGGCTGGCCAAGTTGGCCGGCGGTGTGGCGATCATCAATGTGGGTGCCGCGACCGAGACCGAGATGAAGGAGAAGAAGGCACGGGTCGAGGACGCGCTCCACGCGACGCGCGCCGCCGTCGAGGAAGGCATCATTCCGGGCGGCGGCGTCGCCCTGCTGCGGGCACAGGCCAAGCTGGCCAAGCTGACCGGAGACAATCCCGACGAGCAGGTGGGAATGAACATCGTCCTCCGCGCGCTCGAGGAGCCCACGCGCATCATCGCGAGCAACGCGGGCGTCGAGGGCTCGATCGTGGTCGACAAGATCAGGAACAAGAAGGAAAAGAACTTCGGCTACAACGCCCAGACCGACACGTACGAGGATCTCGTGGCAGCCGGTGTGATCGATCCCACCAAGGTCACGCGGACGGCGCTGCAGAATGCGGCGTCGGTCGCCGGCCTGCTGCTCACAACCGAGTGCGTGGTGGTCGAGAAGAAAGAAGAGGAGAAGGTACCGCCGATGCGCGGCGGTGGTATGGGGGGAATGTACTAGGCGCACTGTGAACGTGCGAAGTGCGGACCCAGGTATTCGAAGCTCCCAGTAGCTGTTCGGATGATGGATGCTGTAACTGCTTGACATACAACGAGATACGAGAATGCGCCAGACAGGATTCGAACCTGTGACCTTTGGCTCCGGAGGCCAACGCTCTATCCAACTGAGCTACTGGCGCGCGCCGGGCTGCCTGAAAGCCCGGTTTAGTCGGGGCGGCGGGATTTGAACCCGCGACCTCCTGCTCCCGAAGCAGGCGCGCTACCGAGCTGCGCTACGCCCCGAACACCACAGGAAACGAACCGGCAGACAACCAGACGGGCAGGGGCTCGGTCGCCCACCTGCCCGCCTGATGTCTGCTTCGAGTGCGCCCAGGAGGACTCGAACCCCCAACCTCTTGGTCCGTAGCCAAACGCTCTATCCAGTTGAGCTATGGGCGCGTTCGAGTCCAAACGCTCTATCCAGTTGAGCTATGGGCGCGTTCGAGTGGGCGGTACAAGACTCGAACTTGTGGCCTCCACGATGTCAACGTGGCGCTCTAACCAACTGAGCTAACCGCCCGACTCCGCGCTCGCGGACAGCTAAACGGCTAGACGGGCAGTGCCTGCATCCGTCTAGCCGTGTCACCGTCTGCCCTAACAGTAGCGGGGGCGGGATTTGAACCCGCGACCTCCGGGTTATGAGCCCGGCGAGCTACCAGACTGCTCCACCCCGCGCCGATTTCTTCTGATTCTAGAGCGGGAAACGGGACTCGAACCCGCGACCCCAACCTTGGCAAGGTTGTGCTCTACCAGCTGAGCTATTCCCGCGTCGCTAGGCGTCTAGACATGGAGGCGAGGGGAATCGAACCCCTGACCTCGTGAATGCCATTCACGCGCTCTCCCAACTGAGCTACGCCCCCATTATATTAGACGCCCCCGGGGACCTGCCCGCCGGGAACACGGGAAGCTACCCGGGCCGTTTAGGGGTGTCAAGCGGCCCAAAACGGCGGGAGAAACCTTGGGGGAGGTCTTGGGGTAGTGGGTGTGGGGTTTGTTGTTCTGAAAGCCGAACCAGCCGCCGAAGTCCCCGTCCGGGTAGCACATCGGCGTACAAAGTGATATAACGAAACCATGGCTGCGAAGAAAGCAAAGAAGGCAAAAAAAGAGAAGCCGGAGAAGCCGAAGGCGGAGAAGAAGGAGCGGAAGAAGCGCCGCCGCCGGTCGGTCCAGGCGATCTCCGTCAATGAGGACGACCGCGACCTGCTCGACCAGTACCTGTTCGAGGTGAGCAAGACCCCCTTGCTGACCCCGCCGCAGGAGATCGCACTGGCCAAGAAGGTTCGTGCGGGAGACCAGGAGGCCATGCAGGAGCTGGCGAAGCGGAATCTGCGCTTCGTGATCTCGGTGGCCAAGAAGTACCAGAACCGGGGTCTCCCCCTGACCGATCTCATTGGCGAAGGCAACGTCGGGCTGCTCACGGCCGCGAGGAAGTTCGACCCCGACCAGGGTGTCAAGTTCATCTCCTACGCCGTGTGGTGGATCCGTCAGGCGATCCTGGCCTCGCTCGCCCGGCAGGGCCGCACCGTAAGGGTGCCGCTCAACCGGACGGCGGACCTGTCCAAGATCGTGAAGACCGCCGAGGCCCTCAGGCAGGAGCTCCGTCGCGAGCCCACGCCGGAGGAGATCTCCAAGGCGACAGGCCTCTCCATGGAGGTCGTGCAGTCCCTGGCCGCGCTCAACACGGGCGAGGTTCGGCTGGACGCGCCGCTGGATCCGGAGGGCGACAGGGCGCTCATCGAGCGCTTCATCGCCGAGGACCTGCCGGACACCGAAGAGCAGACGATGGAGCGGTTCCTGAGCGACGAGGTGGAGGAGGCGCTCCTGAGCCTCCCGCCGCGCGATGCCAAGGTGCTGCGGCTCTACTTCGGGCTCGACGGCGGGCGCGAGCACACGCTGGAGGAGATCGGCGGCATGCTCGGCGTCACGCGGGAGCGCGTGCGGCAACTGCGCGACCGGGCCCTCAAGCGCTTGCGCGAAGGCGACGTCGGGCGGGCGCTGGCGAGCTTCGCGGCCTGATCCGAACGAGCGAACGCAGTCTCGACGGGGGGCGGTCGGCAACAGCCGGCGGCCCCCTGTTTGCGTCTCTAGCCGCCGTCACCGGCGACCCGTAGATTCGCCCCGTGCAGAACGCCCTCACTCTCCGCGTAGCGGGCTGGCTCACCTCCGTCGGCCGCATGGGCCACTTCCTCTCCGACGTGCTGCGGAGCGCGCGGGAGGTGGGGACCTGGGCGGGCCTCACGGCGGTGCAGATGCGGCGCATCGGGGTGCAGTCGCTTCCCATCGCAATCTTCATCGCCGTCTTTACGGGGATCGTCCTGGCGCTGCTTTCCTCCTACAGCTTCACGGGTGCGGTGCCGCTCTACTTCGTGGGGACGTTCGTCGGCAAGGCGATGATGCTGGAACTGGCCCCGGTGCTGGTGGGGTTGGCGCTGGCGGGACGGGTGGGCGCCAACATCGCGGCGGAGCTGGGCACGATGCGGGTGACGGAGCAGGTGGACGCGCTCGAGACGCTCGCCTACGATCCCAACTCGTACCTGGTGGTGCCGCGAGTCGTGGCGGCCACCCTGATGTTCCCCGCGGTCGTAGCCATCGCCGAGTCGGTGGGTGTCGTGTCCGGGTGGGCCACGGCGGTCAACCTGCTGGACCTGTCCACCACCGAGTTCGTCAAAGGCCTGCGGCTCTTCTATCAGTTCAAGGACATCTGGTTCGGGCTGGTGAAGGCGATGTCGTTCGGACTCGCCATCGCGCTGATCGGCTGCTACCACGGCCTCACGACCCGTGGCGGAGCCGAGGGCGTTGGGCGGGCCACCACCACCGCGGTGGTGCGCGGGGCACAGGCGATCCTCGTGCTCGACGCCTTCTGGGCAGTGGTGCTCCTGTAGAATGAAACGGCGCCCATGATCGTCTTCAACGACGTATACAAGGCCTTCGGCGAGAACGAGGTGCTACGCGGCTTCTCGCTCGGCGTCGAGGACGGCGAGACGATGGTCGTCATCGGCTACTCGGGGAGCGGCAAGAGCGTGGCCCTCAAGCACATCGTGGGCCTGCTGGAACCGGATCAGGGCTCGGTGGACGTGGACGGCCAGGTGGTGCACCAACTGGACCGCGACGCGCTGCGGGCACTGCGCTCACAGATCGGCTTCGTGTTCCAGTTTGCGGCGCTGTTCGACTCGATGACGGTGTGGGAGAACCTCACTCTGGGGCTCAAGCGCCAGAAGTTGTCGCAGCGCGAGATGTCCGAGCGGGTGCGCGAGTCGCTCGCGATGGTGGACCTCCTGGGGACCGAGGACAAGTACCCGGCGGAGCTCTCCGGCGGCATGCGTAAGCGTGTGGGGCTCGCGCGGGCGATTGCGCTGCGTCCGAAGTACCTTCTGTATGACGAGCCGACCACCGGTCTCGACCCCGTGACGGCGGCTGTGATCAACCAGCTGATGATTAGAACCCGGGAGCGCCTCGGCGTGACGAGTATCGTCGTAACCCACGACATGACGAGTGCCTACGCTGTGGGGGATCGCATCGCGATGCTCTACCGTGGTCAGATCCGTCAGGTGGGGTCGGTCGAGCAGACCCAGCGCACTCACGATCCGATAGTGCGGCAGTTCATCGAGGGACGTCCGGAAGCGGGAGCGGAGGCCGAGGCAGCCGCCGCCGGGGGCCCGGCGTGAGGCGACGCGACGAGATCGTCGTGGGGGCGACCATCCTGGTCGCGCTGGCCGTGGTGGTGGCGGCGACGTTCTGGCTCTCGGAAACCCGGCTGGGAGCGAAGCCGCTGGCGTACAGCGCCCGGTTCCAGACGGTGGGCGCGCTCGGCGTGGGCGATCCGGTGGTGCTGCGCGGAGTGAGAGTGGGTCGGGTGCAGGCCATCAGGCTCGGCGAGCGCAACTGGGTGGAGGCCGAACTCCAGGTGTACGAAGAGGTGGTTCTGCCCGAGCGCCCGGCCATCATCGCGGCGTCGCGCTCCCTGTTCGGTGAGTGGCAGGCGGACATAGTGAGCCTGGACCAGCCGCCCGACGATCCCAACCTGCGGCGCGACCTCGAGGCGGCCCTGGCCGAAGGCGACGACGCCTGGCCGGGAGCCACGCTGCCGGACATCGGCCAGCTCACCGCGCAGGCCAACCGGATCGCCGGGGACATCACCACCATCTCCTCACGCATCCAGTCTGTGTTCGATTCGCAGGCTGTGGCGGAGCTGCAGGGCGCGATCCGCGACTTCACCGGCATTGCCCGCAACATCAACGCCTTCACACAGCAGCAGACCGAGCTGATAGGCGACGTCGGCGTCAACCTGCGACAGGGCTCCGACGTGCTGGCCGACGCGGCGCGCCGGCTGCAGGCCTCGCTTGCGCGGGTGGACGAGGCGACGGAGCAGGGCGAGCTCGAGCTCATACTGGACAACACTGCGGCGGCGTCCGAGGACGTACGCGTGGCCTTGCAGGACATGCGCTCCGTGGTGGGTGTGGCGCGGGCCAACGAGGGCAGCATAGAGCGGCTGATTCTGGGTGCCGATACGCTGATGACGCGACTGCAGGAAGGGTCCGGAACGCTGGGCCTGCTCATGGCGGACAGCGCTCTCTATCGGGAGGCGACCGCCACCATAGTGCAGTTGCGCGAGCTGTTGGCCGACATCCAGGCCAATCCGCGCAAGTACTTCAAGTTCTCGGTCTTCTAGTGGCGCAAGGCGCAAAGGCCAAGCGGGAGACGAGTGCCGGAGGCGTGGTATTCCGCTGCACGCCCGACGGGCCACGCTTCCTCCTCATCCTCGATTCCTACAAGAACTGGGGATTCCCCAAGGGTCACATCGACGAGGGGGAGTCGCCCGACGCCACGGCGCGGCGTGAGATCCTCGAGGAGACCGGCCTCGGCGACCTCGTACTCAGGGCGCCGTTGGGTCTGATAGACTGGTTCTTCCGCTTCCGCGGACGGCTGATCCACAAGTTCTGCCATTTCTACCTGTTCGAATCGAGGGAGGGCGAGGCCACGCCGGAGTTGGAGGAGGGGATCACGGCCTGCGAGTGGTTCGGCAGCAAGGAGGCCCTCGAGAAGATCTCCTACGACAACGCGCGCGGGATGCTGCTCCAGGCCATCCAGCAGGTGCCCCAGCTCTGCCCCGAGGAGGCGGAGCCGACGGAGGCGTAGCTTGGCTGTCATCCCGCTGGTCCACCGCAACGGGACCGCGCGAGCCAGCATCCGGCGCGGGTTGCCGCGCCGCGGCGTGCGGTTGGTGAGCTGCCGCTCGCTCGAGCGGGCGCGATCGCTGCTGGAGCGCGAACTGGTGGACGCGGTGGTCGTGGACGTGCGGCACGGCTGGGCCGATGGCGCGTTCGAGATCGCCCACGACTATCCGGGAATCCCCGTCGTCGCATACAGCTCTTTCCGGCCGGACGACGGAGCGTTGATCTCCGCGTGCCGTAGGGCGGGGCTCGACACCGTGCTGGTGGAGGGAGTGGACGACTACGCGGCCGGTGAGCTCATCTGGTCGCGCTCGGCCACACGCGCGCGCCGGGCCGCGCTCTCCGACGCTCCCCGGATGCTGCGCCTCGCCGAGCCGATCCAGCTGAGGGTGTGGGAGGAAGTCCTGGCCCGCGCCGGCACCCCGACCACGACCGCCGACATCGCCCGCGCGCTCAGGCGCACGAGGGAGCACCTCTCCCGGGAGTTCGCCGCGGGAGGGGCGCCCAATCTCAAGCGTGTGATCGACCTCGCGCGCACGGCCTGGGCAGCGGACCTGCTGACCAATCCCGCCTACAGTGTGACCGCGGTGGCGCGGATTCTCGGCTTCGCCTCTCCCAGCCACCTCGCCAGCACCGCACGCCGTGTGGCGGGCGTGACGGCGGGGCAGCTCGCGGGGCTGGGGCCGCGCGGAGTGATGCTCCGATTCGTGCGGGGAAGGACCAGGAGCAGGGTGGGTTGAGCGCCTCGGTTTCGGGCTTTGGAGCGGGGTGGTAACGGGGAGCCGGTAAGGGTACATTTCGCCGTCTTTTTCGGGCCTTTTCACGCATTTGGACATAAGGGACAATGGCTACTGACTCGGTACTACGTCCTGGCGAACTGAAGGACGTGCTGCTCAAGGAGATCGAGGCCGCCGACCTCGCCGACCTGGACACGCAGGAAGTCGGCTCGGTGCTCGAGGTGAAGGACGGCACCGCCAGGGTCTACGGACTCACTTCGGCGATGTCCGGAGAGATGCTGGAGTTCTCCGCTTCCGAGACGGGTGAGTCCGTGACCGGACTCGCGCTCAACCTCGAGGAGGACAACCTCGGCGCGGTGATTCTCGGCAACTACCTGCACCTGAAGGAAGGCGACGAGGTCCGCCGCACCGGCCGCGTGCTCGAGGTGCCGGTGGGCGATGCCATGGTCGGCAGAGTCGTCGACCCGCTCGGCAACCCGGTTGACGGGCTCGGCCCGATCAAGACCGACAGCTTCTGGAAGCTCGAGTACACCGCGCCAGGCATTGTCGCCCGCCAGCCGGTGAAGGAGCCGCTCCAGACGGGACTCAAGGCGGTTGACTCGATGATTCCGATCGGCCGCGGCCAGCGCGAGCTGATCATCGGCGACCGCGGCACCGGGAAGACTGCGATTGCGCTCGACACGATCATCAACCAGAAGGGCGAAGACGTCATCTGCGTTTACGTCGCCATCGGCCAGAAGAAGTCCACGGTCGCGGCGGTGGTCGAGCACCTGAAGGAGACCGGTGCGATGGAGTACTCCATCGTGGTGGTGGCCGGCGCCGCCGACCCCGCACCGCTGCAGTACATCGCGCCGTACGCCGGGTGCGCCATGGCCGAGTACTTCATGTACGAGAAGCACGGCCACACGTTGTGCATCTACGACGATCTGTCGAAGCACGCGCAGGCATACCGCCAGCTGTCACTGGTGCTGCGCCGTCCGCCGGGCCGAGAGGCATACCCGGGTGACGTGTTCTACCTGCACTCGCGCCTGCTGGAGCGCGCCGCCAAGCTGTCCGACGCGCACGGCGGTGGCTCGCTCACCGCTCTGCCGGTGATCGAAACGCAGGCGGGTGACGTGTCGGCCTACATTCCGACCAACGTCATATCGATCACGGACGGGCAGATCTACCTCGAGAGCGACCTGTTCTACGCCAACCTGCGTCCCGCCATCAACCCGGGCATCTCGGTGTCGCGCGTTGGCGGCAACGCGCAGATCAAGGCGATGAAGAAGGTGGCAGGGCGGCTCCGCCTCGAGTACGCACAGTATCGGGAGCTGGAAGCCTTTGCGCAGTTCGGCTCGGATCTCGACGCGGCCACGCAGGCACAGCTAGCCCGTGGACAGCGCATCGTGGAAGTGCTCAAGCAGCCCCAGTACCAGCCGATGTCGGTCGAGCACCAGATCGCGATCATCTACGCCGTCACGAACGGCTATCTGGACGACGTAGAGGTGCGCGACGTGCGCCGCTGGGAGAGCGACCTCCTCGAGTACCTGAGCGTCAAGCACCCCGATACTCTCAAGGCGTTCCGCACCAAGAAGCTGGACGACGACCTGGTCGCCGATCTCGAGCGCGCGATCCAGGGTTTCAAGGCGCTCGACTAGGCCGCAGCGATGGCGAAGACCCGTGAGCTGAAGCGGCGCATCCGCTCGGTCGAGAAGACGCGCCAGATCACCAAGACGATGGAGATGGTTGCCACGTCGAGGCTGAAGCGCACGCAGGACCGCGTGGTGGCCGCCCGGCCGTACGCGGCTGCGCTCGCCGAGGTGATTGAAACGCTTTACGACCCCCGGCTCGAGGAGCAGTTCCCCTTGCTGAGGCATCCCGCAGGCGCCCCCAAGCGGGTGGCCCTCGTGATGCTCACGAGTAACAGGGGCCTGTGCGGCAGCTTCAACGCCAACCTCATCCGCACGGCGCGCGATCGGATCGCCGAGCTGGAAGCCCGCGGCGTCGAGGTCGAGCTGTTCGGCGTGGGCCGCAAGGGGATCGCCTACTTCAAGTACATGGGACGCAGCTTTGCAGCGGAGCGGCAGGACATTGGCGACCGCCCGACGCCGGAGCATGCGGCCGAGCTCGTCGAGCCGCTGATGCGGCGCTTCGAGGAAGGTGAGCTGGACGCGGTGGAGGTGGTGTTCGCGAGGTTCGACAACCCGATCTCCACGCCGCCGACGCTGCTTGGGCTACTGCCGATCGCGCGGCCGGAAGGCGGCCGAACCGTGAACTACCTCCTGCGGCCGTCTCCCCAGGAGATCGTGCGCAGGATCCTGCCGCTCTACGTACGCAATGGGATGTATCGCGCGTTGGTGGAGACGGCGGCATCTGAGAACGGCGCGCGCCGGACGGCGATGAAGAACGCCACCGACAGCGCGGGCGATATGATCGACGTATTGAGACGCACCTACAACCGGGCGCGGCAGGGCCAGATCACGCAGGAGCTGGCCGAGATCGTGGGCGGCGCCGAGGCGTTGAAAGGCTGATAGAGGATCGTATGGCAGAGAAGAACATCGGAAGGATCGTGCAGGTGATCGGCCCCGTGGTCGACGTGGAGTTCGAGCCGGAGGCGCTGCCCGAGCTGCTCACAGCTCTGGAGATCAAGGATTCGGGTAACGGACATCCGCCGCTTCGCGTAGTGGTCGAGGTGCAGCAGCACATCGGCCGTAACCAGGTGCGGGCTGTCGCAATGAGTTCGACCGACGGGTTGGTGCGCGGCATGGACGTGCTCGATACGGGCGGGCCGATAACGGTGCCCGTGGGCGAGGCCGCGCTGGGTCGCGTATTGAACGTGATCGGAGAGCCGGTGGACGAGGGCAAGCCGATCCCGGACAGCGTGGAGCGCTGGCCGATCCACCGGGAGCCCCCGACGTTCGTGCAGCTCGAGCCCAAGACCGAGGTGTTCGAGACGGGGATCAAGGTGATCGACCTTATCGCTCCGTTCGTGAAGGGCGGCAAGATCGGGCTCTTCGGCGGCGCCGGAGTCGGCAAGACCGTCATCATCATGGAGCTCATCAACAACGTGCAGAAGGGGCACGGCGGCCGCTCCGTGTTCTGCGGCGTTGGAGAGCGCACCCGCGAGGGCAACGACCTGTACATCGAGATGCAGGAGAGCGGCGTGCTCGATTCGGTCGCGCTCATCTACGGTCAGATGAACGAGCCGCCGGGCGCCCGGCTGCGGGTTGGACTCACGGGGCTCACGGTCGCTGAGTACTTCCGCGACCGCGAGGGCCAGGACGTGTTGGTCTTCATCGACAACATCTTCCGGTTCACCCAGGCGGGGTCCGAGGTGTCGGCGCTGCTGGGGCGGATGCCCAGCGCGGTCGGTTACCAGCCCACGCTTGGAACCGAGATGGGTGACCTTCAGGAGAGGATCACCTCCACCAAGAAGGGCTCCATCACGTCGGTGCAGGCGATCTACGTACCGGCCGACGACCTCACCGATCCGGCGCCGGCCACGGCGTTCAGTCACCTGGACGCTACGGTTGTGCTGTCGCGCGCTCTCACGGAGATCGGGATCTACCCCGCGGTGGATCCGCTCGACAGCTCGAGCCGGATCCTCGACGCCCAGTACCTGGGCGAGCGCCACTACACGGCCGCACTGGAGACGCAGCAAATACTGCAGCGCTACAAGGAGCTGCAGGACATCATCGCGATCCTCGGCATGGACGAGCTCTCCGAGGAGGACAAGCTGATCGTGGGCCGTGCGCGCCGCGTGCAGCGACTGCTGTCGCAGCCGTTCCATGTCGCCGAGGCCTTCACCGGCACCGCCGGACGGTACGTGAAGCTCGAGGACACTATCGAAGCGTTCGAGCGGACTGTCGCCGGTGAGTTCGACGAGCTCCCGGAGCAGGCGTTCTACATGGTGGGCGGGATCGACGAAGTCGTGTCCAAGGCGAAGACGCTGGAAACGGCATAGTGATGCGCATCACTGTCCTGTCTCCCGAACAGTCTGTATACGAGGGTGTCGCAAATGCCGTGGTGGCACCCGCCTTCGACGGTCAGGTCGGGATACTGCCGCGGCACGCGCCGTTCGTCACTCTGTTGGGCGACGGCGTGCTGACCGTCCGTGACAGTGAGGGCACGCACGCGTTTCGCGTGCGAGGCGGGTTCCTCCAGGTCGGGGACGACACCGTAAAGGTCGTCGCGGAGCACGCGGAGACCGCGGGAGAGGAAGATGCTGCGTAAGACTGTGTTGGCGGTGGGAGCAGCCCTGGTAGTATGCACGGGCCCGGCCTTCGCGCAGGCGACGGGTATGCCCACGTACTACGCGCCCAGCCGCTCGTTCGACAAGTACGAGTTCGGTGGAACGCTCTCGTTCCCCGACTACGATGGGCTCGGAGTGGAGGGCCTGTTCGGCTTCGGGTACAAGAACTTCGACTTCGAGGTGCGCGGTGGCATGTTCGACCCCGGTGACGCCTTCGAAGCCAGCGGCACGCTGGGGCTCATGGGTCGCTACCGGGTGATCTCGCACACCGAGAACTTCCCCCTCGACGGGGCCGTGGTGGCGGGTATCGGGACGTGGATGTTCAACAACTCGACGGCGCTGATCCCCATCGGGATCACTCTGGGGCGGCGGCTCCAGATAGAGGATTCGCAGGTGAGCATCGTGCCGTACGCCCAGCCGGTCCTGCTGTTCGTGACTGCGGGCGACGACAATACGCATTTCGGTCTCGGCCTGGGCGCGGATTTCAAGCTCAGCCGGGCGTTCGACGTGCGACTCAGCGTCGGGTTTGGCGACGCCACGCTGGAGGGCTTCGCCCTCAGCGCGGTGTGGGTGCATTAGGGGCTTGTTCAGCGGCCGCGAGGCCGCCTAAGTCCTTTGGTGGCAGGGAGGTAACACGTTTGCGCTGGGTATTGACTGCTGGGGAGAACTTATGTAGTCATTCTCCATCGCAAAATGCTCGATCCGGGGCGTCTCGAGCCATCTGAGGCCTCCGGGGTGGATGGAGAACACAACCTGTTTTAGGAGAGTGTCATGAAACGGTTCCTGGGTGGTATTGCCCTGATCGGGCTCGTCCTGAGTCTTGGCGCCGGCACGGCGCAGGCACAGACACAGGCGTTCCCGGTCTGGTACTCGCCCGCGTTTGGTAGCGGCGTGGGTATCTTCGGTGACTGGGCCACCGGACTCAACGACGACGCGAAGTTCAGTGACAGCGCCCCGATGACGTTCGGCGGTCACCTGATGTTCGGCGCTTCGGCCTTCAAGATCTCAGCCGGTGCGTGGTATCTGGATCCCAAGGTCGACGGACTCAAGAAGCCCATCGACTTCGGCGGTAACCTCGGCGTTACGATCTACAAGGGTGCCGGCTCGCCCATCTTCGTGGACCTGATGGCCGGCGTCGGCTACTCGAAGCTCCAGACCGATGACACCGTAGCGATCGCCCTCGAGCAGAAGATCTGGAATTTCCCGATCGGTCTGCCGATCGCGTACGGCGCCACGCTAGAGGGCGGTCACATGATCGAGCCCTGGATTGCCCCGGTCCTCCAGATCTACAACTGGAGCGTCAATGCCGGCACGTCGAACACCGACCTCGGCTTCGGCGTGAGCGGTGGTATCAACTTCTACTCGGCCATGGGCCTCGGCGCCTTCGTGGTGCTGGACTGGCAGTCGGTCACATTCGAGGGTGACGTTGAGTCCACCAAGCCGCTGCGCCTCGGTGCCGGTCTGTCCTGGAAGTTCTCAGTGCCCAGCCTGCCCGACAGCAAGGGTCTCGTCGGCGGCTGATAGCAGCAATCTCGTAGCGAAACAGAGGGCGCTCCCGGGTCTCCGGGGGCGCCCTTTTTCCACATTCCTGGGGCACAAGGCGGATGGGCCCGATATTGACGGAATCGGGGGGAAGTTGTAGGTATATCGGCATCCAATGCACTCGATCCGGGGCGCCTTCGCTGGGACGGGGGAGCCTTGGGGTGGGACATGAAACTCAACTGGTTCAGGAGAGATCTCATGAAACGGTTTTTGGTTGGAATCGCCCTGGTCGGGTTCCTGGCTGGCCCCGCACAGGCGCAGCTGGCGGTGTTCCCGACGTGGTACAACCCAACGGGAAGCGGCGTCGGCGTCTTCGGTATGTTCGGAATGGGCCTGAACGACGACGCCAAGTACGGCGGCGGCACGCCCTCGTCCTTCGGCGGTATGGTGACGGTCAACGCGAGCATCTTCAAGGCGTGGGCCGGAGCGAACTACGTCAACACGAAGGCGACGCTGACTGGTTGGGACAAGGAAGTCACCTTCGGTGGCAACCTGGGCATCGGGCTGTACAAGCAGCAGTCGGAGAGTCCCGTGTACGTAGACCTGATGGTCGGCGTGGGCTACGCCAAGTTCGGGGACGCCGCCCTCTCGTCGGAAGTCAAGCAAATGCAGTTCCCGGTCGCACTCCCCGTCGCAGTGGCTCTCGAGGTGTCCGAGGGGTACACGTTGGCCCCCTGGTTCGCTCCCGGGCTCCAGATCTTCAACACGACGGTGACTGACGTCACTGGTGACACGACCGAGACCAACCTCGGCTTCGGCGTTGCGGGTGGCCTGAACTTCCAGTCGGCAATGGGTCTCAGCCTCTTCGTCGTCGGTGACTGGTCCACGGCCACGATCTTCGGCGTGAAGAACAAGCCGTTCCGCTTCGGCGCCGGTATCGGATACGCCTTCAGCGTCGCGAGCTTCGGCGAGTCGAAGGGTCTGTTCGGCAACTAGCCGATAGATCGGACGGATTCAGGGTGCTTTTCAGGGCGCCCCCGCCTGCGGGGGCGCCCTTTTTCTTGGCGTGGTTCAGGCCCGCAAGTTGTTGACTAGATCACAGATAAGTTGTAGCTATGGGCTCACATTACCGGCTCTTGTGGGCGCGTCCCGGCCTTGCCCTGGGCCGAGGCCGCCAGATTGAAACGACACCAATCAGCTGGAGGAGAGTCCATGAAACGCTTCCTGGGTGGTCTTGCCTTGGTCGTAGTGCTGAGCCTGGGAGCTGGCGCGGCTCACGCGCAAATCTTCAACATGCCGGTGTTCTTCTCGCCCGGGTTCGGCACGGGCGTGGGCATCTACGGCGATTTCGGCACGGGGCTCAACGACGACAGCAAAGTCTTCGGCGTCGACACGGCTCCACAGACCATCGGTGGTCACGCCATCCTCGGTCTGTCCAAGTTCTCGATCATGGCCGGCATCGGCTCGGTGAACAGCAAGGTTACGGGAGCCGACAAGGAGCTCTCCTACGGCGGTAATCTCGGACTCACGATCTACCGCACGCCGGCGAGCATGGTCGTGGTCAACATCCAGGCGGGCGCCGGCTACATCAAGTTCGGAGAAGGTGCCACGGAGATAAAGCAGTGGAACTTCCCGATCGGTGTTGGCCTCGCACTCGACCTGCCCGTAGTGGGCTGGTTCGTGGAGCCGTGGATCGCGCCACGCGTTCACATCTTCAGTACCGATGACGGTACCGGCTCGCAGACCGACGTTGGCTTCGGGCTCTCAGGCGGTCTCAACGCCAACCTGTTGCTCGGCATCGGCGCGTGGGCCGCGCTCGACTGGCTCACCGTGACGCCCGGGGACGACCCCGCCGCAGTGAGCGTCAAGCCACTCGTGCTCGGCGTGGGCCTGTCGTGGAAGTTCTCGGTGCCGGGTCTCGGCATGGCGAGCGGGCTGGTCGGAGGCTGATCGGCTAGACCGGCAAACCGCTTCCGAAGCGTTCCGGGGCGCCTCCAGTTGGGGGGCGCCCCGTTTTGTGTTGGCCCGCCGGAGACGCAGCTCAGCCGCTCCGGTAGCCCTTGGACTCCCGTGTCGGCCGCCGCTCCGATGGCGGTGCGGTGGCCGAAGCCTCCTCGCCGTGGTGCAGGTGGAGGCTCTCTGAGGGCCTCTCGGTTGATGGAGGCTCGATAGCGGCCGGGAGAAGACGCAGCAGCTTCCGTGCTGTCTCCGAGGCCGCTCCCCGGTCCAGGGTGCCGCGCGCGGCGATTCCGGCCTCCAGGCGAGCATCTGGATCCTCCAGCCAGGCGAGCCACTGTTTCTCGAGGGCTCCCTGAGCTTCCCGGCGGGGCAGCGCTGCGGCGCCCCCTGCATCGATGGCGGCGGCCGCGTCGCTCGAAGTCTGCCAGTCAGGTCCGAAGGTGGCGGGGAGCGCGAACGCCGCAGGCTCGACCACCGCGTGCAATCGGTCCCGCCGGAACCCGCCGCCTACGTAGGCGGCCGCACCCAGGGCGTAGAGATCGAACAGCAGCCCGCTTGCCGCCACGACCACTGCGCGAGCCTCCCGTGGAACCGCGTCGGATGCGCCGCGCCATTCGGAGATAGTCAGGTCCAACCGTTGAGCGCGGCGTACCAGGTCGCTCACCGCCTCGTCCGTGGGAGAGTGCGGCACGATCAACAGACGCGCGTCCTCGCGCGCGGCGAGTACGCGGGCTGCCGCCCCGAGGAGCACGGGTACGTCCTCGGGCTCCGTGCTGCCGGCCACGAGCACAGCTCCGCGTGCGGACCACTCGGAGAGCGCGCCCAGGAGCTCGAGTCGCGGCACGCGCTCCAACACCTGATCGTGGCGTGGGTCGCCGGTCAGCGATACTCGGTCCTGGGACACGCCTAGTCGCTGCCAGCGCGCCGCGTCGTCACTCGTCACGGCGCCGAGCCACGAAACCGCCGTGTGGACCTCGGCGTACAGAGGGTTGAGGAGTGGGCTCATCCGGGCACTGCGAGGCCGCACGATGGCGCCTGCGACGGCTACCGGCGTTCCACGGTCGGCGGCGGCCAGCACCAACTCGGGCCAAAGGTCGCCGCGCGAGAAGAGCATCAGGGTGGGTTGCACGGCGTCGAACGCCGCCGCTACAGCAGCAGGCTCGTCGAGCGGTACGTAGTCGGCGTGGTCCGCCTCGAAGGGCGCCGGCCAGCCATCCGCGGACGGCGACGAGTAGGAGCGTACGAATTGCAGGTCGGGCCGGGCCCGGCGCAGCCGCTCCACGACGGGCTGGACCGCCAGGGCCTCGCCGACAGACGCCGCGTGGACCCAGACCAGCGGCCCATCGAGGCGGCGCTCGCCAGCCCAGGCGAGCCAGCGCTCGCCAGCCGACCGGCGGCCTCGTATGCTTTGGGCCAGCTTCCCCCGACCGAGGGGGAGCCGGTGGGCCAGCCGGCTCACGAGCCGGTAGAGCCTCAGATGCATGTCGGGCAATGTTACAGGTGAGGACCAATGTCGCTACGGGAGTACCTAGCCGTCAGCCGGGAGCCGCGCTACAGCGTGCTGTTCGCGTTGCCCCTATTGCTCCTCTACGAGGGCCTCGCGCTCATGGTGACGGGCTCGGCGGTCCACGGCGTGCGCAACGGGGCCGACGTGATGCTGAAGACGCTGTTCCTGACGTTCGGGGGGCGGGCGGGCCTCCTGGTGTTCGGGGCGCTCCTCCTGGGCGGAGGCGCCTGGATCGTGTGGCGCGACCATCGGCGGCGGGGCGGTGGAAAGCTCGACAAGCGCGTCTTCCTCGGGAGCGTGGGAGAGAGCCTGGTCTACGCGGCGATCTTCGGCCAGGTGGTGGCCCTGCTGACGGCACAGCTCCTGTACGGACCACGGCTCATGATCGCGCTCCAGGCTCCGATGGGCGGGTTCCCGCTGGGTACCCAACTCGTGATATCGCTCGGGGCGGGGATCTACGAGGAGCTGCTGTTTCGGGTGCTGCTCGTGTCCGGTCTACTGGCCATCGGTCTGCGCCTGAAGTGGCGTCGCCCCGTGGCGGTCGGCGTAGCCATCGTGTTGAGCGCGTTGATCTTCTCGGCGTTCCACTATGTCGGACCCTACGGTGATCCGCTCACGCTCGGCTCGTTCACCTTCCGCGCCATTGCGGGCCTGCTGCTGAGCGGGCTCTACGTCGCGCGCGGCTTCGGAATCACCGCGTGGACCCACGCCCTGTACGACGTGGGGCTGGCGCTGTTCGGGTAGGGAGCAGAGAGCTGCGGACGAGCGATTAGGCGGCGCTGACGGGAACGAATGTGAGGAACTGTTGGGAAG
>JBDHIS010000044.1:0-15793 GCA_039587315.1 Gemmatimonadota bacterium | reverse complement strand
CTTCTCACACTGCACACCGAGGCGCTACATCGGCGTGGACGAGGCATGCGACTGGCCCCGCCTACCCCAGTGGGGTGACATCACCCGGATCGCTGAACACCCGAAGCCCTTGAGTTTCGTCGGCGCTCTCCCCGGAATTCCCATCTGAGGCACGTCTCACAAGGCGTGGTCGAAACAGCCAGGTCTCGACCCTTCCCCTGTGCAACGCGAGAGCAATCTACAACGGCTCCCCAAGCGCACAAGCGCCGTGTTTTCTTCGATGTGCAATCCGTTGCAGGGAAAGTTTGTGGAGATACAACCGCTTTCCCCTCATCGGCTTCCAGCGTCTTTCCACGCAATGTGGAACTGTGCAAAACCGGATTCACATTGCATCCACACTCCTGGAGCAACATTTCTGGTTCCCGCCGGCGCGTTCTCCACACGAACGCGGGAGATCGCTCACCGCTTTCCAGCCGCTCCTAGCGCCGTTCAGACCCGACAGTGATCGGCTCGCCACTCGCGAATCTTCTTCTTGACCTCATCTCTGTTGTCGATGTTCTGCTCCAGCACCTCCTGGGCGAGCGCGGGAAGCTCCGCATCGCTCGCAAAACGCAGGCCCACGAGCTGAGCCACCGTGAAGTCCCCGATGCGCGACTTCAGTGAATCGGGCAACAGCCGCTCGAGGCGGAGCCGCTCCTCCAGCCGGATCACCCGGTCCTGCACGCCGGTCGCGAAGATGCGCGCATACCAGAACAGCAGGAACGCCGCGATGACCAGCAGCAGATACATCAGATTCCCGACCGAGAACCTGGTGACGGTAATCCAGCCCGCATAGCCGGCGTTCACGACGATCAGGAGGAAAGCAACGCCGTGGTATGGGAGGATGAGCTTACGGTGGTTGGCGAAATTCTGGGGTTCGCTCTGGGACATTCGAATGCTCCTTGGGAGGATGATTGCGACCCAAACAACGGGCCCCACGACCTGGTAAAGACGCGGCGGGTGGCTACTCCGGCAGTGCCACCGTGACAGTTGCGGTGTCCGACACGCCCTGAATCGTGGCCACGATCAGCTCCGTGCCCTCGCGGACCGCCGTCACGAGGCCGGTCTCGCTCACCGTCACCCCGGGATCGGACCCGTTGGGGTTGGTCCACTCGGGGGTGTGCCCCGGAATCCTGTTGCCGGAAATGTCCTTGGCGGTGGCCGTGAGCTGGCCCGTCGCTCCGATTGCCTCGAGCAGGAGGGCGTCCGGCGTCACTTCGACAGTGGATACCCGGCGGTCGCCGGGGTCGTTCGCGTCGGAGCAGGCGGCGAGCGCGGCGGCGAGCATCAAAGCCGTGAGCGAGATTCGGGTGCGCGTTGGCGCCATGCGAGGACCTCCGGTCGCGGTCCGTATCGGTTCTGGGCATCGATCTCGTTTGCGAGCAATCAACCTAGCTAGGCCGACCCCGCCGAGGAAGCTCCGCCGGGGCTTCCCCCGTTGCGTCTCGCCGGGCTATTGTCCGACGATTCGAGCTGACCATGGTGATCTCACTCGCCCTCGCGATTGGAGCACTGCTCTTCCTGGTGCTCGCCTGGACGGGCGTGGCTTCGCTTCGCGAGCGTGAGCCGCGTGCGGCCGGCCGCGCACTCCTTCTCGCCGTGGTCGCACCGCTTCCGTTCGCTGGCGCCGCTTTCCTGCCGCTGCCCTACGGCGAGCCCGTCGCCGCAACCCTGCTCCTCCTTACGGCTGTCGCCGTGCTCGCCCTCGTGATCCCAACACCGAGGCCGGATCTGGGCGACGACACACCGAAGACGCGAATCGACGAGCGCGACATCATGTTCTCCAGGCGGCTGCTCGAGCCCGGGACGGATCGCTTCGAGCAGTACTACGGCGCGCGGCCCGCCAGGCGCGATCTCGACGACCGCTTCCGCGTCCTCCCCGGCCTCTTGTCCAAGGGAGCATCCGCCTACTCCCCGTATACGTTCTCGGCCGCGGACGCGAGCTTCTGGACCATCGAGCAGCTGCGTCCGTTCGTGGATGGAGAGCCGGCCGCGGAGCGGGTGAAGTCGGATGCACGTGCCGTCACCGAGTTCATCAAGCGGTGGGCCCTGAAACTGGGCGCCGTGACCGTCGGAGTGACCGAGCTCAGGGATTACCACCTCTACACCACGGTTGGCCGCGGTCCCGAGTGGGGCAAGCCGGTGAGGCGCGAGCACGACTTCGCCATAGCGCTCACCGTCGAGATGGACAAGGAGATGATAGCGCGCGCCCCCCAGGGGCCGACCGTGATGGAGTCGGCGCAGCAATACGTCGCGGCCGGAGTGATAGCAGTCCAGATGGCCGACTTCATCAGGCGCCTGGGCTACACCGCCCGCGCCCATATCGACGGCAACTACCGCGTCGTGTGCCCGCTGGTGGCGCGTGACGCAGGCCTCGGTGAAATAGGGCGAATGGGACTCCTAATGACCCCCGAGCTGGGCCCGCGTGTCCGACTAGGCGTCGTAACCACCGAGCTTCCGCTGGTGCCGGACGCACGGCGCCGCGACACGACGATGATCGACTTCTGTGCGCACTGCCGAAAGTGCGCGGACGCCTGCCCCAGCGAAGCCATCTCGCGCGACCGACGGACGGAGATCGACGGGGTGCCCCGCTGGCAGATAGACCAGGAAGCCTGCTTCACCTACTGGTGCACCGTGGGCACCGACTGCGCCCGCTGCGTGACAGTGTGCCCCTACTCCCACCCCGACACGCTGCTGCATGATCTGGTGCGCCGCGGCGTGCGGAATTCCGTTGTGTTCCGCCGCGCAGCCACTTGGGGGGACGACCTCCTCTACGGCAAGCGCCCCCCGCCCGCCGAGCTGCCGGCGTGGATGGATCTGGAGCCCAAATCCGAGGAAGTGCCCGGAGCCTGAAACCGCACGGGTGCCGGGGGCGTAAGAGAAGCACATACAGGCAGTTCCAACCTCGGCCGAGGTGGTTCAGATGGTATGCCGTAACCGACCCTCGAGGGGCGTTCTCTTCATGCTGCTGGCCGCCGGCCTATCCGGCTGCGGATCGGCCAGCGGGGACGAGCAAGCCTCCGAACACCCCTTCCGCATAGCCGCCGTCGAGCGCGGCCCGATTCGCGTGACCATCGAGGAAACGGGCCTGGTTGAGCCCGAGCGCCAGATCGTGGTGAAGTCACCCATCTCCGGGGTCGTGCGCCAGTTGCACGTACGCGAGGGCGACTCCGTGGACGCGGGCCGGCTCATGGCCACGATCGTGCCCGACATCGCACAGGCCAACGCGTTGGCCCAACTCAGCAGTGAGATAAGCGGTGGAGAGATCTCGGTGGGCAACCTGCGCCGCGAGTACGAGCGCGCCCAGGAGCTGGAGACGCGCGACCTGATATCCGACTCGGACGTGGAGAGCGCCCGGGTCGCGATGGAGCAGGCGGAAAATGACCTGCATACCGCTCGCGAACGGCTGCGGCTGATGGAGGAGAGTGGTGTGCGCGCCTCCGGACGGAGCCAGTTGGCGCGTATCAGTGCACCGTCCGCCGGCGTCGTGATACTGCGAGGCGTGGAGGAGGGTGAGACGGTGGTGGGAGGCACGAGCGTGTTCGGCGGAGGGACCGAGCTGTTCACGATCGCCGACCTCTCCACGCTCCTGGTGAAGGCGGCGGTCAACGAGGTGGACATCGGAAAGGTGGAGAACGGTGACACCGTCGCCATCACGGTGGATGCGTTCCCGGACGACACTGCCTCGGGCGTAGTGCGGTTGGTGCCGCCCGCAGCGCGGCAGCAGGAGCGCATCCGGGTGTTCGACGTCGAGATCGAGGTGGAGTCCGGCGCCCACATCCTGCGGCCCGGCATGACCGCCAACGTGCGCATCGCCGGCCCCTCACGCGACGACGTGATTCGCATCCCGGTGGAGGCCGTGTTCTTCATCGAGGGGAGCCCGATCGTGTACAAGGTGACCTCAGGAGATACCGAGCGGACTCCGGTCACGCTCGGCCTGAGCGACCTCTCCTACGTCGAGATCCTCGACGGGCTCGATGAGGGCGACTCGGTGGCTCTGGAGGATCCGCGGGAGGCGGCTCGGCGCGCGCGGGCCGGCCGCTGACCCATGGCACTGCTCGAAGCGCGAGACATCACGAAGATCTACCGCCTCGGCCGGGTGGACGTGCCGGCGCTGCGCGGCGTCGATCTCGATGTAGAGCAGGGCGAGTACATGGCGATCATGGGGCCGTCGGGCTCTGGGAAGAGCACGCTGATGCACATCCTCGGCTGCCTCGACTCCGCAACCGACGGCAGCTACCGCCTCGGGGGAACCGACGTCGGGACGCTGCGCGGCCGTGAGTTGGCCAAAGTGCGGAATCAGAAGGTCGGGTTCGTATTCCAGACCTTCAACCTGATGCCGCGGCTCACGGTGGAAGAAAACGTGGCTCTGCCGCTGCAGTACCGCGGTGGATACACGCGGCGCGAGCGGCGCCAGCGCGCGCGGACGCTGCTGGAGCGGCTGGGAATGTCGCACCGCGTTGGGCACCGGCCCGAGGAGCTCTCCGGCGGCGAGCGCCAGCGGGTGGCCATCGCCCGGGCGCTCGTGGGGGAGCCGGCGATTCTGTTGGTGGACGAGCCCACGGGGAACCTCGACTCCAAGTCTGGCGCCGAGGTGCTCGAGACCTTCCGAGAGGTGCACGCGGCGGGTGACACGATCGTGCTGGTCACGCACGACCCCAACGTCGCCGAAGAGGCCAACCGCATCGTGCACATCGCCGACGGGCGCGTGGCGGCATGAACTTTCTCGAGGCGCTGCTGGTAGGCCTGGACGAGGCCCGGCGCCACCTGGGACAGACCGTGCTGTCGCTCCTGGGGCTCGTTCTGGGCACGGGAAGCATCGTTACGGTGTTGGCGCTGTTCGGCGGCCAGACCAAGCAGACCGAAGCGTTCATCATCGAGCAGGGCGGGTTCGGCGCGATAATCGTGTACGACCGCGAAGAGTCGCTGCAGCCCACGGCGATGGAGCTGGCCTCGCGCCGGCTGACCTACCGCGACGCAGCGTACCTCAAGGAACGCGCCACCATGTTGAGGGGCGTCGCACCCGGGTACTTCGGCCGGCACGACTACCGCTACGGCCGCGTCGACTTCGAGGGCGACGTCATCGGCACCACGCCCGACTACGCCATGATCAACGCGATCTTCACGATGACAGGACGCTACATCAGCGACCTGGACGTCCAGCGCCAGGCGCGCGTCATGGTACTGGGGTGGGCGTATGCCGATTCGCTGTTCGAGGGCCGGGCAGATCGGGCAGTCGGCAAGATCGTGAACCTGGGAGGCAAGAACTACACCGTGGTTGGCGTGATGGAGCGAGAGGAGTTCTACTGGGCGCCATGGAGCGGCAACGCACTGGCGTACCGCAACCGGCGCGCCTACATCCCCATCACAACCGCGTTCTCGCAGTACACAGGGGAGAACGACCGGCTCGACTTTCTCACGCTCAAGGCCATCACACCCACGGGCGGGCCGGCCGCCGAAGCGCAGGTACGCCAGATGATGCTCTCAATGCACGGCGTGGAGGACTTCGACATCCGGCCCCTGGGACAACGGAGCGCCGACGACGCTCAGTTCTTCATGATGTTCAACATCATCTTCCTGATCGTGGGAATCATCTCGCTGTTCGCCGGCGGCGTGGTGATCGCCAACATCCTGCTCGCGTCGGTGGCGGAGCGCGTGCGCGAGTTCGGCACGCGCATGGCACTCGGGGCTTCGGGTCTCCAGGTGTTCGTGCAGGTCATAGCTCAGGTTTCGGTGATCGCGGTGTTCGGCGGCCTGTTGGGATTGGGCCTTGGAACGGCGCTCACCGGTGCGGTGGCGCACTTCATGAGCCAGCCCGCCGCGGTGACGGGCGCGATGGCTGCGGTGGCTCTGGGTACGTCGCTGAGCGTGGGTGCGGTGGCGGGGT
The DNA here is from genome assembly GCA_039587315.1 of Gemmatimonadota bacterium. Taxonomy (GTDB): domain Bacteria; phylum Gemmatimonadota; class Gemmatimonadetes; order Gemmatimonadales; family GWC2-71-9; genus WVYX01. Next base: position 9,888 of record JBDHIS010000044.1, on the reverse strand, counting down.
TCTACCCTGCCTTTCGCGCCGCGCGAATGTCGCCGGTAGAGGCACTCCGCTATGGGTAGCAGATCCCGCGTCTGGAACGCGCTGGCCACGTGGGGCGAGCTGGGCTGGGACGCCCTGCGGGAGATCCGCGGCCACAAGTTGCGCTCCCTGCTCACGCTGTTCGGTATCGTGTTCGGCGCGGCAGCCGTCGTTGCGATGACGTCGCTCGCGGCCGGGGTCAAGTACATGGCGTACAAAGAGCTGCGGGAGATGGACATGGTCGCCACTTTCCAGCTCCGCGACCGAGGCCCGCGGTCGGACGCGGTACGGGCCGCCGACCTCAGACACCCGGGTCTCAAGCTCGCCGACGTAGAGGCGCTGCGCCGACTGCGTGGGGTCGAGACAGCGTACGGCCGCAACTTCGCCGGCAGACAGCTGGTGAGCACGACGTTGGACCAGCGCCTGGTCCCGGTCTCGGGAATCGACGCCGGCTATTTGACCTTCCGCAATTGGCCGGTCGTACGGGGCCGCGAGTTCGCAGCCCTGGATATAATCAACGCCCAGCGCGTTGCCGTCATCGGTGAGGAGCTCGTGGAGCCCTTCTTCGGTAACACCGACCCGGTGGGACGCACTATCAAGGTCGACGGCATCGAGTTCCGCGTGATCGGCGTGGTAGCACCCATCGAGTTCGAGTTGATCCCGGCCAACTTCTCATTCCTCGCCCGCCGGGTGTACCTGCCCTACACCTACATCACTGTGTATCACATGGGCGGTCAGCGCGTGGACAACGTGCTGCTCAAGGTGAGCGAGGACGCGGACTTCCCCTCCGTGATGCGCGCCGGAGAGGTGCTGCTGCGACAGCGGCACCTCGGTGCCGAGGACTTCGAAGTGGAGAACGAGGCCGCAGAGGTGCTCGAAAGCCTGGCCATGGCGGACGACATCCTGGGTGGCTGGAACGTCGTGTTGTACACGATCGCCGGAGTGACCCTGATCGTGGGAGGCATCGGGCTGTTCAGTGTACTCCTCATCTCGGTGCGAGAGCGCGTTCGTGAGATCGGCATCCGCAAGGCGCTGGGCGCCGACGACTGGGACATCAGACGGCTGTTCCTGGTGGAGTCCGTCACGCTGGCTCTCCTGGGAGCCACGCTTGGCGTCGCCGGAGGGGTCGGCCTGATCCTCGTTACCAAGGCCGTCGCGCGCCAGTTCGGCAGCGACTTCTTCATACCGCTCCACATCCCCGGTGTGGCGATGGCGATTTCCTTCGCCCTCCTCGTGGGACTCGTCTTCGGATGGTACCCGGCCAAACGCGCATCGCGGCTTGACCCGATAGAGGCCATTCGAGAGCTCTAGACGGGCTTCACGGCGGCTTCATCCATCCTTAATCCCGTCTGCCCTGAGTTGGGGAATCGGACCATCTCCGATGTCCCGCAGGAGGCTCCATGACAGACGATCCCAAAGCTCCCGGACGTAAGGGCGTATCGCGGCGCGGCTTTCTCACTTCGGTGGGTACCGGCGCACTCTCGGCCGTTGCGGCGTCGCGCATTGAGGCGGAACCGACCGAACGCGCCGAGCTGCTGGAGGGCGAAGAGCTCTCCAAGGTCACCCTCATCCTCAACGGCCGCTCCCGCCAGCTGCTGGTAGAGCCACGCTGGTCGCTGGCGCACGTGCTACGCGAGGAGCTGGGTCTCACCGGCACCAAGGTGGGCTGCGACCGCGGCGAATGCGGCGCCTGTACCGTGCTCGTGAACGACGTGCCGCGCTACGCATGCCTGATGCTGGCGGTGGAGGCCGAGGGAGCGCGCATCGAGACCGTGGAGGGTCTCATGGAGGGCGAGAAGCTGGGCCACACCCAGCAGGCCTTCGTGGAGAAGGACGCCCTCCAGTGCGGCTACTGCACGAGCGGCCAGATCATGGCAGTCGACGGCATGCTGCGCTCGAGCCCGAATCCCTCCCTGGATGAGATCCGCCAAGGAGTGAGCGGCAACCTGTGTCGCTGCGGTGCCTACGCACACATATTCGCCGCCGCTGAGCGTGCCGCCGAACTCAAGCGAGAAGGGGGCGCCTCATGACCCTCGATCGCGAAAGGCCCTATTGGCTGGAAGGCATCGATCTCCCCGACACGCCCTCTCAGGACGAGGACATCGAGCCGTGGGACGAGACGAAGGTGGTCGGCAAGCCGCTGCCGCGGGTGGATGCGTATGAGCGGGTGAGCGGCTCGGCTGTGTACTCGGCCGACGTCGTGCTGCCGAGGATGCTGTACGCCGCCATACTACGGTGCCCCTATCCGCACGCAGAGGTGAAGAGCGTTGACACCGGCGCAGCCGAGAAGCTGCCCGGAGTGCGCGCGGTGCTCAGCGCCTTCTCACCGGAGGACGCAGCCACGAGACCGCACAGCGAGTTCATCCGGGAACGGCTGTTCAACACTCACTGCCGCTACGAGGGCGAAACCGTAGCGGCCGTGGCGGCCGAAACACCATACGACGCGTGGGACGCGGTGCGCGCCATCGAGGTCGAGTACGAGCGGCTGCCGTTCGTGTCGGACGAGCGCGAGGCCCTGGAGCCCGACGCCCCGCTGGTCCACGACGCGGGCAATCGGGTTGCCGAACCCAGCACCTACGAGCGGGGCGACGTCGAAGCCGGTTTCGCACAGGCCGACGTCGTGCTGGAGCAGGAGTACCGCTCCGAGTGCGAGATCCACACACCGATGGAGCCCCACGGAGCGGTAGCAAAGTGGGACGGCGACCAGCTGACGGTGTGGGAGTCGACGCAGGGCGTCTTCAACGTGCAGTCCGGAGTGGCGAGCGCGCTGGGGATGCAGTTCTCCAAGGTGCGTGTCATCGGCCACTACATGGGCGGGGGCTTTGGCAGCAAGCTCTCATCGGGGAAATACACGGTCATCGCCGCGCTGCTGGCAAAGAAGACGGCCAGGCCGGTGAAGTGCGTACTCACCCGCGAGGAGACATTCCTCGCTGTCGGGAATCGGCCACCCAGCAACATGCGGCTCAAGGCTGGGGTCAAGCGCGACGGCACGCTCACGGCCATGCAGTTCTGGGGTACCGGAACGGGCGGCGCCTACAGGGCCGGTGGCACCTCCCTGCTCGATTGGCTGGTGCGGGACCTCTACACCTGCCCCAACGCCAAGACGGAGACAACCGACATCTACATCAACGCCGGCCCGGCCCGGCCGTTCAGGGCTCCGGGACACCCACAGTGCGCCTGGGCACTCGAGCAGATGATGGACGCGCTGGCCGTGGAAATCGGGATGGACCCGATCGAGCTGCGGCTCAAGAACATCCCGGCGTACAGCCAGGCCCGCGAGGGGAACCCTCCCTACACGACGACCGGCCTCAAGGAGTGCCTCGAGGAGGGCGCTCGCTCGTTCGGCTGGACGGAGGCGCGAGAGAGATCGAGCGCGGCCTCGGCAGACGGACCGATGCGTCGCGGAGTCGGCGTAGCCAGCTGCCTGTGGCCGTACGGCATGGGCTCACCGCCGGCTACCGCCATTGTGAAGCTCTACTCCGACGGCACCGTGAACCTCAACACGGGCGCAGCCGACATCGGCACGGGCACCAAGACGGTGCTGGCGATGGTGGTCGCAGAGGAGCTCGGAGTGGATCCGGGCGAGGTGCAAATAGAGAACGCCGACACCGGTACCACTCAGTTCGCCGGTGCGAGCGGCGGAAGCATGACAGTGCCGTCGGAAGCTCCGACGGTCCGTGCGGCGGCGATCGACGTGAAGCACCAACTCCTCGAGCTCGCCGCCGAGGAGATGAACGTCGCGGTATCAACGCTGTACCTGAAGGACGGTAAGGTTCAATCCACCGCCGACCCCGAGGTCGAGCGGGAGCCCAGCAGCCTGCGCAGCCTGGGCCGCCGACGCATGCTCACGGGCGTCGGCCACCGCGCGCCCAACCCCGCCGGCAAGGTCGTGAACCCGTTCGCCGCACAGTTCTGCGAGGTGGAGGTGAACATACGGACCGGCGAGGTGAACGTGCTGCGCTTCCTCGGAGCACACGACAGTGGTCGAGTGATGAGCCTGCTCACCTACAAGAACCAGGTTGTCGGTGGCATCACGATGGGCATCGGGTTCGGCATGACAGAGGCCCGCGTGTTGGATGGCGATCAGACCGGCAAGATGGTCAACAAGAACTGGCACGACTACAAGCTCCCCACAGCGCTCGACGTGCCGCCGGAGGTCGAGTGCGTGCCGGTGGACCCGGGTGACCGCGAGGCCAACAACACCGGGGCAAAGGGCATCGGCGAGCCGGCCACGATACCCACCGCGGCGGCGGTCGCCAACGCGGTGTTCCACGCGACCGGCGTCCGCATGACCGGCACACCGATCAACCCGAGCAGACTCGTCGAAGCGCTCGCCGCGCAGAGAGGAGAGTGAGCCATGCTGCCCAAGTTCAGTTACGTCCGGCCGACTTCTCTCGACGAAGCGCTCACGCACCTGTCATCGGACGGGGCGAAGCCTCACGCGGGCGGCTCCGACCTGCTCGGTTGCATGCGGGACGGAGTGTTCGAAGCACGGAAGGTCGTGAGTCTCTCGGCCCTCCAGGAGCTGAAGGGCATACGGCAGGCCGGCGGCGGTGGCTTGCGGATCGGCGCGCTCACGACCGTCGCCGAAGTGGCGAGCAACTCGCTGGTACGGGAGCGCTACTCTGCGCTGGCCCAGGCCGCCGCAGAGGTGGCCAGCCCGCAGCTCCGCAACCAGGGTACGATCGGCGGGAACCTGTGCCAGAAACCGCGCTGCTGGTACTACCGCGGCGAGTTCCACTGCTTGCGCAAGGGCGGCGATACGTGCTACGCGCTTGCGGGTGAGAACCAGTTCCACTGCGTCCTGGGAGGGTCCCGCTGCTACATCGTGCACCCGTCCGATACGGCGCCGGCCCTCGTGGCTCTGCAGGCATCGATACGGATCGACCGTCGGGGCGACTCGCGCGTAGTGCCGTTGGAGGACTTCTTCGTTCCGCCGAGCACAGACGTACAACGTGAGACGGTGCTCGAGCCGAACGAGATCGTCACCGAGATCCTGCTGCCTGGACCCGCGCGAGGGCTGAGGAGCTCGTACCGCAAGGTGCGCGACCGTGGAGCGTGGGACTTCGCGCTCGCGGGCGTAGCGCTAGCACTCGAATTCAACGGCGGGCGAGTCGCCGGCGGCCGCGTGGTGCTGAGCGGGGCGGCTCCCGTTCCCTGGCGCTCGCGCGAAGTGGAACAGGTGATCGCCGGCAAGGCGCTGGACGCCGCTACCTGCGGCGCCGCGGCGCGGGCTGCCATGGCCGATGCACAGACCCTCAGGCGGAACGGCTACAAGGTTCCGCTGTTCGAGGCCGTAATAGAGGAGGAGTTGACGAATATCGGCGTGTGACGACACGGCGCCCGAATCCGAATCACCTGGATGCGCGAAGCCCCGCGGCCACTCGGTCGCGGGGCTTCGTCGCGGCCGGGGCCCGTGTTCAGCGGGGGCCGCTCACCTGGAACGGGGGCCGCTTCAAGTCCGCCACGCACGACGTATCCACTCCCTCCACCGAGCCAGCCGCCACTACGTCCGCCATTATCCGCTGCGCACAGCGCGGGAACGGCGCGTGCGATATTCCCGGCATCACGACGTGCAAGCTATGCGGCAGCGTGGAGGCTACCTCGGCACCCCACCTTGGGGGGGTGGTGGGATCCAGCTCACCCGACAAGAGCAGGACCGGAGCGTCGGCATGGACCGGCTCGTGGAAGTCGGCGGGCGCTTCGCCCTGCGGCCACACCTCGCAGGCGCTTCGCAGCATGTTGGCTGCGGTCGAGCCGAGGAACGTGCCCGCCGTCTCCACGTCGACGTTACTGCTGGTGAGCCGACCGTAGTCCTCGGCGCAGAACACCGACAGCGCCATGCCGAAGCTGAGGGTGCGCACCACCCCAAGCGTGGCGCCCACCGCGGGCCGGAACGGCGTGAGGTCCCCGCCGAAAGAGCGTTCGATGATCATCGGGATGAAGCGCTGCGTCTGCGTGTCCATCAGGAGTCGCCGCATGCCCCCCGCAAACGCGTCCCGGGTGACCTGGATGTCCACGGTGTCGGCGGTCTGCCCGTCGTAGACGCGCACGCTCATCGAGTCGTCGGTCAACCGCATCAAGACCGTGTTGAGCTTGCGGTGGAGTCGGTCGTATGCGGCGCCGCAGGCGGAGTCCTCCGCGCAGTCGGCGAAGAGCCGCTCCAGCGAGGCCTGTGCATCACGCGGATTATTGAGAGCGAGGTTCCCGCTCGGGGCGATCACGCCGCGCAGTGTGGCGGTCCTCACCCGGTCCGGGTAGCGCCGCAGGTACTCGAGTGCGGCACGCGTGCCGTAAGAGCCACCATACAGGTTGATGCGCTCGTATCCCAGCCACGCCCGAACCTCGTCGATGTCGTGCGCCGCGAGGGTCGTGGTATAGAACTTCAAGTCGGCCCGCGGCATGAGGCGCTCGCGGCATGCGGCGACTGCCTCCGGCGGGAACACCCACGCCAGCAGCACCAGGGCGCGCTCCGTGGGCGTCGTGAACTCACACGGCAGGCCGTTCGAGCCGCCGGTGCCGCGCTGGTCCACCATCACAATGTCTCGCTTTCGGCGAATCCGAGAGAAGCGCTGTGCGTTGCCGCCCGCTCCGTCGGTCGCCGCCTGGCCCGGCCCGCCGGCAAACGTGAACAACGGGTCGGGCTCGGCGCCCCCACCGCTTGCCGGGAGGATCACGATGTTGAGCGGGATCTTGCGGCCCCTGCCGGCCTCCCGGTCCTCGTATACGTGGAACGTGGCGCAGCGGACCTGGCCCTCCACTCGCGGCGCTTCGCAGGGAGCCGGCTCCAGGTTGTTGTCGGGATCGGTCGCGGTGCGGCGCGCCGTGAACGGCTCAGCGCGGTCGTCGATGACCCAGCGGCCGGAGTACGAAGCGCCCTCGAGCGCGCCGTGGAACGTCACGAGGAGAGACGGGGTGAGCTGCGCCGAGACGGTCAGCTCGAAGCCCTCGAGGGTCACGCTCTGGAGTGGGACCGACGGCCGGACCGTGGTGAGGAGCCGCCCGCCCCATCCGCTGTCCGTTTCGGTGATGTGAATCGTGCCCCAAAAGGGGTCGCCCTCCAGGGTCTTTGACTCGAAGTCATAGCGACCGAGGGGGACCGGGAGGACATCCTGTGCGGTTGCCTGGGCCGAAAGAACCGCGGCGCTGCAAACGACGGCCGCCAGAGCTCTCCGTGCTGACATCTACATACCTCGTCCAAGGGGTGCGATCGTCCCATCCAGTTCCGAGCATACCCGTCCCACCGCTTGCAGATCCGGGGACGCTGATCCAGCATGGTGGGTGGGGCGGCGCCCCACAAGCCCCGCTCAGGAGGAGTGATGTCAGCCAGCCACATGATCGACGTCGACGGGACCCAGCTCCACGCCATGGAGGACGGCACGGGGCGGCCGGTCGTCTTCGGTCACGGCCTGCTGTTCGACTGGCGATCGTGGGCCGGCCAAATCCCGCTCATCGCGGTGGATCACAGGGTGGTGGCGTTCGACTCCCGAGGGCACGGCCTGAGCGGCCTCCCGGAGCGTGACTGGACCATCGAGGACCAGGCCGACGACTACGCCCGGGTGATGGACGCCCTCGGCATCGACCGGGCCGTGGTAGTGGGTGAGAGCATGGGTGGGATGGCCGCCTTGCACCTGGCGCTGCGACACCCCCAGCGGGTGAGGGGGCTCGTGCTCGTGGACACCTCGGCCAGCACGGAGACCCTCTACCAGCGGATCCGGTACGGGCTCCTGGTGCTGATGGCCCGGCTGTTCGGCATCCGCCCCTGGCTGCTCGCCGAGGCCTCCAAGGCGATGTTCGGAGCCACTTTCCGCCGCACCCATCCCGAGCAGGTGAAGCAGTGGACTGAGCCCATCGCCGGATACGACCCCAAGGTCATCGCACGCACCCTGCGGCCGGTGATGAGGCGGCCCACGATCGCGGGCCGCCTTCCCACCATCACGGCGCCGGCGCTGGTGATAGTGGGCGACGAGGACCAGACGACTCCTCCACGGGAGTCGGAGGTGATGGCCGAGCGCATGCCGAACGCCCGTTTGGTGACGCTCGGCGCGACGGGGCACATGTCTCCAATCGAGAAGCCCGAGCAGATCGGCGTCCTGATCCGCGAGTTCCTCCGGGAGATCGGCTGGTAGCCATTCCGGTCTGCGGCAATTCCCACGCTTGAGCGGCACCATTCCCCGGCGGTAGATTCCAGTCCCTACTGCGCTGCGGTAAACCTCCCCTTTTGTGCCGTGGTTGTGCGGAGGGCGGGAGCGGTGGAATCGGCATTTGGCCCAGCAGGCATCTGTCAAAAGGGAACGGGTAATGAGCATCAGTCTTATCGGAAAATCCATAGGCGAATCGGCGACCCTCAAGCTCAACGAAACGGCCTCCATTCTGCGGGCCAAGGGCGAGCCGGTGATCCACCTGGGCGGGGGCGAGCCCAAGACCAAGCCGCCCATAGACGCCCTGGTGGCCGCGGCCGGACTCCTGAGCTCGGGCGAGGTGCGCTACACGCCTGCCGACGGAATCCCGGCACTCAAACAGGCGATCATCCGCTACACCGACGAGTTCTACGGCCGCAAGGTGGAGACCGAGAACGTGATCGCGTCGGGCGGCGCCAAGCAGGCGATCATGGTGGCCTTGCAGGCCATCCTGAATCCGCAGGACGAGGTGATCTTCCCGGTCCCCTATTGGGTGAGTTACCCCGAGATGGTCAAGCTCTGCGGTGCGGTGCCCGTTGCCGTGCGTCCGGACGACGGCTCGTTCTACCCGCGGCTGCAGGAGATCGAGCGGAACGTCACTTCGTACACCAAGGCCGTGATCATCAACAGCCCGAACAATCCCTCGGGCGCGATGTACTCAGAGGAGTTCATCGCCGGGATCGTGGAGCTCTGCGAGAAGCGCGGGCTCTACCTGATCATGGACGACATCTACCACCGGCTGGTGTTCGACGGCCGCAAGCCGATCAACTGCTACAGCTACGCCAAGGACACGTCGGCAAACTCGAAGCTGGTCGTGATCAACGGCGTCTCGAAGCAGTACGCAATGACCGGCTTCAGGATCGGCTGGGCGGTGGCCAACAAGAAGCTCGTCGAGGTGATGGCCAACATTCAAGGTCACCAGACCTCGGGGCCGTCATCGCTGTTGCAGCACGCTGCGGTAGCGGCAGTGAACGGCGTGCAGACCAGCGTCGAGAGTCTGCGGCTCACGCTCGAGAACAACCGCAACGTGATGATGGCGCGCCTGAACTCGTTCGAGGGCGTGAAGGCGTACAAGCCGGACGGCACCTTCTACACTTTCGCCGACTTCAGTTACTACAACAAGGATTCGACCAAGCTCGCCGAGTTCCTGGTGGACAAGGTGCGGGTGGTGACGGTGCCGGGAGTCGAGTTCGGGAGCGAGGGGTTCCTGCGGCTCTCGACCTGCGGCACCATCAAGGACATCACCGAGGGAATCGAGCGCATGAAGTGGGCGCTCGATCCCAACTCTCCAAATGAGCTCTACATCGGTGACCGGAAGCTCGTACGGGATTGGATGTAAAGCGACTACGGCCTCAAGAACCACGGCTTGATTCACCTGGATCGCGTGTTCTGGAACCTCCCCACCCCGGCTCTCTACGAGGAGGCTGTGTTCCGGGGCGAGGGACACCTTTCACGCGGTGGTCCGTTCCTGGTAGACACGGGGAAGCACACAGCCCGCGCCGCGGCCGACAAGTTCGTGGTGCGTGAATCCGGCACCGAGGACAAGATCTGGTGGGGCGAGTACAACAGGCCCTTTGCCGCGGACAAGTTCAACGCGCTGCTTACCCGGTTGCAGGCCTTCCTGCAGGGTGAAGAGCTGTTCGTTCAGGACTGTTATGCAGGTGCGGATCCCAACTTCCGGCTGCCGGTC